>CAIRDP010000055.1 GCA_903877385.1 uncultured Bacteroidales bacterium
CCTGATGCCCCTTCCTTCAATGAATGGTAAAGATGTCATCTTCACCACTCCGAAGGAAAACTTCATTCGACTGATGAACCGCAATGAAGGCGCTTCCAATATCACCATCGAAAGCGTTGACCGTCAGATCAAGGTGTTCGCAGATTGGTATGAATCCGTAGGGTTCGGGATCCAGGAAGCTGTGTTTGCATATGTGCCGGCTTCTTAATTCACAGAGTATTCAATAACGAATAGGAGAACGTAAAAATGAAAATAGCTCGCACGTTGTTTACTCTGGTGATGATCCTGCTCACGGCCTCGATCTTTGCTTATGCTCTGGATGCTTCACCGCTTCCCATTGCATTAGGCCTGACAGCCTTCAGCTTGCTTGTCCCCCGCCAGCAGGGTGTACTGAATTTCTCAGTACTTTTTGACCTGGCAAAGCCGTTAGGAGAAACCGCCGGCAGTGGCGGTGGCATTAAAAGCGAGATCATCCTCATTCATGAGACCGATGTTGATTGGACTCTGTTCCCACCGCGTGGGACCGGTACCGATGTATCAACGATAATAGGTGACATCGCTATGAAAACAGGAAAGTTCATGCACCGCTTTTATATGACCCAGGGTACAATCAAACCTTCAGAAAAGGTATTGAAAGGTTCCAACCAGGACTGCGGGGGGTTTGAAATCTCCCTGGAAGGTTTTTATCCCGGCATTGAAAAAGCGGTTCAGAACTGGAAAGCCCAGTTCGGCATCAGCTTCAAAGGCCTTATCATCATTCAGAATTGCGCCAGCGCAAAGCGTTACCTGATCGGTGAGCAATGCAACCTGGCTCATATCGACAACATCGATACGACCTGGGGTGAAGAAGTGGATAAGGAAAAAGGTTCCAAGTTCACCTTCAAATGCAAACAAAGCACACCGATGGCCATTTATGAAGGTGCAATTGCATTTGATCCCACAAGCGAAAGTTGGTAGTGTGCATAGTTCATAGGTTAGTAGTTGGGTAGTGGGAAAGCCCCGGCATTTGCTGGGGTTTTCTTTTGTCCTTTATGTGCAATTGCAGTCGGTTTACTTTCGCTTCCATGATCAATGGTTATTCCCTTTACGCTGTTTTTAGGTTCAAATATTTATCGCTATTGCAATGATTGAAGAAATCAAAGCCTGGATTGGTTCCGATCAGGATTATCAGTGCGGCCTTGCACTGTATTTAAAACATGGTCGAAGCAAATCCCTGATGCGGGTTCTTTCCATTGGCGGAGAGACCTCCAAAAGCAAGGCTACCCTGATCTATGAACTTGAACGCATTCTTGTAAATGCAACTTCCGAGAAGATTGTTAAGACTTCTGAAAACATTGATCGAATTGCACCGGTAAGCATTGGCACATTACCTGTTAATACGATTCCACCGGAAGCGGCCGGGGGAGCATCCTCAGGTATTGTCCGAAGAGTAAACACTCCTGAGATCGATCAGTTGATCCAGCAGAAGATAATGCTCCTCAAGGAATGGGATAGCCTTCATGCTACCCTTGAACTGGTTGATCAACCGATCCGGTTGGTCAATGCCCTGAGGATCCTTGAAATCGGCGATATCCTGGATGATATGTATAACCGGCTTGATCATTACAATAAACATGGAGTGTTACCGCCGGCCAAGGTTTTCCCAATACACAAATGGGATAGTTCTAAACCTTTTGATGTTGCTAAACGCCGTACCACGCTACGAACCTATGTGACCAGGGAAAAGAAACTGATCCGTGATGCCCGAACCGACGCAACACGGACCATTCATCAAAACCTGCTGGTAAAATATCAGCTGGAATTGAATCAGATTGAAAGGAACATTAACTCATGAGCCTGTTCAATCTCTCTGATCTGAAGAAAGAAAAGCCTGTTGCCGATGTAATCAAGGCAGTCAGAACTAAGGAGAAGATCCGCTTGGTGATAGGCAAAGCAAACCAAAAGCTGGAGGAAGTAATCGGTACGATCAACCAGGGCGAATGTATTAGTTATAGTTCTTATGGAGATTGGTCCACGCATGACCTGTTATTCTACCTGCTGCAGACCACCGGTCCTGCCAAAGTTTATTTCACTACCTGGGCGATCTCAGAATATGCAGTTCGTCAATTGTACAATTTCATACAACAGGGTCATATTCTGGAACTACACGGAATCTTTGATTACCGCAATGGAGTGCGCAAGCCTGCCGAACTACAATTCCTTCAGAAGATCACAACGAACATAAAACCGGCTAAATGCCATGCCAAGGTAACCTGTATCATCAATGATTCCTGGAGCATTGCCATTGTCGGATCGGCTAATTATACCCGCAATCCCCGTATTGAAGCCGGCGATATCCATACGGATCCCAAAGTTGCAGAGCATCACCGGTATTGGATCATGAAAGAATTAAACGAGCAAAGTGTTTTTTGATGGAAATAAATGACGACCTCTTATCACAAATAGAACAGTATAGTGGTCTGATGTTCAGCAAGGAGGAAATTGCATCGATCCTGGAGCTGGACCCGGAGGAATTTATAAACTGCCTGGAAGATCCGCAAGCTGACAAGGCATTTAAAAAAGGTCGCCTGTTGCGTGATGCAGAACTTCGAAAGGCAATCTTCGACCTGGCTGCAAACGGATCTTCGCCGGCTCAGGCCTTTGCAGCAAAACTTATTGAAAACGCTAAAATGGACGACAAATGAATGTTTGGAAACTAGAAGAAGACACGGCAATTGAGCGTATCCGGAAACACTATGTTTCCGGTTATGAACTTTCCGCCCATGATGAAGAAGTAAAGTGCCGCTGGCAGGCTGCTTTTACATTTTACCTGGGGAAGGTCGGCAGTGATAAGCAGATCTCGGCCATGCTGATGAAAACCTTTAATATCAGTGAAACTCAGGCTTACCGTGATATTGTAAATGCCAGAATGTTATTCGGTGACCTTCGGGAAGCTACCAAGAAAGGCTTACGTTATGTTGTTACACAATGGTCCATTGATTACCTTCAAATGGCCTTTATTAAAAAGGATTTGGACGGTATTGGAAAAGCCCTGGAACGCATCACCAAAGCAAATAACCTGGATAAAGAAGACCAGGACCTTCCAGATCCTTCAAAGATCCAGCCTCCGGTACAGCTGCTTTCCTTGTCTATCAATTTTGTCAATAGTCCGTATTTCAAAATGATTGACGACAAGGCCCAGAGGGAAATCCTCTCAGTGGTTGAAAAGATTCAACAGGTCATCGATAACTCAACCGTTAAAGATTACATGGATATGTTAATGACGGATGTAGCCAAAACAGAAGCACTGACTGATGGAAGTAATGCAGATTAAGCCCGCTCCTTATTATAATTTCCCGCAGCTGGTCATCAAGATTAACTCCCGGCCTCACAAAATGTTTATCGGTGGACGTGGAGTAGGAAAAACTACCATCATAGCCGATGAAGTCATCAAATACCTTGCCGCTATGCCCCGGGGCAAGGTTTCCCTTAACGGACTGACGTATTTCCATATCCGAACCAAATCACTGCCTCCAATCATCGACCATTGGGAGCGCCGCGGCTTGTATAGGGGGATCCATTATTTTGTCGGTCATAAAGCGCCTGCCAAATTTCTTTGGGATGAACCCCATCAGCCGCCGTTGGATTACACCAACTGCATCCATTTCTGGAACGGATTCGTGCTTGAATTCAATTCATTCGACCGGCCGGAAATGGCCCGAAGCGGTTCCTATGATGGAATGATCTTCGATGAAGCAACAAAACTCAAGAAATCGGCCATCGACAGCGATGTTCTTCCTGCAAACCGTGGAAACCGGGACCGGTACGGCCATATCCGTTTTCATCATGGAACCCTGTTCCTTGGTTCCATGCCTCTGACCTCAGATGGTGACTGGGTATTTGAGTACGAATCCCTGCAGGAGAAGTTTCCAAAACAGTATCTCTATATTGAAGCTTCGGCCTATGAGAATGTGCATATTCTCGGAACGCAGTATTTCAGAGACCTTAAAAGGGTGTTGCCTCAGGTGATCTATGATCTTGAAGTGCTCAACAAACGAAGGAAAGCAAATGTCAATAAGTTCTATCCCCTGCTTATTGAAAAACAGCATGGTTACTACAATTCATATGACTATTCCTATTATGACCGCCTGGATCAGGACTCTTCAAGGAAGACCTTACAGGATTGCCGGGGTGATGCGGATTGCAAAGCCTATGAACCCTTGTACCTGTCATTCGATTTTGGTACAACACAGAACTGTCTGATCGTAAGCCAGTGGCACCGTGATATCAATGAATTCCCTATCATCAAGAACTTCTTTGTCGAGAATGAAACCCTTAAAGTTGTTGTTGAGATGTTCATCAAGTACTATGAGCATCATGCTACCCGTGTGATCTATCTGTACGGGGGGAGCGATGGCCAACGTAAGAACGATGCGGCAAGCCGCAAAAGCTATTTCGATGATGTGGTGGATTGGCTTACCAAAGCCGGTTGGGAAGTTTACCTCAGGGCTGAACTGTTTGAAGCCTCCCATATGGATAAGTTTAATTTCTGGCACAGGTTCCTTAGCGGCGATTTCCCTGCTGTGCCCAGGTTCAAAGTCAATCTGAACAACGCCATGGAGGCGTTCTTCTCAATGGACAATGCGCCTATCCTTGCCGATGAGTTCAAAAAGGATAAACGATCCGAACGCCGGGTGGATCAGCCCAGGTGGAAAGCCACGGATCTGAGTGATGCGGTGGACAATCTGTACTACTGGATGTTCTTTCAGAGCGTCGGGGATCAACTTCCTTCAAACGAACTTATATTCCTGAATCGATAGCATAGGGGAGCAGATTGCCTGAGAGCTTGCCTTTTACCCATTTACTTAATATAAAGCCATTAGGCACATTGTGCCTTTATTTGAACTAAGGCATTGGCTTGCCTTATGATCGTTTGTCAGAGCTTGCCCCACGATGATACAAACGCAAGAATGTACCTATTTACGGGCGTTTCATATATCGTATAACAGGGTTGAGACGGACACGCAAAAAAGGATAGGGCGGGGCGTGGTCTTTAGACGAATTTTGAAAGATAAAGGCGGTGCAGACACTTTTAATATCTTGCAAAAGAGAGAATTACGATTTTTTTTTTGGGGAGAAGGGATAAAACCGGGAAAAATCAGGTTATTTGATTGATAACCAAGTTATCCCGGCTTCTTTTTCTTTGATAGTGGTGCAAAGAGAAAGAAGCAAAAAGAAATCACCCTGTTTTAGTGGTCTTACTGCAATTGCAGTACTTTTTTCTTTGAACGCCATGGTCAAAGCAAGAAGTACCAAAAAAGAAACCCTTATCTGGCCACCCCACGGTTTAGCTCGAAATTTTGCTACAAAGGTACCTTGCGAATAATTCGCTTTAAGAGATAGTAGCTTAAAACTGTCAAGGGCGACCTCCTGCAAGGAATAGTCGCTCTTCGAGTGTTTTCAGATTGTACCAATCGTGACCTACCCCCTTGACATTATTTATTATTCTCGGTTTTAGCCTTTGGCGTTTAAAAATTTCATTACTAACCTTAACTCAAACTCACTATGAAAGCTCTATCCAACAACACCCATCAACAGTCACTCGTCGAAATCTTTGTCCAGGAACTGGACCAGATTTACTACCCGGGTTATACTGAAGAACTCATTGCCTCAGAACCTGAAAAGTTCAATTGGGAACTTAAAGAATTTCAGGGGCAATTCTCTAACTGAGAATAAATGCCCTTTACAAGGCAGGCAGTCAGAAATGACTGCCTGTTTTTTTATGCTCGCTGATGCTCAAAAGGAAGAATCCGGGCAACTGTTTAGGAAAAAGTTGCAAAAACCCTGCCCAAAGAGTAATCCGAAATTCACAAAGTTATGCCTCGATAAACTGTTTCTCACTAAAGGCGACCTCCTGATGGCGCTTGTCGCCCTTCGGGTTCATTCAGATTCTCATCAACAATCTGACCTGAACCTTTGCTTAAAAGTTTCTCAGGGCATGCTTCCACCGGCAAATTTCATTTACTCACCGCGGCCATAAGCGCTGCTTAAAACTAACCAGCTATGAAAAAACACTCGATCAATGCACAACTTGCCCAGGAAAACAGCGACAGGTATGAAAACACAATCCCGATGCGCCTCTGGGCAGAAGATGACCTGCCAAGTCAGAAACTCCTGCTGAAAGGAACAGCAACCTGTTCCGATGCAGAATTGCTCAGTATTATCATCGGTTCCGGCGTCTCAGGGGAAAATTCCCTGGATATAGCCAAGAAAATGCTGTCCAATTGCGGAAATTCCCTCTGCGAATTCTGGAAGTTCGGAGTAACCGACCTTCAGAAGATCAAAGGCATCGGCCAGAAGAGAGCCGTAAAGATATCGGCTATGTTCGCCCTGGCTCGTCGCAGGAATGAATCCGAAGTGATCCTCAAAGATAAGATCACCCATAGCCGTGAAGCCTTTGAAATCTTTAAATCCTTAATGGGTGATTTGCCTTATGAAGAGTTCTGGATCCTGCTGCTGAACCGTTCAAACCGGGTCCTGAGGAAGATCCGCATTTCCGAAGGCGGAGTATCCGGAACAGTAGTGGATCCCAAGAAGGTATTCAAGACCTGCCTGGATAATCAAGCCTGCTCCATTATATTAGGTCACAATCATCCTTCAGGGAATATCAATCCCAGTGAAGCCGACAGTAAGCTGACCAAAAAGCTCAGGGATTGTGGCCTCATGCTTGATGTGGATGTTCTGGACCACATCATCATTGGGGATGACAGGTATTATTCCTTTGCGGATGATGGTAAAATGTAGACTCTAAGCCCCGGGAAACCGGGGCTTTATTTTTCTTTTCATTCCCGCCAAAGAAAGAAGTTGCAAAAAAGACAGACATTGGCCACCGCACATTTATTAAACTCGAAATTCCTGCGAAGTTACCTGCGAAAAATTCGCTTTGGTAAAGCTTAAAACTGTAAAGGGCGACCTCCTTTGGGAATAGTCGCTCTTCGAGTGTTTTCAGATTGGTTCAATCTGACCTACACCCCTGACATTATTTATTTTTCTCGGTATTCACCTATGGCAAAAATTTCATTTTAACCAGGTGGGCCAGAAACCTAAATAAGACTACAGGGCAGTAGCATCTCTTATGAATAACTCACAAATCTATGCAGCCATCACCGAAAAGATCATCGCTAACCTCGAAACAGCAGGAAGCTGGATGAAACTCTGGCAGGTTCCATCACCTGTTAGCATGAACGGCCATTACTACCGGGGTATCAACCGCCTGGTGCTTTCTTCTGATCCCTATAAGAGCCGTGTGTATGGCACATTTCAACAAATCCGTGCTAACGGCGGACAGGTTCGCAAGGGCGAAAAATCCACCATCGTGGTATTCTGGAAGAATTCTCTTCAGCAGGATGAAGCCACCGGCGAAACAAAGAAACTGTTTCTGCTTAAGTTTTACCATGTCTTCAATTCCGAACAGGCTGATTTTGATGAGCAGGGC
>CAIRDP010000056.1 GCA_903877385.1 uncultured Bacteroidales bacterium
CCTCACCGCCTCCATGTACTGGACCGCTACCACAAACGGACCCGTCAGAGCCGTGGCCAGGGGAATGAACAACTTTACTTACAGCGTCTCCTTCTATCCCTCCCTCAAGCCAAATGCCTTCCCGGTGAGGTGCGTGAAAGACTAAAACAGCATGTCAGGGAAACCGTAATGAAAGGATTTCCTCTCTTCGCGTAAAAATGTTATGGAATTTTAATAACTTTGTTCACTTATCTGGCAACCTTTAAAGGGTTTCTTTTGTCTTTATGTTATGGAAGGGCAAATACCTTTTATGATTTCTGATTAAAGAAGTCCTTTTGCTGATGGTTCACTATCTACTACACCCGACATGAACAAGGAAAGATTACGATTTCTGTTTTTACTGCTAAAACCCTTTTTACGCCTCATCCCGTTTACAAACCACCTGATGCAAAAGCGGCTTCTACTCTCTTCCTTTCTCATTTTCATTAGTTTTATTAATGTTTACAACCAAAATTGCGTATCTGTTCTCCCTGTGACTCCCATATGCCAGGGTGTGACAACTACCTTGCATGCCATTTTACAAACCGGATGTTTCAACGGATCCGATAGTTATACCTTCCAGGTCGATCCGACATATTCACCTGAACCATTTACAGGAGGTACTGCAATTGATCCTTATTTTACCATATGTACTTCAACCGCTTCCGGCAGTCATGATGACTGTATTGCCGGTCCTTTCGATATTGGCTTTCAGTTTTGTTTTTTTAATCAGATATACTCCCAATTCTGGGTCGGGTCGAATGGATGGATCAGTTTTTCCCAGCCTCCCGGAAACTCATGGTGTACGTTTACATCAACCCTTATTCCCAACTCCACTACGCCAGTTCCAAAAAATGCCATTTTTGCCCCTTGGGAAGACTGGATGCCGACTTACCCTCCGCCTTACCAGAATGTTTATTATTACACCGAAGGCACTGCCCCTGATAGAAAATTAGTCGTGTATTGGCTTGACTGCAGGTTATATGCCTGTTCAAGCAATGCAGCAATCCAGGGCACTTTTCAGATCGTGTTATATGAGCAGGGAAGTGTCATCTACAATAATATTCAGGACAAACCTGCCTGCAACAATTATAACGCCACCCAGGGGGTTCAGAATATTGACGGCACAATTGCATTTACAGCCACAGGCAGAAACAACACCCAGTGGACTGCGCAAAATGAATCCACGCACTTTGTGCCCAGCGGCATTACCTGGTACGCGAATGCCTATCCTGGCGGCACCATTGCCGGGTACGGAGCAGATATCCATGCTACACCTCCGGTCACGACAACTTATTATTGTGTGGTGGCATCCTGCAGCAGCACTCCTTCAATTGACTCGGTTACCGTTATTGTACAGCCTCACCCGACAATTTCAGGGGCTTCAACTGTTTGTTATGACGAAACTCAGACTTATTCCACCGAGGCGGGTATGACAAATTACACCTGGGTGGCAAACGGAGGCGTAATCACTGCAGGCGGCAACGGAGCGGATACAGCCAGGGTGCATTGGAACGTCCTTGCGGGAACACATACAATCAGTGTAAATTACAATGACCCTGTCTCAGGCTGTGTTGGAATAACCCCTACAATTTACACGGTAACCGTAAATCCTCCGCCTGTACCCTCGATTACAGGCATTGGAACAGTTTGTGCCGGGACTAACGGGCTTGTATATTTTACTGAATCTTTAAAGACAGGCTACACCTGGTCAATTTCGCCGGGGGGGATTATCACGGCAGGCTCCACTACTGAAAGCATCACCGTCAACTGGAACACGGCAGGGACCCAGAGCCTTACAGTAAACTATAGCGACGTAAATGGCTGCAGAGCCACCCCGCCAGCCTTAATGCCTGTAACAGTGAATCCTATGCCCTTACCAACCATTACCGGCCCTGCCACTGTTTGCATCGGATCTGCGGGAGTGACCTATTTCACCGAGCCCTCTATGACCTCTTATATCTGGACCATTTCTCCGGGAGGGTTAATCACTTCAGGCTCCACAACGAACACCATCACCGTGAACTGGAATTCATCAGGGGCCCAAACTCTTACTGTAAACTATATTGATGCAAATGGATGTGCTGCCCTTTCGGCTTCACCAATGATCGTCAATGTGCAGGCTCTTCCTGTTCCCACGATTACAGGCCCGCTTACTACTTGTGCAGGATCCAGCGGGGTGACCTATACCACTGAACAGTCCATGAGCACCTATAAGTGGACTATATCCCCCGGGGGAAGTATCATTTCAGGCTCAAGTACGAATACAATTACAGTTAACTGGAATTCAGCAGGAATCCAAACCATTACTGTAAATTATAATGATGCAAACGGATGTACGGCTACCACAGCCACATCTCAGAGCGTCACTGTGAATTCCCTGCCCGTTCCCACCATCACAGGCCCATCTTCCGTTTGCGCCGGCTCTGTCGGGGTATCCTATGCCACCGAACCATCCATGACCGGGTACTCCTGGACCATTTCCC
>CAIRDP010000057.1 GCA_903877385.1 uncultured Bacteroidales bacterium
CGAAGTGCCCTATCCCGCATCCCGCATCCCGCATCGGCAACGCGAAGCGTTGCCCATCCCGCATCGGCGCGAAGTGCCCTATCCCGCATCCCGCATCCCGCATCGGCAACGCGAAGCGTTGCCCATCCCGCATCGGCGCGCAGCGCCCTCATCCTACCATTATTCCATCATCCTATACCGTACATCATACATCTTTAATATCTTTGCTCTGAGAATTTGCATTATGAAGAAACTGGACTGGTTCATTCTTAAATCATACCTGGGACCTCTTGTCATGACATTCTTCATTGCCCTCTTCATTCTCCTGATGCAGTTTTTATGGAAGTATATCGATGACCTTGTTGGAAAGGGGCTCGAATGGTACGTCATTATGAAACTGCTGTTCTTCGCCTCATCCACGTTTGTTCCCATGGCTCTTCCCCTGGCCATACTTTTGTCTTCGCTTATGACTTTCGGGAACCTGGGTGAACATTACGAACTGGTCACTATGAAAGCTGCAGGGGTCAGTCTTTTCCGCATCATGCGATCGCTGGTCCTTGTATCGATACTGATCTCGGGGCTGGCATTTTATTTTTCAAACATCATCCTGCCGAAAGCAAACCTTAAATTTCTTTCCCTTCTCTTCGATGTGAGGGAAAAGAAACTTGCCTTTAACCTCAGGGAAGGTGTTTTTTACAATGGCATTGACGGATTCGTGATCAGGGTCGGGAAAAAAGATGCCGACGGCAATACGATTCGCGACGTTATGGTGTATGACCACACCAAGCATATGGGAAATGTTTCAATGACCGTGGCCGAATGGGGCAAAATGGAACTTAGTGCCGATAAACGCTACCTGGTTTTTAAACTTAACAACGGGTATAATTATGAAGAGCGCATCGACCTGAGAAGGAATGAAATAACAAGACCTTTCCAAAGGACGAAATTCACTGAACAGTACCAGATGTTTGATCTTTCGGGCTTGCAGCTTACCCGCACCGACGAAAACCTGTTTAAAAAGAATTACGAGATGCTGAACATCCGTCAGCTCCAGTTCTCCATTGATTCGATACGGCAGGAACTTCAGCGGGAGCGAAAAATCGCCTCCGATAACATGTATAACAATTTTGTGGCTCTCACCAGCCATGATTCTCTGGCCAGGCCTTATATGCAAAAACCCGCCGACTCTAAAACCCCTTCCAGGCCCAAGCCGTTTTTCGCATCCAATGTTCTTGCCAGTTTTCCGCCCTCCGACCGTGCCGGCATTATCAATGCAGCATTCAATACTGCCACATCGGTGAAAGAAAATGTTAGTGTATCAGGCGATAATTTTGAAAACAAGGAAAAACTCGTTTACAAACACCTCATCGTTTACCATCAGAAATTCACTTTCTCGATTGCCTGTTTCCTGCTGTTTTTTATCGGGGCCCCCCTGGGCGCCATTATCCGTAAAGGCGGCCTGGGGATGCCGGCGGTAATCTCGACCGTGTTCTTCATTCTTTACTGGGTTATTTCCTTTACCGGTGAAAAGTATGCCGCTGAAGGACAGTTGCCGGTTTGGGAGGGAATGTGGCTGGCATCGGCAGTGCTTCTGCCAATAGGTGTTTTTCTCACCCGAAAAGCAACCAACGACGCCTCCCTGCTTGATGTTGACAGCTGGATCAAGCTCTTCCAGAAGATATTCCACATAAAAACAGAACAGGGCTTATGAGGATATTATTCCTTTGTAATAAATCGCCCTGGCCATCCAAAGAAGGCGGTCCCATTGCAATGAATATGCTTATCGAAGGGATGATCGAAGCAGGGCATAAAGTCAAGGTTCTTGCCGTCAATTCATTTAAATATAATATCAGGGCGGATGACATCCCCCCGGAATACTGTCTGAAGACCGGTATCGAGCTGATCGACGTCGACCTCAGGGTCAAGGTATTGCCGGCTTTTCTCAACCTTTTCACCAGGAATTCCTATCATATTGAACGCTTCATCTCAGATTCATTCGCCTGCCGACTGAAGGAAGTACTGCAGGAATCGGATTACGATATCGTTCAGCTTGAAATACTGATGATGGCTTCGTATATCGACCTCATCCGCAGTCATTCAAAAGCAAAGATCGTTTTGAGAGCCCACAACATCGAACACCTGATCTGGGAAAGGGTGGCCGCAAACTCATCCAATCCTTTTAAAAAGTGGTATATCAACCACCTGGCAAAAACCCTGAAAACGTTCGAAATCAGGGTCCCCGCCCTTGTTGACGGGATAGCTGCGATCACAGGGAAAGATGCTGAATTTTTCCGTTCCATCACATCCAAACCCGTGATTTCCATCCCATTCGGCATCAATCCTGCCGATTACCCGGTAAGGGAAGCAGCAAACAACTATCCTACCATATTTATAATAGGCGCCATGAACTGGATCCCGAACCAGGAAGGGGTTCGCTGGTTTTTACAGAATGTATGGACCGACCTGCATAAGAAATATCCCGGGCTCAGGTTTCATATTGCGGGGCGTGAAATGCCGGCATGGATGAAAGAACTATCCCTGGCCAATGTTCTTGTTGAAGGCGAGGTTGAAAATGCTTCGGATTTCTATGCAGCCAACGATATCATGATAGTGCCTCTGTTTTCGGGCAGCGGCATCCGCATCAAGATCATCGAAGCCATGGCCTGGGGGAAGACGGTCATATCCACTTCCCTCGGAGCCGAAGGCATTGAATATACCCGGGGGGAGAACCTGCTTATTGCCGACCTTGCCTGCGAATTCTTCGAAATGATATCGGTTTGCGTTGAACATCCCGAACTCATCCGTAAAACGGGTATAAATGCCCGCAGGCTTGCCGAGTCGAAGTATGACCGTAAAAATATCATAGCAAAACTCGAAGCTTTTTATAAGAACCTGACCGCTTAATCAGGATTTTCCTATTTTTGTCCTCCACAGACTTACTCATGAGAATATTTATTCTGCTTCCCCGCGTGCCTTATCCTACCGAAAAGGGTGATAAACTCAGGGCATTCCACCAGATAAAACAACTTTCGCGTCACAACGAGATCATTTTATGCTGCCTCAACGACACAGTGCTTCATAAGGACGCCCTTCATGTGCTGAATAAATATGTAAAGGCTATCCATGTGATTTCCCTTAATAAATTCAGCATACTGCTGAATATCGTCATTGCTTTGTTCAGCGGCAGACCGATGCAGGTTGGATATTTTTACAACCCTGCCGCCAAGAGGCAGATCCTGAAGCTTATTAAACAATACAAGCCCGATCATATCTTTTGCCAGCTGATACGTGTTGCAGAATATGTAAAGGACCTCCCTGTCCCGAAGACCATTGACTACCAGGATGTTTTTTCAAAGGGCATCGACCGGCGGATCGTTCTTTCGCCTTTTTTCCTAAAACCCTTTCTGAAGATTGAGCACCGCCGGCTGCAGAATTATGAGCGAATGGTGTTTGATTGTTTCGACAATAAAATTATCATCTCGGAACCCGACAGGGATCTTATCCCCCATCCCGAACGCGACAAGATCGTAGTTGTAGCAAACGGTGTGGATACCGATTTTTTCACCCCTATGGTGAGGGAGAAAAAGTATGACCTGGTTTTTACAGGCAATATGGGTTATCCGCCGAATATTAACAGCGCCGAATACCTGGTAAACCAGATCATGCCTAAGCTTCTCGGGCTAAAACATGATCTTCACCTGCTTCTTGCCGGGTCCAACCCGAATATCCGGGTGATGGTCCTGAAATCGAATAATGTTGATGTCAGCGGCTGGGTGCCCGACATGAGGGAGTGCTATGCAGGGGCAAAAGTTTTTATCGCCCCGATGCAGATCGGCACAGGTCTGCAGAACAAGCTTCTTGAAGCTATGGCCATGCAGATCCCCTGCATAACTTCGCCCCTGGCCTTCCAGGCTCTGAATGCAAAACAGGGCGAGGATATACTGGTTGCCGAAACTCCCGACGAGTATGTGAAACATATACTGTTCCTCCTGGGCAATCCTGATAAAGCCTGGGAGATAGGCCTCAACGGCTGCCGTTTTGTTCATGACAACTTCAGCTGGGAGCGTGAAACAGCGAAGATTGAGGCATTATTAGAGAAACCAAAACAGGTGTAAGATGCAGGATGCAGGATATCTTGCATCCCGCATCCTGCATCCAAATCTTATCCGATATGAGCGACGATAAAAAAATAATATTCTCGATGGTGGGTGTGAGCAAGATATTTCCACCCCATAAACAGGTGCTTAAAAACATCTACCTTTCGTTCTTCTACGGCGCCAAAATCGGGATCATCGGGCTGAACGGCTCAGGGAAATCCACTCTGCTTAAAATCATTGCAGGCATTGAGAAATCATTCCAGGGAGAAGTAGTTTTTTCACAGGGCTATTCTGTAGGATTCCTCGAACAGGAACCCCTCATCGACGAGAAAAAGACTGTGAGGCAGGTTGTGGAGGAAGGGGTTCATGAAGTGGTGAACCTTTTAAAAGAATATGAAGCCGTGAACCTGAAATTTTCGGAGCCCATGGATGATGAGGCAATGAATAAACTCATTGCAAGGCAGGGTGAGCTTACCGAACTTCTCGATCATCATAATGCCTGGGAACTTGACAGCAAGCTTGAAAGGGCCATGGATGCTTTGCGCTGCCCCGAAGAGAACATGCCGGTTAACGTGCTTTCGGGCGGGGAACGCCGCAGAGTGGCCTTATGCCGTTTGCTGCTCCAGGAGCCCGACATCCTCCTTCTCGACGAACCTACAAACCACCTTGACGCCGAATCTATCCAATGGCTTGAACAACATCTGCAGCAATATAAGGGAACCGTAATAGCAATCACCCACGACCGGTACTTTCTTGATAATGTAGCAGGATGGATACTGGAGCTTGACCGGGGCGAGGGGATCCCCTGGCAGGGAAATTACTCTTCCTGGCTGGATCAGAAGTCGAAGCGGCTGCAGATGGAAGAAAAGCAGGAAAGCCGCCGGCGAAAGACACTGGAGCGCGAGCTCGACTGGGTGAGGATGTCGGCCAAAGCCCGACAGGCAAAGGGTAAAGCCCGTTTAAGCGCTTACGAGAAACTCCTCAATGAGGATGTGAAAGAAAAGGAAGAACGACTTGAATTATACATTCCCAACGGGCCCAGGCTCGGGAACCTGGTGATAGAAGCGAACGGGGTTTCAAAATCTTTTGGTGATAAACTTCTATACGAAAACCTGAGCTTCGCTTTGCCACCTGCAGGTATTGTGGGTATCATTGGTCCGAACGGGGCAGGGAAAACCACGCTTTTCAGGCTCATCATGGGAAGCGAGAAACCCGAAAAAGGCGATTTCAGGATAGGGGAAACAGTAAAACTTGCTTATGTTGACCAGGCCCATACCGCCATTAACCCTGAAAAAACAGTGTACCAGGTCATCTCCAACGACAGTGAGACCATAGTTTTAGGCGGAAGATCAATGAATGCAAGAGCCTATGTTGCCCGTTTTAACTTCACCGGGGCCGACCAGGAGAAAAAATGCGGGGTGTTGTCGGGGGGTGAAAGAAACCGTCTTCACCTTGCCCTGACCCTGAAAGAAGAAGCCAATGTTCTGCTGCTCGATGAGCCTACAAACGACATTGACGTAAATACGCTGAGGGCCCTCGAGGAAGGCCTTGATAATTTTGCAGGCTGCGCGGTGATCATCTCCCATGACCGCTGGTTCCTCGACCGTGTTGCGACACATATTCTTTCGTTCGAAGGAGATTCCCAGGTTTATTTCTTTGAAGGTTCCTATTCCGATTACGAGGAAAACAAGAAAAAACGCCTGGGCGACGAAGCGCCTAAGCGGATCAAGTATAAGAAGCTGAAAGCATAATAAATGTACCATGTACCATGTACATCTCCTGTTATGATCCTTATAAATAAGAACCTTCTTGATTCCGTATCTTCTGAGGCCAGTTCAGTTCCAAGGAAACGGAAAAATTTTAATTTCCATAAGGAGTATTCCGACACACTCCAGAGACTGCTCAACGCCATGGAGCCTATGAGCTATATACAGCCGCATAAGCACCAGGATCCGGACAAGCGTGAGGTTTTCATCGCGCTCAGGGGCCGGATTTTGGTTGTGGAATTTGATGAAAACGGGGGGATCAGCGACCATATCATCCTCGACCCACTGAAAGGAGTTTACGGGGCCGAGATCCCTGAACGGACGTTTCACACCATTGTTTCACTCGAAGACGGCAGTGTGGCCTATGAAGTAAAGGATGGTCCCTACAGCCCGATAGATGATAAGAATTTTGCCGGCTGGGCTCCGCGTGAAGGTTCCCCCCATGCATCTTCTTACCTGGAAGCCCTGCTCAAACAACTGCATGTCGTGATCCCTGAACCCTAGGTCGTGATCCGTTTTTAGCGAAACCAAAATGAGCATTTAAACGGAATCAGCAATCGATACGAATATGTTTGAATCCTGAACCCTTATCCGTGACCCGGATCACGATTCACGGATTTTCATATCTTTGCACAAACGACTTTGAATGTCAGTGCAAAAACCTTCTATCCCTAAAGGAACACGTGATTTTACTCCGGCCGAAATGGTTCGCCGGAACTATATTTTTAATATCATACGTTCAGTTTTTGAAACTTATGGCTACCTCCCCGTTGAAACTCCGGCTATGGAGAACCTTTCAACCCTTATGGGGAAATACGGGGAAGAAGGGGATAAACTGCTTTTTAAGATTCTGAATTCTGGGAATTACCTGGAAGGGATGCAGGATCAACAGCCCGGAAGCAATAATAACGGGAACCCTGTTTCGGGTATAGCATCCCGCATCCCTGATCTTACATCTTTTACACGTCACATTTCCGAGAAGGGGCTGCGCTATGACCTTACCGTTCCCTTTGCCCGTTTCGTGGTACAACATCAGAACGAACTGGTATTCCCTTTCAAACGTTACCAGATCCAGCCTGTGTGGCGTGCCGACAGGCCGCAGAAAGGCCGTTACAGGGAATTTTTCCAGTGTGATGTTGATGTGATTGGCAGCCCTTCGTTACTGTATGAGCTTGAACTGATCCAGATCATAGATGATGTATTTTCCCGCCTGGGCATTGAAACCACCACTGTTTTCAACAACCGTAAAATCCTTGCAGGTATTGCCGAGGCAATCGGGGCTCCCGAAAAGCTGACCGACATTACCGTGGCAATAGACAAGCTTGACAAGACCGGCCTGGAAAAAGTATGCCTGGAGCTGAACGAAAGAGGCCTCAGTGATTCCGCCATTGCTGCCTTACAGCCAGTATTATTGATGGAAGGCAGGATAAGCGATAAGATTACTATACTCGAGAAATTATTTCAAAATTCCGAAACTGGGAATAAAGGAATAGCGGAGCTGAAACAGCTGCTGGGTTTGATCAAAGATCTGAGCCTTAGTAACAAATGGAATTTTGATGTAAGGCTTGCCCGGGGTCTCAACTATTATACCGGGACCATCATAGAGGTTAAGGCCAATGATGTTTCCATGGGAAGCATCTGCGGGGGAGGCCGTTACGACGACCTCACCGGCATCTTCGGCCTCCCGGGTGTTTCGGGGGTAGGTATATCTTTTGGAGCCGACCGGATTTATGATGTGATGAATGAGCTGAATAAATTTCCTGATACTATACTGCATACGACAAAAGTATTGTTTGCCAACTTCGGTACTGAAGAAGAAAAATTCTCACTTAAGCTGTTAAGCGATATCAGGAAGGAAGGGATAGCATCGGAAATTTATCCGGATTCCTCCAAACTTAAGAAGCAGTTGGAGTATGCCAGCCGTAAGCAGATCCCTTTTGTGGTTCTGATCGGAAAAGATGAGATGGAAAATGGCCTGCTTACTGTAAAGGACCTTGCAAGCGGGGAGCAAAGCCGGATGAGCAGGGAAGAATTCATCAGCAAGCTAAAAAAATAATTTCATGGTAAAAAGGACATTCCGTATTTCGATTTTAGGTGCCCGTTCATGGGTGATTGGTTCAGAGTAAGGTAATTCCATGTACCATGTAGAATGTACAAATAAGTGAATTTGTCATTTTTCATTTGTACATGGTAATTGGTACATTGTAAATATTTATCACTTTATCCATTCCTGAAAAATAAAATATATGACATTAATAATAAAAGGTTCCGGGCTTACAATAGAAGATGTGGTACGTGTTGCCCGGCACGGAGAAACAGTGCAGCTTGACCCCCAGGCTGTGGAACGCATCCTGAAATGCCGCGCCATGCTTGAGCGGAAGATAGATGCTCATGAGATCATGTATGGCGTTAATACCGGTATCGGGGAATTTTCGGAAGTCGTGCTGGATGATAACCAGGTGCAGGATTTCCAGAAATACCTTATTTATAATCATGCTGCAGGCATAGGCGATCCTATGCCGCTTGACTGGGTTCGGGGCGCCATGCTTGGCCGCATCAATGTACATGCCCACGGTAACAGCGGATCCCGCCTTGAGATAACCCAGACCCTGGTTGATATGCTGAACAAGGGTGTGACTCCTATGGTTTGCCAGAAAGGGTCGGTTGGGGCCTGCGGCGACCTGGCCCCCATGTCGCAGATCGCATTGCTCATGATGGGTGAAGGCCATGCATATTATAAAGGTAAGCTTTACGAAGGCAAGGAAGCCCTGGAGCTTGCAGGGATACCGGTGCCCGGGCTGAAAGCCAGGGACGGTCTTGCCACCATCAATGGTTCCAATGTACTTACAGCCATGAGCGCCCTGTTCTGCTTTGATGCGAACAACTGGCTGAAACAAGCCGAAATCGCGGCTTCCATGTCACTCGAAGCAATGAAGGCCAATATGAGGCCTTACAGCCCGAAACTTCACGAGATCCGTGGTTTTAAAGGAGCCGTGCGCTCCGCCGCGGCCATTCTGAAATGTGTGACCGGGGGCGACCTGGCTGAATTAAAGGTAAAATGCAAGGTCCAGGATGCCTATTCGATGCGGTCGACCCCCCAGGTGATAGGCGCCGCCCATGATGCCCTGGCTTATGCACGTTCGCAGGTGGAGATTGAACTGAACGGTGTTGGCGATAACCCCATCTTTTTCCCTGACGAAAACCTGCAGTTGTCTGGAGCAAATTTCCAGGGTTCGCCGGTCTCGGTTCCCATGGATATGGCGGGTTATGTAATCACCATGGTTTGTGTGATGAGCGAACGCCGGATGAACCGTCTCAACCATCCTGCACTCAGTGTGGGACTCCCGGCCTTCCTTACCAAAGGCGGAGGAATGTTCTCGGGCATGATGCTCAGCCAGTATACGGCAGATATGCAGATCGTGGAACAACGCATTCTTTCCATGCCGGCTTCTATTCAGTCGATACCTGCGGCCGCCGACCAGGAAGATTTTGTATCCATGGGGATGAATACGGCTCTTAAAAACTTCCAGATACTCGACAATGCTTACGGAATCCTTGGTATAGAACTTATGGCTGCAGCCCAGGCCCTTGATTTCCGCGAATATAAATTCGGCATCGGGACTACCAAAGCCAGGGAAGTGATCCGCAGGCATGTTGATTTTCTCGAAATTGACAGGCCGCTCTACCCCGACCACAACAAGATGAAGGAACTGGTTAAGTCGTGCCAGATCCTGAA
Organism: uncultured Bacteroidales bacterium; assembly: GCA_903877385.1. GTDB lineage: Bacteria > Bacteroidota > Bacteroidia > Bacteroidales > FEN-979 > CAIRDP01. The sequence continues at coordinate 9,579 of CAIRDP010000057.1, forward strand.
GGAAGTTGAAAAAACGGTGGGAAGTCTGGAATAAACCGGCATCTGATACTTGCATTTAAAATAATATCATGGAAGAAGAATTCGGAACTCCCGGGCCTCCCCCGGGGTCCCCACCGGTAAACAGGCCAAATTTGCTGATGATACTATGTATACTTACCATGGTCAACGGCGGTCTAACTTTGATTTCCAGCATTTTTGTAGGTGCATTCTTTGAACAGTTTGTTGCAATTGCTACAGATTTTGCTGAAAAGTTCAAGATACCAGGGCTTGAAATGATTACCGAAGGCCGACCCTTGTTCTTCTTTGTGAATGCAATCCTGTATGCGGTTTCGGTGGCCGGGGCCGTTTTGATGTGGAGACTAAAAAAAACCGGGTTCCATATTTATACCATAGCCCAGATATTATTGATCCTGGCCCCTATCTATTTTTTCCATCTCCCGGGCCCTTCTGTTTTTGACATCCTCCTTTCGGGAACTTTTGTACTTTTATATTCGACACAGCTTAAAGTAATGACGTGAATTATATGGTGAGATGGTGATCAGGAGAAACTTAACAAGACCTTTTAATTCCCAATCTCATCATCTCACCATCTCACCATCTGTATTATGGAAGCACCGCAACCCCTGCCCAAACCAAAGCGCCCGGTTTTCCTGACTGTAATCTGCTTGTTCGGCCTGGTGTACTTTTTCGTTTTTGCAATCCTGTTTCTATCGGGATTCTTTTTTGCCGGTTGGGTTACCGATGCAATAAACCTGTATACGCCGGTAGATCGGTATTCGGGTAATGCTGTCAGGTTGATCATGGGGATGTTCTCACTGCTGTTCATATTGTCATTATCGGGTATCATTGCTATGTGGAACATGCGGAGGTATGGGTATTATATTTTCGGGATATCGTCACTGATCCTTGCTTCTTTTCAGTTATTCCAGCCAAGGGTTTCCTTTTCAGGACCTGCCTTCTTCATTGTCCTCCTGATATTATTTGGATTGTATTTCAGGCGATTCCGGTAAGGGGTTAAAAAAATTCATAAGTTTTTCCTGTTTTTTTTTGTTATTTCCCTAACAATGTAGTAAACTTGCCTACTCATTATTGCTGTTAAACATATCACAATATAATCCCAAGCAATTAATGTCACTGATTATTAACACATTTACTAACAAAAATCAACGGTTATGAGAAAATTTACTCTTATCCTTGCTTTACTGCTTATGGCAGGTCTGCAGGGAGTATTTGCTCAAACACGCGTCATTACCGGGACGGTAACCTCTTCGGAGGACAAACAGCCAATTCCGGGTGTGACAGTGGTGGTACCAGGTACCACTATCGGTACCAATACTGGGATGGATGGCAAATATGTACTTGCTGTCCCATCCAAGTACACTAGTCTTACCTTCTCCTATGTAGGTATGAAAACCAAGGCTGTTACCATAGGAACTGCAACAACCCTCGATGTTGTTCTGGATAATGACGTCATGAATATGGATGAAGTCGTTGTCACGGCTATCGGTATCCCCAGGGAAACCAAAGCTCTTTCCTATTCAGTGCAGGAAGTCGGAGCGGATGACATCATGAAATCGGCCCGTACAGACGCTGTTAATTCTCTGCAGGGTAAAGTCTCCGACGTACAGGTCATCAATTCTGCCGGTGTTGCCGGTGGAGCCACCTACGTCCAGATTCGTGGAGCATCTTCCATCACCCAGAACAACCAGCCCTTGTATGTTATCGATGGTATTCCCATCTCTGGAAGTGAAAGCGGCGGTACTTACGGAGTTGACGGTGTTGCAACCTCAAACCGTAACATCGATATCAACCCCGACGATATTGAGTCAATGAACGTACTCAAAGGTGGCGCAGCAACAGCTCTTTACGGTTTGCGTGCTGCATCAGGAGCCATTATCATTACAACCAAAAAAGGCAAATCAACTCCGGGTAAAAAGATGAGTGTAAATTTCAATACTTACATTCAGTTTGACAAAGTGAGTATGCTTCCTGCCCTTCAGAATGAGTACTCTCAGGGAACCGGTGGCCAGTGGGTCTCGGGCGGAAGAACTTCCTGGGGCGCCAAAATCGACACCATGTCATTATCAAAAGATCCCTCGGTATGGAATAAATGGAAAAATTTCGATATTGGAGGTAGTCTTGTACCCAACAGCAGTTCAGTCTCCAAAATTGGCCCTGCCCAGTCGTACAATCCCTATAATTTCTTCCAGACAGGTGTTACTACCAACAATTCTCTTTCATTGATGGGTGGTACCGATGTATCAACCTTTTATTTCAGTTTTTCCGACAACCAGTCGAAAGGTATTGTTCCAAACAATACTTTCCGCAGGAATACCTTCAAACTCGCCGGCGATACCAAACTGGGTGAAAAAGTCAAACTCAGCGGAACGGCCAATTACATGATCACGGGCGGTAATCGTCTCCAGCAGGGTTCGAATACATCGGGTGTGATGCTCGGTCTCCTCAGGACACCTACCACTTTCGACAACGCAGCAGGATATATGTTACCCGATGTGGAAAACGGGACTATCCAGAGAAGTTACCGTCATGGCCGTGGTTATGACAATCCTTACTGGACGGCAAACGAAAACCAATATTCCGACCACCTTGACCGTTTGATCGGGAGTGTTCAGGTTGATTACTATGCCACGAAATGGCTGTCGGTTACATACCGCCTTGGTGTTGACTGGTGGGGCCGCAGGTGGAAAGACCAGATGAACATATACTCCTCTACCGCTTTCGGCGATGGCTGGGATGTTGATGGGCAGGAGACCGAAAAGGATATGAACTCCGACCTGATGATCAATATCGACAAGGATTTTGCAAAAGATTTCAACATTAAAGTCCTGCTCGGCCAGAACATGACACGCCAATATTACAAAGGCTTATCGTCTACTGCAAACGGTATGGTAATACCTGAGTATTATGACCTGAACAACGGAACCACCATCAGCTCCGCAACCACAACTAACGAAATCAGAAGGGCTGCTATTTACGGTGATGCTACATTATCCTGGAAAAACATGTTGTACCTGAGCCTTACCGGCCGTAACGACTGGACCACAACCCTGGTACAGGGCAAGAACTCATTCTTTTATCCCTCGGTTGGTCTGGGCTGGATCTTCACCCAGCTGCCCGGCCTGAAGGACAATAAAATAATGCCTTACGGTAAACTCAGGGTATCCTATGCAATTGTTGCAAAAGATGCTCCTGCCTACAGTACCATTACCTATTATAACACTCCGGCCGTGCTTGACGGATGGACAACAGGACTGGTATTTCCCTGGAATGGCAGCAACGCATTCTCGTTAAGCAACACCCTGGGAAATAACCAGCTGAAACCTGAAAAGACAAAAACCTGGGAAGTTGGTACTGACCTGAAATTCTGGCAGAACCGTGTTGGTTTTTCATATACTTTCTTCCACAACAAAGGGCAGGATTTAATCCTTTCAGTACCTATCGCCGCATCAACAGGGTATTCTTCAACCACTTTGAATGCAGCATCCATGACCACTTACGGTCATGAAGTAACCCTGGATATCGTTCCCATCAAATCGAAGAACTGGAACTGGGACATCATCATCAACTGGTCATGCATCAAGAATAATGTTGATGCTCTGGCTCCCAATATCAACCAGATATTCCTTGGTGGATTTGAAGGATCTGAAATCGATGCAATGGTTGGCCAGCCTTATCGTACTATTTACGGGTATGACTGGGTAAGGGACGCCAAAGGCAATATGGTTATCGGTCCTGACGGTTATCCGGTCGAGCGTGCCGACATGAGTGCACTGGGTAACGTTGATCCGAAATGGACCGGCGGCCTCGGCACAAACCTTCGCTGGAAAGATCTGAGCCTTTATTTGTTATTCGACGTTAAATACGGTGGAAAAATGTGGGATGGTACCCGTGGTGTTTTGGATTATTTCGGAACCTCAGCTGGAACTTTGAACCGTGATGAATGGTATGTTTTCCCGGGTGTAACTTCAAGCGGACAGGTCAATACAGTGCCTGTAAAACTTGATGAGAACTGGAGAACCGGAATAGGAAGCGGATTCGTAGGTCCTATGGTTGATTACGTGGAGAATTCAGGTTGGGTCCGTCTACGTACGGTAACCTTGTCCTATAATTTTACACATATGCTGAAGAAGACCTTTATCAAAGGCCTTAGTCTGTATTTCACCGGAACAAATCTCTGGATCAGCACAAAATACAAGGGGATTGATCCTGAAACTAACCTCCTGGGCGCTTCAAATGCTCAGGGCATCGACTATTTCAACATGCCCGGCACAAAAAGTTATACCGTTGGTCTGAACTTATCGTTCTAAGCCGTTTCAGAATATCAGATAACAAAAATTAAAAAAAAACAGATATGAAAAAAATTAACATAAAACTCATAGGACTGGTTTTCCTGATGGCTCTGGCGTTTGGTTCATGTAAAAGCTGGATCGACACCAACATCAATACGAACCCGGATCTGCCCGCAGATGTCCCGATGAGTTCCATTTTGACAGGTGTTCAGGCTAATATGGCCTACAACACCATAGGCGGGAATGACATTTCCAGGGTAACCTCGATCTGGTTGCAGTATTACCAGGGAATTGCCCGTCAATCACAGTCTACCGCCAATTACTACTGGCTGGAATCGGATGATAACAACCTTTGGGTGACCGATTATACCAATACCATGATGAACCTTCAGATGATCATCTCCAAGTCAGCTACAGCAAACAACATCACGTATAAAGGTGTTGCAGAAGTATTGCTTGCAAACACACTTGGAGTTGTTACCGATGTTTGGGGTGACATGCCTTACTCGTCAGCATTCCAGGGCATTGCAAACCTGAATCCTTCGTTTGACAACCAGCAGAAGATCTACACTACCATTATGAATCTGCTTGATGATGCTATCATTCAGTTAGGCGATCCAACCGCCCCCGCCATTGACGGTGACGTCATGTATGGTGGCGATCCCGCTTTATGGTTGCAGGCAGCACATACTCTTAAAGCCCGTTACATCCTGCATTTGTGCAAACTTCAGCCCACTGCTTTTGCCGATGCTCTTGCCGCACTTGACGGTGGGATCAGCAGTAATGACAATGACTGCCAGTTCGCATTCTTTGATGCAGCCGGCCAGCAAAATCCATTATTCCAGTTCATGCAGCAGCGTGGTGATATCAGCATGGCCCAGGTGTTTATCGACACCCTGAATTTAGTTCGCCATGATCCCAGGCTACCGCTGTTTGCCACAGTATCCCTTGATACTACAAGACCTTACTTTGGCAACGGCTGGGGTGAAACCAGTAATGATGCATCATTGCCGGGAAATGCAGTTGCATCTGCCGCTGCACCAGTTCCTTTTGTAACCTATGTTGAGGCCTTGTTCATCAAAGCCGAATGCTTGTACCAGACCAATGCCCCGGTTGAACAGGTGAGGATAGCCCTTATTGATGCTGTTACTGCTTCCATGCAAAAATTCGGAGCCGATTATGTAACCTGGATGACTTTCTATTCAAGCTATATCAATGTTTCTTCAGGCCCCCCTCTGTACAAAGAAATAATGATGCAGAAATGGATCGCCCTGTATAACCAGGCTGAAGCTTTTAACGACTGGAGAAGAACCAACAACGTTATCGGGCTTTCGGCCAATCCTACAACTGCAGCCCAGAAAAATGAAATCCCAAGGCATTACCCCGAGGCACAAACCGAGGTAAACTACAACCCGAACACACCAAAGGGAATCGATCTTTGGACAAGGGTCTGGTGGGATGTTGCACCAGCTAAATAATCAGATTTGACGTTAAAAAAGAGGCTGTCTCAAATGTGCGGGACAGCCTCTTTTTTTTTAGAAATGCCTTATCCAGCAACGCCGCCGGATGATCTGGCGGGGGTGAAAATCTTTCCAGATTAATAAGGCCTTTGAATTATCTTCCAGCTGGGGGTTTGAGTAGGCTGTCTTAATCCCGTATTTCAGGTAGGCCCTGTGCATATCCCTCCACACCAGCGCAGCAGCGCCTTTACCGTGATATTCGGGGTGAACGCCCACCAGGTACATGTCGATAATATCGTTCCGGTAAACCGCCTTCAGCAAATGAAACCAGCCAAAGGGGAAGATCTTCCCGTTTGATCTTTGCAGAGCCGCGGTCACCGATGGCAGGGTTACACCGAAACCCACTACATCATCCTTCGGATCCACCACGAATACAACAAATTCGGGGCGGATAAAACCAAAGTACTGCTGCACATAAGCATCCATCTGCTTTTCTCCGATGGCGGCAAAACCATATAATTCATCGAAAGCATGGTTCAGCATACTGAACATCTTCCGGGCATAAGGAATGAGATCTTTTCTCCGTTTTACCTTCAGAACCCTGAGATGATATTTTTCTTCAACGATTTTTGCAGTACGCTCCACCTTCTCAGGCAATACAGGGGGAATTTTAAATTCAAACTGAAGCCAGTCGGCTCCCTTTACAAATCCCATCCTCACCATATGGTCCACATAATAGGGATGGTTGTAAATCGAAGAAATCGTGCAGTGCTGGTCAAAGCCTTCGACCATCATACCCTCATTATCCATATCGGTAAATCCCAAAGGGCCCTGGATTCCTTTCATCCCCTGAGCCCTGCCCCATTCCGAAACAGTATCTATCAGCTTCTGTGAAACTTCTGCATCATCAATGAAATCGATCCAACCAAACCTTACCAGTTCCTCACCCCAGCGTTTATTGGCCTTTGTGTTTATTATTCCGGCCACTCTACCGACCAGCTTTCCGTCTTTATAGGCCAGCCAGTATTCAGCTCTGCAATATTCGAAAGCATGATTTTTTTCAGGTGATAAGGTGTTCTTTTCATCCATTATGATTGGAGGGCACCAATATGGATTTCCTTTGTAAAGATGATGAGGGAATGTAATGAACTTCTTTAACTGTTCCGATGTGGTAACTTTTCTGATTTCTGTCATCAGGCAAGGATTAATTATAACCAGCCTTCATTTTTATACCATTCCAATACCTCTTTAACACCTCTGTCAAGGTCGTATTCAGCTTTGAAACTGAAATCGTTCTGAAGCACATCCACCTGGCAGGTCCAATTGGTGCTTTTCATGATGTTGAACTTGTCGGTATTGAGTGTTGGCATGCTGCCGGCAAGGCTGAATGTTTTTTCAAGAAGTAGGGCAATTCCACCGACCAGGCCAGCCGGGAGGGTGAAACTCAGTGTTTTTTTATTCAGGTGTTTCTTTGTGATTGCAGCAAACTCCCTGGAATCATACTGCTTCCCGTCGGTCACAAAATAGGATCTTTCCCTGATTCCCGAGACCGCTGCATCAAGGATCAGCCTTACCAGGTCCCTTACATAAATAAATGTCAGGATCTGCGGCTTGTAGCCGATATACGGTTCCATCCCCCTCTTGATCGTCTGGAAGTAAACAAAATAATCCTTCTCCCTTGGGCCGTAAACACCCGAAGGGCGAATGATCAGCCATGGGAACTCCCTGAGAGACGTGATGTATTTTTCGGTTTCAAGTTTGCTTTTTCCGTATTCGTCAACGGGTTTCGGTGTGTCGCCGAGCATTACCGGTTTCATGCTTACAGGATCGCCGGGCCCGAATGCAGCAAGACTGCTTATATAAACAAATTTCAGGGGAATTGAACCGGATTCAATCAATGCCTCAACCAGATTCCGGGTGAAGGAATAATTGACCCGGTAGAAGTCATCAGTTTTTTTAGCCTTGGTGATTCCTGCATTGTGGATGATGTAATCAAACGTAATGCCCTTTTGTTTCTGATCAAGAAGAAAATCCATGATCCTGCCTTTATCGGTGATATCCAGAACGGCAAACCGTATTCGGGGATCCTGTAAATAGCTGCGTGAACTTGATTTTCTGACACCCGCAAATACGGTGAGATCTCTTTTTAAAGCTTCTTCAACAAGAAAACTTCCAATGAATCCGCTTGAGCCGGTGATCAGGATATTAGGCATTATCAGGCAAAATGTTTCACCCAGCACCGCCTCTTAAGATGCTGTCGGGTTGTATCGAAATTCTTCCACATTAATACAGCCGACTTATTGTCTTCAAGCTGGGGATTGGTAACAACGATCCTGACCTTGTTCTTGATAAAACCCTTGTGTATCTCGTTGTAATACATTGCAACCACGCCTTTGTTAAGGTATTCGGGTTTCACCCCATTCAGGTACATATCCACTATATCGTTCGATTTGAGGGCTCTCATGATATGGTACCAGCCGAAGGGGAAAAGCTTGCCGTTGCATTTCTGCAGGGCATGAGTGAGTGAGGGTAAACAGACTCCAAACCCCACTACATCGTCCTGTTCATTGAGGACCATGCCGACAAAATCGGGGTTGATAAACGGGAAATATTGTTTGGTATAAAGATCGGTTTGCCTCTTTGTAAGCCGGGTATACCCGTAAAGATTGTCAAAAGCATCATTCAGGGTTGCCCACATTTTCGGGGCATACGGCAGGAAATCCTTGGCTTTTTTGGCTTTCAGCACTTTCAGGTTATACTTTTTTGCAACCAGCTCTGCGGCTCTTTGAATCTTTTCGGGGATGGGGGGAACTGTTATCTCCACCTGTACCCAATCGGCAGCTTTTTCAAAACCCAGCTTCACCATATGATCCACGTAATACGGATAATTGTAAATCGAAGCAAGGGTGGCCAGTTCCTCGAAACCCTGGATCAGCATGCCTTCATTATCCATATCCGAAAAGCCAAGCGGGCCGTGGATACCCATCATACCTTTAGTTTTCCCCCATTTAATTACGGTTTCGATCAGGGCTGTGGAGACTTCAATATCGTCAATGAAATCGATCCAACCGAACCTCACCAGCTTCTCATTCCAGCGAATATTGGAGGTTTTATTAATGATGGCGGCAACCCTGCCAACCAGTTCATTTCCCTTATAGGCCAGGAAATATTGGGATTCACAGAATTCGAAGGCCGGATTCTTTTTAGGATCCAGTGTATTCCATTCATCCATACGCATGGGGGGGCACCAGTATTTATTGCCCTTGTACAGCTTGTATTGAAATTTTATGAAACGGCCTAAATCACTTTTAGACTTTACCGGTTTAATGCTCACAGTCATAAATCCAGAATTATTGCATCATCTGATGATACGAAGCTTTTTCCCTACCCTTTCAAACTTTTCAAGGGCAGTATCAATCTGCTCTTTAGTATGAGTAGCCATGAGTGAAAACCGGATCAGGGTATCGTCCTTGCTCACCGCGGGAGAAACTACCGGATTGATAAAGACTCCTTCATCCAGCAACATCTTGGTCAGGGTAAGGGTTTTTATATTATCCCTGATGTAAAGGGGGATGATCGGTGTTTGTGAAAGGCCGGTATCAAATCCAAGGCGTTTAAAATTTTCCAATGCATACCAGGTCAGGTCCCAAAGGTGCTTGATGCGTTCCGGTTCATTTTTAATAATTTCCAGGGCGGCAAGTACGGCTGCGGCAGATGCAGGCGTCATACTGGCGCTGAAAATAAGGGTGCGGGAATGATGTTTTATATAATTGATGGTTTCAAAATCGCTGGCAATAAAGCCTCCCAGGGCAGCCAGGGATTTTGAAAAGGTACCCATAATGAGGTCGACCTTTTTGGTAAGGCCGAAATGGGAGGCAGTTCCTGATCCATGCTCCCCGATCACACCGATTGCATGGGCATCATCAACCATAACAGAACCGCCATATTTATCGGCAAGTTTAACGATTTCGGGCAGCTTGGCGATATCACCGTCCATGCTGAAAATGCCGTCCACGACAACGAGTTTCACCCTGTTAGGTTCACAACGTTTTAAAATCCTTTCCAGGGACGTCATGTCATTATGACGGTATTTTATGACCTTGGCAAAGGAAAGCCTCGTGGCTTCAATGATGGATGCATGATCAAGCTCGTCGATAAGCAGATAATCGTTCCTGCCTGTCACGGTGGGAATAACCCCCAGGTTAACCTGGAATCCGGTACTGAAACACAGTGCGGCATCTTTCTTGACAAACTCTGCAAGTTTTTTCTCAAGTTCGATATGCAGGTCAAGCGTACCGTTCAGGAACCTTGATCCGGCGCAGCCTGATCCGTACTTTTCGGTTGCCTTGATCGCCGCTTCCTTGATCGCGGGATGATTGGTGAGCCCCATGTAGCTGTTCGAACCGAACATCAACACTTTTTTCCCGCCAATGGTCACAACAGTATCCTGATCCGATTCGATCATTCTGAAAAAAGGATAGATCCCCATCCTTTCCACTTTCTGCGGATCAGTATAATGAGAAAATTTCCTTTGAAGGATCCTCATAGTTATATTTTTATACGATAAAACATGTAAAGATATACTATTTTCTAAATATTTTGGTCAGCAAATTCCCTGCCCAGTTTCAGGGCTTTGAGATTTTTCTCAATGACAGCATCTCCCTTGGTCCTGAAAGTGAAGCGTATTGCATCTTCGAATTTTTCATAGGCAAGACCCAGGAAGGGGGAAGCGGCGCCAAGGATCACAATGTTGGCTGACCTGGCCGAGCCGGCTTCTTTTGCCAGGGTGTCGGCATCCAGGGCAACATGATGGGGCAGCTTATTGATCTCTGCCAACACTTTTGACATTTCGGGATAATTCGGAATATTGTTGAACGGGATGGTATTGGTCACAAGCCATCCGTTTTCAGGCGAAAGGTAAGCAAGATACCTGAGCGATTCAAGAGGTTCCACCGAGATAATAAGGTCGGCCTGACCAAATGGAATAAGGTCCGAGGCAATCTCATCGTGCGAGATTCTCAGGTTCGACATGACATCCCCTCCTCTCTGGCTCATCCCATGGACCTCCGACTGCTTGAGGAACATCTTCTCCTGAAGTGCGGCGTACCCTATGATGGCAGCAATGGAAATAATTCCCTGACCTCCGACTCCTGCTAAGATGATATCTTTTTTCATCAGATAATAATTAAAGCTGTTATTTGAATTTTTGGCGCATACGTTTATCAACATTCACTATACATTCCCTTCTTGGGATGATTACCGAAACACCGGGGTAATCCAGTTCTTCCTTCATGATCCTCACATTTTCCTCATGATATTTTTTCAGAGGTTTGATCACCCGGATATGAGCTTCCTCAACGCCCACCCCCTTGCAGATATCTTCAATCCGTCCTTCACCGGCCGAATCCTGTCCGCCCGTCATAGCTGTAGTTGCATTGTCAAGAATGATCACCGTGACCGGAGATTTATCATTGACTGCATCGAGAAGTCCTGTTATTCCGCTGTGTGTGAATGTAGAATCCCCGATCACCGCAACAGAAGGGACCAAGCCGGCATCAGCAGCCCCCTTTGCCATGGTAATGGAAGCCCCCATGTCGACGCAGCTGTTAATGGCTTCATAAGGCGGCAGGGCTCCGAGGGTGTAACAACCTATATCGGAAAAAACCCTGCCTTTTGTAAGTTCCTTAAGGACCTCGTTCAGGGCTATGTATGAATCAATATGCGGGCAGCCAGCACAAAGCTGGGGAGGCCGGTTAACCACCAGGCCGGGAACCGGAAGGCCTTTCGTATCAGGCAAACCAAGCGCAACTGCAAGGATATTCGGATTGAGTTCCCCTGTCCTTGGAATTGTTCCGTCCAACCTGCCCCTGATCTTTTTAGTCCCGGGAATATATCCGCGCAGCATTTCCTCGATCACAGGATACCCGTCCTCAAGGATAAGAACCTCACCGCATTCGGCAACCAGCTTTTCCACTTGTTTGCGAGGCAAGGGGTATTGGCCGATCTTTAGCAGGGGATAAGGAATACTTCTGCCTGCGAAATTCTCCTTAAGGTAATTGATCGCAATACCGGCAACAATGATGCCTTTGGATTTATCAGTTGCGTCGGTGTATAAATTAAAGGGAGAATTTTCAGATTCCTCCAGGAAGTGCTTTTGAGTATGAATAAGGTTATCATATCGTTTCCTTGCAATGGCAGGCAGCAATACAAACTGCCTCAGATCGGAAGGCATGTGCATTGTATTCTCGTCACGGCATTCCCTGCGCACAACTCCTGAGCGGGAATGGGCCATTCGCGTTGTGATCCTGAGTAATACTGGTATTTTGTATTTTTCGGAAAAATCAAAAGCGTAGAAAACCATATCGTAGGCTTCCTGCTGGTTCGATGGTTCCAGTATAGGCACCATGGCGAACTTACCGTAAACCCTTGAATCCTGTTCGTTTTGTGAAGAATGCATGGAGGGGTCATCGGCCGAAACAACAATAAGGCCGCCATTGGCCCCCGTAATTGCCGAGTTGATAAAAGGATCGGCAGCAACGTTAAGGCCCACATGCTTCATGCAAACCATTGCGCGTTTGCCGGCATACGACATGCCCAGGGCGGCTTCCATAGCGGTTTTTTCATTCGCCGACCAGCTGCAATGGATGTGGTTTTCTTTTGCAGTCCTTGAATGCTGCACATATTCAGTAATTTCAGTTGAAGGAGTGCCGGGATAAGCATAAATCCCACTCAGGCCGGCATCCAGTGCACCTACTGCGATAGCCTCGTCGCCAAGTAATAAAAGCTTATGTGCCATGATGGTATTGTGATTGTATCTGAGCAAAAATAAGAATATTTTCATTATGCGTTTTCTTTTTTAACTCACACATTATAGCTACTTTTGAGGCAATTTTATTTTTCGTACCAGAACCCTTTCTATGACACTGCGAAATTTACTGCCTGCACTCCTGCTATGCATGATTGGTATGATTACTGCCCAGTTTACTGCCTCCGCCCAAAGTGGCATCATCCGCGGATTCGTTTACGAAAAGGATGGCGGTGAACCTGCTCTTTATACAAATGTATACCTGGCCAAAACGACTTTTGGCGCCACTACCGACCAGAACGGGTTTTTCACCATTTCGAAGATTCCTGCCGGTTCCTACACCCTGATGGTTACCTATATCGGATTTGATACGCTCAGGTTCCCGATAACAATTAACAAAAACGACCTTCTAACCAAAAAGTTTTACCTTACCAAGTCTACGGTAGAGCTGATGGAAGTCAGCGTTTCAGCTTCAAAACAGGATAAAACAACCCAAACCCAGACGTCCATTATAAAAATTACGCCCAAAGAGATCACCCAGATCCCTACCATTGGCGGTCAGCCCGACCTTGCCCAGTATCTGCAGGTCTTGCCTGGTGTGATTTTCTCAGGTGACCAGGGCGGACAGCTTTACATCCGTGGCGGCCCCCCCATCCAGAATAAAGTTTTACTCGACGGGATGATCATTTATAACCCTTTCCATTCCATCGGGCTGTTCTCGGTCTTTGATGTGGATATCCTTAAAAATGTGGATGTTTATACAGGCGGCTTTAATGCACAGTACGGAGGCAGGATCTCATCTGTAATGGATATCACAACCAGGGACGGGAACAAGAACCGTTTCGGGGGGAAAGTGGATGTGAGCACTTTCGGGGCCAAGGCCCTTTTTGAGGGACCTATCGCAAAGGCAAAAACAGAAAACGACGCTTCGGCTTCCCTGATACTTTCGGTCAAGGGCTCTTACCTGGAACAGAGCAGCAAATTGCTTTATACCTATGTTAATGAAAACGGATTGCCTTATAATTACCTCGATATTTATGGCAAGATCTCGATCAATGCAGCCAATGGCAGCAAGGTAAACCTTTACGGGTTTGATTTTAACGATAAGGTGCAGTACCAGATCCTGCAGAATTATAACTGGAATCAATACGGTGGAGGATTGAACTTTGTTGCCATACCGGGTAAATCCCCTGTACTACTGGAAGGCCACATGGCCTATTCCTATTACAGGGTGGAGATGGACCAGGTCAATATGTCGCCGCGTTCAAGCTCGATTGGAGGGTTTAACGTCGGGCTTGACTTTACCTATTTCTTCGGGAAAAGCAATTTACAATACGGGCTTGAAGGTTCAGGATACCATACTGTTCTTAGCTTCTATAACAGTATCAACCGCACCATCAGCTATGACGAGAATACCACTGAAATCTCAGGCTACGCTAAATACAAATGGATAGTCGGGAAATTTGTGATAGAACCGGGCCTGCGCCTGGAATATTATGCGACCCTGGCCAATTTCCGCCTGGAGCCACGCTTGTCGGTAAAATATAATGTGCTGCCTACTTTCAGGCTAAAAATGGCCGCCGGCATGTACTCCCAGGATCTCATCAGTACAACTTACAGCCAGGATGTGGTCAGCCTGTTCACAGGTTATCTCGCAGCTCCCCAGAACCTCCAGGAAGAATTCCTCGGGAAAACGGTCAGCACCCGCCTCCAGCTTTGCAACCAGGTTATCCTGGGATTTGAATGGGACCTATTGAAAAACCTTTCGCTTAACGTAGAAGGATATTACAAGTATTATCCCCAGCTTACTACCATGAACCGTAATAAACTGTATGACGATACACCTGCAAACGCAAGCAAACCCGATTACCTGAAAAAGGATTTTATTCTTGAAACCGGAGATGCCGAAGGTGTGGATGTCTCCCTGAAATACCAGCTTTCAAAACTCAGCCTCTGGCTAACTTATTCCCTCTGTTACGTTCACCTTTATGATGGGGTGATGCATTATGTTCCCATCTGGGACAGAAGGCACAATATCAATCTCGTCGCCACTTATCTTTTCGGGAGAAAAGGCAGCTGGGAAGTTGATGCAAGGTATAACTTCGGATCAGGATTCCCATTTACACAAACCCAGGGATTTTATGAAAAACTGCCGTTCGTCGACATGGGGGGCGATTATACCACCACCAACGGGGAACTGGCCACTCTTTATGCCGATTATAATAAAGGCCGGCTTACCGCATACAGCAGGCTTGACCTTAGCCTGAAAAAATCTTTTTTCTTCGGAAAATACACAAGACTCGACGCCACTGTAAGCTTAACCAATGCCCTGAACCAGGAAAACATATTCTATTTCGACCGTATTTCCTATACCCAGGTCAACCAGCTGCCAATTATGCCAAGTGCCGGTATCAGTGTAACATTCTAATCAGGAAACAAGAATTTAAATTCCCCTTATGCAAAAAGTCAAGGCCCTGGTTTTCACGGCTATGCTGGCTTTCCTCGTATTTGCGGGATGCCAGAAGGAAAACGGCACAACTCCCTCATCCGATGCCAGGTCTGCCTTTACAGGCAACTGGAGTGTTCAGGAATCCTGGGTGAAACTTTATTATGAAGTGAGTATTTCGGCTGATACAAGTTCAAAAGCAGGTGTACTTATCTCCAATTTTGCAGGTATCGGCTTATCCTATAAACCGGCCAAAGCACTTGTTTCGGGCAACACCATTACCCTTGACCCCAACCAGACCATCGGCAACGGGCTTGTTGTAAACGGTTCCGGCACACTTTCAGGCAACACCGTTATTCATTGGAATTATACGATAAGCGACGGGGCTACACTTAGGCAGGTCTCGGCGACTTACACCAAAGATTAGCTTTGACCCTTAAGCGGGATCTTCTTAAGCCTGTTGATCCGCTGAATCACCGTGTCGTAGATTTTTGAAAATTTCGCAGGGTCCTGCTGGTAATACCCCAGATTCCTGACAAACTGTGAGGAAGTGACATGATACCTGAGGAAAAGCTTCCGGTACGCTTCCTTGTTCCATTTCCCGTCCTGCTCCCCCCTGTTCCTCTGTATCATAAGGGCGCCTTCAAGCAAATGAACATCAACAAGCAATGATGTCATTTTTTTTTCGGGGATAACGGAATCGGCAGGCAAACTCTTCTCTTTTTCAGGCCGGGCAGGCGGGCTGCACGATTGAAGAGCAAACAACAAACCCAGGGTAAATAAGACCGCCTTATGCTTCATTATTTCTTTCTTTCCACGTACTCCTTGTTGATGGCATCCAAAATAGTATGCGTAATGTCAAGGGTGTCGTTTGCAACAAGTATCTCCCCTTCGCTCTTGTAACCCATGATATAATCAAACCTGTACGTTTTATTGAAGCGTTTCAGAAAGTGGGTCAGGGTATCGGTCAGTTTCTCGTTCATCGCCATTTGCTGCTGGGTCATCATCTGCGTATACCTGTCCTTTTTCTCAAGCAGATCCTGTTGCCTTTTCATAAGGATCTCATAAATCTGCTTGGCCTTATCGTCGGAAATAGCCTTTGCCTGTACCTTCTGCTGAAAATCAGCTCCGTCCTTCTGTAGCGTCTCCTCGTCCTTTTTCAGTTCCAACTGCATCTTGTTCACTGTCGCTTCAAGATCTTTACGAAGATTCCTGATCAGCTCGTATTTCAGGTTCAGTGAGTCGAGGTTCAGGTAAACGACCGAAAGAGCCTTCCCTTTTGAGTTTTGTAATGCTGCCGGCAATTGCACCTGGTTTTCTTTTTTTGTAAGCACCAGAATATATAATATGACAAGGCCTGCAAGAACTACAAGTCCAAGCACAGTGTTGATGGTGAAAACAAAAAAAGGATGTTTGGGAGCTGATGGCTTTTCTTCGGCGGCCCCGTTGAATTCAATAGCTGCATTTTCCTGAATCTCTCCAGGCATGTTTACATTTTCTTCCTGCATGATTTAAAGTTTTAATTACCTAATTCCGACATGAATTTGATGCGCATAAGCCGGATTTCTTCTTCGGTAAACTCATCTTCGCCTAGTTCACGAAGGGCTTCATTGATGGAATCCGATTCCGCTTTGCGAAAGTACTCGAAAATTTCATCCTGATGGTATGGATCCACCACTTCATCTATATAATAATCCAGATCTATCTTGGTGCCCGAACCTACTATACTTTCGATTTCGGAAAGCAGTTCGCCAAAGTTCAGGTTTTTCGCAAGGGCTATATCCTCCAGTGCAATTTTACGGTCAATACTGCGGATGATATACACCTTGATCCCCGATTTGTTAACCACCGATTTCACGACCATATCCATGGGCCTGATGATCTCGTTCTCCTCTACATACTCCTTGATCAGGTCAAGAAAAGGTTTACCGTATTTATGTGCTTTACCGCTTCCAACGCCTGTGATCTGCTTGAGTTCCTCGGGGTTGATGGGGTACTGGATTGCCATATCCTCAAGCGAAGGATCCTGGAAAATCACAAAAGGAGGCAGCTTTTCCTTGCGGGCAATTTCCTTGCGGAGATCTTTCAGAAGGGCAAACAGGGTTTTATCGGCTGTACTGCTCTTCGACCCCATGGCTTCCATCAGGTCCTCTTCCTCGGGATTCTCATAATCCCTGTCGTCCATAAGCATCATGGAGTATGGATTCCTTAGGAATTCCATCCCCTCGGGGCTGATCTTAAGAAGGCCGTAATTTTCGATATCTTTTGTAAGCAGCCGTTCTATCAGGGCCTGCCTTATCACAGCATTCCAGAATTTCTCCTCTTTTGCTGCGCCCTTGCCGAATTCAGCCAGTTTGTTGTGCCTGTACGATTTTATGGTAGATGAATTCTTACCGATAATTATACTAATAATATGTTTGTTCTTGAATTGCTGCTTGACGGCAAGCACTGTTTCAAGAACCAGCTGCACATATTGCTTTCCTTCAAATTTTTTTCTTGGATGCATACAGTTGTCGCAGTTCTGACAATTTTCTTCCCTGAATATCTCCCCGAAATAATGCAGCAGCTGTTTGCGGCGGCAAACCGATGATTCGCTGTAGGCAACAGTTTCAAGCAGCAGCTGTTTTGCGATTTCCTGTTCGGCAACAGATTTGCCTTTCAGGAACTTCTCAAGTTTCTGAATGTCTTCATACGCATAAAATGCGATGCAGTTACCTTCCCCGTCATCCCTTCCTGCCCTTCCGGTTTCCTGGTAATATCCTTCAAGGCTTTTGGGCATGTCGTTATGAATCACATACCTTACGTCGGGTTTGTCGATGCCCATGCCAAAAGCAATAGTGGCAACAATAACATCAACCTCTTCCATCAGGAATTTATCCTGGTTCGACCTGCGGGTTGCCGCATCAAGGCCTGCATGGTACGGCAGGGCTTTGATCCCGTTCACAACCAGGGTGTCGGCCAGTTCCTCAACTTTCTTTCGGCTGAGGCAGTATACGATACCCGACTTACCCTGGTGCCCCTTGATATATTTTATAATGTCCTTGGAAGCGTTCTTTGTTTTAGCCCTGACTTCATAATACAGGTTGGGCCTGTTGAAGGATGCTTTGAAAACCGTTGCATCCATCATGTTCAGGTTCTTCTGTATATCCTGCTGAACCTTTGGGGTCGCTGTAGCCGTAAGGGCTATTACCGGGACATCCTGCCCTATGGCCTGGATAATAGGCCTTAGCCGGCGGTATTCAGGCCTGAAATCATGGCCCCATTCCGAGATGCAATGGGCCTCATCAATGGCATAGAAAGATATGTTGATGTTTTTAAGAAAGTCGATGTTCTCTTCTTTCGTAATGGTTTCCGGTGCAACGTATAACAGCTTGGTTTTGCTCCGGCTTACATCTTTTTTAACCTGGGCGATCTCCTGCTTGGTCAGGGAAGAGTTCATGAAATGCGCAACTTCTTCCTCGGTTCCGAAACTCCTCATTGAATCAACCTGATTTTTCATCAAAGCAATGAGAGGGGATACGATAATTGCGGTACCCGGCAGCACTAAGGCCGGAAGTTGGTAGCATAATGATTTGCCGCCCCCTGTGGGCATAATAACAAATGTGTCTTTTTTAGCCAGGACATTACGTATCACAGCTTCCTGGCTTCCTTTGAATCCACTAAAACCAAAAACTTTCTTTAATACTTCGTGCAGCTTGTATTCGTCTTTGCTTACTGCCATTTTAAAATGATTAATTTCGTACTTTTGTCTGTCGAACCTTGATTATTAATTTTTTAGCTCCTATATACAAATATAAACATAAACCTCTCCAAATAACCAAAAAAAATTAAAAAAATTGTGCATTGAAAAACTCTGAGGCATTGAAAAAGGTTGCCATCCGCACAATTGCTGATGAAGCCGCTGCAATTCAGAATCTATCTAAATCCATTAATGATGATTTTCTGAAATGCATACAGCATATTATAACCTCAAAAGGGAGGGTGGTTGTCACAGGTATAGGTAAAAGTGCCATAGTGGGGCAGAAAATAGTCGCCACATTCAATTCCACGGGAACACCTGCTATCTTCATGCATGCCGCAGATGCCATCCACGGTGACCTGGGGATCATCCAGAAAGAGGATATCATTATCTGCCTCTCGAAAAGCGGGGAGACTCCCGAAATCAAAGTCCTGGTTCCCCTGCTTAAACAGCATGGCAGCCTGCTGATCTCCATTGCGGGAAATATAAATTCATATCTTGCCCTTCAGTCCGACTATGTACTTGACACTACGGTAAGCAGGGAGGCCTGCCCCAATAACCTTGCCCCCACTTCCAGCACCACGGCCCAGATGGTCATGGGCGATGCCCTCGCAGTATGCCTGCTTGAAGCCAGGGGCTTTACAGCCGGCGATTTCGCAAAATTTCATCCGGGCGGAGCCCTTGGTAAAAAAATGTACCTTAAAGTCTCTGATCTCTATATCAGAAACCAGAAACCCATGGTCAAAACAAGCGATGATATCAAAAAAGTCATCCTTGAAATATCCTCGAAAAGACTTGGGGCTACCGCTGTGCTTGAAGGCAGCAAGCTGGCCGGTATCATTACCGACGGCGACCTCAGGCGAATGCTCGAAAAGGACCTTGACCTCAGGAAACAGCTTGCCGGGGATATCATGTCGGCGGGACCTAAAACCGTAAGCCCTTCCACCCTGGTGATCGATGCCCTTACGCTGATGAGGAAAAATAATATTACCCAGCTCCTTGTCGTTGAAAGATCATCATATAAAGGAGTCATCCATCTTCATGATATCCTTAAAGAAGGAATAATCTGATAAAGAATGGGAAAAAAACCCGGGGGTTTTTCCGTTGCCACCCTCAGCGGCATTGTTTGTTGTTTTTTCATTCTGGCATTTTCACCCACAGCCGTATCCCAGGCAACCAAGATCATGGGGCATGTCAAAGACGCCAAAACGGGGGAAGCCATACCTTTTGTAAATATAGTCCCCAAAGGCACAACCCTGGGCACCCTCACCGACTTCAACGGGAATTACGCCCTTGAATTCAAAACCAAAGCCGACAGCCTCTGGGCTTCGGTACTGGGATACCAGGGCAAAACACATAAAATCACCCAGCACCAGTTCCAGACCATAGATTTTGAGATGGAACCCCAGCAATACAACCTCCAGGAAGTTGTAGTGCGTTATAAAGGAAACCCGGCCGATGAGATATTGAAAAAAGTGATACGGCATAAACCTGAAAACATGCTGCAGTCGTTCGACACATACCAGTATAAGGCTTATACAAAGATCGAAGTGGACGCCAATAACATCAGCGATAAGCTGAAAAACCGGAAAATACTCAAACCTTTTGATTTCGTCTGGAGTTATGTCGACACCTCTATCATCAACGGAAAGTCCTACCTCCCGGTTTTCATAACCGAAACAATGAGCGATGTGTATTACAGGAAATCACCGAGATCGAAAAAAGAGATCATAAGAGCCAGCCGCATCTCGGGTCTTGAAAATCAAAGCGTATCCCAGTTTCTTGGAAACCTGTCACAGGAAGTGGATGTGTATAAAAATTATGTGCTGATCTTTGAGAAGAATTTTACCAGTCCCATTGCCGATTTCGGACTTGACGCATATAAATATTACCTGGTGGATTCCTCGTTTATAGGTAAAAACTGGTGTTACCACCTTATGTTCAAGCCCAAACGCCTGCAGGAACTAACGTTTACGGGGAATATCTGGATCGCCGATACTTCTTTTGCAGTGAGAAAAGTTGAAATGCGCATTGCCAGCGACGCCAATATCAATTTCATCAATGACATTGCCATTGCCCAGGAATATGAGTGGACCGAGAAGCGGTTCTGGCTGCTGACCAAGGACAAGTTTTCGGTTGACTTCAACGTCGTGGAAAATGCCCGCAAACTGATAGGGTTTTTCGCCCACCGTACAGTGCAGTATACCGGTTTCCAGTTCGACATCCCTGAATCGCTGAAGTATTTCTCGATGCCGACCAACGTGATCATTGAACCCCAGGCCGAAAAAAAGGACGAAGCATTCTGGGATGCCAACAGGCCCGACAAGCTCAGCAAGACCGAAAAAGGGATCTACACCATGGTTGATTCCGTAAAGAACATGCCTATTTTTAAAACGTATGTGGATGTGATCTACGGAATAACAACCGGCTATCTCTCCTGGGGCAAGTTTGAACTCGGTCCTTATACCAAGTTATTCAGCTATAACGGAGTTGAAGGGGCCAGGTTCAGGTTCGGGGGCCGTACAGCCAACAGTTTCAGCAAGAAGATACAGCTTGAGGCATACCTTGCATACGGGACCCTCGATGGCGAATTCAAATTCGGGGGCGATATACTGTATATGTTCAGTAAAAATCCCAGGAGGGACCTCGCGGTTTCATACAAATGGGATGTAGAACAGCTCGGGCTCAGCCCCAATGCCTTTTCAACCGACAACATCCTTTCATCGCTTTTCCACAGGGGGCCGAATAATAAACTTACCATGGTAAGGGAATATAAAGTGGCCTATGAGCACGAATGGTTCAACGGCCTGATCAATACCCTTACCGTGACCCACAGGGAAATGTTCCCACTGGGAATGACCAGCTTCGTTGTTTTTCCCGATAATACTGCAACGCCTGTGTTCATGAATTCGATATTTACTTCCGAGGTACGCCTCGATACCCGTTTATCCTGGCGTGAAAAGTTCATTAACTCCGAATTTTACAGGTACACCATAAGTTCCAGTTACCCCATCATCTTGGTCAGTTTCGCTTACGGCATACCCGGTGTTTTTAAGAGCGACTATGAATACGAGCGGCTGCAGGTCAATATCCAGCAGTGGTTCAATTTTTCAACCATCGGCTGGTCCAAATATAAGATTGAAGTGGGTAAGATATGGGGAACCCTGCCCTATCCCCTTCTCAGGAACCATGATGGGAACCAGACTTTTCTTTTCGACGAGGATGCATCCAACCTGATGAATTATTACGAATTTGTCAGTGATACCTGGCTGAGCGTTTATTTTACACATCACTTTGACGGCCTGCTGTTCAACCATATTCCCCTTCTGAGGAAATTAAAATGGAGGGAGGTCGTGCATATGCGCTGTATATACGGCACCCTGGAAGCAAAGAATGAGAACTATTCCCTTTTCCCCGACCAGATGCGACCATTCGGAAGCGAACCTTACTGGGAAGCAGGCGCCGGTATCGAGAACATCTTTAAGATTTTCAGGGTTGATGCCGTATGGAGAATGAGCCACCTGCATGACCTTCAAAATCCCAATGTCACCAAATTCGGACTTTTCGTTTCAATGAACTTTACATTCTGACGATTTTATTAATTTTGACTGAGCTAAGACAAAATACCCCATATGATACTGCGAACCGAGAAAATTGTAAAAAAATACCGTAAAAGAACCGTTGTAAATGAGGTTTCAGTAGAGGTAAATCAGGGGGAGATCGTTGGTTTGCTCGGTCCTAACGGAGCCGGCAAAACCACATCGTTTTACATTATCGTAGGGCTGATAAAACCTCTGGCCGGGGATGTTTTCCTTGATGATGTGAATATCACGAATGAACCCATGTATAAACGGGCCCAGAGAGGTATCAGCTACCTTCCCCAGGAGGCTTCGGTGTTTCGTAAACTCAGCGTCGAAGATAATATCAGGGCTATTCTTGAATTCACAGGACTCAGCAGGGATCAGCAGAAAGAACGCCTCGAGACCCTGCTCGATGAATTCGGACTTCAGCATGTTCGTAAAAGCGAAGGGATAACATTGTCGGGGGGAGAGCGAAGGAGGTGCGAAATCGCCCGCTGCCTTGCAGTTGACCCTAAGTTCATCCTGCTCGACGAGCCATTCGCAGGCATAGACCCTATAGCCGTGGAAGATATTCAAAACATAGTATACAGGCTGAAAGAAAAGAATATCGGAGTTCTCATCACCGACCATAACGTTCATGAAACCCTCACAATAACCGACCGCGCTTACCTTCTTTTTGAAGGTTCAATCCTTCGTGCCGGAACTTCCCGCGAACTCGCCGATGACCCGCATGTTCGCAAGGTATACCTTGGCGAAAATTTCGAGCTCAGGTAAAGTTTAAATAGCATTTCGCTACTTAAATCTGTCTCTGGTATCCCAGCGAAAGCAGGAGGTATAGCAAAATGATCACCGGCAGGGCATTCAGCGAAAATAAAATCAGCAGTACAAGAGATAAAATCAATAAGATGTAACTCTTCTGATTTTCGGCCCAGCCCGTCGTTTTAAACTTAAGTGAGAATATCTTGAAATCTGAAACAAGGAGAAAAGAGAAAAATACCGTAAGGATGGCGATGACCCTTGAGTTTGAGAAAAATTCAGCAAAGAAATCAAGCTTGATAAGCGAAAACAGGTGTGGCTGAAGAAAGATCACCAGAGGAATGGAAGCGAAAAAGATTGCATTTGCAGGGGTGGGCAATCCTATAAAATTATGCTCCTGCCTCAGGTCGATATTGAATTTCCCCAGCCTTATTGCTGAACATACAGGAATTAGCAGGGCAAAATACGGGGTGATGTGCATGCGGTCCAGGGCATTGCAGCTTCCTGCACAGTTTGCCGAAAGAAGGTTAAACACGATAATACCCGGAGCTACTCCGAAGGAAACCACATCGGCCAGGGAATCAAGCTGCTTCCCCAGTTCTGAACGGGCATCCAGCAGCCTCGCCAGGGTGCCGTCAAGAAAATCGAACACGGCTGCAATAAAAATGAAAACAGCAGCCCAAATAACCTGCCCCGACATCATTGAAGTGATGGACAGGGTTCCGCTTACAAGGTTGAGGAGGGTTACCGAATTGGGGATATAGTATTTGAATTTCATAAGGCAAATTTACACTTTTTAAACTCTGTTCGATATGCACGAACCTGCCGTTCGCTAAAGTATTTTTGCTACTTTTGCACCCTAACATATTAACAAAGATACTATGAAAAAACTTCACAAACTACTTTTGCTTGCAGTTTTTATGCTGCTCCTGGGCACATCCTCAATGGCCCAGTTCACAGTTTCGGGAGAATTCAGGCCAAGGGCCGAATATCGTGACGGTTATACCAAGCTGCGCGACTCAACCCAAACCGGTTATGGGGACATCCTCGGCAGGGAACGTATTACTTTCGATTACATGAACGACAAGTTTACCACCCGCTTTTCATTACAGCACGCTTTCGTATTCGGGGAGAATAACTTTTACAACAGCGATACCATCAGGAATAACACGGTCAATATTTTTGAAGCCTGGTTCAAATACAATTTCGTGGATAACTTCTCAATACGGGTTGGCCGGATCACCCTCTCGTACGATGACCAAAGGCTTATCGGGTACAATAACTGGAGGCCCCAGGGATCGGCCCACGACATGGTTGGGTTCCAGTGGGCGGCGCCTCAAGCATCCTACCAGGGAGATTTCGGATTTGCCATCAACAACACCAGTCCGGCCGGCGCTTTCATCTCCAATTACAACATGAAAAATTACAAGTACATGTCGTATTTATGGAACCAGAAGTCATTTTTTAAGGAAATGCTGAAAATTTCGGTGATGGCCCTGGTAGACGCATACCAGCTTCCAACCCAGTACCAGACTGTAACTTCTTCGCAGATACTCTGGGTTGTCAATGGGACCGATACGGTTGGCCATACAACCATCACTACCAAATCCCAGGTTCCCATTACCAATCCCAACCAGGTTTATGCCAGGTACACCCTGGGAGGCAATGTATGGTTCAACTGGAAAAACCTCAGTGCCTGGGCCGGCGGTTACTACCAGGGCGGACACATCCAGGACGGGCGCGAGGTTTCGGCTTATATGTTCGGTGGTAACGTGGGTTACCAGATCGTGAAACCCTTTAAACTGATGATTGGCTACGAGCAGCTGAGCGGGACCGACAACAACCCGGCCAATAAGGCCGACCTTGCCAAGAAAGTGAGCAGCTTTAATGTGTTATACGGGACCAACCACCAGCTGTACGGGTACATGGACATGTTCAACAGTATGCTTCAGACCACTTACAACTACCCGGGACTCAACCAGATCTATGCCCGTGGCACAGTGAATTTCAGTAAGCTAACCTCCCTGGAAGCCACATGGAGGTATTTCAGCTTTGGTAAAGATTATCTCACCGACGGCACAAAAGTCAATAAGAATCTTGGTTCTGAACTTGACATGATGTTCCTCTACAAACCCCTTCCCAATGTTGAGCTGAATGCAGCTTACTGCTATTTCTTCCCGACCTCCACCATGGAACTTCTCAACGGTTTGAAAAGCTCCGTCAGGGGATCCCAGTACGCATATATCATGATCACTTACAAACCAAAATTCTTTACCACCGAAAAGAAATAGTTCATACCTTTGAAACATCCGGCTTTGCAGGCATAATGCTTGTGGCCGGATGTTTTTATTTTTAGCGGTTTATAAACCTGCCAGCCCTGTATGGAATTGCCTGTAGAAATCAAGATAACTGATTATAATTATAAGCTGCCTGCGGATCGCATCGCCCAAAGGCCCTTGCAGGAAAGGGATGCGTCGCGCCTGCTGCTGTGGAAGGATGGCAGGATCTCGGACGAGCATTTTTCGGCTGTTGACAGCCTGATCCCCGAAGGCAGCCTCCTGGTGTTCAACGACACAAAGGTGGTGAGGGCCAGGCTGATGTTTGCAAAATCCAGCGGGGGAGCCATTGAGGTTTTCTGCCTGGAACCCTTATCCCCCTCGGTAGATTTCCAGCTGGCGTTTCAGCAGGGATCGCCCTGCCGCTGGAGCTGCCTGGTCGGAAACAAGAAAAAATGGAAAGACGAGCCCCTTAGAAGAAGCCTGGACGATAAAGGCAGCTGGCTGATGGCCGAAAGAAAATCAAACCTCTCCGACGGATGTTTTGAGATTGAATTCAGCTGGTCTCCTTCTTCACTCTCTTTTTCCCAGGTGCTGATGATGGCCGGCAGCATCCCCCTTCCTCCTTATATTGACAGGGAATCGGATGATGAAGACGTATCCAGGTACCAGACCGTTTATGCAAAACATGAGGGATCAGTTGCTGCTCCGACTGCCGGACTGCACTTTACCAAGGATATCTTTGAGAGGCTCAGAAAACGGCATTGCCGTGAAGAGAGCCTTACGCTTCATGTAGGACTTGGGACCTTCAGGCCCGTTAGCGTGACCAATGTGCGCGATCACATCATGCATAACGAACCCTTCGTGATCAAACTTTCGACCCTGAAAGCCCTGAGGAACAGTTTGGGCTCAACCATAATTGCCGTGGGCACAACCTCGGCACGTACACTTGAAAGCCTCTATTGGCTGGGAGTTAAGGCAGCAGCCAATCCGGGTACCGAAATAAAACAGATGAACCAATGGTTTCCATATGAAACCTTAGATCCCGATTTACCCTCGCCGGCGGAGGCCCTGGATGCCCTTATCCTTTACTTTGAGAACAAAGGCCTCAGCGAATACCATGGAAGTACAAGCCTGATCATAGTCCCCGCTTATACATTCAGGCTGGTAAAAGGACTGATCACCAATTTCCATATGCCCCAGAGCACCCTGCTCCTCCTGGTTGCAGCCTTCGCAGGGACGGGCTGGAAGGATGCATACACCCACGCCCTTTCCAATGGGTACAGGTTCCTGAGCTACGGCGATGCCTGCATGTTTTTACAAAAATAATATATGCAATTGTTTTTCTTTGCTTAACTTTGTCCCTCAAATTCAGAAACCCATGACTTTAGGCATTTTATTGATTTTCGGTTTGGGCACCCAGGAAATAATGTTTATTGCCCTCATCATTCTTCTCCTCTTCGGCGGATCAAAGATTCCCGAACTCATGAAAGGTATCGGAAAAGGCGTCAAAAGCTTTAAAGACGGCATGGCCGGCATAGAAGATGAGCTGAAAACAGACACTAAAAAAGATCAGACCACCAGCGACAAGCCAGAGGAAAAAAAATAAACCTCCTGCTTTAACAAATCAATGGCATCCAATCTGCAGAAATACTGCATACATTGGTTGCCATTTTTGTTTTTAATCACTTCTGCTCAATTCCCCTCCCCGGGGAAGTAAGCCAGTCCGGGGCCCGGGCTGCACACCGTTTTATTTGTGAATGCTTTAACAGTATTTAGAAACAGTCTGAATATAAATTTTTGAAATATTCATGAATCGCTTTGGTATCACCAAATAAATATATATACCTTTGTCCATATTTGCACAGAACCCCTATATTTCCTTAAAAAAATGAAAAAGCTACTGATCTTAGGCGCTGGTACCGGCGGTACCATTATGGCCAACAAAATGCGTAACCTTCTCGAGCGTGACGAATGGGACATTACCATCGTCGACCAGCACAAAACCCATTATTACCAGCCGGGTTTCCTGTTCATGCCCTTCGGGTATTACACCAAACATGATGTGGTTAAACCCAAAACGAACTTCCTCCCCTTCGGTGTCAACGTGATCTTTCAGGGGATAGAACGAATTGATGCAACTTCCGATTCGGTGCATTTAAAAGACGGGACCCTCCTTCACTATGATTTTCTGATCATCGCAACGGGCACCCGCACAGCCCCCGAAGAAACTCCCGGTCTGACGGGCCCCTTATGGCATAAGAATATTTTCGATTTTTACACCTATGAAGGGGCTGAAGCCCTTGCCGGCTTTTTCAAGACATGGAAAGGCAGGGAACTCGTGCTCAATATTGCCGATATGCCGATCAAATGCCCGGTTGCACCCCTGGAATTTGTAATGTTTGCCGACGCTTTCTTTACCGAAAGAGGCCTTAGGAACGACATCAATATCACTTACGTGACCCCGATGTCGGGAGCTTTCACCAAACCCAGGGCATCGAAAGTGCTTGGTGAACTCCTGGTCCAGAAGAACATCAAAATTATTCCTGATTTTTATATAGAGAAGGTGGATAACGAAAAGAAAGCGATAGTTTCGTACGATGAACGCGAGATCCCCTTTGACTGCCTTATATCCATCCCCGTTCATAAGGGAAATCCCCTGATCGGACGCAGCGGGCTGGGCGACGAAATGGACTTTGTAAAAGCCGATAAATACACCTTGCAGCAGGTAGAATTTCCAAATGTTTTCGTGATAGGAGATGCAGGGAATTTCCCCACGTCAAAAGCCGGCTCTGTGGTTCATTTCCAGGCCGATGTCTTGACCGAGAACCTGATGTGTGCCATAGAGAACAGGCCGCTCACCGATAAGTTCGACGGGCATTCAAACTGTTATATAGAGACCGGTTTCGGCAAAGGCGCCCTTATCGACTTTAATTATGATACCGAGCCTTTACCCGGCTCTTTCCCCTTCCCCGGCATAGGACCCTTCGGCCTCCTCAAGGAAACCCGGACCAACCATTACGGAAAACTTATGTTCCGATGGATCTACTGGCATATCCTGTTAAAAGGGAAAGAAATGCCGATCGATTCCAAGATGACTATGGCAGGTAAAAAAATGTAAATCGGGGAATTATGGCTGAAAAAGAAATACAGGAGCAGCTTAACGAGCTCCGTCAGAAAATGGACCTGATGCTGGAATATGTTTCGGTACAGAATCAGAAGAGAGAAGAAATCGATGATTTTGTCGAGGATGCGGGCATAATTGTCAAGGATGTGGTTAAACAAACCTCCTTAATGCTCGACAAAGCCCAGGTTGAACTGGATCATTGCGGCCTTTCCTGCCTCATGATCAAGGTTCTTCAGAACGTCGGCACTTTTCATGAGATGTTCGAAATGATGGAAAGTGCAAAGGATTTCATGAAGGACGTCACTCCCATACTGCATCAGGTTGGGCTTGATGCGGTAAATAAGATGAATGAATTCGACAGCAAAGGGTACTTTGATTATATCAGGGAACTTGGTAATTTCGCTGATCAGTGGGTAACGGTTTTTACAAAGGACGATATCATAAGGCTGGAGAACAACCTGGAGAATATTGCAGGTATAGTTCGCAATCTGTCGGATCCCGCCCTCATGAAAAGCCTGAATAATATGACCCTTGCCCTTTCCTTAGTGAAACCGGATGAGAAACTTGACAATAAATCACTGTTTGGATTGTTCAAACAACTGAACTCTCCCGAGCTGAGAAAGTCATTGTCGTATTCTCTGAGGCTGGTGCAGGCAATGAATAAATGATGGACCATGTACCATGTACAATGTACGAATAGGGAATCTGTTTTTCATTTGTACATGGTACAAGGTACTTTTTACATAACATAGGGTTTAATCAAAAATCAAACTATAAATCAGGTAAAACAAATATTAAACGATCACAACATGGCACAGAAAAATTTTGCTGGAATCAGCGTAGATGTGAATGATGAAGGGTATATGACAAACCCTTCGCAATGGACCAAAGACATTGCCAGGGAAATTGCAAAGGAAGAAGGTATCGAACTTACCGAGAAACACTATTCGTTGCTGGAATTCCTTCGCCAGAAGCAGGCTAAGGGTGAGAGCCTCACAATCAGGTCGGTCGGGACCAGCGGTTTTATTGACATTAAAGGCTTTTACCAGCTTTTCCCGGGAGCTCCCATGAAGAAAGCCGCTAAAATTGCAGGCATTCCCAAGCCGGCTTCCTGTGTTTAATCAGTCAAACAACCTCAACATTTAAAACAATGGTAAAAGAAGAATTTCCCCTGAAAAAAGTCTGCATAATCTGCGCAAAGGGAACGATTGAAGATGTGTATGCAACCCTCGTAATGAGTAACGGCGCCGTGATGGAAGGCATTGAGACCAAAATCTTTTTTACCTTCTTCGGGCTGGATGCCATTACAAAAAAACAAATGAAAAGCCTGCATACAGGCACTGTAGGCAATCCGGCCATGCGTATGCCCGGCGGACTGCCCTTTCCTACCCTTCTGGGCATATTGCCAGGGGTGGAAGCCGGCGTATCGTCCATGATGAAAAGCCAGATGGAAGCCCTGGATATTCCACCGGTACAGGAATTTCTTGAAATGATAGAAGCCGGCGGAGGAGAAGTTTTCGCCTGCAAACTGGCCATGGATATGTTCAAGCTGAAAAAAGAAGACCTCTGGGACGGTGTTAAAGCGGTTCTGACCGTTGGTGAATTTTACGAAATGTGCGGAGGGTTACAAACCCAGATCATCTTCACATAATGTACATTCTCTTATCCGTTCCTGCTGATCTGCTGAAGCAGGTCCGGATCCTTGATTCTTACGAGCCTGTCTTCGACCGACAGTATCCCGTCCTCTTTTAATTTAAGCAAAACCCGGGTTGCGCTTTCCCTCGATATTCCTATCAGGTCGGCAAGTTCCTGCCTTGTAAACGGGATCTCAAATTCCATGTTCTCGTATATGATCCGCGAAAAATACAACATTGCGTCGGCCACCTTGCCGTAAGTCTTCTTCTGAGACTGGCTCATGAAGCGGTGAAAATTGTTCAGACTGTCGCGTGAAACCGAGATAAGAATCTCGTAGGCAAACTCCCCATTCTTTTTAATGAGTTGCTTAAACATACTTATGTCGATATAACAGACCTTGATGTCTTCAAGTGCAGCGTAAGAATAATGGTTCACTCTGTCACCAAACAGTGACGGCAGCCCCAGGTAACTGTATCTCTTGACTATCTGCAGGATTTGCTCTTTATCCTTTGATGTCCTCACATATTCCTTGACCAGCCCCGATTTAAGGTAAATAATGTTTGAATTCAGGGATCCTTCATGAATTATAATATCACCCTTTTTAAATTCAGCTTCACGGCTGTTTTCATTCACCAGGTCCAGCTCCCCGGGCGCCAGTATGGCAGCGGCACAGGACTTTTCCTTGCAATCACGGCAATGGGTTTTATATGGAAGGGGATCGGGAAACATCAGGTTAACAGATAAGTTCGGATGATTTTGCCCACAAAGATGGGGTAATTTTCACTAACTACATGTGATTATTATCACACTTATTATTGCTTGTTGTCATTATATCACGCTATCCTGCTCACTGTCTATTATATCCAATTGCATACATTGTTGTATTCAGTATCACGACTGCTTAATCTCAAACTGCACATGGTATTGGTAATTTTGACCACATGGTTTCAGGCCTGCTTTTATCATCATTAAAGCTGAAGGGCCTGCTAAAGGAAAAACATATGAAAGCAGCAATTCCCACGAACGACGGTATAATGATGGCCAGCTTATTTGAACAGGCCAAGGGGTTTCTTGTCCTGAATATTGAACTGGGGAAAATTGTAAAGGAAGAATTAATATGGAATAATACCAGGTATATCGCAGATTCACCCGAAGGATTTCTGGCTCCCCTTAATGAGTGTTCAGCGGTTTTTGCCGAAAAGATAGCAGATTCCCTTAAATCAGCCCTGGGCAAAAAAGGCATCTCCCTGATCCGGAGCCACGATAGTATAATCACAAATGTTATTGTGAACTATCTGGAAAATGAAGTCGGCAAAGCAGCCGATTATTGTTGTTGTCCGTGATGAGCTCTGCTGTATGAACCTCGAATCGTATTTCAAACCATTCCGCAACTCTACAATAGGTGATGGGCAGACTTACCTTACCCGGTATGGCCTTCAGCATATGGTATATGCCGACTGGATCGCCAGCGGCCGTTTATACAGACCCATTGAAGATATTATTACAGGCCGAATAGGTCCTTTTGTGGGCAATACCCATACCGAGACCAGCGAAACCGGTAAATTGATGACGCTTGCCTATCACAGGGCCCATCAGAACATCAAGAAACATGTCAATGCCGGGCTAAACGATGTGATCATCACCACGGGCTTCGGGATGACAGGGGCTGTTGTGAAATTCCAGAGGATACTGGGAATGAAACAATGTGCCATGCTTTCAGGCGGGAAATGCCTGAAAGAAAAGGAAAAACCCGTGGTTTTCATCACCCATATGGAGCATCATTCGAATCAAACCTCCTGGTATGAAACCGTGGCCGATGTAGTAGTTATAAAACCGGGCAAAGATCTGTTGTTCGACCTCAACCATCTTGAGGACACCCTGAAATCATACGGCAAAGGCAGAAAACTTATAGGTTCCTTCACTGCCTGTTCGAATGTGACTGGCGTAAGAACACCCATTCATGAAATGGCGGCCTTGATGCATAAGTACGGAGGGAAGATATTTGTTGATTATGCAGCCTCTGCACCTTACGAAGATATTAATATGCATCCCGGTGATCCTATGCAGGACCTGGATGCGGTGTATTTCTCTCCGCATAAATTTCTTGGAGGGCCGGGTTCCTCGGGAGTCCTGATTTTCAATACAAACCTGTACAACAACCGTGTTCCCGACCAGCCGGGAGGAGGCACAGTTGATTGGACCAATCCCTGGGGCGACTACAAATTCATTGATGATATAGAAATACGGGAAGACGGGGGTACGCCGGGCTTCCTTCAGTCAATACGGGCCGCTCTAAGCATGGATCTGAAGAACCAAATGGGGGTTTCAAATATACGCGAACGGGAAGACCAGTTGCTGGCTGTCGCGTTCGGGGAACTCTCGGGAGTCCCGGGACTGCATATCCTGGCCGACAATGTCACTTCCCGCCTGGGTGTTATTTCGTTTTATATTGATTCCATTCATTATAACCTCATTGTTTCCCTGCTGAGTGACCGCTTCGGAATTCAGGTCAGGGGCGGATGTGCCTGTGCCGGAACTTATGGTCACTACCTGCTTGATGTGAGCTTTGAAAAATCACAAAAGATAACGAACAGCATTTCCAGCGGAGACTTATCTGAGAAACCAGGCTGGGTAAGGCTTTCACTTCATCCGACCATGACAGACCAGGAGTTGGTTTACATTGCTGATGCATTACGCCAGATCTCGCTTAAGCATAAAGAGTGGATCAGCGACTACGAGTACAACAAACACACCAATGAATTCAGGCTTAACAGGGAAAATCCCTCAGCCACAGATATCAATAAATGGTTAACTCTGCAATAATATCACTATGGCAACACTTGAAATAGACGGTAAAGCGTTTCTGGTAGACGGAGATGGTTTTCTCACCACTCCCGAAGTCTGGACCGAAGAGGTGGCAAGGAGTTTTGCCCGATACGACGGTATCACCGAAATGAATGAAAAACACTGGGCTGTAGTCAAACTTATACGCCGTACCTGGGAGGAGAAGGCGATGGCTCCCATGGTAAGAGTACTATGCCAGGAAACCGGACTTAAACTCCGTGAGATTTATGAACTTTTCCCGCTGGGACCGGCCAGGGGTGCTTGCCGCGTGGCAGGCCTGCCTAAACCCGATGGTTGCGTATAAACCCTAAGGCATATGACCTGGTATACCGTGTTTTTCTTCATTGCCTTCCTGGTTTGCATGGCCGGTCTTAGCTTTCACCTGCTTCGTCTTTTGCAATCAGGGAACAACATGGACTATGCACCTCAATCGGGAAGCATTACGGCAGGAATTCGATACTCCTTCACCGGGGCCATGAGCCCGACAAAAAAGGAATCTGCTTTCCTGCATCTTCCAACCTATTCAGCAGGAATCATCTATCACCTTGGAACATTTCTATCGGTGCTTCTGATTTTTATTTTGTGGGCGGATGTGATCTTCCCTGCGGCCCTGTCATGGGGTCTTGCCTCATTTCTGCTGGTATCTGCTCTTTGCGGTATTGGTATACTGCTCAAAAGAATGATAAAAAAAGGGCTGAGGGAACTCTCAAACCCCGATGATTATATTTCAAACGTTCTTGTTACCGTTTTTCAGCTCCTGATGGGACTTACACTGGTTTCGGGTAAGGTTTTCACTCCCTGGCTTTTTATTGCAGCAGCACTGCTGTTATTTTACATTCCTCTTGGAAAGTTAAAACACCTTTTGTATTTCTTTGCGGCAAGATGGCAACTTGGGCTTTTTTATGGCCGCAGGGGCGTATGGCCTCCCATAAAGAACCAGAAACCCTGAGCCATGGAAGAAGCTATCAATAAATTTGTATTAGCCCCGGCAGAAGTTGTGGACCCCGGTTCCTTAACAAAAAGAAGGAAACTTACCCAGGGGGAGATTAACAAAGCCCTGAAAGTATTTGAAAACGGAGGAGGAGCAAAACTCCTGACTCACCTGAACAGTTGTGTTCACTGCGGATTATGCGCCGAAAGTTGCATTTATTACAAGGCCACAGGCGATGACCGCTTTACCCCGGCCCGCAAAGTCGACCTGGTCGCTTCGGTTTACCGGAGGTACCATACATTCGCAGGAAAGTACCTGCCTTCATTGGTCAGCGCGAGGGATCTCAATGAAGATACAGCTGATGAAATGGTGGACCTGCTTTTCGGCGCCTGCACCATGTGCGGCCGCTGCACAATGCATTGTTCCATAGGAGTCGACATTGCATACCTTGTCAAAACAGGCAGGACCATGCTTTCAGTAATGGGGATGGTGCCTGCCACCTTGCAGTCGACAGTTAAAGCTGCCGTTGATACCGGCAATAATATGGGCATCCCCACCCCTGAATTCGTGGACACCCTGAAATGGATGGAAGATGAGATGATGGATGAACCGGGGACAAAGGATGCCCGCATCCCTGTGGATGCGAAAGGCAGAAACATCCTCTACACCCTCAATCCGAGGGAACCCAAATTCTTCCCCCTTTCCATTTCGGCTATGGCAAAGATCTTTTATGCTGCAGGCGAAAGCTGGACTCTCTCATCGTCAATGTACGACATCACCAATTACGCCTACTTCTCGGGAAACCAGGATGAGGCCTCGCTGATCGCAAAGAGGATGTGGGATGAGATGGATAAACTGGATGCATCCACCCTGGTACTTGCCGAATGCGGCCACGGTTCACGTGCCCTGAGATGGGAATCGCCGAATTACTTACACAAGACATTCCCTTTCAAAGTAAAAACCTCTGTTGAGATCATAGCCGATTATCTCCATGATGGCAAGATAAAGCTGGACAGGGAGAAATTCAAAGAAGCAGTCACCCTGCATGACCCATGCAACCTGGTAAGAAGCGGAGGGATATGCATGGAACAAAGGTATATCCTGAATGAATTTATCAAAGATTTCAGGGAAATGACACCCTGTGGGATCGACAACTATTGTTGCGGGGGCGGGGGCGGACAGCTTGCCATGAGCGAATACAATGAACGCAGGATGAAGACTGCCAGGGTTAAAGCTGAACAAATAAGAAAAACCGGGGCTAAGATCGTGGTATCTCCCTGCCACAACTGCGTGGACCAGCTGACCCAGATCAATTTTTCATTTAAACTGAACGTACAAATAAAAACCCTGGCAGAGCTTGTTGCCGACGCCCTTATCTTATAAAATATGAGTGAACTCATTTATCTCGACAATTCTGCCACTACCTTTCCGAAGCCGGCCGTGGTGTATGATTTCATGTGTGATTTCTACCGCAAACACGGTGTAAATCCGGGCAGGTCAGGCTTTGACGCGGCTCTTGAAACAGAGGAAGTGATCATGAATACCCGTAAAATGCTCACGAAACTGTTCAACGGCACCGACTACAACCGGCTCACCTTCAGTTATAACGCCACTGATTCCCTGAACATCATCATACAGGGCCTGGCCTTGCAGGGCGATCATGTGGTCACTACGAAACTGGAGCACAATTCAGTGCTGCGCCCGCTTTACCACCTGGAACAGGATAATCGCATTGAAGTCACCCGTGTGCCGTTTGACTCGCATGGTTACGTAGACCCTGAGGATATACGAAAAGCCATCCGCAGTAACACGAAATTCGTGATCGTAAACCACTGTTCCAACGTTATAGGCACAATACAAGCGGTAGAGGAAATCGGGAAGATCTGCAGGGAGGCCGGGGTTTACTTTGTTGTTGACGGAAGCCAGAGTGCAGGGGCCGTTCCCGTGGATATGAAAAAAATGAACATCGACGTGTTTGTGTTCACAGGTCATAAATGCCTCATGGGGCCAACGGGAATAGGAGGTTCTTACGTGATGGAAAATGTCAGTATAAAGCAGACACGCTTCGGCGGAACAGGGGTGAGATCGGCCCAAAAGACCCATCTTGACGAATACCCGTACAGGCTTGAATGCGGCACCCTGAACCTGGTTGGTGTGGCCGGCTTGAATGCAGGGGTAAACTGGATACTTGAACAGGGAATAGAGAAAATGCATGAAAGGGAGATCATGCTGTGGAACAGACTCAGGACCGGTGTTCAGG
Organism: uncultured Bacteroidales bacterium; assembly: GCA_903877385.1. Taxonomy (GTDB): domain Bacteria; phylum Bacteroidota; class Bacteroidia; order Bacteroidales; family FEN-979; genus CAIRDP01. The sequence goes on from CAIRDP010000057.1 coordinate 45,749, forward strand.
GCCTGGATAACGTCACCACCTACTGCGCCGAAAGCCCAATCAATAAAAATCCTGTACTAAGCTTAAACATCAAAGGCTTCGATTCGGGCGATGTGGGAACCATGCTCGATGTCGATTATAATATTGCCTGCCGTACAGGACTGCAGTGTGCACCCCTGGTGCATGAAGTGCTGGGAACCGATAAAATACACGGTACGGTAAGGTTAAGCATAGGACCCTTCAATTCAATTGAGCATATTGATGCGGCGGTGAATGCCATAAGCGAGATCTCAGGCATCAGTAAATAACTTCAGCCTTCGTAATAAGTCCCAGGCCGGTGTGATATATATCACACCGGCCTGGGACTTATTACATGCGATTTAAGCGCTTTAATGTTAGGCCGACTTCTACCTTTGTACACATCTATTTATCTACATTTTTACATCTAACAAAAATTCTATGGGCACAGAACTCGAGAATCAGATTGCTGATTTAAAAAAACAAATCAACCTGCTTAAGGAAGGCACTAAAGACCAGCTTTCGATGGTGGTCTTTTCAGGCGACATGGATAAGATCCTTGCTGCTTTGATCATTGCAACAGGCGCAGCCGCTTTCGATATGAAAGTTAAACTCTTCTTTACTTTCTGGGCGATTTCCGCATTGCGGGATCCTGCAAAAACCGGCAAAGGCAAGAATTTCATTGAGAAAATGTTTGGGATGATGCTTCCTAAAGGGAGTCCCAAACTGAAACTTTCCAATATGAACATGTGTGGTGCTGGCACCGCCATGATGAAAGGGATCATGAAGAAACACAAGGTCGCATCCATTGAAGAAATGCTGAAAACAGCAGCTGAGTTAGGCATAGAGATCAACATCTGCGAGATGTCGATGAACCTGATGGGGTTTAAAAAGGAAGAGATGATAAATTATCCGCATATGACAATTTGCGGGGTTGCAACTTTCCTTACCGATGCAGCTGAAAGTAAAATTCAATTATTTATATAATTAATTATAAACTGCAGAAAACCTGCTCCGGGTCTCGGGCGGATCGTCCCGGATCATTCCCGGAAAATTAAAAAGGAGAAAACACAATGAGCACAGAAGAATTAAAAAACCTCAAATCGAACACCATCGTTGATGCACGCGGAACCGCTTGTCCGGGACCGTTATTAGCTGCAAAAAAAGCCATCGGAGAGATTGAATCAGGAGAAATTATGGAAATCTATTCCTCGGATGAAGGCACAAAGAACGATATCCCAAAGTGGTGCAATAAAATGACCCATGAATTTTTAGGGATCATTGAAGAAGACAGCTATTCAAGATTATTTCTGAAGAAAGCATAAACCTCAGCCCCGGGATTCTTTTCAGTCTATACCCTGCTACTCTTAAAGCTGCTGATTTGATGAAGAGGACAAGTCTTCCGGGGATTGGTTTACCAGGGCGGGTTTTAACCGGCAACCCTTTATCGGTTCGACCGGCCCTTACCAGGAACAGGAATAAAAACAAAAATCTGATTTATGGAAACAAAAAAATCGCCCAGGATCCTGGTATTCTCTACCGACAAGATCTCTGATCCCGGCATTGACCAGGCAGGACTTCGTAAGATCCATTATTCGCCAACGGTATATACCATTAGCCTGCCATGTTCATCGGGCATCAAGCCCCGCTGGGTCATGCGTGCATTCGAGCAGGGCTTCGACGGAGTGTTCATTGCCGCCGACGGGCATGAATGTTCCTACAGTTCACGCTGCCCTGAGTTTACCAATAAGATCATCGAAGAATGCCAGAAGCAGATGACGGCAAAGGGAATAAGTCCCAAACGCATCAGGATGGCGGCTATTTGTTCTGTATGTGCCGAGCCCTTTGCCAGCCACATGGCCAATTTCACAAAAATCTTAGCTGAACTTTCATGAAGACAGAAGAAAAAAAATACGATGTAATGGTTATCGGGGGCGGCATTGCCGGGCAGGAAGCGGCCTTATCTCTTGCCAACATGGACTATAAAGTATTGCTTGTCGAGAAAGGTTTATCCATTGGCGGCAAGATGATACAGCTGAGCAAGGTGTTTCCAACCCTTGACTGTGCAGCATGCATCACAACACCCAAGATGTCGGAAACGGCAAGACATTCAAACATCACTTTATTATTGAACTCAGAGATCGATAGTATAAAAAGGAATGAAAGAGGCTTTCATCTTGAGATCAATAAAAATCCCAGGTATGTAAAACCTGAAGCCTGCACCGGCTGCCAGGAATGTGAAATGGCATGTCCGGAAGTACGCTCTGATGAATACAATGCACATCTTGCAGGACGTAAAGTAGCCTACATCCCCTTCAGCCTTGCCAATCCCAGGATTGCTGTTATCGAGCGCCAGGACACATCGGCTCCCTGCATCGCAGCCTGTCCGGGTGGAGTGAAACCCTATGGGTATATTTCGCTGGTCCGCAACGGTCAGTATGAAGAGGCCATGCACCTGCATATGGAGGACATTCCTATACCGGGGAGCCTGGGCCGTGCCTGTTATTCACCCTGTCAGGGTGAATGCACCCGCGCAAGTCTCGAAGCCACGGTCGACATCCGCAGGATAAAAAGATTTTTTGCAGAGGACTATTATATTAAATACCCTGAAGCGCCCGCAAGGCTAATAGAAAAGAACAGCGGCAAGAAAATTGCCATAGTAGGTTCAGGACCTGCCGGCCTTACCGCCGCTTACCACCTGGCTCTTGCCGGCCACAAGGTGAAGATATTCGAGGCTGCCCCTGAAGCAGGTGGTATGTTAAAGCTTACACTCCCCGCTTACCGGCTCCCGAATACCGTCGTGGACAGGGACATTGAGAACATCACTTCACTCGGAGTTGAGATAGAGTGCAACCACCCTGTTGGCAGCCTGCACAAGATCAAAGAACTGGGTTATGATGCTGTTTTCGTCGCTGTTGGAACGCATAAAACCAGCAAGATGAACATCCCCGGTTCAGATCTTAAAGGGGTTGTTTCCTGCCTTGATTTCCTGAGGGAATCGAAAATTGGTCTAAAAACCGATCTTACAGGTAAAAAAGTTATGGTGATCGGTGGCGGGAATACCGCCATGGATTCGGCCCGCACAGCTTTGCGATTAGGAGCGTCAAAAGTTTCCATCATTTATCGCAGGAGCCGCGAAGAAATGCCGGCATGGAAAGACGAAATCCATGAGGCCGAAGAAGAAGGAATACACTTTGAGTTACTCCGGAACCCTGCAAAATTTGCTGGCGCAGATGGCAGTCTCACTCATGTTGTCCTGATCAAGATGGCCCTGGGTGAACCGGATGCAAGCGGCCGCAGGAAACCTGTCGAGGTAAAGGGTTCTGAATATACCGAGGACGTTGATTTTGTTATTGAAGCCATAGGGCTATCCCCTACCACATCCGCCTTCAGCAAAGAAATTGAACTGGAAAAGGACGGCCGAATCAAAACCGATAAAAATACATTGCAGACTGCCACCCCCTGGTTATTTGCAGGCGGAGATTCGGTCAGCGGTTCTTCAACCATTATTGAAGCAGCCGGACAGGGAAAACGTGCAGCCTTTTATATGGACAAATACCTGCAAGAACTTGAATTGTCTGATTTCGAGTTTGGCGACAAACTTCCGGCAGTGGACAAAAAGAAAATTTTAGCCAGGACCGACATTAAATTGAAACCTGCGCTGGATGAAAAAGTAAGGCCGGTTGCAGAACGGATTAAAGACTTCAATGAAGTTGAATTTACATTCACTGAAGAAGAAGTTCACCAGAGCGCCGACCGCTGCCTCGATTGCAGCAACTGCAGGGAATGTCACCAGTGTGTGAGCGCCTGCCCGGCATACGCAATAGATTTCTCCCAGAAAAAAGAAATTGTAAAAGCATATGCAAGTTCAGTGATCATTGCATCCGGCTTCAATTTGTTCAACGCTGCATATAAACCGCAGTATTCTTTCAACCAGCTTCCCAATGTGATCGATTCATTGCAGATGGACAGGCTCATCGCCCCGACCCGCCCCTACAATAACGTACTCAGGCCGGGTGACGGGAAAACCCCGGGAAATATTGCTTATGTATTGTGCACAGGATCCAGGGATTCAAGCCTTGAAAATTTCCGTTCATGTTCGGTTGCAGCTACTAATAATCCCATTTGTTCACAGATTTGCTGCATGTATTCGCTCAAGCAGGCTCAGCTTCTTATGGGAGCTTTACCCATGGCGGATATCACAATCTATTATATGGACATACGCACTTTTGGCAAGGGTTACGAGGAATTTTACCAGCAGTCGAAATCCATGGGTGTTAACCTGGTGAAAGCCAAAGTTGCCAGGATCAAAGGCAAGGAAGACGGAAAGGGAGACGTGGTTTTGAGGATTGAAGATGTGGAGACAGGACAGGTAAAAGAAATGACCCATGACCTGGTGGTGCTTTCGGTAGGCATGATGCCCGAGAATGCAGTACTAAAGTCATTTAAAGACGGCAGCCCTGCTCTTGACCAGTATAATTTCATCAAACAGATCGACCTTCAACTGAACCCGGCAAGGACCAGCGTGGAAGGAGTTTTTGTAGCCGGCACATCAGCAGCCCCTATGGATATTCCCGATTCGATTTTATCGGCAGGGGCGGCAGCGAGTGAGGTGGCGGCATATCTTAGTCAACAATAAAAATGTACCATGTACCATGTACAATGTACAAATGAAATAGAAAAATGGAAGAGAAAAAGAAAAAACAAAGAATAGGCGTTTACATCTGCCATTGCGGGGGTAATATCTCCGATTACGTGGATGTGGAGCAGCTTCGCGATATAGTGGGCCAGGAAGAAAACGTGGCAGTTTCAAAAAATGTGATGTTTGCGTGTGCCGATTCCAACCAGAAGGAGATGATCAAGGATATTCAGGAAAAGCAGCTCGATGGTATCGTCGTGGCTTCCTGTTCTCCCAAGCTTCACCTGCATACTTTCCGGGGCGTAGCTGAACGTGCTGGGTTAAATCCCTATAATTATGTACAGGTTAACGTGCGTGAGCAATGTTCCTGGGCCCATTCAGATCACCCTGACCAGGCATCGTACAAAGCAGCCGGTTTGATCCGTGCGGGTATCCGCAGGGTTTCAAGTTCAGAAGCCCTCACAAATATTGAAGTCAAAGCCACCAAATCGGTTGTTGTAATCGGCGCGGGAGTTGCCGGAATGCGGGCTGCAATAGACCTTGCACGCATGGGCAATCAGGTTGTGCTGGTTGAGAAAGAACCGGTTGCCGGCGGACAAATGGCCGGTAAAGGTCCGGTATTCCCTACAAACCAAAAAGGACAGGAACTGGTGGATACCCTTCTTGGAGAGATCCGGAAATTATCGAAGATCACCCTGTTCACCTCGGCTACCGTAGATAAAGTCACTGGCAGCATAGGAAATTTCAAGGTGGATGTGAGAGTGAACGGCACCCCCGGCGAAGTCATGAGCTTCCCGGCAGGAGCCATACTGGTAACTACCGGTTATGAATCCTATGCACCCAAAGAAGGCGAATATGGTTTCACCGAAGGCAGCAGGGTGATCACGATGAAAGAATTTGACAAGCTGGTTGATTCATCAAACGGCAGTCTTTCTTACCAGGGAAAAGCTGTTAAGACCATTGCATACATCTACTGTGTAGGCATGAGGCAGACCAAGGGAGAGAACAAATATTGTTCAAGGAGCTGCTGTACCGCCGCCATCCATTCTTCCATCACAGTACATGAAAAGTTCAAGGGCATAAAGGCGTTTCATTTGTACCGCGACATCCGCACTTACGGAAAAAATGAAATATTGTATGAGAAGTCATCCAAATTGGGTGATACTTACCTGATGTATCAGGAAAAAGAGCCTCCTCAAGTGGTGCAGGGGAAAAATATTGTTAATGTAAAAATCAAGGATTCGCTGACCAGGAAAAGGGAACTTGAACTTGACGCCGACCTGGTAGTATTGGTCACCGGCATGGTGCCCCGTAAAGACAGCCAGGATATCGCAAACAAACTGAAGATACCCATCGGGAGTGACAAATTCTTTAACGAGATACATCCGAAACTCAGACCGGTTGAAACTGTAATCAATGGAGTATTCCTGGGCGGAAGTTGCCAGGGACCCAAAAATATAACCGAATCGGTACAATCGGCAATGGCGGCTTCGGCAAAGATCAATGCCATTATTCGTAAAGATACGCTTGAGCTGGAACCTATTGTTGCCCGTATTGATGCGGAAGCCTGCACCTGGTGCGGAAAATGCCAGGAAGTATGCGAATACGATGCAATTTTCCAGATAGAAACTAACGGCAAAGTCGTGGCGTCGGTGAACGATCCTGTTTGTAAGGGCTGCGGGATCTGTGCCCCAATATGCCCTGCCGACGCCATAGACATTGCCCAGTATACAAATGATGAGATCGAAGGGATGATAGACGGATTTTCGCAACAGGTAGACCTGAATGTCGAAAAAGGGAAATCAGGACAAGAGGGAGATGCAGGAGGCATGAAAGACTTTCCGCAAATCTGGAAATCCATCATGGAAGACCTCTTGGAGGAACCAAAGACAATTCCCCAGATCGCTGCCAGCCTTCAACAGCCTTCGGAACTTGTAACCTGGCACCTGATGACCATGAATAAATATTATATTGTTGAGTCGGCAGGCATTGACGATAATGATGAATACTTCCTCTACAAACTTAAAAACCAGGCGAAATGACCAAGATAGATCCACATTTTGCAGATGAACTGAAAAAATACGGGGCAAAGGATTTCGATGCCTGCTTCAACTGCGGGAATTGTACTGCAATTTGTACACTTACTGAGAAATCGACCAACTTCCCCCGAATGATGTTACGTCTTGGAATGCTTGGCCTGAAAAAGGATATTCTGGCCAGCAGGGAGCCATGGTTATGTTATGCATGCGGTGATTGCAGTGAAACCTGTCCAAGGCAAGCAGGTCCCGGCCAGTATATGGCTGCTATCAGGCGTTATGCCATCTCGGCCTATGAACCAACAGGCCTAACAAAGCTAATGTTTAAAAGTAATCCCATATTTGTTTTTGTCACTTTGCTAATTGCTGTATTCCTGGGTTTCTTTCTGTTTACCCTGAAACCCGAATATGAAGTATCGCGCTGGATATTCGCTTACCTTCCATATGCTGTAATTCACAACATGGGCTTAGTAATTTTTGGTTTTACCGGACTTTCCATGATCTGGGGTGCACTATCCATGATCCTGAATCTGAATCGGAATAAGGATAAAAAAGAAAAGTCAGATGTAAGCTTTTTCAAAGCCCTTTCTCTTGTGATCAGCGAGCTTACAACTTTGAAACGTTACCAGAACTGCGACACCGAGGAAGATTCATTCTGGAAAGAAAAACCCTGGTATGTGAAGCCCTGGTTGGTGCATTGGGCCATCATGTGGGGATTTATAGGTCTGCTTGTTGCAACCAGCCTTGATTTCATCCTGAAAGATCCTGTAACCACGATATGGTGGCCAAGCCGTATCCTGGGATCCATCGCCGGTTTGTTCATGGTATACGGAACCAGTTTGGCCATCAATTACCGTTGGAAAAAAGTGACCAAAGCATACAGCGAAACAAGCGCTGCAGACTGGACATTCCTTTGGTTCCTTTGGATTGCAGGAATAACCGGGTTCTGGTTAGAAGCCTCGGTTGCATTTGGAGCAGACAATATTGCAACCCAGTTCATTTTCCTGGTTCATACCGTGATCTCGATGGAACTTGTGCTGCTATTTGCCTTTTCCAAGTTCGCACATGCCCTTTACCGCACCCTGGCATTGTTTTTTCATTTCAGAAACCAGGGTTAGACATCCGGAACAGGGAAGTATTTATACCCTTTTCCGCAGGTGACGGCGATAATACATGATGAATCATAGGATAAAGGCTGTCATTATTAACATCCAATAGCCCTGGATGACAATGAATAAATTTAAAATAAAATTTGCGTTTAATACGATAATTATGTAACTTTGTTTATTGGATTATCGGGTTAATGCAAAATTTTATGATCAAACGCCTCATTACACATCAGATCCGGGATCACCTGTCAAAGAAAGAAATAACACTCATCGGAGGTCCGCGCCAGGTTGGGAAGACCACCCTGATGAATATCCTTATTGATGATCTGAAATCAGCAGGAGAACCTGTGTTGTTTCTTAGTTTTGATTATGAATCGGATCTCCCCTTTCTTCGCTCCCAGGATGCCCTGATCAGCAGAATTAATCTTGAATTCGGCCAACGAAAGGGATTTGTGTTCATTGATGAAATCCAGAGAAAAGAAAATGCAGGGGTTTTTCTTAAAGGCCTTTACGATATGCAGCTTCCCTGTAAATTCATTATTTCCGGTTCCGGAAGTATTGAGCTGAAAGAAAAAATATCTGAATCACTGGCCGGGAGGAAACGTATTTTCGAAGTTTTACCCCTGAGCTTTCATGAATTTCTTGACTACCGCACCGATTATAAATATTCCGACAGGCTGCCGGCTTATATTAATCTGCATTTCCCTTTTGTAATGACCTTGTTTAATGAATATCTGAATTTTGGAGGTTATCCCCGTGTGGTAACAGAATCTTCTGCCCGTGAAAAGCTGCAGGTCATCAATGAAATTTTCCAGTCGTACATTGACAGGGACATACGTTTATTTTTACAGGGTGACCGTCCTGAGTCATACGCAAGGCTTATTAAATTACTTGCGGCTCAAACCGGCCAGATCCTGAATCTTAACAACCTGGCCAATATTGCTCAGTTGAGTGTGCCCACCATCAGGAAGTATCTCTGGTACGCAGAAAAAACATATTTTGTCAGGCTGCTTACTCCATATTTCAACAATGCGATCAAGGAAATAACAAAATCCCCTGTAGCATATTTCTATGACCATGGGATGAGAAACCTGGTCCTGTCATCTTTTGGAAATCTTCAACGGCCGCAGGATCAGGGTTTTGTATTTCAGAACATTGTTGGAAATCTCCTGTTACACGAATTAAGGGTATCGCAATATCCGGTACATTTCTGGCGTACCACCGATAAAGCTGAAGTTGACTTTGTGATCGATCGGGGGAAAGACCCTATCGGGATTGAAGTCAAGTTGAGTGCATTAAAAAAGCCCATGATGACCCGTTCCCTCAGGAATTTCATTGATAAATACCAACCCACTGAAGCCTGGGTTGTAAATCTCGCTTTGGATGATGAAATAACTATTGGAAAAACCCGGGTGCGGTTCGTACCGTTTTTCAATCTGCACGAAATTCTGAAGGAACTCATCAGTTCATTCGAAGCCAATTACCAGGTCCAGGAAAGGAAGTTCGCATATAAGTTTCTGCGAAAAAAGCAGAAATTCTTTCCCGAAAATCGTTAATTTCGTATCATGGCTGAAGTAAAAAAACCGCTATTTAACAAACGTATCTTCTGGGATGTGAATTTTGAGGCACTTGATTATGACCTCCGGGCCAATTTTGTGATCGAGAGAGTATTTGAGAGGGGCGACGTGGAAGATATCAGGCAGTGCCGGAGATATTATGGAGATGAAAAAGTAACGGAGGCGTTACTGAAGGCGAAATACCTCCCATTGCATACCATTCATTTTGCCAGCGCAGTTATTGATAAACCATTGGAGGATTTCAGATGTTACATACTGAGACAGTTGAACCCGGGACTTTTTCCTTATTGAAAAGGTTAATGGATCTGCCATCACTGAGTTCCTTTTCTCTGGTTGGCGGGACTGCACTGGCATTGAGATATGGGCACCGGAGTTCAGTGGATCTTGACTTGTTCTATCACCAAAAATTTGATCAGCCTCAAATTGTCCAGGATCTGAAATCAGAATTCGGAGATAAATTTTTGTATAAACAGGAACATACACACTTTGGCATTTTCTGCTTCATCAACGAAGTGAAGGTTGATTTTGTTCACTTCCCTCATCTTCCAATTAAACCATTTGAAACAATTGAACAGATACGATTTTATAGCCTGGCCGACATTGCAGCCATGAAAATCCAGGCAATACTTGGCAGAGCCAAGAAAAAAGATTTCTATGATCTTCATGAATTATTGCAGCATTTCTCTTTGCACCAGGTCATTGATTGGCATTATGAAAAATATCCCAGCCAGATGCTCGCGATCAGCATTCCACACGCAATTACCTATTTTGTGGATGCAGAGGAATCCGAAACACCGGTAAGTTTCAAAAATCAAACCTGGGAAGGAGTAAAAAAAGGAATTTCAAAAGCCGTAAGGGATTACCTGAGCTAAAATTTACCGCCAGGCTCTGACAACAATTCTGTTCTCAGGGCTTTCTCCCGATAGTCTGGCTTACGAACAGCACATCTTCCCTCCCGGATGCCCGGGTATGTGCGGTATCGCAGTAATCCAGGATCTGCTGTTTCAACTCCTTAGTCCATAGACCCGGTTCAACTGCGCTGTACAGGTTAGCATAACTCCTGATTACATCATAAAACTCACGGGATCCCACCGTGGCCGGGGAGACATGCCTGAGAACAGATTCCACACCGGAAAAACCCTGGTCCTTCAAATATTTCGGCAATGCCAGGGATATCCTCGGATGAGACTTAATGTTGTGGTAGAACTCAAGCTCCTTATCCCTGAAAAGTTTCCAGGTACTATTGCCGGCATAGCTGGTATCTATGAAATACTCGGTGATCATCAATAGTCCTCCAATCCTGAGTTTTGTGAAAGCATCCGAGATAAACTCGGGAACATCCTTCATATGCTCTACCGCGAATCTGGCCGTGATCAGATCAAAATTTTCTGATGGGAATGAATGGTCAAACAGCATATTCTCAAACGACAGGTTTGCTGCGCTGTGCTTCTCCCGGGCAGATGAGATCAGCTCAGGATCAGCATCAACTGCTTTATACATAACTGAGGGAGTCAACCCGGCCAGCCCCGAGATAAAATTCCCCTCCCCTGTCCCCACATCAAGAACGGATTTAATATTGTTTTTCAGGATCAGTTCCCCGAGGTAATCGTATTCAAAAACTGAAAAGGCCCTGGTTTGTGCTTCGTAACAACCCCTCACAAAATCAATGATCCCGAGGATACGTTCATTTACATTGCTCATTTATCAACTTTCGGACATTAAAACGTTTTATTTTCCATCTTTTCGATTACCTGTCGAATGTTCAGCGGAATGGTGAGTTTTTTCCCCTTTCTGAAATCATACATAACTATGACATCCTGAGCTTCCGCGCATATCCGGCCTTGTTCGTCGATGACCTGGTGCGAGATGCCAAAGCTGGTGTTCCTGATAAAGGTAACGCTTGACTGAATCGTGATCTGGCCGGGATAGAACAAGGGATGCCTGAAATCGCATTTGCATGACGCAAGAATAGGGCCTGTATTGAGTTCCTGCTGGTCCACAGCCAGTCCTATTTTATTCAGATATTCGACTCTGGAGGACTGGACATATTTAAATATGGAGATATTGTTGACATGGCCCAGGTAATCAAGCTCGCTCCAGTCGATCCGGAGGTTCAGTTTCATAGGATAAGTCAGATCTGTCATAACCAGGTTAGCGTTATTGTATTTGATTGAGTTCTATTTCTTCTCATTATTTTCATATTCCTCAATGATCAATCTTGCCTTCTCAAAGTCCAGATTGGAAACAACAACTTTGATGGAACCCGCTCCCCCACCTGCAGTGTACCATGGAGCCAAAGTGCCTGTATTTTCATCTTGTAAGAATGTTTCTATTTCAGCATTCTCCAGGAGGCTTTTAACCATTTCAACATCCCAGATACTTCCGGCATAAACTTCAACCGGAAAGATTTCATCCTTTGCTTTCATTTTCCTTGTAAATTTATAAAACAGTTCGTCATCTTTGTTGGGGTAAGCGGCATGTTATAAGGTTTTGATGCTGTTTTGCTCTTTAAAGTTACACAATGATAATATTTCATCACACACTTCTTCAGGAGTTTTGTTTTTGACAAAAACTATGTGTTTTGCAACTTCATAATTTGAGTGATTATAAACTAAATATTCGATTAGTTCTCTGTCGCCTGATTTAATGTCCCGCCGATTATAGATAAAATTTAACGTTTCTGCATTATCTTTGCTTGGGACTAGAAAAACTACATTTTCATATGGTTCTAATACTTTTTTAATACGATTTAAATCAAAATTATACCCCGATATAACATTGCCACCACCGAAATCAAAGATGCAGTTTTGGTGATCTTCAAGTATTCTTTCAATTGAATAAGCATCAAATATTTTTCCATATTGAAAAATCGCCATTATCCCAGCTTTTTCATATAGGTTCTTCATATGTATATGATCATATCCGATTTCCTTATAATAGTCAAATCGAAGATCATCAAGTGAAATTACTGGTTTGTTTATCTTTTTTGAAATTATTCTAGCTGTTGTTGTTTTTCCAACTGCAACACTACCTAGGGTCTGCTGATTTTCTATGAACTCAGCTATTTTCGACAGTTTCCACTATATTTACCATGTATTAGCTGCAAGATTATATGGCAAAAACTCAAAAAAACCGTGCATCTAAAAATCCCTACATCAGTCCGAATCAATTAAGTTTGGTCGGATTTGAAAGCCCGTTCAGCCAGGAATTGGATCCCAATAATCGGTGGGTCATCTTGGCCAGGAAAATACCATGGGATATTTTGGTAAGCACCTACCAGAGCCAATTGAGAAACGGTAACCTGGGGGCCGACGGGATAAATCCACGTGTGGCCATTGGTGCAATGATTCTAAAACATGTTTGCAATATCAGCGATCGTGAAACGGTTCTGCAGATACAAGAGAACATGTATATGCAGTATTTCATCGGCTATAACAGTTTCAGCAAAGAAACTCCTTTTGATCCTTCTCTGTTTGTTGAATTCAGAAAAAGATTGGGCATTGAACAGATTAACATGATCAATGAAAAAATCCTGGGATTATCGCATGCCAGCACGGAAGTACTGGAGACTGCCGATGATAATTCCAAGGACGATGACAACCATACATCGTCTACAGTTTCTTCAGCAATTGAAAGCGATGAACCTTTGCAAGAAATTACTCATCATGGCAAATTGATAACCGATGCCACGGCTTGTCCCCAGGATATTGCTTATCCAACCGATCTGAACCTGTTAAACGATGCACGTGAAAAATCCGAGGAGCTGATCGATAAACTGTTTAATGAAAGACTGCATCCATCAAAACCGAGGACCTATCGGAAAGTAGCCAGAAAAAACTATCTCAAGGTTGCCCAGTTGAAGATCAAATCAAAAAAACAAATACACAACGGCGTTAAAAAACAACTGGGATATCTCAAGCGGAACATAAAAAGCATCAACAGACTTTTAGATTCTTATGAAAAGTTCCCCTTTACTCCAAAAGAACACAAGTATTTGTTTGTGATCACCAACCTGTATGATCAGCAGTACACCATGTTCAAACAGCGAAGTCATCAGGTTGATCATCGGATTGTAAGCATTCATCAGCCTCACGTAAGGCCGATTGTTCGTGGAAAGACCAATGCGTATGTAGAATTTGGAGCCAAAATCAACGTGTCGCTGATGAACGGGTTTGCTTTTTTGGATGATTTTTCCTGGGAAGCATTTAACGAAGGGACAAGGTTGATTTCGACAGTAAAAAAATACAAGCAGCGTTTTGGTTATTGGCCAGAAGAAGTGTTGGCCGATAAAATATATTGCAACCGGGCAAACAGGGCTCAATTGAAATTACTTGGGATCAAACTCAGAGCCAAACCGCTTGGAAGGCCCAGGGCAGTGGATGTGGAACACGTAAGACCGGGCGAAAGAAATCCAATCGAGGGAACGTTTGGTCAAGCCAAAACAGCTTACGGTTTAAACCGGGTAAAAGCAAGGCTGGCTGGGACAAGTGAATCGTGGATCGCCACCATTATCCTCACACTCAACCTGATTAAATTAATCGGGTTGGGTGCCTATTGCCAACTTTTATCAATGATAACTTTCTCAGCAGAACATTTGTCGGACCTGCTCCGGAATTTTATGGATCGACCTATCCTGCTCCCAAATTTTGAACAGAAATGTGCCTGACATAATCAGCAGGCCCTAATTATCAATTGTCATTATCGGATTCAAAGTTTATCGTATATGATGCTGCCAATACAGAGGTTATAAAGTAAAAGAAAAATAATAAGCGTCGAAGGCTTCATCCTGGTTGTATTAAATGGATGTTAGTCTGAGTATTTGTTGATTCAATCACTTCAGCTTACATGCAGCTTCTATCATCCCCTTTAATATTTTCAGATCAATATCTTTCAGTTTATTAATGTACAGGCAGCCCATACCCGCTTTATACTTACCCAATTTTTCAAGCGCGGCGGTAAGTGCATCAACATTAATGCCGAAGTATAATGTCAGGTTCGTTTTTCGTGCTGCGAAGCCTAAACGCATCCAGTCAGCTTCACGGCCTGTCGTTGGGCTTTTGTGTCTTTTGATCCCAAAACCGATGAAGGAATTGCTCCATAGGACCGGCTCTTCCTTGCTGGCTGTTTTCATCATTTCCAGCAGCACAAAACTGTCTTTGCGCTTTTGCTCATTGTCAATGTTATTGAGGAAATCCTCTACGATTGCGGTGGTTGGTTTTATTTTATTATCCGCCAGTTTTGATTTTTTTTCAGCCATGTTAGTGCCAGACCAATTTTAAAGATTAATAAAATCCTGAGCTGTCAGAACCGTTATTTGAGCTTTTTTATAGTCTTTCAAATTTCTAGTCAATAAAATTCCAATTTCATTTTGTAAAGCAGAAAAGTATTGAATTGCATCTTCAAAATCATTGAATTCGGAATTCAACGAAAGGTCAATTATTTTTTCATTTAATGGCGCTATTTGGACAAGTAACTTAAACTTTCTTACTATTTTTTGGGCTTCAAATGACGATGTTTCCTTTGATAGCAGATAGTGAATATTAGCTATAGACAATGAGGAAATATAAATTTGAATCTTGCCCTCATCTGCCAATGTAAATAACCTGGCAGCAGCCTGATAAAAAGGTTCACGTTTAGCTAAAAGATCATAAATAATATCAGTATCAACAAAGACCTTTTTTTTCATAAATACTTATCGGTTAAGTGTTTATGATAGTTTTTATTAAGGTCAGAATTGTTTGAAAGTTGGATCACACCACTTAGAGATTTAACTAATGGAGAAATATGATCTTCTTCATCGGAAGTTTTTGTCACAGCTTCTAAATAATTTTCAATTAGTTTAGATAAACTGGTTTCATGATCGTTAGCATATTTTTTTGCCTGGTCAATAACCTTCTTTTTTAGTCTTAAAGTCAGTTTGGTTTCCATATGACATGCTTTAGGCGTACAAAGATACAAAATATATACGTCAATGTCAAATCATTGGCAAAATTGGTCTGGCACTAACGCCCGGTCTGTACGCAGCAAAGGCAAAGCCTTTGATAATAACTTTGCGTTAGAATTGGGGCGGTTAGCGGCATGTCAGACTACGTGTTTATTGCTCTTTGAATAATGTAAAAGACCATTGATTGATAGATCTTCATCAAGGGCAGGCCAATGTATACCATATCCAGAAGGGGAGACGATGAAATTTTGACATTCAGTTAGATTGGCTTTTGCTAATTTTTCTGAGATTTCTTTTATTGCAAATTTATATTCCTGATTATTAATTTAATAATGAAAAAATCATTATTAAAACTAATATCAGATAAGTTGAATAGTTTTTCCATGAGACTAGGATTTACCAAAAAATTTATTCCATTCTGAAACTATATAATCAAAATGCTCATATATATTTTTTTGATTTCTCTTTTTGCTTGAATAGTGCAATTAATAAAATATTTGGCATACTGTTTTGTATTAAAATTTATGAAAGAAGTCGACACTTGTCAAATTTCGTATCCTCTCAAAAAAGCAAGGTAGCCAGTTAATAACTTTCTGATTACTATTTTTTCTTGGCCTCGATCCTGCTAAAGGCACACTATAATTTTGTTTTTACAATAACTGCCGATGAAGGATCCGATCCTGCATATTAATC
>CAIRDP010000058.1 GCA_903877385.1 uncultured Bacteroidales bacterium
GATGTCGCTCAACGTTTGTAATTTGATTAAATTTACCATGCATAGAGTGGAATTTATGCAAAGGGAAGGTAGGGCTTTTTCTTCTAGCTCGCTTTCCCTTTTCCGTTTACACTCTTTTGCATTTATTGGTTGAACTTAGAAAGTAAAAAAACGGGACCTCTCATGACAGGCCCCGGCGACTATCGCTTAACTCTGCTTAAGGTGCACCGTTTAAATAAAACTGCTTGAAAAAGGACAGGTTTCTTTATGCTTCGATACTGATCATTGTAGGAATCTCTGCATATTCAAATTCGTTCAACTGTTCCTTTCATTTCGACGATATTCCCAATATAGTTTCCAACCAGGCGATCCGCGATCTCTTCAACTGGAAAGCCTGGATATTCTTTAATTCCAACCGGCCGGCAGGGTTCTTTACCTTTGCCCTGAATTATCACTTTAGCCATCTTAATGTCTTTGGTTATCACGTGTTTAACCTGGGCATACATATCCTCAATGCCTTTCTTGTATGGGAACTGGTACGCTTGTTGTTCAGGTCGCCAAAGCTTAAAGAACATCCGCTCTCAGCTTCAGCCGGTCAACTGGCATTTTTCACTGCCTTGCTGTTTGTAGTTCACCCATTGATGACCGAATCGGTCACCTATATCGTTCAGAGGCTCGTAAGCCTCGCCTCTATGTTCTGCCTTCTTTCGATGGTACTCTTTATGCAGGGGATGCTAAGAGAAACGAAGGTCCTGCGCCTGGCTTGTTATGCCGGATCAATTGTGGCTGCACTCCTTGGTTTCCTTACTAAAGAAACAGCGTTCTCCCTGCCATTCCTCATGATCATGATTTATTTGTTCTTCTTCTCCGACCGGAAATCATTTTCCCGCATTTCAAGCCTTGCTCTGATAATCATTCTGCTTTCAGTTTTTTCTTTCGTTGCACTAATGGCCTTCAATACAGGAAAATATTTTTCGGTGATCCCTCCCCGCGAAGGACATCCGTATTCCATCACCCCCCTGCATTACTATTACACCCAGATCAATGTTCTTGTTACCTACCTCAGGTTGATACTGCTTCCGGTAAACCAGACCCTCGATTATAATTATGCGATGGCAACCAGCATGGCCGGCCTGCATATCCTGCTGAACCTTGCATGCCTGTTGCTTTTATTGTCATTATCCATCTGGCTGTTTAAACGTGACCGTCTCGTCTCCTTCGGTATCCTCTGGTTTTTTATCTGTATTGCTCCCCAGGCCTTGGTCCCCCGTTCGAATTTTATTTTTGAACACAGGGCTTACCTCAGCTCAACAGGGATCATCCTCGATTGGATCCTTTTTATTTATTATGTTTTTGGCAGGATAAATCCGGTAAACCGTTCACGATATGTCCCGGGTACAGGATTTCTCAGCCTGGCTGCCTGCCTGCTTCTGATCCAGTGTTTTGCTTTCGCCTGGATGACCCATAAAAGAAATATTGTATGGCGCAGTGAATACAGCCTCTGGAGTGATTGCCTGCAAAAGGCCCCTGGCAGTGCCCGTGCCATGGTGAACCTGGGCAGCGAGCAGATCAGCCGCCAGGAATATCCCATGGCTCTTAACAATTTCGACAAGGCAATATCCATATCCCCCTTATACCTGCAGGCCTGGCACAACAGGGCTGCGATAAAGGTGAGTCTTGGAGACAACAAAAAAGCCATCGAAGATCTGAATTTTGTAATCCTGCATGATCCTGCATTTATTGACTCATATATCATCAGGGGAATTGCATTCCGTAACCTGAAAAAGTATGATGAATCGATTCATGACTTTACTGAGGCGCTTTCAATCAGCTCTGAAAGGCCTGATGCTTATTTTCAAAGAGGTCTCAGCCTCTGGATGGAGGGCAGGAATGAAGATGCACTGAAAGATATTCTTCGGGCGGCATCGATGAAGGACCAGGATGCAATTAGCTTTCTGCAAAGGAACCTGCGTTGAAATTCTGCATTTTTTCTCGTTTATTTTGCAGATGAGCGGGCCCCGGAAGCACTTACTTCCTGCCTCAGTCCCTGGATTTAAGAATACTATACCAGGAAAAACAGGCTGAGGCAGGTTTACCAGAGCCATCAGGAAAAACGAAAAGAAAATCCCTGTTTTTCGCCTTCTTTTTTTCTGCCAGTTCAAAACGGCCGATATACTGCCCTGATGCCAGGTCTGATACCTGTATTGTGCAATTGCGGATAGCATCACTCCATATTTCATGGCTTCCTCCGTTCGAGGGGTTGAAGCCAGCATCAGCAGAAAACACCAGGTTGAAGAATTTCATATCTGCATGCAGAAACTCTGCCCTGATAACACCTTTATTCTCAATTGAGACGCGTCCCCTGATCCTGCCTTCGAGGAAATTTCCCGCAGTATCCCTGCCGTAAATGGCAAGGGTGATCCTGCCCCTATGATGCAAAATATCGGTTGTATAAAAACATTGCATCTCCAGGGACCATGGTTTGATGAATATTACTTTTCTTATGTAGAATGAAGAATCTGGGTTTGTTTTGGAATAATAATTCACTGCACAAACCTTTGTCCCATGTTTATAATACTCCCGGTTGAAATCCAAGGGGATATCAAGGAAAATGCCGGGGAAGATCCGATTCGGTTGAGGTATGTCTGCGGGATTGCTATCGGATTTCAAAAGGTCCGAAAAAACGTTCCATCCTTCCGTCTGCATTATCCCAAATGCTTTTCCAATCAGTTCGCTGTCAAATACCTTTAATGATCTTTCGGCAAGGGGCTTGCTCATCGGCTGTTTATGCCCGCAGGCAGCCGTGAGAAGTAAGACCGGGATAAGTAATACAAAGATCTGGCTGTATCTGGCTGTATTCATGGTGGATGGCTTAAGCGCAATGCGACTCAAATGTCGGCAATTATTTTCGAATCGGCAATCCGCAGTATTTTTTAAAATTTAATATCTTTGGGCGGATGATTGATCCCGGCATCCATGAGTAAAAGAATCTGCGGTTTTTTCCTGCTTTTACTTTTAATAATCGATCTGCCTTCTTATTCACAGGACAGGAACAAAGAAGCCGGGAAATTTGCCAGGCTCTATTGCCAGATGCTTGCAAACTCCTGCAGCATGGCGCCAAAAAACCTTGAGGTCCAAATTGAAAAGAGCATCTATAATACCAATGTAAAACTTGGTCCTGCCGGGTGGAAAATATGGTCGCTGATAACCTGGCACGGACAATTGTCAAGGATGAATTATAAAATAAGTGTGTACATCGAAGTGAACGAACCGATTAATGGAAGGCCCGGAAAAGCAACTGTTTTCTTCCTGGATTATTCTTACTTGCTTGGATTCCGTTGCATCAGGGATGAAAATACTAAGCCGGCCAGGCTTCTGGATGGAAAAATCAAGTTCTGCCGTTACAGGGAATTTGAATATGTAAAACCCCGGGATAAATAAATTTGTATCAACTCCAGCTTATCGAATGACTAAGGTGTCTTGCCCGAAAGTTTTTTCAGAACCATGATCTGGTCGGTCAACCTGTATTCCGACCCGTCGGAGAGCCTGATAAAATAATCGAAGCGGCCGCTATTACCGTCAGGCGAAAGTACAATGTTCCCGATTGTCCCCTTATCATCCGAATTTGAAAGCTCCAGCCTGGTGTTTTTATTGAATTCCTGGTCGTAATTATCACTGCTTGGGTTGATGGAACCGTAATCGATGGTTCCTGACAGTTCGGTATTGAATAGTTTTTGTTCAATACTGATTTTTTGGACAGAATAGGACAGGGGAGGGTGATAATCAATGAGAACATTAAGTGTTGCCCTCATGATCTCCTTTCCCTTTTCCAGTATCAGGAGGCTTGAATTCAGTTTGCCGTTTTTCACTGAGAAACTACCTTCCCTTTTCATTTCAAATGAAAATCCAAGCGAATCACTGTTTAGCTTTGAGGAAATCGATGAGATCATGCCTTCGGAAATGCAGGCCCTGTGGCTGATGTTTAATTCTTCTTTATTGCCTGTAAACAATTTTGCCCTGATATTAATCGGGAATACAGGCTTTGACCTGGTTTTGCCGGTTTCATATTCGTAAAGGATGAAGCTGCATTCTGAACCCGGACGGCCGGGCATGGGAAAACGGATGAGAATCAGGGAAGTGTCTTTCGCCTTCACAAATACCCGCTTTGCCGTATCCCATTTGTAAATACCTTTTTCAGCGGTAAAAGAAAAATCATGCCTGAAGCCGTGGGAGCCTGAAGTATCGCTTTGGAAGGGAAGCGGTGCCGATGGTTGTTTAAGAAGAAATCCGATTGCTTTAAATCCAGGCAGTTCCGATGATCTGTTAATAAAACTGATGATATCGGCGTTCAGTATCTTTATACTGTTCAGGGCCTCAGTTTTATCAACGGGATGGCTGGTTTTACATGAAAGCAAAAGGAAAGGCAGAACCAGGATGAGGTTAAGAGATTGTTTGGATTTCATCTTTTTACCCCGGTAGTTTCAGCTATTGTCCCCTGAATTTATTAATAAATCTCTTATTTTGAGCCTGTACCTGCGTTGGTCGAAGTAAGAGGGAATTCCAGAGTAGTTCCATCCGTTTGAACTACCTCGGCATATACGACCCCGAATTTATGGTTTATTGTCCAGTAAATAGTTTTGGTCTTCGTAAGTTTACCGTTTACAGTAAGACCGCTGGGGACGTCTTCTTTGACTTTACTGGTCTTGATGTATAGTCCCAGGGCCGAAACATAAGTGTCGTCGGTTGTGCTTTTAGCGATTACCGTACGAACAACCTGGGAACTGCCGACATTAAATTTATACTGGGTTCCCACGACATCATTAAAATTGACCAAAGTATAGGGCTTTGACTTGTCGCCGCTTGAATAAAAATAATCTGAGAATCCGTCGGCAGTCAAATTTCCGGAAACTGCCATAGAGGATCCCATATAAGTGCAGTTAACAATTACGTCACTTCCCGAAACCTGGGAAATCGTGAGAGTGCCAAGGCTGCCCGAAGTCCAGTTGGTCCCCACAACTGCCAGTGTGCTGACTGTTGGAGTGTTGGTTGTATCATCGCTTTTCTTTTTGCAGCTGGTGCCAACGATTGCCGTGATCAGCACCATCAGAATGATAATCTTTTTCATGGTTTCATGGTTTATTGTACAATATTATCAATAAAACAGTAATCTTCAAAAAAAAAAAAAAAATATTTTACCTTTTATTTAACTCTTTGTATAAGCCGGGGAGGCAGGCTCTGTTGGCCCGCGGGCCTTATAATTGCCTTGTGGTTTAAACGCATAGTTATCAGAATTTTGTCTTGATTAGTTTACATCCGCGCAAGGTGGTCCTATGCTCCGGCTTCTCACAAATATCATCCTCATACAACAGCACCGGCTGTAATCCTTCAGTATATAAAAAATCGAAGTATCACTTGACAATAAGATGAAAATGGATTATTTTTGGCCCGTTCAGTCATGAAACTGCGTCAACCTTAATCCTGCTATTACTTGCTCTTTGTATTCGGAGGGGGTTATCATGCTTTAATTAATGTTTCACTAACTAAATTAAAGACAATGAAAACAACATCTACCAAATTACTAAGTGGAAGAGTGCAGATGATCATCTGCCTCTTTCTTTTCTCATTCCTTGCTTCCGGACAGGGAGTTCCGGAGTACATGTATTTCAAATTTGATGCCGCGGGCAGCCAGCAAAACTATGCAAGTACCCCGGTTGGCACTAATCCTGCTCCAATAACCGGGCTTACCATAGGAGGCACGGGCCAGTTTGGCACCGCCCTGGTAGGCACTTATGTTGCCGGTAATTCTATGAATACCGGATGGGCAACCTCAATGCCAAATGCCGGCTGGACCATTTCAATGTGGGTTAATAATATTTCCAATGGGAATTCCAACCCTAATTATTTATTCGGGGATGTTAATGCCACATCCTTCAGGTGTTTTAGCGACGGCGCCGCCGGGGCAAACAACATCATACTCAGGGGCGGAGGCTTGAACGATGTCATTGCCACGGCTGCCGGGCCAGGCCCTACCGTGGTTACCTTCGTGTATACCGGTTCATCGGTAAAATGGTTTGAGAACGGAGTTCTTGGAGGGACTGTCGCACAACCCAGTGTTACCATCACCGGTGCAGGGCCGTTCCTCATCGGCGCCTATTCAACTTCGGCAGGGATGCCTTCAGGAGGTCTTATGGACGAATTTCGTATGTACAGCCGCGCATTAAGTGATGCAGAGGTTGGATCAACATGGAATCAGCCTCTCCCGCTTGGAGGGCCTCCGATCGTTGTAACCATGGCAGCCGGCAACGTGACCTCTACCACTGCCACACTCAATGGGACAGCCAATGCCAATGGGTATTCCACGACTGTAACATTTAATTACGGTTTAACCACAGCGTATGGTTCCACCATAGCAGGGGTTCCCGGGTCTGTTACGGGAAGTACCGTTAATCCTGTTACGGCGGCTTTGACCGGATTGCTGCCGGGTAACACCTATCA
>CAIRDP010000059.1 GCA_903877385.1 uncultured Bacteroidales bacterium
AGAACTTTCTCTTTGATGGATAATCCACAGCGCTCTTTTCCCGGTTGACTTTCAGTTTCAGTCGCTTTTCTATGAACTCTCTTACACTGTCCATCACCCGATTCCCTGCCTTTTTGCTTTTGACGTAGATATTACAATCATCCGCATAGCGGCAGAACCGATGGCCTCGCTTTTCCAGTTCCTTGTCCAGTTCATGAAGCATCACATTGGACAGCATTGGACTTAACGGTCCTCCTTATGCACAGTCTTTAGTTATGCGTAGTGTTTCCTGCATGTTCCATAAAATCAACCCAGTAACACAATAACACTACGCATAATATTTCAGCATGTGGACTGATATATGATTCGATTTTTCAAACTTAGGGAATTATTTACCTAAAATTTGGAGGACGAATATGGAAAAAATTGCATTGAAAGAATTGCTCCATTTGTTGGAGCAAGATCTAATCCGCATGGGTTACAAGGAAGCGACTTTAAAGTATTACCGCACAAATTGGACTAGGCTTGTCGGTTATTTTGAAGATCAAGGTGAAGAATTCTTCTCGGAATCTATCGCGATGGAGTATTTGGACAAGAAGTGTAGCTTCTTCGCGAAAGAACAAGCAGGTCTGCTTACGCAAAGCAATGTTTATTTGTTTAGAATTGTTCGTATGATCGGAGACTTCCAACAACACGGGGTCGTTTCAAGACGCTACATGAAAAGTTTATCACGTGTCAACGAGCAAGAGCACATCGACCTGCTGGAAGCTTTTAGTTTATACAGTAAAAGCTGTGACTATTCTGCCACAACGCAGAAAAGTTACCGTCGTATCCAATTATAAATTGATACAGTAGTAAATCCTAAATCCTTTGCAGCCTTTTGGACTGATACCATATCATCATCCCCTTCAGAAATATTTGGTATGTCAGGTACTTCCCATTTCCCATACCTGTTTTCTAAATTTTTATCCAGCATCCCCTTCAAATGATTTAAATATCCATTGATAGTACGGATTTTGGATTGCTTCAATGATTTTAGAAACTCCCATACTTCTTTATCTGATAAATGAAGTAATTCATCGAATATACCTTCTACTTTATTCATCTTTATAAATTTTAATAGATTTTAAAATTAAGTAGTAATAAGGAGACCAAAAAGCGGAAAATACTGAACAAATACTGAACAAACAGAAAAAGAAAAACCTGAATATCATTGATAATCAGGTTCTTATTTCGTTTTATTTGTGGCATCGACTGGAATCGAACCAGTGACACAAGGATTTTCAGTCCTCTGCTCTACCATCTGAGCTACGACGCCAACTCCCTTTTGAGAATGGGAGTGCAAAAATAGAAAGAATTTTTAAATTTCCAATACCTTTGCATCAAAGCATGCAATTTATCAGCACTTATGTACCTGGTTATAGATTTAGGAAACACCAATAAAAAATTCGCAGTTTTCAGCAAAGGCGGGCAGAAAACGATTAAATCCTTTTCTGTGATCAGCCTGCCCGTGGTAAAGACCTTTGTAAAAGAAAATCCGGGCATCACCCATTGCATACTGTCATCCGTAATCAATTATCCTTCTTCAGTAAAAAATTTCCTCCAAACACACTTCTTTTTTACAGAACTGGATGAACAAACTCCCCTTCCCCTGAAAAACAGGTACAAGACCCCCCGAACCCTGGGGAAAGACAGGCTGGCTGCAGCGGTTGCCGGGCACTTTCGCTTCAGGAATGAACCGGTACTCGTGATTACGGCAGGCTCCTGCATAACTTATGATTTCGTTAACCGAAAGGGCGAATACCGTGGCGGAAGTATTTCTCCCGGAATTCAGATGAGATTTCGGGCACTTCATACTTTTACCGGCAAATTGCCGTTGATATCTGGTGAGAACCGCGCCAATCTTACAGGAACCACTACAGGGGAATCCGTTTTATCGGGTGTAATCAACGGTGCCCTGGCCGAAGTTGAAGGCATTATCGGCCTGTATCTTCAGAAGCACAGGAAGTTAAAGGTGATCCTTAGCGGAGGTGATCTTAAATATTTTGATAAGAGGTTAAAAATTAAGACCTTTGTAGTCCCTAATATTGTTATTGAGGGCTTATATAAAATTCTCGAACTTAATGCCGGAACGATTGACTAAAAGATACCTGCTGCTCCCATTGTTCATACTTTGTTTGGTTCCAGCATTGAATGCCCAGATCCGTATTGCTTCTCCCTACTCCAGATATGGTGTTGGCGATATCAGCGGGAATAATAATGCATGGAATTTTTCCCTTGGACAAACCGGTATTGCTCTCAGGAGTTCCAGCCATGTTAATTATTCAAATCCCGCATCTTACGCCGGATTTGATTCGCTTTCATTTGTTTTTGAAGGCGGATTCAGCGCTGAGTCGGTCCAGCTTACTTCCAGTCTTCAGAGTACTTCCCGTTCCTATGCCTCGCTTGGATACCTTTCATTCGGGTTCCCTATAACCAAATGGTGGAAGACCGCCCTGGGCCTGGTCCCTTTCAGCGACGTCGGCTATAATGTTGCCAGTTACGAAAAAAGTGCAAGTGCGGGAAATATCATTATGTTATACGACGGTTCCGGCGGTATCAACCGTTTTTTCTGGGGCAATGCCTTCAGCATTACCAAAAACTTTTCTGTAGGTGTAAATATCTCCTACCTCTTCGGAAATTCCACCCGGGAATCCGTGGTATTCTTCCCCGATTCCCTGCATACAATGAACTATAAAATAGATAACTACATCACGGTTGGCGATTTCTACTATTCTTTCGGGGCTCAATATAAAATCAAGCTTAAAAAAGAGATGTCCATTATACTTGGAGCAGTTTTCGCCCCAAACACGACCATCGCGGCCCAGGCCAGTTCCCTCGCCTCAACCTTCCTGATCGGTTCAACGGGAGTGGAAACCACCAAAGATACCATTGCGATGGTCGATGCATATAAAGGTTCTATCCTGCTTCCCTGGATGGCCGGAGGCGGCATTACATTTCAAAAATCCGATAAATTCCTGATCACTGCCGATTACCGCTACCAGAACTGGAAGTCGTATCGGGCTTTTGGCTTAAGCGATTCTCTGGCCAACAGCTATATGGTCTCTTTAGGCGGCGAGATCGTGCCTAATGCCGATAACTATGGAAGTTATGTTGCAAGGATCAGGTACAGGCTCGGCTTCTATTATGACCGTACCTATTTACTCCTTCGCGGCCGGCAGCTTAATGAGTACGGAGTGACCCTGGGTTTCGGGCTCCCGCTCAGAGGGATGAAAACCATGATGAACATAGGCGGGCAGTTCGGGTCCCGCGGCACAACACAGGGAGACCTAATCCGCGAAACATATTTTAAATTTGTTCTGGGATTTTCAATTTACGAACGCTGGTTCCATAAAAAAAAGTACTTCTGATGTCCTTGAGAACAGGGATATTTACTCGGTTTTTCAGGTTCCTGGCCATTCTGCAGCTCGCTCTCTTTCTTTTTGCCTCCTGTACCAAAGAAAAAGAAGTTGTTGTAAGCAAACTCCACAACCAGGATGATCCCAACATGCAGGCCTCAAATATAGATGTATTGTTCAGCGATTCAGGCAAAGTCCAGGTAAGGCTGACTGCACCGATGATGAATGAATATGCTGGCACAATCCCCAGGACGGAATTCCCAAAGGGTTTCAAAATCATCATGTACGATTCCCTGATGAGAGTTAAAACAACCATAACCGCTATGTACGGCATCAGGTTCGATTACAGGGGATATATGGAAGGAAGGGGCAACGTTATCGTTCGTAATGAGCAGAAGAATGAACAGCTCAATACCGAGCACCTGGTCTACGATGAACGGGGCCACCGCATTTACAACAATGACCCCATAAAAATCTTCACACCGGGAAAAGTTCTCTACGGCAACGACCTTGAATCGGATGAATCCTTCACACGATATAACTTTAAAAACCCCACGGGCCAGATGATGGTCAGGAAAGACTCTGTCTAAAGATGTATATTCTTTGGCAGTTTCCCAAATAATTCCTAACTTTGCGCTCCTTTTAAAACTAAGAATAATGGCGATTATTGGAACTATCAGAAAGCAATCAGGCCTTGCGGTTATCATTGTAGGTGTGGCTATTGCTGCTTTTGTTATTGGGGACTTTGGAAAGAAAAGGGCACGCGGCACTACCGACATAGCCGTTGTCAACGGGGAAGAGATCCCATATACCGATTTCACGGGCAAATTTGAAGAAGCTCTGGATATACAGAAAGAAAACCGTGGCAATGAAAAAATTACCGACCAGGAGTCTTTTCAGATACGGCAAAGTGTTTATGATAATATGGTCAAAGGGGTTATCATGGGCAAGGAATATGACGAGGTGGGCCTTGTGGTATCACCCGAAGAACTTTTTGACCAGGTGCAGGGGAAACAACCGCACAGGTTCATTCTCCAGTATTTTAAAGACCCGAAAACAGGCGCCTATGATCCGGCACTTGTATTGAATTACCTGAAACAACTTGACCAGATGGAACCTAAAGCCAGGAAACAATGGCTGGCTTTTGAAAAGGCAATAAAAGAGGACCGCCAGGAAAATAAATTCAACAACCTGGTGGCAAAATCCTATTATATGCCTAAAGCTTTTCTCAACCAGGGTTATATCAATAAAAACCGTTCCATGCACCTTAGGTTTATTGCCCCTAACCCTTACGAGATCGCCGACAGCACTATAAAACTCAATGACGCTGATTACCTTGCTTTTTATAATAAAAACATTCAGTATTTCTACCAGGAAGATGCTTTGCGCGACATTGACTTTGTCACTTTTGATGTGGTTCCCAGCAATACCGACAGGAAGAAGACATCGCAGGATGTGGTTGCCCTTTATAAGGATTTCCTGGCCACGCCCGATCCCATCACATTCGTGAACGCGAATTCCGATAAAAAATACGATACGATTTTTGTAAAAAAAGGCGTTCTTGCAGGCCGTATCGACACCTTGCTTTTCGATGCCAAGCCCGGTACGGTTGTTGAGCCTTTCGAAAAAGATAATGTTTGGCTGATGGCAAAGCTCATGGATGTCCAGGATCGTCCTGATACGATGAAAGGCATGCAATGCCTGGTTGCCAATACAATCCCGGGTAATGAGAGCATCAAGCGCACCAAAGAGCAGGCTAAGGTCAAAGCCGACAGCCTTATGTCCATCCTTAAAAAGAAACCCGAAATGTTTGCCGATTTTGCAAGGAATATCTCGGATTTTGGTTCTGCCAAGCAGGACGGGGGCGAACTGAAAGCTATTGTTGACGGTGATCCTGCCCTGGTATTGTTTTATGATGCCGGTTTAAAAATGAAACCCAAGGAATTCAAAGTGATTGAAACCAGGGTTGGTTATGCAATTTTCAGGCTTGACGATAAAACCAAACCCGTCAAAAAAATTAAAGTTGCCGTTGTTGCAAGGAATATTGAACCCAGCAACCAGACATACCAGGACACCTATACCAAAGCCAGCGCTTTTGCCGGACAGAACAGGACCTCCGAAGCTTTCGACAAAGCCGCTTCACTCCAGGGTGTTTCAAAACGCCAGGCTCCCAATGTAAAAGAAACCGATAATACCATCATGGGCATGCCAAATGCCAGGGAAGTTATCCGCTGGGCGTTCTCTGAAAACACTAAAGCAGGTGATATCTCTCCGGTCTTTGACCTGCAGGGAAAGTATATGGTAGCATTACTCAAAAATGCCACTCCCAAAGGCACTGTACCTCTTGATCTTGTAAAATCAAGGATAGAGCCTTCGGTAAAGGCAGCTAAAAAACTGGATATTGAAGGCGGGAAAATTACAAAGGCCCTGGCCGGTACCAAAGACATTTATGCTCTTGCCTCACAGCTTAAGACAAAGGTCGATACCTCAGTGATCACATTTGTAGGCATGGGCCGTGCACAAATCACCCGTGACCCCGAAGTGGTCGGCGCTTTATTCGCTTCTCCCACGGCCAGGCTCCTGGGACCCTTTACAGGTCATTACGGGGTTTATGTAGCGGTAATCGACGGGTTCAACGAGGCCCCGAAAAGAGATGATTTTGCTGCTGAGATTCAGCAGGAAAGGTCAGGTTTTGAGCAGAGGGTGCCTTCGGCAATTTACCCGGCCCTGCAGAAAAACGCCAAAATAACCGATTCCAGGTTGAAATTTTATTAAAATTCCTGAAACCCGCGGAAGAATTTCCACGGTAAAAAAAAGAGGCTGTCCCGAGGGGCAGCCTTTTTTATTGGACTGTATCTTTGATCACTACGGTTTGAGCGGCCGATGCCCACTCTTTGCGGCTTTCGGTATAAGCCCTCATAGTTACAAGGTATTTCCCCGGGATGGTATAAACTTTAACTGGTGCCTTGTCCCAGGATGTGGAATCATCCCCAAAATTCCATTCCCATGAAAATGAATTCACAGAATTATTGATGAAAGTAATCCTGCAGGGGATCATAAAACCGTTGGTGCCTGTATAGGTGAAAGCAGAAACAGGAACGGGTTCATTTTTGTAGCATCCACCCGAAATAAGCAGCAGGAATGCCGGTATCAGTATGGCTTTTGAAATTCTCATGAGTACGGAATTATTCCGCCAGTATCAGCACCTTGTTTGAAAGTACTTCTATGACCCCGCCATTGATTTCGAAATACTGCTCCTTCTCTCCTTTTTTTTGAAGTTTGATCCTGCCTTTTTTTAATATCGAGATCAGGGGGGCATGGTCGTTCAGAACTTCAAAGGAACCATCTATTCCTGGCAGTTGTACCAGGTCAACCTGGTCACCGGTAAACAGGGTGGTGTCGGGAGTGATGATATCTACTTTCATAATTCGTGATTCAAATTTCGGGTATTCGACTTTACTACCTGGATTCGGCAAGCATCTTCTTCCCTTTCTCGATAGCTTCCTCAATGGTCCCTACCAGGTTGAAGGCCGACTCGGGATATTCATCCACTTTCCCGTCCATGATCATATTGAAGCCTTTGATAGTATCTTCAATGTTGACGAATGTTCCCGGGATCCCGGTGAACTGGGTTGCTACATGGAAAGGCTGTGAAAGGAACCTCTGAACGCGGCGTGCCCTGGCAACAACCAGTTTATCCTCATCCGAAAGCTCATCCATGCCCAGGATGGCGATGATATCCTGAAGTTCCTTGTATCTCTGGAGGATCATCTTTACCCTTTGTGCCGTATTGTAATGCTCTTCGCCCACCACGTCAGGACTTAAAATCCTTGATGTGGAATCGAGGGGGTCAACGGCCGGGTAAATCCCTAATTCGGATATCTTTCGGCTAAGCACCGTTGTGGCGTCAAGATGGGCAAATGTGGTGGCAGGCGCAGGATCGGTAAGGTCATCGGCAGGAACGTAAACAGCCTGAACAGAAGTAATGGAACCCCTTTTGGTGGAGGTGATCCTTTCCTGCATGATACCCATTTCAGTAGCTAATGTAGGCTGATAACCTACTGCCGAAGGCATGCGTCCGAGCAATGCCGAGACTTCAGAACCGGCCTGGGTGAAACGGAAAATGTTGTCGATGAAAAATAAGATATCGTGTCCGCCCGATTTTTCGTCCCCGTCGCGGAAATATTCGGCAACGGTCAGACCTGATAAGGCAACACGTGCACGTGCCCCGGGGGGCTCATTCATCTGGCCGAAGACCAGGGTGGCCTGGGATTCGGCAAGCTCCTTGCGGTCAACTTTCGAAAGATCCCATCCTCCTTTTTCCATGGCTTCTAAAAATTCTTTGCCGTAACGGATAACACCCGATTCTATCATCTCGCGAAGAAGGTCGTTCCCTTCACGGGTGCGCTCTCCAACGCCTCCGAAAACCGACATCCCGGAATATTTCTTGGCGATGTTATTGATCAGTTCCATAATGATAACGGTCTTGCCAACGCCGGCTCCACCAAATAAACCAATCTTGCCTCCCTTTGAATATGGTTCGATCAGGTCGATGACCTTGATCCCTGTATAAAGTACCTCTTTTGTAGTAGTAAGCTGATCAAATGCGGGGGGATCCCGGTGGATCGGATAAGTATTTGCCCTTGAAACTTCACCTAGCCCGTCAATAGGGTTCCCTATCACATTAAAAAGCCTGCCCCTGATATCATCGGTGGCGGGCATGGAAATAGGGCCTCCCCTTTCCATCACATCCATCCCCCTCCTCAGGCCGTCGGTAGAGTCCATGGCAATAGTCCTTACCGTATTCTCACCTATATCATACTGGCATTCCAGAACGATCACATCGCCATTTTCATTTTTAACCTCAAGAGCATCATAGATATTCGGAAGGGCCACACCCTCATCAAAGGCTACATCGATAACCGGACCTATGATCTGGAGTATCTTCCCCTTAACCAGTTCTTTATTGGATACTTTCGTTTGCATATACCTATGGAAAATTTATACAAACCTACAGCAAATTGATGAAATGAGCAAGCATACTAAGAATAAATCCGTATTTTTGACGTTTCTGATACTATCAACCCTAACAATTTTAAGAAAATGTACATGAGCAAGAAGTGGTTGCTTGCCCTGATCTTTATGCCTATTATGTCGTTTGGCCAAAGAAACGTCGATGCAATCGTCGACACGGTCGAAACGAAGAACGGCACCGTGCTCCTTTACAAGAATTACACCTGGGAATACCTCGAGAATGAGCCGGTGATGATGAGCATTGAAGAGGATTCCACAGGGATTTTCAGCAACCAATGGATTAACGACCAGATATTTGCGTACAAGATGCAGAAGGATTCAGTAAGAGATACCCTGCTCCTGCTGGTTGATTCGCTCCATCCCTTTCACATGCCGGTTTACGGCCATCTTTTCCGCGGTTTTACATACACTCATAAAGGCCTGGATATCAAGCTCAACAAGGGCGATACCGTAAAGGCTGCTTTCAACGGCGTGGTGCGTTACGCAAAATATAACCGGGGTGGTTTCGGGAACCTGGTCATCATCCGTCATTATAACGGGCTTGAATCCTACTATGCCCATAATTCAAAGATCCTGGTCAGGGTAAACCAGGTTGTGAAAGCCGGTGAGCCCATTTCCCTGGGGGGATCAAGCGGCAGAAGCCGGGGGCCGCATTGCCACTTTGAACTCAGGTATGAAGACATCCCGCTCGATGCATTAAGGGTAATCGACTTTGATAACCAGAAGCTGATTGCCGTTAATCTTCCCATCACAAAAAAATTATTTTACCCCAACGATTACAACGTCAATGCAGTTTACCATAAGGTTAAAAACGGGGATACCCTTGGACACCTGGCAAAGAAATACCATACCAACGTGAAAGAGATCTGTGCCATGAACAAGATCAAGACAAATTCCAGGCTCAGGGTGGGGAGTACTATCAGGGTCAGATAAAAAGGTTGCGAATGACTATTTCACTGAGGGAAAGATCTTCCTTTGAAATACGATAAGCATCAGCACACCGGTAGTAATCGCTGAATCGGCTATGTTGAAAACAGGCCTGAAGAAAACGAGCTCATCCCCTCCGTATATGGGAACCCATTTGGGGAAATGAGTTTCAATAATGGGAAAATAAAACATGTCGACCACCTTGCCATGCAGCAAAGAGGCATAACCGCCTCCCCTGGGGAACAGGCTTGCCATCTGCATGTATGAGCTTTCATTGAAGATGATCCCGTAAAAGGCCGAGTCGATGATATTGCCGATGGCGCCGGCCAGTATAAGCGAGATACAAACGATCAAAAGATTGCCTGCTCCCTTTTTCACGGCCGTATAAATCCACCATGCTATAAAGCCAATGGCTATCAGGCGGAAAATACTGAGCATTAGCTTACCCCATTGCCCCCCGAGTTTCATACCGAAGGCCATGCCTTCATTTTCGGTAAAATGGAAGTAAAACCAATGGCCTATAACCGGGTGGCTTTCACCTATATAAAAATTTGTTTTTATCCAGATTTTAAGAATCTGATCCACGAGAAGGATCAGGAAGACGATCCAGACTGCTTTTTTCATTCTTCGTGATCCAGGGAGTCTGTTGCCGGGCGTGGGTTTAATGAAGGAGCTGCCTGAACGCGCTTTGCCTCAATGCTCAGGGTGGCATGGGGAACTGAACGTAAGCGGTCCTTGGGAATAAGTTTGCCGGTTACACGGCAAATTCCGTAAGTTTTATTTTCGATGCGGATAAGTGCATTTTCGAGAGATTTGATGAATTTCTCCTGCCGGGCTGCAAACTTGCTGTTCTCTTCCTTGGAAAAAACCTGATATCCTTCTTCAAGAACTTTAAAAGTTGGTGAAGTGTCGTTTGTGTCATGTTCATTACCGGTGGTGTATGCATCGGTAAGAAGCTGCAGGTCGTTACGGGCCTTTACAAGCTTCTGAAGGATGATCTGTTTGAATTCCTCAAGTTCTTCGTCGGTATACCTTGTCTTTGCTTTCTCAGGTACTGCTGCTTTTTTCATAGCTCGTCAGGTTAAAGTTCTAAAACAAACAACGACAGAAATCTAGCTCCTGCCGTTCGAAAAATCAATCCATCTTTTCGATGGAAATATAGGTTTTTATGGTTTCTGTCAGCTCAATCTCATCAATGTCATTACCTTCCAATTTTTCAATGATAATAAACGACTGAGCCAGAATTTCGTTGCAAATATAAGAATTATTCTGATTCACTGCCTCATCCATCTCAGTATTAGACTGCAATTTCACCCGGATCTTATCCGTCACCTCGAACTTTTTGTCCTTGCGCAGGTTCTGGATACGGTTGACCAGTTCCCTTGCAATACCTTCATTCCTCAGTTCAGGGGTCAGTGTGGTGTCCAATGCAACAAGCAGGGCTCCCATTGTTGCCGTATTATATCCCGGGAGGTCGTCGGTCTGGATTTCAGCATCACCGGATTCAAAAGTATAGGAACTGCCGCCGGGATAAGTTTTTGTATATGACTTCTCCCTCTCGAACTCTGCTATTTCGGCCTGGCTCCATCCCTTCATGTCCTCGGCAATCATTTTCATATCCTTCCCGCACTTTGGCCCTAATTTTTTAAAGTCAGGCTTGATCTTTTTGGAGATTATGCCTTCGGTATCGCTGATATATTCTATCTGTTTTACATTGACTTCCGAAAGGATAAGGTTTTTTACCGATTCGATCTGTTCTTTAAGCTGTTCGTTCAGCAGGGGGACCAGGATACGGTTCAGGGGCTGGCGAACCCTGATGTTGGTCCTTTTACGGATCGAAAGCGCCATGGATGATATTTTGTGGGCCATCTCCATTTTTTCTTCCAGTACCTTGTCGATCAATGCCGGGTCGGCCTGAGGGAACTCAGAAAGGTGAACCGAATCGGCAGTCTTTCGAAGGGTAACCCTGTTCATATCGGTGAACAGCTGTTCGGCGAAAAACGGGGCAATGGGGGCCATAAGCCGGGCCAGGACTTCAAGGCAGGTGTATAATGTCTGGTATGCGCTGACTTTATCCTTTGAATAATCGCCTTTCCAGAAACGGCGGCGGCAGAGGCGCACGTACCAGTTGCTGAGGTGTTCGTCAACAAAATCAGAAATTGCGCGTCCTGCCCTGGTGGGTTCATAATCGGCATAACTGTTGTCGACAAACTTAACCAGGGTGTTGAGTTCCGAAAGTATCCAGCGGTCGATCTCGGGACGTTCATCGGGCGGCAGTTCAGCTTCAGAATAGGTGAACCCGTCGATGTTTGCATAAAGGGCAAAGAAAGCGTAGGTATTATACAGCGTTCCAAAGAATTTACGCTGGGATTCGGTAATCCCGTCCTCGTCAAATTTCAGGTTGTCCCAGGGCTGGGAGTTGGTGATCAGGTACCAGCGGGTGGCATCAGGCCCGAATTTTTTAATTGTTTCAAAAGGATCTACCGCATTGCCCAGGCGTTTCGACATTTTATTCCCGGCCTTGTCAAGCACAAGCCCGTTGGATACGCAGGTCCTGAAAGCGACAGAATCAAAGAGCATCACGGCAATGGCGTGCAGGGTAAAGAACCATCCGCGGGTCTGGTCCACTCCTTCGGCAATAAAGTCGGCGGGGAAAAAGTCTTCAATTCTGCGGCTTTTATCGAAAGGGTAATGATACTGTGCATAGGGCATGGCGCCTGAATCGAACCATACGTCGATAAGGTCGGGTTCCCTTTTCATCTCACGCCCGTCGTCGCACACAAGTACGATCTCATCCACGAAGGGGCGGTGCAGGTCAAAGGTGTGATAATTCCCGTTTGTAAGATCGCCTTCCTGATATGATGCCAGCGGATTGGTTTTCATGAAACCGGCTTCCATGGCCTTTTCAATTTCTTTTTTCAGCAGGGCAACCGAACTTATGCAGATCTCCTTTTTCCCGTCCTCTGTTCTCCATATCGGCAGAGGAGTTCCCCAGAACCTTGAACGGCTCAGGTTCCAGTCGACAAGATTTTCCAGCCAGTTGCCGAACCTTCCGCTTCCGGTGGATTCAGGCTTCCAGTTGATGGTATTGTTCAGGCTGATCATCTGATCCTTGTAGGCCGTTGTGCGGATGAACCAGGAATCCAGGGGATAGTATAAAACAGGCTTATCGGTACGCCAGCAATGCGGGTATGAATGCTCGTATTTTTCCGACTTAAACGCCTTGTTTTCGTGTTTAAGCTTCACAATGATGTCAATATCAACCGGGGGGCATTCTTTGTTGGCACAGTCATCATCGTATTCAACCTTGACATAACGGCCTGCAAATTCGCCCATCTGCGAGGTAAATCTGCCTTGCTTGTCCACCAGGGTAAGGGAGCCCAGGCCGTACTGTTTTCCAACCCTGAAGTCATCGGCCCCGAAACTGGGTGCAATATGCACTATACCGGTTCCGTCAACGGTCGTAACAAAATCACCGATCACAAGCCTGAAAGGATCCCCTTCTTCAGGAAGGGCATAAGGGAGCAGCTGTTCGTAACGTATATTTTCAAAGTCCGAGCCCTTGTATTCAGCAACCACCCGGTATGGTATGTTCTTTTGTCCCTCGTGGTAGTCGTCCAGCTCGAGATGGGAATTCTTTTCAGGGAGGAACTGGTGGACCAGGTCCTTGGCCATGATGACCGTCTGTTCACGAAAGGTGTAAGGATTATATGTCCTGATAAGCAGGTAGGTGATATCTTTGCCCACGGCCAGGCCCGTGTTCGATGGGAGGGTCCAGGGAGTGGTCGTCCAGGCAAGGAAATAGACATCCCCAAACAGATCCTTGAAAAGGAAAGCCGACCGGGCATCTTTGATAACCTTGAACTGGGCAACAACAGTGTTGTCCTTGACAGTTTTATAAGCGCCGGGCTGATTAAGTTCGTGGGTGCTCAGGCCGGTCCCGGCTGCAGGTGAATACGGCTGAATGGTGTATCCTTTGTATAGCAGGCCTTTTTCATGAAGCTTGCTCAGCAGGTACCAAACCGATTCAATGTATTTGTTGTCATAAGTGATATAGGGATCATCCAGGTTGAGCCAGTAGCCCATCTGAACTGTAAGTTCATCCCAAAGGTCCTTGTATTTCATCACCTCCCTGCGGCATTCTTTATTGTAGTCTTCAATGGAAATCTTTTTGCCGATGTCTTCCTTTGTAATGCCAAGCTTCTTTTCAACACCGATTTCAATGGGGAGACCGTGGGTGTCCCATCCTGCTTTACGGCTCACATAGAAACCTTTCATGGTCTTATACCTGCAAAAGATATCCTTGATCGTCCTGGCCATTAAATGGTGGATTCCCGGAATACCGTTAGCCGATGGCGGGCCTTCGTAAAAAACAAAGGGCGCTTTTCCCTTTGTAAGTTCAAGGCTTTTTTCAAAAGTATTATGATCCTGCCAATAGGACTGTATGTTCTTACCGATGTTTGTAAGGTCGAGGTTTTTGTATTCGGTGTATTTCGTTTTCATCCTTTAAAAAAAGTGTGCAAAGGTAGTTAAAATCTGACAAATATGAAAGAAAGAGAGATAATGTACTATGTACAATGTACAATGTACAATGTACAAATGAGGGGAGTTGTAATCAGCGAAGCATTTTAGTAAAGACGCAATGTTGTGAGTGATTACCGGGGGAACATCAGCTTCACGCTGGCCCCACCACCGGGATTATTCTTTACCTCGGCCTTCCCTCCATGAGCATCCATGATCATTTTAGCAAGACAGAGGTCAAGTCCCACGTTCTCGTCGATATGCTGGCCTCCGAGTCCGAACAGGGTAAACAGGTTTTTCAGCGCCTGTTCACTGAAGCCGGGACCGTGGTCGGTTATTTCACAACCGGTAAACCCCTTTTCAACGATCAGGCTTATGTTTATTTCGGATGCCTCAGGTGAATATTCTACTGCATTTTCAACCACTCCCTGCAAACAATTCCTGATCAGTTTCTCGTTCCCGCCAACGAACACAGTAATCAGTTCTGGATCCATTATGGTTTTGATGCCTTTTCTCGATATTTCAATTACATATTCATTAAGGCAGACCTCCAGCATTTTGCCCAGCGAAACCTGCTTTTTCTGAAGCGGCTGGTTCCTGGCAATCAGCTCGGTCAGCTGCAGAACTACGGCAAGAAATTTCTCAAGCCGCAAAGAAGAATAGTAGATGAAATCAAGATGTTCCTTGATTTCCGCGGATTCCGCTTCATTTTGAAGGATATTCGTAAATCCGAGTATTGCATTCAGGGGCGTACGCACCTCGTGGTTGATCATGTGCAGGAAATCTGTTTTTGCTTTATCCAGTGATTGCAGGCTGGTATATGCTTTTTCAAGCTCTTCATGAGCCGACCTCAGGGCTTCGGTTCGTTCTTCCACTTTTTTCTCCAGCCAGGAGTTTACTTCAAGCAATTGCTGCCGGCTCGATTTCAGTTCGAGGTGGGTCTTAACCCGGGCAAACAGTTCTTCGGGTGAAAATGGTTTCGTGATGTAATCTACACCTCCGCTGGTGAAGGCCTTGTTAAGACTGCCCATATCGGTCCTGGCCGTAAGAAAAATTACAGGGGTGAGGGAATTGGCAGGCATGCTTTTGATCCTTACACAGGTCTCATAACCATCCATTCCCGGCATCATGATGTCGAGAAGGATGAGGTCGTAACTTTCTGATTCAAGAATATTGATCGCCTCAGGCCCGCTGAAAGCATAATCGACCTGGTAGCTCAGGGGTGATAACAACGCAGCCAGCACTTTAAGGTTCCTGGGATTGTCGTCAATAGCCAGGATTTTATAGTTTTCGTTCTCCATGTCAGAAAAATAAACCTGTGAATATCGCTTCTTTTAAGCCAGCTCTCGCCGGTTTAAAAACATATTTTTAAACAAAGTCCTGTGAATTTAAATTGTAAAGGATGTTATGGTGTAAATCCCTTTACCTATATTTGAGTAATTTTTCTGCATCATGTTAGGAATCTCTGAAATTGTGCTTGAAAACATTTTCCAGCGCCGCAGCGTCAGGAATTTCAATGGTGAAACGGTGGATCGTTCCATGCTGATTACTTTGCTGCAAGCCGCTATGGCCGCACCTTCGGCAAGGAATCGCCAGCCCTGGGCCTTTGTTGCCATCAAAGACCGTAAAACCATGGATGCCCTTGCCAATGGGCTTCCTTTTACAAAAATGCTGTATAAAGCAGGAGCTGCCATCGTGGTTTGCGGGGATTCCACCACCGAACTCCAGGAGGGCGCTGAAGATCTCTGGTACCAGGATGCTGCCGCTGCAACACAGAATATACTACTGGCAGCCCAGGCTATGAGGCTGGGTGCGGTTTGGAGCGCTTTGTACCCATACAGTGACAGGTCAGGGCATGTGAGGAACATCCTGGATCTTCCTCCGCATGTAAGCCCTTTCTCAATTATTCCCGTCGGCTGGCCTACCGGCGAGGATCTACCAAAGGAAAAATATAAGCCCGAACGTATCCATTGGGAAAAATGGTAAACCCGGCGGAAACAAACTGACCAGGCAACCTCAATAATAAACCCTGCTCTAATTGACAGCATATGATGGAATGGATTGAAAAACTGGATGGATCGGTGATAGTAAGCGACCTGGGCGGAAAAGTGATTTATGCAAATGAAACAGCAGAAAAAACTTTTGTCAAACCCGGCGAACCTTCTTTACATGGCAGGGATCTTATGCTCTGCCACAATGATAAGTCAAAAGATATCATTAGGAATATCATGGAGCAAAAGGTGAAAAATGTTTATACTATCGAAAAAAAAGGAAAGAAAAAACTGATTTACCAGACCCCCTGGATTGTGAACGGAGAATTGAAAGGACTGGTAGAATTATCACTGGAGATCCCTTTCAATATGCCGCATTTTGTAAGGGAATGAATTAAATGATCTTTATGAGAAACACAATTTGCTTGTTATTGCTGATCACCATACTGTCGGGAGGCTGCGCCCGTCACAATGTTTTAAAACAAGGGCCCTACCTGGGTGTTATCCGTATCGACAGCACTGAACATGAAATGGATCTTCCGTTTAACATGATCTTTGCGTTAACCCCCGACGGGCAGAAAGTCATGCAGGTTTCAAATGCGGGAGAGGTCATAATCATCAATGAACTTGCTTTGTCGAAGGATACCATCTTTATGAAATTTCCTGTTTTTACTTCCGAGATTATTGCCGTAATACGGCATGATTCCCTTATTGGCAAATATTATCCAAAAGGGAAACAAGCAGGCAACTGGTATTCATTTTATGCAGTGCAGGGTGTCACAGACCGTTTTCCCTGGGCCGGCCAGAAGCCCTGCGCAGATCTGACGGGCCGATGGAAGATCACCGAAAACGCCGGCACTGCCGATTCCTCTGTCATGATTGGTGAATTTGTTCAGGACAGCAATCATATTTCAGGTACTATTCTGAACCCTGGAGGAGATTACCGTTACCTGGAGGGCAAGGTTTCGGGAAATAAATTCATGATCTCGGCAGTTGACGGGGCGCATACCCTGATACTGACCGCCAGTATTTCCCCTCAGGGCAGGCTTGAGAACGGAAGGTTTATGGGGAACCCTAACTGGAAAAGCAGCTGGACCGCCGAGAAAAATGAGACCTTTATGCTTCCCGGGATGGATGAGCTTTTAAAAGTGAAAA
Source organism: uncultured Bacteroidales bacterium (assembly GCA_903877385.1). GTDB lineage: Bacteria > Bacteroidota > Bacteroidia > Bacteroidales > FEN-979 > CAIRDP01. The sequence continues at coordinate 17,006 of CAIRDP010000059.1, forward strand.
CAAAAGCACCTACCTTCACCTTTGATTTCCCCGATTTCAACGGAGACAAAGTTTCACTTTCAGATCCCAGGTTCTATAATAAAGTTGTTGTGGTTATGGCGATCGGCACCTGGTGTCCGAACTGCCTCGACGAAACTATCTTTTTCAGGGATTTATATGAAAAATACAAGGATAAAGGCCTTGAACCTGTTTCGTTATGCTTTGAAGAAAAGACCCTGGAAGCATCCAAACCCAGGGTTGAACGTTTTATTTCACAAACCGGAGCCGCTTATACATTCCTCTACGCCGGGCCCAGGGGGCGTGAATCACTTCAATCTGTTTTATTTAACCTTGATGGGCGGATGGCATATCCCACTAGCCTGTTCATTGACCGTAAAGGCGTGATCCGCAAAGTTGAAACCGGATTTTCAGGCCCTGCAACCGGCCGGCATTACACGAATTATACTGAAGAAACCACGAAATTTATTGAATCGCTTCTTGCCGAAGGGCAGTGACCCTATCCCGGGAATACCTCATCCGCAGACATTCTTATTCGTACATTGTACATCGTACATTCCTTAATAGGCCCACTTCAGCCAGATGCTTCCCCAGGTGAACCCTCCTCCGAAAGCTGCAAGTATGATGTTGTCGCCTTTCTTCAGCTTGTTCTCCCATTCCCAGAGGCATAAAGGGATTGTTCCTCCCGTCGTGTTGCCGTAACGTTCGATGTTGATCATAACCTGATCCTTTCCAACACCCATTCGTCTTGCGGTTGCGTCGATGATACGAAGGTTGGCCTGGTGAGGTACAAGGTATGCCACGTCCTCCGATTTCAGGTTGTTTTTGGCCATGATCTCTGCTGCAACATCGGCCATCTTGGTTACTGCAAATTTGAATACAGGCTGGCCTTCCTGGTAAACAAAATGCTCCCGGGCGTCTATCGTCTCATAGGACGGGGGTTTCAATGAACCACCGGCTTTCATATGAAGGTAAAAGCGTCCGGAACCATCCGATTGCATGATGGAATCCATGATCCCAACTTCTTCGGTGGTGGGCTCGAGCATGATAGCCCCTGCTGCATCCCCGAACAAAACGCAGGTCTCCCGGCTCTTATAATCGGTGATCGATGACATTTTATCGGCACCGATGACGATCACTTTTTTGCAGGTTTCTGTTTCAATATATTTTGATCCTGTAACCAGGGCATAAAGAAGTCCCGAACAAGCGGCATTCATGTCGAAACTGAAAGCATTTTTGATCCCGGCCTTGTCGCAGACAATATTCGCAGTTGCAGGGAAAATCATATCCGGAGTGACTGTTGCGCAGATTACCAGCCCGATCTCTTCGGGGCGGGTACCCGTTTTTTCAAGCAAGCCCTTAACCGCTTCCGCAGCCATGTCGGATGTTCCAAGCCCTTCGCCTTTCAGGATATGCCGCTCCCTGATACCGGTGCGTGACATGATCCATTCATCCGAAGTATCCACCATCGCCTCAAGTTCTTTATTCGTAAGGATATATGGTGGAACCCAGCCCTGGATTCCCGTAATTGCCGCTCTGATTCTGCTCATGAAATTCCTGTTAGATGTTATTGATTGTGTATTGCTCAAGAGCATGTTTTATCCTTACCGGCAATTCAGCTTCACCGATTTCCCTGGAAAGCAATATCATGTTTTTGATGGCGGTACTGTTCGAGATGCCATGACCAACGATAACGTTCCCGTTCACTCCCAGTATAGGGGTGCCGCCGTATATTTCGTAATTGAACCTGTCGAGATATGAATCTTTTATTCCGCGTTTTACCAGAACACGGTACATGGCTTCAACCTGCTTGAGAACGATATTGCCAACAAAGCCGTCACAAACGATTACATCCACATTGTCCCTGAATAATTCCCTGCCCTCTACATTTCCAATGAAATTATAATCTTTCGATTCCTTCATCAGCTGGAAAGCCGACTGTGTTGTAAGGCTTCCCTTTTTTTCTTCGGATCCGATGTTAAGAAGGCCAACCCTGGGATTCTTAACATGAAATACATGCTCGGCAAAGAGTGAGCCCAGCAAACCGAACTGGTACATCACATCAGGTTTGGCATCAGGATTCGTCCCCACATCAATGAGAATCGACATCCCTCCGTTTTCCTTGGCGATGTATGCCGGAGAACTGGGGCGGATAATGCCCTGGATATTTCCAACACTATATATGGCCCCGACAAGCATTGCCCCGCTGCTGCCTGCACTGGCAAAGGATTGTATCTCCTTATGCTTAAGCAGGCGGAAGCCGGTTGAAATACTTGAATTCGGTTTGTTGACAAGAGCTTTTGTGGGGCTTTCATCCATCTCAATAAGATCGGGAGCATCCACAATCTCAAAATCGGACGGATCTACATTTTCTTCCTTTAAAAAAGTAAGAATATGTTCCTTGTCACCAATTAACACGATCTTGTCGCTGGCAGGCAACTCTTTAAGAGCCATAATCGCACCATGCAAAGTGGCACTTGGAGCGAAATCACCTCCCAAAACATCTAAGCCGATCTTCATTAGTCAGAATTTAGTTAAACAACTGAATAATTAATCGGTGAATGATCCTGCATAACAGGATTATTCTGCAGCAGCCTTTTCAATAGTCTGCTTCCCGCGGTAATAGCCGCATTCAGGACATACCCTATGGTAAAGAACTGGTGCGCCGCAATTCGAGCAAAGGGCAAAGGTAGGAGTTTCCGCCTTATCATGCGTACGTCTTTTATCTCTGCGTTGATTGGAAATTTTTCGTTTCGGATGTGGCATATGATATAATTGTTAATGTTAATTCGTATAAATTTTCCTCATTTGTCCATTGTACATTGTACATGGTACATTTATTATTTACTCTTTCAGTTTCTTCAGGACCTCCCAGCGGGGATCAGGGGCATGGGATTCCTTTAATTTCTCAAGTTTCTCCAAAACTTCAGGATTGCAAAGACTTCTTCCATTGCCGTCATCTTCATGTACCCTGTGAACAGGGAGCATCAGGCTGACATATTCATAAATGAACTGGCTCAGGTCAAACCTGCCCTCCGATTCCTTGACTATCTGAACATCTTCACTCTCTTCCTCATTGTGGTCGCTGAGTTTGACAACCAGGCTTTGCTGGCCATTTATCCTGATAACAAGCGGATCACCGCAACGGTCACAAACTGAATTCACACTCCCCCCGATATCGAAACGGAGAACGATCATCCGGTCCTCCTTTTCCATTTCAATGTGAACCATGATATCACTGCCGCTGATGTCGGTAAAATGGTAATGTTCAAAGAACGACTGATCCAGCTTGAAATCAAAACTGTGAGTCCCGGGTTTCAACCCGCTGAACTGGATCTGATATTTTTCCATCTTCTCCCCTATTCTTGAAAAAGCCTGCAAAATTAAAAATTAATTCGGTGACTACCAAAACTGTAATTCCTCATATATTTGTATTTGCATACATTGAAATTTAAAATTCAGCCATATGTTCAATAAAATAATTGCCTGGATGATACCTTTCATGCCCGGGAAACTTGTATGGATATTCTCCAAAAAATATATTGCCGGCGAAACGATTGATGATGCAATAAAAATAAGTCGGAACCTCAATGCCAATGGCATAAAGATCACTATTGACCTGTTGGGTGAATTCATCACGAACCTTGAACAGGCTGCAGAGAACAAACAGGCTTACCTCTCGATTATTGAAAGGGTGCAGAAAGAAAATATCGACGGGAACTATTCACTCAAACCCAGTAGTTTTGGACTGCTGCTCGACCCTGAAATTTGTTATAAATATATCCGTGAGATCGTTGCAAAAGCTGCTTCATATGGCAATTTTGTGAGAATCGACATGGAAGATTCCCCCTGTACCGATCGTGAAATAGAACTTTTCAGAAAGCTGAAAAAGGATTTTCCGGGGAATGTCGGCCTGGTCTTGCAGGCATACCTGAAACGCACACTTCAGGATATCAAAAACCTGAAAGACATTCACAGTGCAGGAACTCCTCTTAATTTCAGGCTATGCAAGGGTATTTATGTTGAGCCTGAAGCCATTGCCTTTAAAAAATACCAGGAGATCAACCGCCACTACCTGGAGGACCTTGAATATATGTTTGCAAATGGCTATTACCCCGGTATAGCAACCCATGACAGGCCCCTGGTTGAAGGAGCGTATCAAATAATCGAAAAATACAAGGTTCCGAAAGGCAGGTACGAATTCCAGATGCTATACGGGGTAAGTCCTGAATTACGCAGTAGCATTGTCGAAAAAGGCCATGCCATGAGGGTGTATGTTCCGTTCGGTAAGGAATGGTTCGGTTACTCCACCCGCCGCCTCAAGGAAAACCCAAAGATGGCAAGCCTGATTATTAAAGCGATCTTTGTGAGAGGCTAAGGAATATTGAATATTGAACATTGAACTTTGAATGACGAACGGAAATGGTTGAATTCTGTAATTCAAAATTCGTTGTTCGTTATTCGTTATTCATTACTTAAACGCTTTCTCCGGCATCCCGTCCCCGCCCAGCTTCAGCCTCTCAAAATACCCGGGCGTTTGTTTCCCCCTCAGTTTGTCAACATACATTTTGGCAAGATACTGGCTAAGCATAAAGCCCTGCCCTCTCAGCCCGAGGAACAACCCCAGCTCAGGGTCTATCACCATTCTCGGTTCCACATAGTACCCGGCCCACACAGCCTGGAAGCCAACCGATGACAACTCGGGGATCCAGTTTGTGAATACTTCGGAAGATATCTCCAGGAAATCCTCGGTATTGACTTTAATGTTTTTCTCAGCTTCCTGGGAGTCTACTGCAGGTGAAGCACAGCCGATGATCTGTCCTGTTTCTCCAAGCTGCTGTCCGTAAACAGCCGAGAATCCTTTATACCTCCTCCTGTCGATAAGCATAGGCAGCGGGCTGCCGTTAATTCCCAGCATCGGCAACCTTCGGGTTATAAATGCCTGGTGCTTCACAGCATACAGACCTGTGTCATGGCCCAGGGATTTGGCGAATTTGCCTCCTTCAGGGCCAAGGGCATTAACAAAGATCTCCGTCTCGTATTCCACGTATTCTTTTTTATGGTTCATTACCAGGACTTTGTAATGCCCGTTAAACTGCTGTACATCCACAAGCCGGCAATCTTCCTCCACTTTCCCTCCTTTTTCTATGCCAATCCGGCGGATCAGGTCTATGACCCGGCCCGGGGTAGCCTGCCAGCAATTTCTCGTGATCAGGGCTGCACTGTAATTTGTCATTGCGGTATTGATCCTGGGCGAGATCTCCTTACGGAAGTCTTTCGGCCCGACCATAATGGCATCGGACCAGGCCATCGACGCCTCAAGTGCCAGGTACATCTGCTCATCATGAGCAAAAGTGACATACAGTATCGGCCTGAAGTCGATGTTATGAACAGCCTGGAGGTCTTTGAATATTTCCAGGTTATGATTTGCAATATCGCTGAGTTCAGGAACTGAGAAATTCGGACGGCCGCCTGCAATGTTACGCCAGGAGGCGCCCCTGCCGTAATTTACCAGAACAGGCTCCATTCCTGCCTCGCTCAAGTAACGAAACAGGGAACTTCCCGCCATACCGCCGCCGGCCACCAGTGAGCGAACCTTGATTTTCTCTGTTTTCTTCCCGTTGATTTCGGTAATCACCTGTTCGTGAACATTCCGGGGATACAGCTCCCCCATGGCAACCTGGTTCGACAACGGCCCCCGGGGTGTAGGTTCTCCCACTATGCTGATCCCTGTCCCTGCCAGTCGTGTCTTGAGGCGTTTGATGCAGCGTTTCCCGCGGCATGCTCCCATTCCCAGGCGGGTTGTATGCTTTACCTCATCCACCGAGATAAACTTCCTCTCGCCTATCACTTCCATGATCTCGTCAAGGGTTACGTCGTCGCAATGGCAAACATAGGTTGGTTCTTCCGATTCATGCCTGTGAGGCTTGAATGTGACAGGCTCAGGGTAATTCGCTTTGGCAATAAATCCTCTCACACCAACAAGGTCTTCACCATGGATGTCAATGGCCTTTACACGGGCAATGTTTGTCTTATTCGGTTTTCTTAAGATTTTCTCTACAATGCCCTCTCCAAGCTTTTTCCCCTGGTTATCGACAAGGTAACATTCAGATTTTTCATCAACTGCATATTCAATCGGAAGGAATAACCAGTCTTTTTTGAAATTATATCCGAAAATAGCCAGTCCGGGGCACTGGAACACGCAATCCATGCAACCTGTACATTTATTAAAATCTATTTCAGGGACAGTGCTTGTGGATGACTTGGTGATGGCCCCGTTGGGGCATGCAAATGCACAGGGATTGCAGGCAAAACCATATAGGCAGTCAATCAGAACAAAACCTTTTTCATTCATCCTCTCCCGGGAAGGAATATAAGGTTCCTGTATCACCCTGACCGGATGCTGCTGTGAATCGATATATTCCTTTGATAAAGCGAGAAACGCATCGTAATCGTAACGTTCCCCCATCTCCTGGAGGATCTCATAGGCAACCTGTTTGCCCCTGAGCACAGCGCTTGTACCTTCGCCTATGCGTATTGAGTCCCCTGCTCCGAAACATTTTCTACCGAAGACTTCATTTCCCTTGATCAGCAACTGGTCGTCGCATACAAGGCCGGTACAGATATTGATTGCGTCAATCCCGTCAATCACTTTTTCGGTACCCGGAATGGGTTTGAAATTTTTGCATTCGGCTACAACAGCGCCCGTAATGCCGTCATGCGTTTCGTTCGGAATGGCTTTAAGCAGGATATGCGAAGTCAGAACCGAGATGCCCAGCCTTCTTACCCTGTTTGCCTGCACCGGGAACCCTCCTTCATCGGGAAGGGCCTCAATGATGGCTTTTACCTTTGCCCCGGCCTGCATAAGCTGGTAGGAAGTGAGGTACCCGATGTTTCCGGCCCCCACGGTCAGCACATTTTTCCCAAGCAGGGTGAGCTCGTTGTTCATCATCTTCTGAACTACTGCTGCCGTGAAAACACCAGGGAGGTCATCATTTTCGAAGGTCGGCATGAAAGGTACCGCCCCTGTTGCAACGATAAGGAACTCACTGTCGACAAAATAAATTTCGTCGGTAAGGATATTCTTAACGGCCAGCCGGCCACCTTCGAGTATATCCCAAACTGTCGAATTAAGAAATATCCCTTCGTGGCTTTCCCCGGCCAGGGTTTTGGCGATATCGAATCCCCGCATCCCCCCGAATTTCTTTTCCTTTTCAAAGAAAAAAAACTGGTGGGTCTGCATAAGGAACTGTCCGCCGATCTTATCGTTATTATCAATAACAATGCTATCGACTTTATGCCTGTTCAATTCTTCCCTTGCTGCAAGTCCGGCAGGACCTGATCCTATAATAACCACTGTTGACTTATAGACTTTAAGCGGTTCATCCCTGGTGACTTTCGAGGGGTCAGGCTCATAATTACGGGGAATCTCCTTCACTTCCTTTACACCCTCCAGCCTGGTGATACAGATACGCTTGATCTGGCCATCGACCAGCATTTCACAAGCCCCGCATTTCCCGATACCGCATTCAAGGCTTCGTTCGCGGTTTTTAAGACTGTGGCTGTGCACAGGGAAGCCAGCCTGGTGCAAGGCGGCTGCAATAGTGAATCCCATATCGCCTGTTATCTCCCTGCCTTCAAATTTAAAAGTGCTTAACCTTGGTTCGGGAATATCGAGAATGGGGTGTTTGTTGATCTTGTACATAAGAATGGGAATAGTGAAATTGGTGAATTGATGAAACGGCGAAGTTTACTGAACGGAAGAATAATCAGGGAGGTGATGACCGGGTTTGATTAATAAAATTCATAAAGAGTACACCCTAGTTTAAACGAGGGTACAAAAATACATAAATTTTTCAGGAGCAGGAGAAGCTGTGAAATTTGTCACAAATGAACATCGAACCCGAAGGAAAGAAGGGTTTCCATTTGCAATTTCCGGCTCACGTCCTCATCATAAATCAACCTGGTTTGCAGGCTTGTTTTCAGGAAACTGTTGATCTTGTATGCAAAAAGGCTTTTCATGGTCATATCCACAGTCGATTTGTCGGCTTTAAACAGAAGCAGGTCACAGTCCCAGTGAAATTTTTTCCCTATCATCCTGTCGATTAGCAGGTGGAGGCTGAAACCGTATTCAAGAAAACTGCACTTGCCTTTTTCAACTCCGCAAAACGAATCCCGGCCCGTTTTTTCGAAAATACTGCGGTCGTTTATATAAGTCAGTTTAGCCGAACTGATACCCACATCAAGCGTTCCGGTTTCAGTGAAATTAAACCCAAAGCCTCCCGAAAAAGTACAGACAAGAGGAGTAAGGAAAGAAGAACTTATTGTTTTAACAACCGAACCTCCCGCCCCCTGTGAGATGTCCCATGCATTAAATATCCTGGTTGTAAGTATTGATGAAGCTGTTAGCTGAACATATTTTTTCAAATCATAAGATATCCTGCTGGTGAGGGTATTCTCGTCGGGCTGAAATTTACAAAGGCTGTCGATGTAATATACAAGCCCGAGATTATGGACCAGGTCGTTGGTAAACAGGAATTTTTTCGAAGATACCCTGAATTTATATTTGAGGCTTTGAAGGAAAGCCAACTGTCCGGCAGTTTTATCCGGCTGGCCATTCATGAAATAACAGCCTGAGAGGGCAAGGCTGTAACCGAATTCATTCGTGAATCTGAAACGCCTGGGCAATTTTGAAAAGTCAGCCCTGAACACGAGTGAATTGCCTGAGCTGTCCCAGTATAAGTCCTGGGCCATAAGGCGTGCCGACAGAAAAAATGCAGCAGGCAGCAAGGCCAGGAAACGTTTTCTCCCCATTGTCATTCCATGATATTTTGATCAAGAATCCGGGAATAGTCATCGTATCCCGGTTTCGGTCCGTATCAGCTTCCCCGAAGTATTCCAGAAATCGAGAATGTCCATATTGACAAACACTATATTCATTTTACCGATTTTTGCAGGCTGTGAATTAAGGGCCGAAGCAGCAATGTTAAAGCTGGCTTCGTTTATTTTTCCCATAAATTTCGCCCAGAAAATAACGCAGGTAAAAGCATAGCCCGAAGGATCGAGATCTGCTTTTTCACCTACAGCAAGCAGGTTTCTTTTAAGTTTCCCAAATGTAGTGAGGGAATCGATTCTGTATGCCTGGTTTACTTTCAGGTTCCCTGCGAAATCCGCTTCAATTCCTGAACAAAAAGTTGAATCCTGGGTAATGATCCGGTATCCTGCCTGGTTGTAAAACTGTGACCTTCCCGGCAGGTTTTTATTTTTAAACCAGTCCACCAGGGCAGCAGAATCCCTGAAAACGCAAAAATACCCGGAATAGGCAGGAGAATACCGGTTCAGATCTTTTCGAACCGATTCAAGGGATTCTATTTGCGGATCTTTTACCTCGTATCTTCTCATGAGGGCCGATTTGCAAGCCGGGAGGCCCGACATTATTACGGCCATTGTAAAATAGAGCAGTTTCTTCATGGCTTTTTGATTTCTTCTCATACAGAATCATTTATATTGTTTTACTTAGTTTGTCCGGCGGAAAAAGCTGAGCTTTTTCCGCCGGACACATCCATTACTTCCCGTTTATAATACTGCTCCAACCCCACTGTTAAAGCGGGAAAGCAACAGTATATGTTTGCGCTGATGCATCATAGGAAACATGGAAAGTGCCTGGATTGATGGTCACCGGCCGCATTGAACCAAGCAGTTTTGTCACGGCATCGGAAAAGGTATAGGGATCTTCAAATGTCAGACTGCCTTTCTTGAAATATGAAAGTGCAAATCCGTTCTCATATCTCAGCAGCTCTTCCTCGGTAACCATAAGTTCAAGCTGTCCTGCAGCATTGATCCTGGCCTGGGCCTGGCAATAGTTCTGCCCTCCACCAATGGCTTTATCGCTGCCAAACTGAATATCAAAACAGATCCCGAATCCTGATTTGCAATCCATCTTAGGACGATGGAAGGTTAAAATGAGCTTTATCCAAACCGAGTATGACGGCAAGGGGCCCGGGTTTACATTAATGGTGTTTAACTTTCCGGCATGCACTGCACCGGCTGTCATCAGTATGCTTAATAAGCAAAGGCTTATAATCTTTTTCATGGCTTTCAGGTTTTATTGTTTCTGCTCCTTTAACGGGGAGAAGTTCCGCCGGGCCTGCTTTAACCGGGGAGACCCTGTCCCGTCCTTATAATATCCGTATCAGAAAATCAAAAGTCCAATGTTAACTTGTATCCACGATTCCCCCTTTCTTTTTCTACTTAATCCGTCATGGACCAGAAAGTGATATGCCATCCGAAAAAAAAATATTTAATCCAATAGGAATCATTATTTTAGAAGAAACGCTTGGAAATTATCCGAAAAATTTTTAGTATCTTTGCAGCCGGATTTGAATCAGGAAGAAAATTTAGAGAAATCATGGAAAAAACCAAAGTACTTTTTGTTACGCAGGAAATCACGCCTTATTTAAAGGACAGTCATATGGGAATGATCGGGCGTTATCTTCCTCAGGGTATCCAGGAAAAGGGAAGGGAGATCCGCACATTCATGCCCCGTTACGGAAATATTAATGAAAGACGCAACCAGCTTCACGAAGTAATACGATTATCAGGGATGAATCTGATTATAGATGATACGGACCACCCCCTGATTATAAAAGTAGCCTCAATCCAGCAAGCCAGGATGCAGATTTACTTTATAGATAATGAAGATTACTTTCAGAGGAAACATACGTTCTATGATAAAAACAATAAGTTTTTTCCCGATAACGACGAAAGGGCAATTTTTTACTCCAGGGGGGTCATAGAAACCGTGAAAAAACTCGGATGGGGCCCCGATATCATACATTGTCACGGGTGGATGACCAGCCTCGTGCCTCTGTACATCAAGAAAGCCTTTTACGAAAACCCCTTATTTACAGATACCAAGATCATTATCTCATTATATGATGACGATTTCACCGAAATCATGAATCATAATTTTGTCGAAAAAGTTAAACTGGATGGAATAAATGCCAAGGACCTTAAACACTATAAGACGGCAAACTTCGTTAATCTTATGAAATCAGCGATAGATTTCTCCGATGGGGTTATCATTGGATCACCTTCTGTAAACCCTGAAATAATGGATTACCTGAAAAGCACCGAAAAGCCTTTCCTGAAATTCCAGCCTATGGATAAATATATTGATGCGTTTTCAGAATTCTATGATGAAATCCTGGTCGCTGAGCCAGTATCAGTTGATTAACCATAAGATCCCAGATTGCCTTGAACTCAAAACTCCGTCTTCTTCTATCATCACTTGTAATCTCACTGCTGATCATCCTGGTTCTTTTTTCCTGTAAAAAGGACCCTTACCAGATTGGTCTCGACCTCCTCCCTCCCAGCGATACACTGAAAGTAAAGTCAACCGACACCTGTACGATCATTGCCTATACCGAAAGGGTTGATTCCGTTTCAACAAGCAATTGCTCAGCCCTGATGCTGGGCGGCATTTCCGACCCTGTCTTCGGCAATTCCACGGTGAGCTTTTACACCCAGATGCAGCCGTCTTCATCCTCGGTGGATTTCGGTACCGCACCTGTCATGGACTCCCTGATCCTCCTGCTTTATTATTCCGGCTATTATGGCGACACCACAACCCAGCAAAGGATACGGGTTTACGAAGTATCAGGGGACATGAACATCGACTCCTCGTATTATTCCAAGAGAAACATGCCTGTATATCCAAACCTTCTGGCGGATATGACATTCAGACCCAGACCTAAAGACAGCGTTGAAGTTGCCGGGAAAATGTACTCGGCCCACCTGCGTGTCAACCTGGGCAAGATCACAAAATATCTTGCGAATAAATTACTTTATGCCCCGGCCTCGGTTTTTTCCACGTCCGCCGTATTCAATGTCTTCATGAAAGGCCTGTATGTTGAATCGGAACCTGTGAGCAGCGGGGGAGCCCTGCTTAATTTCAACATCTCGGAAAGCCTTTCACAAATGATGCTGTTTTTTCATAACCAGAGCTATGATTCCCTGAGTTATTCCTTCATGCTGAGCACCAGTGGCGCAAGGTTTCTTCATATCGATCATAATAATTATATGAATGCTTCCCAGGACCTTAAACAGGAGGTGGTAAACCGCGACACCCTCTTGGGCAAGAATATGCTATACCTGCAGGGGCTCGGAGGAACAAGGATCAAGTTCCGCATGCCTTATATAATGAATTTTGCGAAAAACAGGAAAATTGCAATCAACGACGCTCTTGTCTTGTTTAATAATGCCTCATCCGATACTACCTTGGCTCCCCCTTCCCCTATCATCTGTATACGCGACAGCGCCGGCCTGGTTGGTTCAGTGATCGATGAAGCGGAAGGAACAAGTTATTTCGGCGGCATCTATAACAAGACAAAAGGGACATATTTTTTCAGGCTGACAAGGCATATACAGAAGCTCATTACCGGGTACTATTCCATTAACCGTCCTTTATATATCCAGGTAAACGATCCCTTGAGTATTATCATATACCCGAACCGAGTAACGATCAATGGCTACAAGCCTGTATTGCCTGGCGCTTCGCCCGCAAGGTTCAGGCTGCTGATCAACTATACTCTTCTGAATTGACAGTATCAGGATCTTTTTTTAACTTTGGACAATAAATGGTTTTGTTATGTGCGGAATTGTAGCATATGTGGGCCCTAAAGAAGCTTATCCCATCCTTATCAAAGGCCTTCACCGGCTTGAATACAGGGGATACGACAGCGCCGGCCTTTGCCTGTTGAACAGCGAACTGAAAGTATGGAAATGCAAGGGCAAGGTTTCGGAACTTGAAAAATATATCGAGGGCGAGGATCTCCATGGAACCATAGGGATGGCCCATACCCGCTGGGCCACGCATGGAGAGCCGAACCAGATCAATGCCCATCCGCATTATTCCCAGAGCAAACATCTTTCGATCATTCATAACGGTATCATTGAAAATTACCTCGTTCTTCGCAAGGAATTGCAACTCAGGGGTTTTGAATTCACAAGCGATACCGATACCGAAGTCCTCATTCACCTCATCGAGGACATCCAGATGAATGAGAATGTATCTGTTGAAGAAGCTGTACGTATCGCCCTTACCCAGGTAATAGGCGCATATGCCATTGTAGTTCTTTCACAGGACCACCCCGATAAAATCATTGCAGCACGCAAGGGAAGCCCGATGGTGATCGGGATCGGCAAAGGCGAGTTTTTCGTTGCTTCAGATGCCACGCCCATCATAGAATACACCGATAATGTAGTCTTCATGAACGATGAAGAAATTGCCGTCATCGAACGAAACCAGGAGCTGAAAATGAAGACTATCCGCAACCAGGAAAGGACTCCTTACATTCAGAAACTGGAGATGAGCCTGACCGCCATCGAGAAAGGCGGATTTCCGCATTTTATGCTTAAGGAAATTTTTGAACAGCCCCACTCTATCGAGGATTCCATGCGGGGCCGCCTGCATCTTGACCAGGATATAGTCACCCTGGGAGGGATCAGCGATTACCTCCCCAAAATACTTCATGCCGAACGCATCATCATTACAGCCTGCGGTACATCCTGGCATGCTGGACTGGTTGGTGAATATATCATAGAGGACCTTGCACGCATTCCGGTTGAGGTTGAATACTCTTCGGAATTCCGCTACCGCAACCCGGTGATCAGCGAAAAAGACGTTATCATTGCCATCTCACAATCGGGTGAAACTGCCGACACCCTTGCAGCCATCGAACTGGCAAAATCAAAAGGCGCTACAGTACTGGGTATTTGCAATGTGGTCGGGTCCTCCATCGCCCGGGCAACCCATGCCGGGGTTTATACGCATGCGGGGCCGGAGATCGGTGTGGCATCCACCAAAGCCTTTACCGCCCAGGTGGCTGTGCTTACCCTTATAGGCCTGCTGCTGGCCGAGAAAAAAGGAACTATCCCCGAATCCCAGCTCCATAAGATCAGGCTTGAACTTGGAAGGATCCCTTCAAAAGTTGAAAGGATACTTCAAAATGCCGATTCCATTAAAGAAATTGCGAAAATTTACAAGGACCGAACCAATGCCCTTTACCTTGGCCGGGGGTATAACTTCCCGGTCGCTCTTGAAGGAGCCCTGAAACTGAAAGAAATTTCATATATCCATGCCGAAGGATATCCTGCGGCAGAAATGAAACATGGCCCCATCGCCCTGATCGACGAGCATATGCCCGTAGTGTTTATTGCACCCAAACGCGGGATCTATGAAAAAGTGATCACGAATATAGAGGAAGTAAGAGCCCGTAAGGGAAAAATCATAGCCATCATCACCGAGGGCGACGAAAGTGTCAAGAAAATGGCCGATCATTTCATCGAGATCCCCGATACCGAGGAAATGCTGATCCCCCTCCTGGCCACTATTCCCCTGCAACTGCTATCATATTACGTCGCAGTAATGCGTGGCTGCAACGTGGACCAGCCCCGTAACTTAGCCAAGAGCGTAACCGTGGAATAAACCGTCATCGTGATCCGTTCACGGTTCGCAGTTCATCGTTAAAGCCTGGACGCAACCGCCTTCCAGTCGACAAGCTTCCAGAAGTCAGCTATATAATCGGGGCGTGCATTACGCTTGTCAATGTAATAGGCATGTTCCCATACATCGCAGGTAAGGATCGGCTTCGCTCCGCCCTTCAAAGGATTCCCGGCATTGCTTTCCTGGACTATCTCCAAAGTCCCGTTTTCTTTTTTGATCAGCCAGGCCCAGCCTGAACCGAAAAGCGTGGTAGCTGCATTCGAGAACTTTTCCTTGAATTCGCCGAAAGAACCAAAGTTTTTGTTGATGGCTTCCGCGAGCACGGCTACGGGTTCTCCTCCACCCTGGGGCTTCAGGCAGTTCCAGTAAAACGTATGATTCCATACCTGGGCCCCGTTGTTGAAAATACCACCCGATGCTTTACGGATTATGTCCTCCAGGGAAGCATTTTCAAATTCAGTCCCAGGAACCAGTTTGTTCAGGTTGTTCACATAAGCCTGGTGATGCTTTCCATAGTGGAATTCAATAGTTGTTTTTGAAATATAAGGTTCCAATGCATCCCACGCATACGGAAGTTTGGGCAATTCATGTACCATAATGTTCTTTTTAAAATTTTCTAATGCAAAAATACAAAGAATCAGAGTGAAAACAAAATTATTTAGAATGATTCTTGACGACTTCGACCGCTTTCTTAAAAGCGGGGTCTATCGTATTGAGTACAGGGTAGAAACCTTCGTTGTCAAGAATATTCCTGCCTACGTATGCTTTGATAAGCACCCTCGACTTACGGTCGCTTTCAGGGAGGTTCTGTCCTTCATGCTTCAGGCCTTTCTTCAGGGCATAAGCTATGAATTCAGAATAAAGCGCATCGTTAAGCTGGAACTTAGCCCCGAAATCATCCACATTTTTATAACGGCCCAACTGTGTTCTGTATTTATCGGTATAATCAAAAGCCCATTGATAGATCAGGCCTTTGTTAACAGCAAGGTTATAAAATTTAAGGGTGGAATCCTTTTCAATAGGAATAAAGATATCGGGCATTATCCCTCCGCCTCCGTAAACGGTTTTTCCTGCACGTGTTTTGAACTTCAGAGAGTCGGGGAACTTTATACTGTCGGCATGTTCCAGCTCCCCGTTTATGATCCTGTGATAGTAATCGCTGTTGTACTTATCCAGTCCGTCTTTATAGGGTTTCTGAATGCAGCGCCCGCTAGGGGTGTAATAGCGCGCAACCGTCAGCCTGACCGCGCTGCCGTCCTTCATATTAAGTTGTTCCTGTACAAGCCCTTTGCCAAATGACCTCCTGCCAAGTATTATCCCACGGTCGTTATCCTGCATGGCTCCTGTAACGATCTCGGAGGCTGAAGCTGAGAATTCATCGATCATGACCAGCAGGGTGCCTTGTTCAAACAAACCCTGTCCATCCGAAAAATACTCTTCCTTCGAATGATTTGCCCCTTTGGTGTATACGATAAGCCTGCCCTTAGCCAGAAATTCATCCGCAATGTCAACTGCGGCCGTAAGGTAGCCTCCCCCGTTACCCCTGAGGTCGAGGATCAGGCTCTTCATCCCGTTCTGTTTCAGCTGTTCTATGGCCGTATGCACTTCCTCGTGTGTGGTGGCCGAAAAATTATTGAGCTTTATGTAGCCTATGCCGGGTTCCACAATATATGCAATATCCATGCTGTACGTGGGAATAACGTCCCTGGTAATAGTATAATCAATGAGATCTTTGACTCCCCTGCGGAAAATGCTCACTCTGACCTGGGTCCCCTTTGGACCTTTCAGCTTCCGCATAACATCGCTGTTAGCTATCTTGATACCAGCGACATTCTTCCCTTCAATCTTTACGATGCGGTCACCGGCTTTGATGCCAAGCTTTTCCGAAGGGCCATTGGCAACCGGCAGTATTACAGTAACCGTATCATTCTCTATCCTGAACTGTACCCCTATGCCCTCAAAACTGCCCAAAAGAGGATCCGTGGCGTCATGAAACTCGGCCGCGGTGATATAAGTCGAATGAGGATCAAGTCCTTCGAGAAGCCCTGTGATTGCTTTCTCTTCAAGCCTGGCCTTACCGATAGTATCCACGTAATTTTTCTGAACATATTGCAAAACCTGGTTCAGTTTGCCGGCCCCCTGCATTTTAAACAGGCTGAGCCCCGGCGAATGGGTGTATAACCATATCCCCAGGAACATGCCGGCTATCATCACCAGGGCAAACCAGACTGGCAGGTACGGATTTATTTTCTTTTTTTCCATGATAAGAATTATTGCTGTCAAAGATACCTAATTCCTAATTTTGCAGTATCAATAACTAAGAAATGACTACCAGAATACGTATATTCCTCCTGATTATTGCCGCCATGCCTGCAATTTGCAGTCCCGTGGGGGCTGTTCCCATTCCAAAGAACATTTTGAAACCATTTATCAACAGCCACAAAACAACGGTTGACTCGGTTATGCTGCATTACCGTGTATGGATAACCAAAGTCAAACCCTCTAAAGGCAAAGTGCTTTTCATCCATGGTTTCACAGGTTCCACTTTTTCGTTCAGGAAAAACTACGACAGCCTGGTGAATGCAGGGTATAACATTTTAGCTGTTGACCTGCCTGCCTTCGGGTACAGCGACAGGGGGACATGGATCAATCACTCTCAAAGCAGCAGGGCTGTCATGATCTGGAAGCTGATCGACCGCATCGACCAGGGGGATACGGTCAAATGGAATATCATAGGGCATTCCATGGGAGGAGGGACTGCTGAGGCAGTTGCCCTGATGCGGCCCCGGCAAATCAAAAGCCTCACGCTTATCGATGCCATGTTCTTTAAAAAAAACAGCGGGGTCATGAGCATCGCATTTTCTCCCTCCAGGATGAGGCAATTAAAGAAATATTATGTGGATTACGTAGCCCATTATCTTCTGACCTTCGAGCGTATGAGTAAACTGCTGAAAAGCGGTTACAAGAAAACGCCCGACACCAATGATGTAAGCGGGTATATGATGCCTTTAAGGATACCCGGAACCTCCGAAGCCATAGTCAGTACTTTTTCAAACTGCCGGGAAATTGTGCCTTTGAATTCCGACAGCCTTAAAAATACAGCCGTACTTGTGGTCTGGGGCACAAAGGATAGCTGGATCCCGCCCCGGTCGGCAAAGCTGATAAAAACCTGCGTCCCTCAAATGGAACTTCATAAGATCAAAGGGGCCGGGCATATGCCTATGGAGACCCATCCAAAGGAATTTAACGGGATACTGGTGAATTTCCTCAACAGGGTGAACAAACCATAAATCACCTCCGTTCCGGGCTCGCTGATCAGTCTTCCCTCACTACAGGGCAATCAAAAGAAACCCCTACTTTTTCCCCGTCCCTTTTAAGGTCTTCCACTATAGGCCTGATCAGGGGAACACCGTGCTCCTGGTTGTATTTTGCATATTCAAATTCCTTTTCACCTGCCACCATGATCTCATCACGGCCAACCGCCAGGGGCGACTTCTTCAGAAGGTCGATCATGGCATCCATCGACAGCTTGAAATCATAGACCGGGCGGAAGGATTCAATATTAATGGCCATAAAGAAATGGGAAACCCCGGTAGGCTCCGGACGGCCCGGACCGCCCACATTGGTCAGGAAACTCCCTCCCGAAAGGATGGAACAAAGAACTTCAACCAGCAAAGCAAGGCCGTATCCCTTGTATCCTGCGGTAATGTCCATGCCCCCAAGAGGGAGTAAAGCGCCATGGCCTCCGGGTTTGATCTTGGTGGGGTCGTTGGTGGCCTGTCCTTCTTCATCAATTCCCCATCCTATCGGGATATGCTCATGCTTCTTATCATAGATCTGGATTTTGCCGTAAGCTACAGCCGAAGTGGCCATATCGAGAAGATAGGGGTAGTGCTCACCCGAAGGAGCTGCCAGGGCAATGGGGTTTGTTCCCACAACTGCTGTCCGGCCATAGGTCGGTGCCACAAGGGGCTGCGAATTGGTAAGGCTTAAGCCTATCATCCCTTCCTCCAGGGCCATCATCGCATAATAGCCCGCAATCCCGTAATGGTTGCTGTTGCGCACAGTGATCGCGCTGATCCCCGATTTCTTTGCTTTCTCGATAGCAATTCTCATAGCCTTATGCGAAGTCACCTGTCCCAGCCCGTTACCACCGTCAATCAAAGCGGTTGATGAAGATTCACTTACGACCTGGTAAGGTGTTTTCGGATCAAGCCAGCCTTTACTTATCCGGCTGCCGTAATACGAACCAAGGCGCTGCATCCCGTGGGATTCAACACCCCTGATATCGGCACAGATAAGCACTTTGCCAACTATCCTTGCATCATCGGGAGGCACGCCAAGTTTTGTCATATAACGGATCACGAAATCCATCAGATCGTTCCGGTTAAATCTGAGAATTGTTTCCATAATTAAAAATTTTAAGATATACGATGTACAAATGCAGTTTTGCTTTTTATTGATTGATTGATTGACTGATTGACTGATTATTGATTTATATAATTTTCCACTACCCATTTCGCAAACGGGAAACTGCTTGTGAACGCAGGTGAAACCGCATTCAGCACATGGATGGTCTGCCCGTCGCCTTCTACAACAAAATCCATCACAAGTTCCATGGTTTTCATATTCATAAGCTGGGCGCGTATCCCGGGTTTGCTCCATTCGGTAAAGCCCGACTTATCGATCTTGTGTACCAGCTTGGTAGCCATGCTTACAAAATGGGACTTATTGTACTTCGCCATTTCTTCAAACGCCAGGCTTCTGAAACCAAACGCATTGCTCATGAAAAGCAGGGATTCCCAGCCCATGATGTTGAAGAGTTCATTGAGCCTGAAGTTATCCATCCCCTTGTAATTTTCCCTCCAGAAAGCCGGGATGGACGTAGGGCCTATCTTGATGATGCCATCAACAGTGACCGTATAATGAACCCCGAGAAAAGGATTTTTAAGGTTGGGCACAGGGTAAATATTGGTCTTTATCGGTTTATCCTTTTTGGTATATTTCAGGTAGATCCCTTTGAACGGGATGATAGTATATTTTTGTGAAAACCCGAAATCCTTGGCAATCTTATCGGCATAGAGCCCGGCGGCATTGATGATCTTGTTGGCCGAAATCTGCAATCCTCCCGATGTTTCAACCGTATTGGCGTCAATTTTCCGTTTATACGCCTGTGAGAAATGGAACTTCACTCCCAGCGACTGCAGCTCTTTCCTGAGGAATATATTGACTTCCACAGGATCTACAGTTGCAGTATTCGGAGAATGCAGGGCCACCTGGGTTGTTTTTGCATTAGGATCAATATCCTTCAACTCCTGCTCACTGATCAGTTTAACATCCACCCCGTTTTTCTTGCCCCTCTTCTCCAGTTCATAAATGCCGTCAATCTCCGATTCGCTGGTGGCAACAACCACCTTCTGGCATTCGTTGATCTTAAGGCCATTCTTTTTCACATACTCCTTCATCTGGATATTGCCGTCACGAGTGAATTTTGCCTTCAGGGAATCGGCCGAATAATAAAACCCCGCATGAAGCACACCGCTGTTCCTCCCGCTGCTGTGATAAGCCACATCAGCTTCTTTTTCAATAAATACGATTTCGGCCGAAGGGAAACGCGATTTCAGTTCCCTTGCAATGGCAAGTCCTATAATGCCCGCCCCTATGATAAGATAATCTGCTTTTTCACCCATTCTTACTTTCGTGTTACTTTATCAACAAAATATTCCGTATCGCCCCTCCACATCAGCTTCCCGTTCTTCTGCCTGTAATGCACGGTGACAGGATTGCCTGTAAGCTTTGAAAGTGAGTCGGCAACCTCCTTGTCAGTGACGGAAAAGAGGAATTTCTCCGAAGCCAGGGCCACATTCTGGCTGCTTGTCACACTGCTCAATATCATCTCCCCTTCCCAGGTCTTGAATATTTGTCCGCGGTAAGAGAATTTCTGCAAAATTCCCGTTCTTTCACCTTCGCTGTATGTGAAGTAATATTTCCCGTAAATAAATCCCGCAAACACCAGCAGGAGTATGATGATTGCCCAGGTATAAAATTTTCTGATCTTGGATTTCATAGTATGGATATTTATTTTACAAACATAAATATTTGAATTGAAAAAAAAAATTCAGAACGGTAATTTATTACTGTTTTACCACAATCATGATGCAAACGGCATTTGAATTGATTCATTATCTTCGCCAAAAAAAATTTCAGAATAACATGCTTAATGTCTTGCTGACCGGAGGCTCCGGTTTTCTCGGGAAATTCATGATCAACGAACTGCTTTCTCCCGATTCTCCCCTTCCGCTCAAATCGTTGAGGATATTTGATTCGGCCGGCTATAAAGGCCCGGATGATCCCCGCATTGAATTTGTGAGGGGAACTGTCCTTGACCCTGAAGCCCTGCTTGAAGCCTGCAAAGGGGTTGATGTAGTGTTGCATTCGGCAGCTATTGTAGATTGGGGCACCCATCTCCCCGAAGAAGTTTTCGCCGTCAATACAGGCGGTACCGAAAATATTATTAATGCCTGTACGGCGGATGGCGTTAAGGTGCTTGTCTTTACGAGCTCCCTCGATGCGGTATTCGGAGGCAAGCCGCTGGTCAATATCGATGAAAGCATCCCGTATCCTGCGGTATATCCGAATATGTACTGCCGGAGCAAATGCGAAGCCGAGAAACTCGTAGCTGCTGCAAACGGAGATAAACTCAAAACGGTAATCCTCAGGCCGGCCGAT
Source organism: uncultured Bacteroidales bacterium (assembly GCA_903877385.1). Lineage (GTDB taxonomy): Bacteria > Bacteroidota > Bacteroidia > Bacteroidales > FEN-979 > CAIRDP01. Next base: position 38,238 of record CAIRDP010000059.1, read on the forward strand.
ATATGGGGTGAAGGCGACCCGTTTCATATCGGTTCCCTCCTGGATATGGCCAGGGGCGGATTTTATGTAAGGATAGGCAACGGGCGTTCAAAATCCCAGCATGTGTATGCAGGGAACATGGCCCTTGCCCATATCCAGGCTGCAATGGCCCTGCTCAGCGGCAACAGCACTGTTGGAGGGCAGGCCTATTTCATCACCGATTCCCCGGGAACAAATTTTTTCAAATTCTACGATGCGATCATTGAGGCGGCAGGCTTCAAAATATGGCCCGGGATCTGGATCCCCCGGCCTGTGGCTTACGCGATGGGTGCCGCTACGGAGTTTACGGCATGGCTCATCCGCCCTTTAAAAAAAATAAACCCGGGATTCAGCCGGTTTGCAGTAATCTATACCTGCAATGATTTTACGTTTTCCTCTGATAAGGCCTTAAGGGATTTCTCATTCAAGCCCAGATACAGCCTCGAAGAAGCGTTTCATAAGACCGTGGAATATTACAGGACCCGGGAACTGATGCAAAGAAATCCGGTCCACCAATGATTTTCCCTTTTCTTTACTCCGTATCTTTATTGGTCATATTCATCCCGTCATGAAAAAACCCGGGGCAATCTTCTGCTGGAGCGGAGGCAAGGATTCTGCTTACTGCCTGCACAAAGTGTTAACAGAAAAATCATTTGATGTAAGGTATTTACTTACCACAGTGAATGATGAGTTCGGGAGGATATCGATGCACGGTGTGAGAGAGGAACTGCTGGACCTGCAGGCCGCTTCAATCGGAATTTCCCTGTTGAAGGTGAGGGTATCGGCAGGGACAAACGAGGAGTATGAAAGGCTGATGGAAGCCGCTTTGTTAAAAGTTAAACCTGAAGGGATTACTCATGTGATTTTCGGGGATATCTTCCTTGAAGACTTGAGGATCTACCGTGAGAATAATTTGGCAAAGGTGGGAATGAAGGCGGTTTTTCCTTTATGGAAAAGCGATACGGCATGGCTTATCCGGGATTTCATCCGTCTTCAATTCAAAACCATAATTTGTTGTACCAATGGAGGATGCCTGGGAGAAGAATGGTTAGGGAGGGAAATTGACTCTTCATTTACAGAGCACTTGCCTGCTGAAATTGACCCCTGTGGTGAAAACGGTGAATTCCATTCATTTTGTTTCGACGGACCATTATTCACTAAAAAAATCCGTTTTACTGTCGGTGAGAAAGTCTTCAGGCCACTTGAAGTTAAAACCGATCCCCCTGCCCCACTGCCCTCAAGCCCCGGGTTTTGGTTCTGCGACCTGCTCCCCGCTGATTAGCAAAGAAGCCGAAAAACAGTTGAACTGAAAATTAATGATTTGAAAAGAGGGGTTAGAACCAGGGGCCTTTAAAACGTGATCACCCTTCCTTCCCCGTGCAGGTACTGGGTTAATACTTCGCCCATATATTTTACTTCTATTCCCAGAGCCCTTATGGCCGAGGTCACTCCGTAGGCTTCGGTGCAGCCCCTGCAGGCTTCAACATTGATCCCGCTTTGCATCACGAAATCCAGCTCTCTCTGGATATCCTTATCCTGGGCGAGAAGCTTTGCCGAAGGTCCCCAGATGACCACATTGATCTCATCCCACCACCCCATGCTTTTGGCATCCATCAGATAGACAAAGATCATCCTTATGGCGACATCCTTTTCGCCTGTTGTCCATACTACGCTGAGTTTCTTCATTAAAAGGCCTGGTTAAGCGGGCAAATATATTAAAAATAGCCCAACGTTTTCCCTGATTTATTTTGGTGGTAAACGGAAATCGGAATACAGTTCCTTCTCGGTATAATGCTTTTGCTTGTTCAGGGCTTCAAGTTCCACCTGCTGTTCGGGGTTTATGGATTTCATGGTCATAAATCCTTTCAGCTTTAATTCGAGCAGGGAGTCTTTTTTAAGCATCGCCTGGTACTCGCTGTTCACTACCCAGTAATAATTCTGCCAGCATTTCCTGAGCTGATCCGAGGGAAGGACATACGAAAAGTACTGGGCCAGCAGCCTCCGCGGACCCACTTCATTGTTTAAAACAATAAGGTTGGTCACGTAAGTATCGTATTGTTTTACTTCGGCGAGACCTGCAGCGCGGTCTTTAAAGCCGTAGTTGATAACCATGGTCACAATGACCAGGGCCACCGACCCGACCAGCCATTTTACAACATCAAAGATCAGCTTCAGCTTCTGAAGCTCGGTCATTTCACGGCCGGTGTTCTGAATTTCTGTTTTTGAGGGTTTTTCTTCCATACACTTAAGTTTATGCAGATTATCACCTTCACAAATATAAGAAGTATGGATGCGAAAATCAAGTGCTATAATCCGGCCACAAGTTGTTTGAGCCTGGTCTCCGCCACTTTCATGTTGAATTCGAAGTCGTAATAACGGGCCAGGGAATTGGCATAGCTTTCCTGCGCCTGTCGAACTTCCAGAGCAGTAGTCTGCCCCAGCCTCAGCCTCTCGAGCGAAATTTTCAGGTTTTCTTTTGCAAGGGTCAGGTTATCCCTTTCTATCTCCAGCAGGGTTTTCTGGTCGTCGTACTGGGTGAGGGCGGTTTTTAACTGGGTATTCACTGCAAGCTTTACATCGTCAAGGATGTATTGTGAGGATTGCAACTGGATCTTCGCAGTCTTTACCTGCCGCAGGGCATTCCCTGCCTGGTAAACCGGGATGACAAGGCTGCCTCCGACAACAGGTCCGTAAGTACGGTTGGTGAGAACGGTGGAGGCATTGTTATCGTTTTGCTGGAAATTGTAAGAGGTGACGAAGTTCAATTTTGGCAAACGGTAGGTCTTGTATTCACCCAGGCTGAGCCTGGCAATATCCACTTGTTTCTGATAAGATAATACCGCGGTATTATTTGAATAAAGTTTATTCATCAGGTCAACAGGATCAGGCTTATAATTGAGCGGAATGGTATCGGCCACTTCAAAATCGGTTTCAGGGTCACGGGCGATTTCCATGTTAAGATACCTTTTTGAATTCCTTATCGTGTTCAGCTGGTTGATCTCGGCTTCCCTGTTCACATTCAGGTCGATCTTTGCCTGGAGGAGGTCGTTTTTATGCGCTATACCAGCATCATATCCCTTTTGCAGCAACTTCACCCTTTCAAGGCTGTAGGCCATCACATCCCTGATGGCAAGCAACTGTTCTTTCTGGACAACCACCTGGTAGAATGCAACCGTTACATTATACATTATCTGCATGAGGGTATCCCTGAACTGAATTTCGCCAAGTTTTTCAATCTGGTTCAGTTTGTTTTTCGTAATGAACATTTTTGTTCCGTCGAACAAGGTCCAGTTCAGGGCAACCCCGGCATTGAAGGCATTTGATTTTCCTGCAGCGGCTGTTATTTCACTTCCTGTGGAGAGGTTCAGGTAAACGTTGTTTACTGAATAGTTGTCGCTGCCGTTAACCATGATGGTCGGCAACATCCCGGCATTGCCCAGGGTATTGTTGACTTTTGCCACATCGGCTAGGTTCCTGGTAATGGAAATACTGTAGTTGTTCTTCAATGCGATTCCAACCGCATCTTCAAGGCTCATCAGGGATTGGGCTGATAATCCGCTTACGGCCATCAGCATACAAAACAGAGTAATGATCTTCTTATTCAGCATGAGCTTCGGTATATTCAGGAACCTGTTCTCTTTTTCCCGACATCATAACGTACATGGCCGGGATCACGAAAAGGGTTAATATAAGTGAAAAAAACAGACCTCCTACCACGACGATCCCCAGCGGGGTGCGGCTTTGTGCACCGGCGCCCAGGGCCAGAGCGATAGGCATGGCGCCGAAGATAGTGGCCAGGGAAGTCATCAAAATGGGACGTAGCCTGGCGGCTGCGGCTTCAAATGCCGCATCGTATTTCGACAGGCCCTGTTTCCGCTTCTGGTTAGCAAATTCGACGATAAGGATACCGTTCTTGGTGACCAGTCCAACCAGCATGATCATACCGATCTCGGAGAAAATATTCAGGGTGCTTCCAAAGATGAAAAGCGAAAGCAGGGCTCCTGTAACGGCAAGGGGGACCGTGATCATGATGATCAGGGGATCGATAAAGCTTTCAAACTGGGCCGAGAGGATCAGGTAGATCAGGACAAGGGCGAGTACAAAAGCGAATGAGGTGTTGGAACTGCTTTCCGAAAAGTCACGGGATGGGCCGAGGAGATCGGTCTGGAAAGTATCGTCCAGGGTTTCCTTCGATATTTTTTTCATGGCGGCAATACCTTCACCAAGGGTTTTACCCTGTGCCAGGGAAGCAGAGATGGTGGCTGATTTGTACCTGTTGTAATGGTAAAGTGTCGGAGGTTCGCTGCTTTCTTCCATCCTTACAAGGTTATCAAGCTGTATCAGCTGGTTTGAGTTGGTCCTTACATACATTGAGGCTATATCGGCCGGTTTGTTCCTGTTCTCGCGGTCAAACTGCCCGATCACAAAATACTGCTTTTCGTTCCTGAGAAAATACCCGTACCTCTTCCCGCTCAGCGCAAACTGCAGGGTATTTGAAATGTCGAGTGCGTTTACCCCTAAATCCGTCGCTTTCATCCTGTCGACTATGATATTGATTTCGGGTTTGTTGAATTTAAGGTTAACGTCGACGTTCCCGAATGTGGGATCCTTTCTTGCCAGGTCCATGAACTTGGGCACAGCCTCCCTCAGCTTGTCGAAGTCAAGGTTCTGCAACACAAATTGCACTGGAAGCTGAGATCCTGCAGCTAGGGATGTTGAAATAGTCTGCTCCTGGATGGGGATAATCCTGGCTTCGGGAAATCCCTTGTATATTTTAACCAGCCTGTCATAGACCTGCTGCTGGGTGGTCTTCCGTTCGTCGGGTTCGACAAGGAAGATATTGACACCTCCGATATTGGTAGTGGAACTGCCAAAGCCTGCGCCGGTACGGGCAAAGATCAGCCGCGACTCAGGAATATTCTTTGCCAGGGAATCGGAAATGCGGTCATCCAGCTTTTCCATATAATCGTAATCGGTACCCTCGGGAGCCGTTATTGAGGTGCGCAGAATGCTATGGTCCTCCAGAGGTGCCAGCTCGGTTTTTATGAATTTGAATAACACGACCACCAGGACCACGCAAGCCCCCAGAATTGCGAAACTTATCCACTTTCTTTTCATGTATGCCGATAGCATTCTCCGGTAAAATCGGTCCATCCCCACGAAGAAAGGCTCGGTGACCTGGTAAAATTTCAATGACTTGATATCCTTCTTCCCCATCTTTACATTAAGCACGGGGGTAAGTGTAAGTGACACCAGGGCCGAGATCAGCACTGCGCCGGCAAGCACAACCCCGAATTCACGGAATAACCTGCCGGTAAAGCCCTGGAGAAAGATAACAGGAAGAAAAACGATGGCCAGGGTAATGGAGGTCGAAACAACGGCAAAGAGGATTTCACGGGTGCCCGCGAAAGCCGCCTGGTACCTGTCCATCCCCTGCTCGATCTTTTTATAAATATTTTCGGTGACCACTATGCCGTCGTCCACCACGAGGCCCGTTGCAAGCACAATAGCCAGTAAAGTGAGCACATTCACCGAAAATCCGAAAATGTACATCAAAAAGAATGATCCTATAAGAGAAACGGGAATATCGATAAGAGGCCTGAGGGCAATTACGGTATTCCTGAAGAAAAGGAATACAATGATCACAACAAGGGAAATGGCGATAAGGATGGTTTCCCCCACATCCTTAACGCTCTGCCTCATGAACTTGGTTTTATCGTAACCAACGTCGAGCTGCATGCCCGCAGGAATATTTTTCTTGATTTCGGCAAATCGTTTGTAAAACTCATCGGCTATGGCAATACTGTTGGCGCCGGGAAGCGGGATAAGGGCCAGTGAAATCCCCGTTGCCCCGTTCAGTTTGACCCCGGTTTCATCCACTTCGGCACCCAGCACGGCCTCCCCGATATCGGCAAGCCGTATAACCTGGTCGTTGCTCTGCCTGATGATCATATTGTTAAACTCTTCCTCAGTGGTAAGCCTCCCGAAAGTTTTTACAATCATCTCGGTGGAGGTTCCCCTTACTTTCCCGCCCGGAAGGTCTACGTTCTCTTTAAGCAGGGCAATGTTCACATCTTCGGCAGTAAGATTGTATGCCGCCATCTTTTTGGGATTCAGCCATAACCTCATGGCAGGCCGTTTCTGCCCGTAAAGCCCGACCGAACTGACCCCGGGAATGGTTTGCAGCTTTTCCTGGAGTACATTCTCGGCATAGTCGCTGAGCTGCCCGGGATTCATCATGGTGCTCTGTACAGCCACAGTGATGATGGGGTCGCTGTTGGCGTCGGCCTTGGTCACGACAGGAGGGGCGTCAATGTCCTGGGGCAGGTTGCGCATAACCTGGCTGGTTTTGTCACGAACGTCGTTGGCTGCTTTCTCCAGGTCGGCCCCTACATTGAATTCAACCGTTATATTGCTTGATCCTGTTGATGATGATGAAGATATTGAACGTATTCCTTCAATCCCGTTGATAGCTTTTTCGATGGGTTCTGTGACCTGGGATTCAATAATATCGGCATTGGCGCCGGCATACATCGTCTGTACATTGATAGTAGGCGGGTCGATTGCAGGGTAAAGCCTGATCCCAAGGAAAGAAAATCCCACAAAGCCGAAAAGTACAATGATCAGGCTTAGTACAATTGAAGCAACCGGTCGTTTTATCGCGAAATCTGAAATGGTCATAGGTTCTATTTAACTTTCGCAAAATTCAATTCAGCTCCCGGCTTAATAAACAGCACACCCGTTGTAACCACGGTATCACCGGCATTCAGTCCCTGCACAGCCTCTATCGCTTCGGCTTTTCTCACACCGGTCTGGATAGGGACAAATACAGCTTTACCTCCCTTGCATACAATCACACTTTTATTTCTTTCTTTCATGATGATGGCCTGGGTTGGTATCATCAGTGCATTACGGTTCTCGTTAAGCCTGAGCTGCACATTGGCATAGGCACCCGGGGTAAGCGTGGGGGCCTGGGCCGAAACCACGGCCCTTGCCTTAAGGTTACGGGTATTGAGTTCAATGCCTTCCTCGGTGGCCATCACAACAGCATCAAATTTTGTACTGTCGCCTTCGACCGAAAATTTCACTTTAGTCCCGCTATGTATCATCGAGCTGTATTTGCCGGGAACAGCAAAATCGAGTTTCAGCTTGTCCGATTCGCGGATTGTAGCCAAAGGGGTTGATTGTGTTACCTGGGCTCCCAGGCTGATGTTCCTTAAACCGATAACACCGTCATAAGGTGCAAGGACTTCAGTTTTAGATATATCAGCTTTGAGCAGGTCTATATCATTTAAAATGGAAGTGACCTGCAATTCCTGCTGATCATATTCCACCTGGCTGATGCCATCGACCTTCAGCAATTCAGCCTGTCGGTCGAGGATCTGCTTACCGATCTGGTACTGGGTTTGCGCTTTTTTAAGCTGGGCCTGGAGGTCAAGGTCAAAAATCTTCACCAGCATGGTCCCCTTTTTCACAAACTGCCCCTCGGGGAGGTTGAGCATCACCACACGACCCGGCATTTCCGGCATAAGTGTTGTCTCCTCAAAAGGCATCAGGGTGCCCGAGATCCCTATGGTCTCATCCACAACAGAAGGATGGACAATGTATCCTTCAATGAATGAAATGGATCCTGCATCCTTGCCTCCCTTTTTCTTCTTACCGCCCGAACATGAAGCGCTCCCGATAATCAGAAGTATAAGAAAAACATTCAGTATTGCTTTTTTACTCATATCATATCCAGCTAAGCGGTTCCCTCATGTGAAGCCTTCCTGGTCCTGCCAGGCGAAAACCGTAATTCAGGGTGCAAATTTACAAAATCCCGGGGAGCTTCATATGGTATTGGATGTGCAAACCGAATTAACCTACAAAGGCCCCGGTTTTGCCGATAAGTATGCCCGGTCTTACTCGCTCCCGGTACAGGATGCGGGATGATGGCGCTTCGCGCCGATGCGGGATACAGGATTAAATAATTATTAATATATTTACATTCTCTATCTTGAAAATCAACAACCATGAACACAATTTTAAAAGTATCCGCTCTTTTTTGCTGCCTTTTCATCATGGCTCAGGGGAACCCTCAAACACCTGCTGCAGGCTCCGGGCCGCTTATCGAACCTGCCTGGAACTGGGCAAAGAAATATGCCGGCAACGGCGGCCCCCTTTCGAAAGATATAGTTTCCGACGGCAACGGAAATTATTACCTGACAGGGAATTTCAACGGTTCTCTCACCTTTAACAATATTACGGTGAACAGTTCCGGTACATCCGACCTGTTCATAGTCAAGGTTAACTCAGCGGGAGATGCATTATGGATCAAAAAAATTTCAGCTTCCGAAGGAAAATCGGTTATTCCCTGCAGGCTGGTGCTTCTGGGGAACGGAGATTTCCTGGTGGGAGGTCACTTTGACGGCACAGCTGCCTTCCCGGCAAACACACTTGTCAGTGGGGGCCATGCCGATGCCTTTGTGGCAAGGTATGATGCAAATGGCAATAATATCTGGGCAGGTAAATATTCTGATCCGGAAAGCCTTACTGCAACGGGTCTGGCTGCCGACGCCAACGGGGCTCCCTATATGACGGCAAATGTCGTCTCCAGCATGAAATCAAAAATTATTATTTTCAGCTCTACAGGACAAGCGGTCGATGCAAAAACTTTTAACAACTCTGTTTTCACCGATATTGCCTGCCGCAATTCGAACCTTTCCATCAGCGGGTTCCTCAGAGCCGCGACCAGCTTCGGTTCAATAAACCTGAGTTCCGGGTATTATCCCTCATCCTTCACAGGGCAAACTGATCTAAGTGGAAATTTTATCTGGGCCGATAACGGGAAATGTGCCTCGGCGGATTCCAGGGGATACTCTGTTGCAATAGATGAGAATGGTAACACTTATACTACAGGTTATTTCATGGACAGTATCAGGTTCAACCCGCCTGCAACAAAACTTACCGCCGAAGGAGTATTTCCTCTTTTCATCGTCAAATACAGCCCAACCGGGACCTGCTTATGGGCATCACAGATAGGTGATGCTGAAGCATACGATTATCACCCGCTTTTATCACTGGACAACCAGGGACATCCTTTCGTAATATCCTATTTTTATTTCGGGCTTGTTTTCGGCTCTACAACATTGAGCGGGAGTGCAGCTTTCATTGCCTCATATTCCCCGTCCGGAGCCAAGCAATGGGCAAAAGCACAGCCGTATTTTCCAAACAGGGCTCAGTTTCAAACCAGCAATGAAATAATTGAATGTGCTGATAATTATTTTAATACCCTGGTCATGAAATTCGATGCTTCCGCCAATCTTCTCTGGACCCGGCAGTCAGTTTCCGACGGAGGATTATCGGATGTATGGTACCAGATGGCGGTAGATCATACCGGTATGCCATATATTCAGGGAGATATAAGAGGAAACGTTTACTTCGACGGGAATCCTGAGAGCGCTTACGGCACTGAACTGACCAAACTGAATGGCGATGGATCGGTGATATGGCAGAAAATCTTTTCCCAGCCGCTGACACAATTTATGAATTCGTCGGGGGTATGCACCGACCTGGACAACAACTGCTTCGCCTGGGGAACTTTTTCCGATTCCCTGACGATCGAAGGAACCCTGCATGTGCTATCGCATAAAAGCGGTAATATGGCCTACCTTGCCAAATACAGTAAAAAGGGTGAGTCAAACTGGGTCAGGACGTTTGAAGGCTATGGTGGAATAACAGGAGTAGGCGGAATCACTTCCGATCATGAGGGTAATGTAATACTTACCGGGATGTTCGTTGATACTCTGAAAATCAATAATATCATATTGCCCGGCAATGGATATTACGCCCAGGTTTTTATAATAAAATATAATCCGGCCGGTAGCCTTGTTTTTGCTGAAAAGTTCGGAGGGACTTCAACGGTACAGGGCAGGGGCGCTTCATCTGACGGGCAAAACAATATTTATGTTACCGGAAGGTTCAACGGGACCGCCAATTTCGGGGGGAATTACCTTACAAGCTTTGGTTCGGACGACGTTTTCATTTTAAAACTTGATCCTGACGGGAACCCGGTATGGGTAAGGCAGGCAGGTGGGCAGGGTTATGAAAGGGGACATGCCATAATCACCGATAGTACAGGAAATTCCTATATCTCAGGACTGTTCTGGTCTACTTCCATGAGCTTCGGAAACATTACGATAACAAGCCCCTTGGCAAGCAACCTATTTATCGCTAAATATGCAAGCGACGGCACACCCCTCTGGGCCCATGCACTTCAGAATCAGGATTATACCTGGCCTGCCTACCAGATGGGGCTGGATGAGGAAGGCAGCTGCTATATGGGAGGTGATTATGACGGGAGCCTGGCGTTCGACAACGGCCCGACTTATACGGGGAACCTTAACAATAATTTTCTGGTAAAGTACGATGCCTCGGGTGCTTTTCAATGGAACAAGAATGTTCCTCAAACGGCTTTCTCTACAGGATATTCAAACCTGATGAGCCTGGCAGTATATAATAAAAATTCAATCCTGATCGGGGGAAGGATCATTAATGACACCCTTACCCTGGGCAATAATAAGCTGTATTCCTGTAATTCCGGGGCATTCATAGCACTGCTGGGCGATAACCTGCCAATGGGAGTCCAAAACCAGGACCAGGCCGTGAAACATATTGCAGTTTACCCGAATCCAAGCCACGGTGAAATTACCATCAGGTTTGACGACCCGGTAAAGAAAAAGGTAATGGTAATTGTCACCGACGCAGAAGGCAAAACCCTGTATGCAGGAAGCCAGGACTGCGGTGGAACGGCATCTGTATGCCTGCCGCATCCGGCAGCGGGAGTGTACCTTGTATCTGTTTATTACGGGGGCAATAAATTTTCCGAAAAACTGCTGATCTATTAAATCGGCGGGCCTGGCGTATTGAAATTCGCTATTCAATATTCGACATTCCTACTATCTCCTCCTCCTGGGGTTCCCTCATGGCATTGATGAGTTTGCAGCCCCGGTAATGGTGCAGGTCTTCGGGCCTGATGTCAAGCGGAATGATCTTCCCCTGGGCGATCAGCCTGGCCCGGCAGGTCCCCTCTAAAAGCGGATGTGCCGGTGTGTACCACATGCTTCCGTCATAAAACACCAGGTTTGAAATGCTGCTGTCGGTGATCAGCCCTCCATTGACAATAATGATGTCGTCGCACAGGCCGCGCCTGGCAAAAAGCTCCTCCAGCCCTGTCCTGTCGGAATATTTCAAATGGTAATCGAAAGACTCAGTGTATACCAGTTTCAGGCTCCGGACCGGCCGTTTTATATACGGTCTGAAACTTATTTCCAGGATTTCCTGCCCATAGATCACATTACATTTCACGATCCCCGTTTGCATGTTTTCGGGAACCTTTATAATTGACTTCAGCCAAAGCCCTGAATCCAGAAGCCTTAACCCAATGCCCGGCTCCAGGTTCCCGGCTCGCGGATCACGAATCATGAGTCCCGGCTTCCGCATCCGCTCCTCATGCCATCTCAGATGAAGGGGCTGCCCGTTCTCGATCCTTATGGTCTCAAACAAGCGGCACATACACTTTATCGATAAGTTCCCTGTACTCGCTTTCGCAATCACTCAGGGCTGTAATACCTCCCCCGCTTCTGAAACGCAGCCCGCCATCCGCCTTCTCAAGAAACCGTATCATGACTGCGGATGAGAAATCCCGTCCATTGAAATACCCGAAAACGCCGGTGTAAAAACCACGCCCGTCGGCCTCAGCTGCCTTAATAAGCTGCAGCGTTTTTTCTTTTGGCGCCCCGCTGATCGAGCCTGCCGGAAGAAGGGTGAAGATGTCCTCGCCCAGGTGTTCCAGGTAATTTTTGGGCATCCTCCCGCTGATTTCCGAACTCATCTGCAAAAGATCCTTGCGGTTGGTGCTGATCTTTTCGATATACCGGAAACGTTCCACCCTCACCGAGGATGAGATCATCGACAGATCGTTGCGTATGAGGTCAACAATGGTGTTATGTTCGAAAAACTCCTTGGGGTCGCCCAGCAGCCTTGCCTCTGCATCGGGCAATGAAGCGTCGATTGTGCCTTTCATTGGATTTGAACGGATCATTCCGTCCTTTATGCTGATAAAGGGTTCAGGTGAAAACACCGTAAAATGTTCACCGAACAAAAGTTTATAGGGGGCAATGCTGCGTTTGAATATTTCGACAAGGCTGAGATCAGTTTGCAGATCTGTGGCAAATGTTAGATTGATCAGGTAGGTGTCGCCCCTTTTCAGGTGCCAGCTTACTTTTTCAAATGCGTTACGGTAGGTGTCGTAGTCAACAGGCCTGGGGATAAAGCTGAACTTAACCCGGGGACATGTTTCGGGCAGGATATTGCCGCAGGGGCCTATCCTGAAAAAAACAGCATTCTGTTCCGCTTCCTTCATTCCAAGTACGGCTGTATTCAGTCCTTCAAAATCAGTCACAAAAAGGAAGGGGGTTTGATGAACAGCAAAATCGTTAATTTTACTGATCGCATCATTCCTGTTCATGAAGATACTGCTGCTCGATAACCACGATTCTTTCACCTTCAACCTGCTTGAACTTCTGCGTAATAACGGCAAAGTTAGCGTTAATGTGATTAAATCGGATGAACTGCGGCTTGCCGATGCAGGGCTTTACGACAAGGTCATTTTTTCACCCGGGCCCGGCCTGCCCGGGGAACAGCCTGCAATGGCTGACATTCTAAGGGAATTCGGTGAAAAGAAACCGATACTGGGGATCTGTTTGGGACTCCAGGCCATCGCCATGTTTTACGGAGGCAGGTTATTCAACCTCCCGAAGGTGGTCCACGGGCAAGCGCGGCGGCTGGAGGTCGTAAGGCCCGAACATTATATCTTCAGCGGCATTCCCGATGGCTCCGAAGCAGGGCTTTACCACTCCTGGGCCGTTGCCCGGGCCTCGCTCCCGCCTTGCCTTGAAATCATCGCACTCTCCGAAAACGGCATCATCATGGGGCTAGCCCATAAAAAGTATGATGTTTGCGGATTGCAGTTCCACCCCGAATCCATCATGACCGCCTCGGGTCAGAAAATGATGGATAACTGGATTGCACGCTGAACCTTACCCAAACGAAAGCCAGGGTCTCAGATCACAAAGTACACTCCCATGGTAATGGTGTACATGTAATATGGCAGGTAGAACGTAAGCTGGTTGCGGTCGTGCTGCATGTAATACCTCAGGTCCAGGGCGAGCCAGCTGAGGATTTTAAAATTCAAAATGGTTTCCACAGTAATGCAGGGGTAAGGGATCCTGAAATCGGAAGATGTGCTGTATAGCGAGGTTCCCGTGAAATTACTGCTGAATGGCTGCTGGTAGTAAATACAGAGGTTCCAGTCGACGATCCTGCCCAGGCTGGTATAAAATCCCAGGTAAACCGATCCTCTGAATCCGTTCCTCGCGGCGAACCCTGTCCCCTGCTGATCAAGAGCCTTGATATCCTTCTGGACGGTTTTCCATTGATCAGCAGACCACCAGTCCTCATAATCGGGGGGCAACAGGTCATACCGGTCCCATTGATAAAGCAATCCCAGCCCGGCCTGGATCCTGATCTTTGGCTTGTTCAGGATGAGGGGAACTGCATATGCCCCGGCCTGCCACCTGGCATAGATCCCGCGATCCTCGTCGAAATGGAACATGGCAAAAGGTTCAAGACTTATCTTGTTCAGCTTTCTTTTTCCGCCAGTGGTTGTATGGCGGAACAGGCAGGCATGAGCGTAAACATACCCGGTATTGCTGGTGGAGCGCGTTCGAAGGCCCTGGTAATTGATCACACCCATCAGTTCATACTGGTTCCTGTTATCCATGATGAGCCCCGAAGCATTGGATGAAAGATACAGGTACTGAAGCGCATCTTCGAGAAAATAGAAACCAAGGTAAAGACTGCCCGTGGGCCTTCCCTGCTTCAGGGTGTCGGTATGCGCCTTGCTGAACCCAGTGACCTGGGCCGATGATTCCCCGAAAATCAATCCAAGGCAAAGGATGATTGCAATTCTGAACTTCCGCATACTCGTAAAGCCTGACGGAAAGTAAAATTAGTAAAATTTAATTTATTTCACGCCTGCATGGGGACCTCGATCAAAAGGAGGTCGGAGGCAGCCTCTGCTGTTATTGAAAGCTTTAATGTATCTGATACGCCAAGCCCGTCGCGGGTTTCAAGCTTGTTGCCTCCCACATCCGCAGTCCCCTCTATCATCATGATGTAAACCCCGTATGAGGGTCCATGAAGTTCATATTCGGCTGTTTTCCCCTTATCGAGCGAGATCCTTGAGAACCAGGTTTTCTGGTTCAGCATCAGCGCTCCTTCTTCGTCAGGAGCCACCAGTTTTTGCCAGCGGTTCACCCTGAGAGCCGGATCGAACTCTTTCTGTTCATACCTTGGAGCAAGGTTCTTTTTTGAAGGAAAAACCCAGACCTGGAACAGCTTGACAGGAATTTTAGGATCGGCATTGTACTCCGAATGAAAGATACCGGTTCCTGCGCTCATCACCTGTACCTCGTTGGGCCTGAGCTGCCGTGTATGCCCCATGCTGTCCTTATGCTCCAGTATGCCCTCCAGCACAATGGTCGTGATCTCCATATTATCATGGGGATGCCTGTCGAACCCGCCTCCGCCTGCGATAAAATCGTCGTTGAACACCCTCAGGGCCCCGAAATGGACCCTGGAATGATCATAATAACCGGCAAAACTGAAGCTGTAATGGGTGTCGAGCCAGCCGTAGTTCTCATGACCACGGCTGCCCGCCCTGTGTATGATGGTTTGCATAAACCCTCCTTAATTACTTGACTTTTGCGAGTTCCACGTTAAGTGAAAGCTTTACTTCATCAGCTACGACCATGCCGCCGGCTTCGGTAACTGCGTTCCAATGGAGGCCGAATTCCTTGCGGTTTATTTTCCCGCTGAGTTCAAACCCGGCTTTGGTATTTCCCCAGGGGTCAACCATAATACCGCCGAATGAAACTTTTATTTCCAGCGGACGGGTTGTTCCACGGATTGTCATGTCGCCGTTCATCACGAATTCGTCATCATCTGTCTTTTTGAAAGATGTTGACTTGTAGGTAAGTTTCGGGTGATTTTCTGCGTCAAAAAAGTCGGCTGACTTCAGGTGGCTGTCACGGTCGCCTACCCCTGTATTGATGCTGTTAACGTCGGCCGAAAATTCAACCTCCGCCCCGTTCCAGTCATCTCCGTTGGTAAGGACAGATCCTTCGAATTTTTCAAATTTACCTGTAACTGTCGATATGACCAGGTGTTTTACTTTAAATATGATCTCTGAATGCATAGGGTCAATGGCCCAGGTAGTTTTTGCTGTTTCCATGATTTAAATTTTTTCCGGATTTGCCGTCTTTGCCTGTTTGTAAAGGCCGGCTTAATTCCGCCGTTAATAATTGATTAGTTTTATGCAGCAAAATTACCCCGGCCCAGCTTCACCGGAAAGGTAAAAATCATGGTTTGAATAGGAAAAATCATGGTTCATAGATAAAACCCCTGATATCCCGCATCGGCGCGAAGCGACATCATCCGCGCGAAGCGCCCTCATCACCCCATCACCTTATACATCATCACATCGGCTATCAGTCCCAGCAGAAACATCAGTCCGAAGAGCCTGGTGAATTCAAAGGCATGGGCAACCAGGTATAAGGGCCAGGCATTTTTATCATAACCTTCGGGAGCTGCATCAGGCCTTGGCTTTAAAAAAACTTTCACTGTTTTAATCAGGCGGGGAATGGTCAGGAATACAACCAGCATGGAAGGACCCAGCTGCCGGGACACAACGAGCCAGAGGATCAGGATGTACTGAATTACCCAAAGCGATATGGTGAGGTATCTTGCTGTTTTTTCCCCTGTAATTACTGGCAGGGTCCTGATGCCTTTCAGAACATCCTGTTCCATCTTATCGGTATGCTTTCCAAGGAGCACCGTTGTCGGTCCGAGAGCATACACCAGGCTTACCATGGCAACCCAGTTATTCCATTGCCCGTGGGATACCACGAAATATGTTCCTCCCACCATCAGCGGCCCCCACACCAGGACTACCGAAAGTTCGCCCAGCCCGTAATATTTCAGGGGCCAGGTGTAAAACAGCAGGAAAAACAATCCTGCCCCTACAAGCCAGAGGGTGGCCCAGCCCGTCAGGCCGGTGATGACGAAACCTATGGCCAGGGCCATCATTCCTGAAACCACTATGTACCACAGGAAGCTGTTTTTCGACAAAAGCCCGTGTTCCAGGGGATGCGGACCATATTGGGCCCTGTAATAATTATTATGGTCTACGCCTTTTGAATAATCCACATAATCGTTAAGCAGGTTGTTCGTGGCATGGGCCAGCACTATACCGAAAACCGCGAGGATGAAAATATCCCATGAGAAAGCCCCCGCGCGGTAGGCGAGAAGACCACCTATGACACCTGCCGTTGCAGTCATTACAAAAACTGCAGCCCTGCTGGCAATCAGCCAGCGCGATATGATGTCCAACCCGTTCCATTCTTCCCTGCTTATGCGCGGAATGACCCTCAGCGCCTTAATCCACATTGTTATCATGATATTGATGTTTTGGTTCAACACTAAATGTTTCCAGCCCTTCCTCTCTTAATAAAGCACAGGCTGCCGGCGGATCTTCCGAAAATCCCAGGATATATCCTCCCCCACCCGATCCGCATATCTTAAGTTTAAAACTGTTGCTTTTCAGACCCCGGGCCCAGGCCTTTCGAACATTCAGGGGGACAAGTCCCGGCATGTTCTTCAGCTGAAACTCCGAAAGTTCCTTCATGACCAGATTAAACCCTTGTTTGTCGCCCATCAGGAAAGCCCTGATACAGCTGTTATTCAAACTTTTCAAAGCATCCCCGGTTTCCCTGCCCTGGTTTTTGTTCCGGCCGTAAAATTCATTTAAAAAATCCCCGGCCAGCCGCCCTGTTGCGGCTTTCAATCCCGTATTGATGAGAAATACCGAAGCTGCTGCATTCTCATTCTCAGGGATGCTTACTTCACTGATCTCCCCGTCCTCTTCGAGCAAAAGAGCCTGGTCCAGGTATGAGATCAGGGCATCAAACCCCGAGCTGCGGCCGTGGAACCAGGATTCCATTTCAATAAAAATGTTCCTGAGCGATCGCCAATTGCCCTTAGACTGTACCTCCCCCGGTTTTAAAGGGTTAAAGGCATAATTACCGTAGACAGCGGCACAGAGGGCGCCCGAACTTCCCAACCCGCTTTGCACGGGAATGTCCGACTCAAGTGAAAGCCCGTTTTCAATATCCCTTCCCAGCCTCTGCAGGTCAAGCCGGGTTTGCAATTCCGGCTGGGTTCCCAGGTAATTTTGATAATACTGTTTGAGGATGTGGTTGCTCCAGGGATCCTGTGATTGCGTTTGTTTCGTGGTACCGCCCGCCGAAAGCCGGGCTTTAAAAGGCCTGTATGACATCCCCAGCGCCTGGGAACCCTCCATCAGCGAATATTCCCCGAACAGAAGTAACTTGGAATGGTAGTTGCGCCTTTTATTCATCCCCGAACTGTTTTACTCCCCCCCTGATACGAAACGGGCCCTGCCCGTATTGATCGGGAATGTAATAGCCATTACTGCAAAACTGCAGCAGCTCATCCCTGATAAAATCGCTTACCCTGTCAGAATAATCCATGGGATATAAAAGATGAACATTGGGGCCGGCATCCAGGCTGAAACACAATGGCAGGCCTTTTTTCCTCTCAATCCTTATACGGTTCATGATCTGAAGCGAAGCGGGGAGGATCAGGATATTGCTGTTTGCCGACGTCATGAGGAGGGAATGCAGGCTTAGTGCCTCATTTTCGCAAACGCCGGCGAATTTCTCAAAATCGCCTGTATGCATTGCATCCAGGCATTCTTTCAGGTTAATGCCGGCCTGGGTGTACCTCGAGCCGGCGAACGGATGAGAGTCCATCAGGACATGCCCTTCCGAGCTGGAAACCTGTTTAGGCAGGGCGGATACTATGAGAATTGCATCCTGCAAACCCCTGAAACCGGCATGTATCCCCGAATGCAGCTTAACGGCCCATTCATCGGAGGAATGCGGCAGCAGCGGGGTTTCTCCCCAGAGGGCAAAACCTCCGTATACCGAGCGGCTTGCACTGCCCGAACCCATCCTTGATACGAACGATGCCATCCGCAGAAACTCATCCTGCTCTGTTTCCCTGCCTGCGATCATCTGAGCCAGGTCGAGAAGGCAAAGCGCAAAAGCCGACATTCCCGAGGCGGAAGAAGCGATGCCCGCAGAAACAGGGAAGCTGTTGCCTGTTTCCACTTCAAAAGAATACCCCCCGAGCAGGGGAAAGAAGTTCTTAAGCCATACCAGAAGCTCCCTCATCCTGGGGAGAAAAGGATGGTCGGTTGCACCGTTAACCGTTCTGATGTCAAAGGGTTCGGGCCCTTTAACAGCCTTTACGATAGTTCTGGTCACCGACTTGCTCAATGTCATGCTGAGCGAAGGATTGGCAGGCAGCTGTATGCCCTTTTTCCCCCAGTATTTTATAAAAGCTATGTTCGAAGGGCTTTCCCAGGCAGCACTCAGAGTTTTGCCATTCGGCGTATGGGCCTGGCTGTTTCCCATAATACGCATCTCATCCCCGGGCCGGGGTTTTTCAATGCAAATCTCATGATAGGTAAACACTTGCCTGATCCCGAATGCTTTAAGCCGCTCCCTTACCTCATCCGGCGACAGCCTGCTTACAAACATGGCAAAATCGCCTCCCCAGGCGCCCAGCGATTTTACCGCTCCCGGGAAGCCTGGAAAACTGAATGACAAAACATCGCGCTTAAGGATCTTCCCCAGGATCGCTTCATGTTCATCGACATACCTGCATAATTCCTCAACCCGCTCGGCCTGGCAGATCCTGGCTGTAAGTTCTGTTATCCTTTTGATTTCCGCGGCCGAATACTTTGCCTCAGCCGAGAATTTTTCAAGCTCGCTTAGTGTATCCTGCTTCCTGCCAAGGTAAGCGAAGTATGCATGATGCCTCAGTGCAGGCCCCGGGTTTGCAGGGGATACTATGGGCATCCATCCGGTTTCCCCCGGAATAATCTGGTAGAATAAAGGCGAGGCAGAGGTGGCGCATGCGATGTCATAAGCCGAACCGGCAAAAAGGCTGCGGAACAACTCAAACGCATCGGCTCCTGACCATTGGGCAATGAGGGAGATGAGGCTGGAACTGCTCCCAAGTCCCCATTCCAGGGGGTAATCCGCACTCACCCTTACATTGTAGCCATAGCCCGGCCTGAGAAACCCCGGATTAAGTTCCCTGGCATTACGCAACAGCCTGGCCAGGAACCCGGCTGTTTCCTTATGCCCCTTAAGCCCGGCACGGGGAGAAACATCATTCAGAGTCTCAGTGTCAAATACCGCCCTGAACCAGACCCCTGAAGAATCCTCACTGGTCCAGTGTATTTCAAATCCGCATATCGCTTCAAGCTCCAGTGTTTGTTTGAACAGCAGTGGAAGGGCTAAAGCCCTGGCTCCTGCAAGCACAAGATACTCCCCGCTTAACAGCAGTTTCCCACTGGCTCTGAAACTTAGGTTTTCTTTGGGCTTCTGAGATATATTCATCGACCGGGTTTCAGCTGGATCTTATATCCATGAAATGTTTTACAGCATCAAAACTGATCTTTTTTCCAGAAAAATATTCCTCTGCTTCGGTTCGCGTTAAAGGATCCGCATTCAGGGAATTCAGGATATTGGAGAGGTGCAGCTTCATATGCCCTTTCTGTATCCCTGTGGTGACCAGGCTTGTGAGGGCGGCGAAGTTACTCGAAAGCCCCACCGCCGCCACGATAGCCATCAGTTCTTTTGCGCTTGGATTTCCAAGTATCTCAAGCGCCAGCCGGGCAAGGGGATGCAGGTTGGTGATCCCTCCCACAGTACCTATGGCCAGCGGGATGGTGAGTGAGATCGTGAGCCTGCCTTCCTGTATATCACAGCTGCTGAGCGCCCGGTAAACCCCGTCTTTTGAAGCATAGGAATGCGCTGCTGCTTCGGCGGCCCTGTAATCGTTGCCCGTTGCCATAAGCACTGCATCTACCCCGTTCATGATCCCCTTGTTGTGTGTTGCGGCCCTGTACGGGTCCCCCCTGGCTATGGAATAAGCCAGTTGTATCTTTTCGGCAAATTCCTCAACCGTAAGTTTCAGGGCAAAGGGCTTCAGCTCTTCCACCGGGCATGAGGCTTCTATCGTGACCAGGCATTTTTCGGTGAAGTTGCTGAGGATCGACATGATATGCTGGTAGCGCCTTTCCTTTACATGGTTGTTCAGGGCCAGGTAAGCTTCCATCCCATCAGCCAGTTCTTCAAGGCAGGTGTTGATGAAATTAGCACCCATCGAATTCACAGTATCCACTTCAAGTTCGAGCTTATACAGCTTCTCCATGATCTCCCGGCTGTCGATTAGCCTGAGTTCAAGAACTCCACCTCCCCTTCTTTCCATGCTGGCCGTGGTCTTCCTCAGCCTGTCGAGAAGAAAAAAGCGGATATGGTCCCAGTTCCAGTTCAGGAAACGCGGATCGGTGAACCAGCGGAAATACACATGTCCCAGCTTTGCCGTGGATATTTGTTTCACCTTGAATCCTCCCCTCTCAGCCCAGAAACGTGCGGCATGAGAAGCAGCAGCAATGACCGAACTTTCTTCTATGGCCATGGGCACATGATATATCCTCCCGTCGACCATCACGTTCGGTGCTATCCCGAATGGCACGTGAAAACTGCTGATGGTGTTTTCGCTTAATTCAAGGAAACTCTTGCGGATGGCAGGATCGGTAGCAAGCCAGCCTTCCATTTCTTTCTCAGCCGGTTCTGGTCTCCGGCACATCGCTGCAATGCCATGGCGTTTCTCCCCTGCGCTGAGTTTCGAAAATCCTTTTATGATCTTTCCTTTCATGCTTGTTCTTTTACCTGTAAAAATGCCCTGGCGAACCTGAGCCCGCTAATCTGTGCCGTAATGAACATCCGCAGGTCTTCATAATCGCCCCTGGCAACACTGAGGAAGTTTGAAGCCTGCCCGAAAATACTTGGTAAAAGGCTCCTGGAAGTATGATAATACCCGTCGAGAAAATTCCGGATCCCTCCCGAAATAATGATCTGCCTGCAGGATATGGCGGCATTGTTCCTGACCAGCCCGTTAATTGTGTCAAGCATATCACCAGCTGTGTTTCCAAGCGTTGCAAGCTCACCGTAAAGCTGCCTCTGCCATGAAGTGCTCCTCGCCAGTTCGACTTTTGCGAAGTTAGTGCCACCGAAACCAGCAAGCTCAAAGGCCTCAATTGGCAGGCTCATGGCTTTGGCAATACTCACCGGCCCCATCCCCTGTCCAACTTCCTTCACTATCACCTTAAGCCTGCTCAACTCAAGAAATTCTCTTATTGTTTCAAAAGGGGTGTTTTTCAGAACATCCCCTTCAATCTGCAACCATTCCTGCACCGGGTTCACGTGAATGATCAGTCCATCGGCCCTGAGACGGTCCACCAGCTCGACCAGCCTTGGCCAGCTGCCATCCATCAGCATGTCTTCAAGCTGCACAATCCCTAGGTTCGCATACAAAGGCAGCTCGTCGCCCACTATGCTCCGCATGTCAAAATCGGGAAGGTAAATATCGTTAGCCAGCAATATCCTGCATGAACCCAGTCCCATTCCCATGCCGAATTCATTGCATGCCCTGGCAAGATTTGTATTGATAGTCCTCGCAAGTGCCGTGCCCCCCGTCATGCTTGAAACCCACATGGGAACCCTCAGGGTCTTCCCGAGAAATGTAAACGGCAGAAGCTCCCCCAAACGGTGAGAGCCTGTCATAGGCTCATAGTTGAACCTGCGGTCAATCTCGCTCCCCGGAACCCGGGATGTAAAAGCTAATTCTATATGATCGGTTTTCCTGGCTTCCATTAATTTCCATATTTCGCTTCAAACTCAGGTCAACAGGCATTGATCAGATGTAAACACTAAGCCCCAAACTCCATCGCTTCTCAAATCTCCCGTCATCAAATTCAACCCTGCATGGCTGAAAAAAGCATACAAAGTTAAATTAATTCAGTCTAAATAAAATATTAATCATGAAAATTTACTGCGGATGTGACCTTCCCGGTTTTATGGGAATGACCTTCGGCTCAGGCAGTGATGGACTGATACTGCCGGTTCAGCCCGAATGTGTTTGCTTGAATTCCTGGAGGGACTGCCCGCTGCCCGATTTGAAGAATTTGCTGAAATGCGAAGGATCGTCAAAGCCCAGCTCAAAAGCTATCTCCTTGCTGCTTTTATCGGTAAAGACCGCTGTTCGCTTGGCCTCAAGCAGTATGCGGTGCTGAATGAAATCCTTGGCCGGGTTGCCTATGTTCGATTTTATGACCTCATTCAGGTAGTTAGGGCTTACGTTTAGTGCCGAAGCATATTCCTTGACCTGGTGCCATTGTTGAAAACGTGTTTCGACCAGGTTTTTGAACCGCTGCACCATCGATTTACCCACTTCAAGACTTTGGGTATTGGTACCCGGCATCAGGCTGCAATGCCCGTTGCATTCGATGAGGAATAGTTTAAGGTAGGCCCCTATGGTTTCATATTTCAGCTCCTGTTCCGATGCATAGGCTTCCTTCATCTGCCCGGCAAACAAAAGCAGGTTCTTCAGAATGGGGTCGTGCAGTGGCAATGCCGGAGTGTCGCTGCTGTCGCGGAACAGCCTCAGGTTTGATATAAAATCCTCCCGTATGCTGTTCTTCATCAGGAATTCAGGGGTAAATAAAATGACAAGTCCGGTAGTTTCAGGGCCCGAGATGATCTGGTGGACCTGCCTGGGGCTGACGAAAAAAATATGGTTTGGCAGTATGGGATATTCATTGAAATCAACCACATGCCTTCCCGATCCCCCGAAAGGCCAGATTACCGAATAGTAATTATGACGGTGGGGATCGTCGGCAATCCCCTTCTGGCGATCGGCAATCTCCTCCATGGTCCTCAGTACAAAGGATGCAGCGACCCCCTTATCAACCAGTTCTAAATTGTATATTTTATTCTGCATGTCTTAACTGAGTGCAAGGTAATAATTATTTAATTTTGGGTGGCCATTGCGCCTGCTCAGCTTATTTGGGGAAATTCAGGGTGTCAATTTTGAAAGTTACCGGTACTACCAGGCTCACATCAACAGGCTTTCCCCCGTTCTCGGCAGGTTTCCACTTCGGCATCAGCTTCACAACCCGTACTGCTTCTTCGTCGCAACCCGCTCCTATTCCCCTCATGGCATCCACATTGGCTACCGATCCGTCGGCTTTGATCGTAAAGCCGACGTACACTTTTCCCTCCAGTTTCAGCTTCAGTGCCTTGGATGGATACTTCAGGTTTTGCCTGATGAAAGTGAAAAGCTGGCTGGTCCCGCCAGGATATTCAGGTTGTTTCTCAACCTTGTTGTTTGATTTACCGGGATCCGTCGCAGTAGGCTCGGGGGGAGGTTTATGATGGCGGGGAGGAGGCAGCACCGGGGTTCCCGCCTGGGATTCATATTGGTTATACTGGTTGTACTGGGCCCAGGACTTAATACTGAAAGTATTTCCCGCGAAAAAGATCATCATGGCAATGATCATAGGTAAAGCTTTCATATCCTGATTTTTCATGCAAATTTAATACTAAATGCGGGATACAGGTTTTTTTCAGAATTTGGTTTTTACTGCGGATTTCCTCAACTTTGAAAAGCCGAATTTAACGGGACATGAATATCTCGATCAAAAAATTTTTCCGCGAAGGAATAAAGTGGAATGTCGTCTTCCTGTCTTCAGTAGTATTTACCGTCTTTGTCATCCCTGTTTTCCCGGCAAGCCTGCAAAAACTGCTTTATGATGCTTCGTTTACCCTGATATTTCTACTGGGATTTATCAATTCCGACAGGAAACATCCCGCCTTTCTTCCATTATCCATCAGCGCGATGGTGCTGATCTGGATTTCATCAAAATTTGATTTACCCCTCTTGTTTACTTTTTCATACTCCCTTAACATTCTGTTTTTTATCTTCGTAATAGCGGGGATGGTGAAACATCTCATCGTATCGGAAACAGTTACACCCAGGCTTATTCTTGAAGCCATCATCATCTATCTCCTCATCGGCCTGATCTTTGCCATGATCATCAGCCTTATCGACCATTTCGACTCCTCGGCCTTTAGTTTCCCGATCCACGACCTCAACACCAATATTGGCCGACTTAACGATTTCATCTATTATACCTTCATAACCTTATCCACCACAGGTTATGGCGATATCATCCCCCTCAAGCCTTATTCGCGGTCCATCGCCATTTTTATCGCCATCACCGGGCAGATGTACATCGCTATAGTCATTGCCATGCTGGTGGGCAAGTTTGCAGCCGGAAGGCAGTTCAGGAGCGAGGAATAGGATCTATTACTGATGCTTTCAATTTTATGACCCTATCCATAAGGTCATTTATCTTCAATTTTTTATACAGTTCCACCAAAGGTTAAACTGTGAGTATAAATGGGACCATTTTAAAAATTGCAAACGGGGAGGGAGGGCGTTTATCGAAAAAGCCTAATCACCTCAAGCAGAATTTACCTTGTTCCCAAACCCCGCAAGTATTCAATATTAAATCTTTGATCTCTATTAAATAGACATTGGGAATTATACCAGCTTCTGTAACGAAATTTGGATAGAAACTGAGAATCTTACGATAACCTGTAATATGCTGGTTATCATCTGTAAAGTTAAAAATACGCCCGACCGTATCAAATGTACATTCAAACCCAGGGAATGCATAGTATTGTGATGAATCATTAAAATATAGTCCAAGCCCAGGATCGCATTGAGCCCGGGAGATGTGCAACTTTTTTTCTGTAAAATAATTAAGCCACGGTTAACTGTTTGACACTCCGGGGAGTGTTCGAAGGCAGCGGATCATGATCCGCTGCCTTCGAATCGTTTTCTTTTTCCAACTCCCAGAGGGGGGCCATA
>CAIRDP010000060.1 GCA_903877385.1 uncultured Bacteroidales bacterium
GCTACAACCATGATGCGGAAGGCATTCATTTTGTTATTCATGAGAGTAACATACTGCTCTTCGCCTACGAGCAGGGCCAATGGTCCGTCGTCTTCAGTAGTGACCCGGGCAATGATGTTCGTGTACTGGGCTTCGCCAATTTCGCCGGGATTGCTGAATCCGCAGGAAGCTTTGGCATGCTGGTAGATATTGTAGGTTTTTGCATTGCAGCCTTCAGCATGGGAATAATCCCCGGCACATTCATTCATGCTGCCTTCGGCATGGCCACCGATGCCTGAAATAATATTGCCATCCCCTTCGGCAAAAGCTGTTTCGGCGGATATAACATGCCCGGAACCGAACGCACTGGCTTTATCTGCGCTGACCTGATGAAGATCCCCTGAAGCATTGCTGTGATTACCAGTAATCTCATTATGTTCACCCGAAACCAGGCAAAATTGTCCGCTGACTTCATTATGGGAACCGGCTGCAGCCATAGAGTTTGCACCGGAAACCTGGTTATGCTGTCCGCCGGCAATGAATGAACCGGCGCCACTGGCCACCCGGGTCTCAGATTCCCGGACAAACTGGAAATCCGTTGCATTAGCGCCCCGGGTATTTCCGCCCATGGCTGCGGCCGATAAGGAACCCTGAACTCCAAAAATAGCTTTCAGGGCAGGACCGGTGGATGCCAGGAAATTCAGAAAACCCAGGCTATCGAGCCATGTACGGATTATCCCGGAACGTGGACGGGCAGGAGCTGAAAGTTGCTGAGAAAAGTCCCGGTAGTTGGTGGTTCCGCGGTTTTGCTGGCCGAGGAGGAAGTATTTGGAGAGACCCATATTTTAAATGGTGAAATGGTGAAATGGTGAAATATTAAGTCATTATTACATAGAGTTTGTCGAGGGTGCCGGTTTTGGCTTGGCCGACGTTCATGGAGAACTGGATCCAGGTGGTGAGCAGGTCGGCAACGTTCATAGTCATGGAGGCGAAGTCTTTGTCTAAGGTGATGGTGACGGGAGCATCGTCTTCATTGGTACAGATATCGAAGTTGGAGCCGTCGAGGCTCTGGAGCATGGTGAGGGTGATATCTTCATCCAATCCTGAATAGACGAACTGGGTGGTGAGTTTGGTGGCGCCATTTGGAATCTGAATGGATGGCGTGGTGGCGTTACCCCCAGAAATGGGTAAGGCGCATTGGATCATTCGGCGGGCGAGGGACATGGGGTTGAGGTTTAGGGTGTGTGATAAGGGATGCAAGATGCAGGATGCGGGATGCAGGATACGGTTTTCATTTATGATGTTATTCGGAAGCCGGAGATTCTTTTGGAGAGTGGGGCGGTATAGAGGGGGTAGTTCTGGGCGATTACATATTCCTGCAGAAGGGTTTGCTTGGATCGGGCAATGGAGAGTACTTCCTGCATGGTATCGCGGCGATGATCACGTGGGAGCAATACTGCAGTTGAGATTTCAACCAGGGCCGGGGAAAGTGATGGATCGGCTCCAGGTGTGTACTGGGCAGTTTCGAGCAGCTGCTGGTTGATCATTGCATATTTGACAAAGAACGCCAGGCAAGGCTTTATATACGATGTAATCAGAGTCGAGTAATCATCAGGGTTTGTAACGACATCGTCATACAAGGCAGATGTCAAAACGGGTTTCACATACTTGAGCTCGGTGGTTTGGATGACTTCGGATTTGATCATCGTGGGGTCGAGCTCGGTGACGTAGGCGAGTGCTATAGTTTCGATGGCGGTTATGAGAGGCATGGGTTAAGTAGCGAAGTAGCGAGATAGCGAAGTAGCGAAATAAGAAAGATGATTATTCATATGTTTAAGGTGTCGGAGGAAGGGTAAATGTTTTTTAATTGTAGTACCAGTAACTTTTGAACTGGGTCGGTGTTGTCGTAGTCGAGGCCGGTGTCGCGGCGGATTTCCCATACGTATTTCAAGGGGTTGATACGGGAGATGGGCGGGGTGTTGATGAACTCGATGTCTTTGAGCAGCAAGCCGCATTCGGCCAGGGTGTTTTGCAGGGACTGGATGAAGAGTCCCTGGATGGGTTGGATTACGGTGGCCATGGCTACTTCGTACTCGTTGAGGATACGGCTGGAGTCGAACCCTGTTTTTTCTTCGGAATAGGGGGTGAGGGAGCGGAACCAGTTGTGGATGGTGATGAGGGAGATTTCAGACTGTTTATGCAGCTCGGTCCAGTTATCTTCTTTTTCGCGGTTGAACGAAATAAATTTGGCTTCCTGGGAACTGATGCCGGGACCAAGATCGGCCAGATACTGGATAATGATTTCATTGGCCTTTGAGCTCAGAGCGCCTTTATATTCCTTAAACATGGCATCGAGCTGATCGGCCGCCTCATCGGAATTGACTCCCGGAATCACCAGTAAACCGGGCGTAGCAAAGGAAGATTCAAGCCGGGTCTGATTCCAGATATTCGTAAGGCCCGAGATAATGACATTACGGATACCTGCAAAATAGGACGGGATACCATAATAGGTGAATTCCGGTTCGTAATCTTTAATATGAACCAGGGAGTGAAGCAATCCATCGTCACCCGAAGAAAACTGAGGAAACAGGCTGATTGATTTGAGGTTCTTGTCGTTACTTCCGTAATACAAATTCCAGTCGGGATGGATCAGGGCCTGACGGGCATCGATATGCAACCTTACCCGGGAAGCATCCTGGTGATAGACGTACACGAAGGAGCGTTTCTTGTTAGTGACCAGCTCATAGTAGCAGTTGCCAAAGGTGAGGTAATCGAAGCAAAGCTTTTTGAGTGTGGCCGGGAAGAGTTCCTTTCGGTTGTTGGGCGAGGCAAGAAAAGCAGCCGTCGCGGAATCGGAGGATTGAATGCCCTGCCCCAGGATGTAGTTGGTTTTGGAGTTGAGGATCGCCCTGTGAACGGGCACTTCACGGGCGAGTTTGATCAATTGGCGGGGCAGGGCATTATCAATCCCGAAGGGGACAAACAGCTTTAAGGTAGAAGGATCCAATATCACGTCGGTATCGACCAGGTCAAGGACGGGAGCATAGGAGAACTCGTAGAGACGTGGTACAGGTGACGATTTACGTGGATGCTTTGCAGACATATTTACGATTTACGAAGACCGATTTGACAATGTACAATGTACCATGTACAATGTACAAATGCTTAATCTCCAAACCCTGCCAGTACCAGTAATTCTGAGTGGAGGTAGGCGGTTTGGGCTTTGTACTGGACGCGGTAGCGGCGCATCTGGAGGTCGGTGTTGTACCAGGATTCGATGTCGTTGGTATCCATCAGGCCATCGGTGCCGAAGATGAGGTTGGGCTGGGTGGTTAACATGGCCCGGTGAGGCTGTACGCCGTTCTGGTAACTTGAAATCCAGGTATCCCAGTCGGGACGCACCAGAACCGGGTAACCTTCATACGAAGGAACCGGCAATCCGCCAAGCATCATCGTAAGCGGAAGATCACCTGAAGTCTTGGCCTTGATGGTATGCACCAGGTTGCGCCACAGAGAACGGGTGACCATGAAAACCAAAGGAAATTCGAACATTTCGGGACGGGCTGCATCGATCATGGCTTCGAGGGTGTCGTCGGCTTCGTCGGTTGCCAATTTTCCCTGCTTTATGGCGGCAACCACTCCGGAAGCTGCAACAGAACCGCTGCCGGTAACACTGCCAGTGAAAGTAAAATCCTGGCCTTTGAAGCGGCTGACCACCTTGATGGCACCGGCCGAAGGATTGGTTACAATGACACCACTTAAGGCTCCGCCACGGGCTTCGACAGTTGCTTTGTGGGTGGTGAGCCAGTTGTTGCAGGTGACAGTGGCACTTGAGGAATAAGCCTGAGAATAAGCCACGCCGTTGATGGTAAGCACCAGAGCAGTATCGGTACCGGCGGTATAGGTGAGGATCTTCTCGGCCTTAACGGCAGCCGTTGCTGAAGCAACCACCACATGCTGAGCTGATGGTATGGCCCCGGATAACACATCCTTGATGAAATGCGTCATAAAACCGGTATAGCCCGAGAAGTTGGTATCGATGACCCCGGTTGGGATACCCGATGAAAGGACTTCCTGCAAGGGATTGCCAAAGAACATCTGGCGGATAAGGTCCTGCTGCCCGGCCTGGGCAATGATGGGAAGCATGATCTTGTTCCAGACATCGGGCTGTTTCATTTGCTCGATATCGTCCTCACGATACCCCGTAGCTAACAACTGCTCAACGATGGAGCCCCAGAAAGCACGGGCGTTCTGCTCGAACTCAAGGGCCATTGGAGCAACGGTGATGCTCTGGGTGGAGAGGGCGAAGGACCCGGTGGGCGTAAAGCCTGCTGATGTTTTAGGCTTGGTGATGAAGGATGGGCGTGAGATCTTGTTTAAAAGCTCGGTGCCCTTGATGTCGGAACGGACCGTGACGGCCCCGCGGATATCTTCGCCCATGAAAAAGGGGGCGATGAAATAGTCGTGGATGGACTGCTTGGTGAAGGCGGGAGAGATCCCGTGTGAGAAGATGTTGGACATGGGGAAGAAGATTAAATGGTGAAATGGTGAAATAATGTGTTAAGATTTTTTGAGTTTGTCCTTGAGATAGCTGGGCATTTCGCTGAGGAGTTCTTTGCCGAATTTGACTTCGGGGTGGCCGACAGTGATTTGCGGGTCGCCGGAGCTTACTTTGGTTGGGCTGGCGCTGAGTTTGTCGGTTAGGGTTGCGACCTGGGAGGTGAGGTCTGAGATCTGCTGCTGATACTGGGCGGTTTGGGCCTGTTCGGTGGCGAGCTTTTCGATAGTTGTTGCAAGCTGCTCCTTAGCGACTACAAGCTGTTCCCTGGAAGCTTCGAGCTGCCCGGCAGAGGCCTGGAGTTGATCCTTGGATGCCTGGAGCTGGGATTCAAACGTGGCGATCCTTGTTTGAAATGAGGATTCCAGCTTTTGGATCTCGTCGCGGTGATCGGCTTCGAGCAGTTCAACCGCCTGGTCGTAAGCTTTGGACTGCTGCAGCTCATCGGGCAGAGGGGCGAAGAGGTTTTTAAACTTTTGAAAGATTTCGGGTTTCATACGGTCGGTTTTAGAAAAGTATTTTAACATGAATTCAAGTATGGTATCGGGACGGCGGGCAATAAAAGCAGCCATGGCCGGGTTCTCGTCGAGGAATCTGGTTGCCTCCCAGGCAAAGGAGTCCCGGGCAAAAAGAGAGTTCGTAGCCGCAGGGTCATCCACCAGATCAGTAGCCAAAAGCTCATCAATACGAACCAGGGGAAACTCACCCGGACCCTCGGCCGGCTCAGCCGGGATAAAAGCCATGGAAGCGCCGAACATATCAGGGTTCTTATTTGCCATAGTGATAATATAATCGTAGAGATTACCGCCGGGAGAGGAGCGGCAAACCGTGTCGAGGT
The DNA here is from genome assembly GCA_903877385.1 of uncultured Bacteroidales bacterium. GTDB lineage: Bacteria > Bacteroidota > Bacteroidia > Bacteroidales > FEN-979 > CAIRDP01. The sequence continues at coordinate 5,376 of CAIRDP010000060.1, forward strand.
GCAAATCGCCGAGGACCTTTTCGCCCTCTATCGTAAAGTTCCTGAACCTGCCGATATAGGTGCCCATGGCCGAGGAACACATGTTGGGGTGGCCGAATCGGGCCTTGACCCCGTTCTCCTTAGCGTTCCCGAGAGTCACGATCTGAGAAAGAGTTACGCCGTCGATCTCCTCAAAATACGACTTTACCTTGCCAGCCTGGGCCACGACAACCTTTTGAAGTACACCGGAACCCTCGTTGATAAAGGCCACCGAGAAGGCAACAGGGGGAGTGGAAAAGGACTTCATACCGTGGGTGGAAAATAGATTACCGCAAACATACAATAGACTTAAAGTAATTGTTTAGTAAATGTTGGCAAAAAGTTGCATGATAGCTTGTTATAATACCAATTCATTCATATTTTTGTAAGAAATGGCTATATGAATCCGGAGATTGAAAAGGTGATCACTGACCTGAGAGAGCGTTGTGGAATTGAAGTGGAACAACTCGTGGTAAGAGGATTACTTCCTGTAAGCCAGGCAAAAAAATGGCTGGTGAAGGAACTCTATTTTACCTATGCCCGGGAGGGAAAAACCCTGGAAAAAGGAGGAATGACTTATACCCAAATCAAGAATGAGCTGAGCGATAGTTACGGGGTGTCGGTCAGCACAATTGAGAAGCTGGTTTACCGGAAATCATGAAAGATTTGCGGTGATAAGAGTTTATCCAACAAATGAAGAAATCTGCATATAATATTCTGAAATATACTGAAATACCTTACCATGGAATCGAAAACAAGTATCCGGCATAAATTCAAACCCGGGGAGGGAGGAAGACCCAAAGGATCGCCCAACAAGATCACTTTAGAGCAAAAAGAACGTATTGAATGGGTGCTGGAACTGCTTGATGAGACCCTTGAGGACAGCATCAGGAAACTGAAACCAAAAGACCAGGTTGATCTGTGGATAAACCTGCAGGAATACATACGGCCCAAGCTCCAACGGATGAATGTGGACCTGGGCCCGGCTGAGGACAAACTCACCAAGATCACCTTCGAAGTCATCCAGAGTGGCATTCTTGCCGACGGAACAGTTAAATCCTTACCCCTTGGAAAAGACCATCAAGGTATCGACCGTATTCCGGAAAAATTATGAAGCCGGGACCAAAATCGTCGTGAACCAGGGCGGGAGCCGGTCGGGAAAGACCTTTTCAATACTGCAGTTGCTCATCCTGGTGAAGGCCTTTGAAGGAAGCGACATGGTATTTTCGATCGTAAGGCGGAGCATGCCGGCCCTGAAAGCTTCGGCCATGCGGGATTTCTTCGAGATCCTCAGGATGGCGGACCTATATGACGAGCGAAGCCACAATAAGACCGAGAACACCTACCAGTTGAACGGAAACCTGTTCGAGTTTATGAGCCTGGACCAGCCCCAGAAGAAACGAGGCGCCAAGCGAGCCTATTTGTTCATTAACGAAGCCAATGAACTCAGCCTGGAAGACTGGGTGCAGCTTTCCCTGCGAACCGAAAAACAAATCTTCCTGGACTTCAATCCGTCCATGGACGAACACTGGATCTATGACATCGTGATCCCCCGGAAAGACTGCACTTTCATCCATTCAACCTACCTGGACAATATCCAGTTTTTACCTCCGGAGCAGGTGAAGGAAATCGAGAACCTGAAACAAGTGGATGAAAATTACTGGAGGATCTATGGACTGGGCGAGATCGGGCAAATTACCGGACTGATCTTTACCAACTGGCGAACCGTTGACCAGTGGCCGGAATCCTGCAAGTGGATCAGCTATGGGATGGACTTTGGATTTTCCAACGACCCAACAACGCTGATCAAGGTAGGATTAAGCTCAGGCGAACTCTGGATTGATGAGCTAATTTACTCCAGGGGGCTTACCAATACTGACATTTGCAGATGGATGAACCAGATCGGCATCACCAAGGCCGACGAGATCATTGCTGACAACCAGCCTAAGTGCATTTACGAAATCCGGCAGGAAGGATTTAACATCAAACCTACATTTAAAGGTCCGGATTCGATCCTGGCCGGGATTGACATCCTGAAACGGTATCCCATGCGGATCACCAAACGATCGGTTAACCTGATTCGTGAGCTGAAAAACTACAAATGGAAGGAAGATACTTCCGGAAAACCACTTAACGTTCCTGTGGACCGGTTCAACCATGCCATTGATGGAATCCGATATGCCTGCATGGGAAGGCTGTTCATGGGAAACAGGCTGATTAAGACGGCGAGGCACCTAAGGTAACCGGAAGCAGGGAACCGGGATCGGGGATCGGGATTTAGGCTTTATTCTCATTTAATGGAAGCCCGTCAACTGCTCGCCGACAAAAATCGGCAAATAAGAATGCAAGATTTCGGCAAATGAGTTTGAATGGGAGATCCTCCGGACTTCTTACTCTCAATTATAATCCAAAAACGGCAGGTTATGATCCCGCCACGTTATGAAGCCCGAGGAACGAGGGCGAATAAGGTGGCAATGCTGGCAGGCAAACCGAGAATTCAAGTATACCAAGCGGCGTTCTTCACGCGGCTTGGTAAGGTGATCGGTTGGCTTAACTGGTCACTTCATGAACGCGAAGTATGAGCGTGAAATGATGTGACCTGATTGATTGTGGGCTGAGGAATGCAAATACGCCAACCGGCGTTGTTTTCAACGCGGGTTGGTGAGGAGGACAGATGGGGGACCTGCCGGGATTATGGAGGATGATTGCTACAAAGGACTCTCGTCCGGCCCGTCGAAGCCGGAGGCAGGGCATTTGCCGGTTTTTGAATCCAGGGGAGGGTATTTTAGGTGCGTTAAGCAATACCGGTAGTTACCGAATAATGAAGTAGGGCCTGAGATGGTTGCACGGCAGCCTTTTTGCTGCGGTGCAAGCTCGGAAGGACCTGCGGTAGGGGAGTGGAGGGCTTGCATGGAAGCGTAGTGGAGCGTACGGCGCGGAGCGCCGGGTGTGAAACGAAGCGGACATTGAAGCCCGTAACGACCGGCTGGTGCCGGCAGGTATTGCTTAATGCACCTTTAACGAGGCAAAAATGCGCTGCCGATATTCTTGTGCGTCGAACTTAATTTTACTCGTATTGCAAGCCGGATGAGCACCCTCCAAATCTTCTCGTGATGCTAACGGGGATATTTAACATAATGTGGTTATAGGACTGACGCAGGTAGAATCCAATGCCGCCAAATGGCCAGGCAAACGCTGTGGACAGGGATTCATTAAAAAACGGGGGTAGGCATCAGCCCATTGCGGTTGCCATACATTTGACGGCGTTGATCAAAGCCGGGATAGGCCGGCAGCGGCAGTACTATAACATCATGTTATGTTAACATAGACCCGTACACGTTGTACTGAGGGAAGGGAAATGCTTGTTACCTGGGCGGGTTGGCGTGCTATGCAGGCTGGGCAAATGGGCGCGTTGGTTTAAACCGTGTGGATTGGCGATAAGGGTTTAAGGGACACTCCTGGCCGGAACAGAGCCTTCAAATAGAAAATTAATACACCGGGTGCGAGGGACGAAGCACCGGGTGTATACCATATTGAAGGGACCGGAGCAACGGCTAAGCCTGAACGAATGAGCGGTGAAGCCGTGAGGAGCTTGCGACGAAACGGAGCGGAACCGCCGAATGAGTGAATGGATTAGCGGTTGCGGAGTGTTGGGGAGTAAGATAGTTATAACAATTACTTACCCTGACAAATTGATGCCATTATATGATGGAGCACAAATACATTACTTTATGGCTGTCATTAATTCATTGAGGGTGTTCGGATTAGCAACGATTATCTTTGTTTTTGCATCTAGCAAAACCATCACTGGAGTGGCTAAAACGAAATAATCGCTGGCCACTTTGCTGCGTACCCCTTCTTCAGCACGAATGTGGAGCCATCCTTTATGCTGCAATATCTGTTGCCTATAGGCTTTAATTTCTGTTTCAGTTTCATCCAAGCTGATGGCCACAACCTGTATTTTCTGCTGCATTTCACCCTGCTGTTGCCATGGATAAAGTACTTTAACGGTCTCCATACAATGACTGCAACCCGCCGACCAGAATAGGAGAAGAATATATTTGCACTGCGTTTTAAGTTCATACAAATCAAACAGATTCCCACCACTATCCTTCATGGTAATATTTGGAGCAATGGTTCCGGTGACCAGTGTTTCCATGCCTTTTAATCTTCTGGCAATCTCCTGTCGTTTCGAGGTGAGGCAGGTTGAATCATTCAGGTAAGGATCCAGTACCTTCATCCCAGCCATTATACCGTTTGTTTCGTATCCCCTGTAAAAATAATCTACCATCCAGCCGTAGACCAGTGGGTGGCCTTGTTTTGCCTTTTCAATTGCGGTTTTACCTGCCATCGGGAATAGGGAATCACGCAGGGTTGCGGTTGTGCATAATTGTCCATAGAGATTTACATAAGCGTCCATCCATTTGTTCATATCCGATGTTTTTGCAAGTAATGGGTCCTTAAAATCCATGTTATCAAAGTAGTGATTTATCAGGCTTCCAATCCGTTCGGTTTCGCTACCTTTCCATGGTATTTCAGGCACATACTGGAAACAATACAGATGACTTACAAATAAAGCGCTGTCCTGAATGCTTTTTGTTTGAAGCCATTGGTTGTAAGATTGTCTCCTATGCTCATATTCCTTGATGCCCTGCTGATAAAACTTCGATTCAGTATCATCATAATTCAACAGGAGATTTTGAAGAGGACCCAGTTTTTCTTTGTGCATACCATTTTCTTTGGAGAAAAATGTAAAAGCCATGTTTTCTCTTTCATCTTTCTGGAAATAGATGCTGTCAACATTATTGCAATACATTGGGTTGGCCCATAATTCCAGATTCTGGTCATTAATGAAAAAATACTTCTCTGAAGGGTAAGGCGTGCTTGACTCTTTTTCCCTGTAATCAAACCTTAAAACAAACTCTCCAGGCAGCTTTTGTTTAGGAACAGTTAGTTTGACTGCATCACCATTTCCCTTCGCATTTATTTCGAGAATGGGCTTAAATGTTCTGGAATCCGATAGGGCTAAGATGCTTATTTTGCTTTCGATAACACCTCTTAAATGGATTGTCAATGCAACATTCTGATCTTGTGCAAATAATTGAAATGTCAGTGCCAATAATAGAAAGATGTCACTAACAATTGTAATTACTTTGGTTCTTAAACTAATAATCCAGTTGAATGCCATTTCTGAAATTCATCTTATTTTTAGGATTTATCAAATAAGTGAGTCTGGTTTTTGTGTAGTTCAATAATAAATTCAATCTATAGGTTCAATATTACAATTCATACCGAGTCTAAAATCACCTTCTTTAAAAGGACTCGAAAATTCCCTACTTATTGTTTTTGTTAAACCTGTTAGGGGGGCTGAGTAGTTTATTCGGACCCTTAAAAAAATGTTTGAGTTTTCTGAAAGAGCTTTCTGCAAATTATAATTACTCCCAACATGTGAATTAGGATTCTTGTCATCAGGATTTATCTTAGAGTGATTTTGATAATTGCCGTTAGAAACAAACCGATATGCATTTTTATAATTGCTGCCTTTAAAAAGAATACCGGGAAGTTCCCAAACCGAATCATTATAAAAGCATAAATGACCTTGTACTTTATCGATGCCATGTGTGTTTGAATTGCCTCTTTCTATAACTGATGCATCAATTTTAATATTATGAATTGTAAACAAACCTTTATTAAAGATTTTAAATTTATAATAAGTTTTACCAACCTTATTTATAACTGCAATTTTACTGCATAAATGCAGACAGCCCTTGTAAAGAAATAAAACCAAGACGGCAATTATTGATGAGAAAAACCCAAAGATGATGTTGAGTAGCATATCGTAAGGGGTTTGAGTAAAACATTCATGAGTACATAAGCATTCCATAATATCGCGTTTAATTATTTTACTTTTTTATAATTATAAAATCTTTAAAAAGAAGAAATTGTCAGTAAAACAGTATACAACGAATCGTGTTTCCTGTTGTTTTTAAGGAATTATAAATTTGGCATTGTGAAGCCCAGAAGAAAAGATATGAACCTTGGTCATTATTGTTCTGCTGACTGTCCCAGTATTGTCCATATGAACCGCGGGCTAATAGGGAACCATTTGTAGCGGTTAAGTACCCTGCCGCATGAAGCTTAAGACTGGAATTCCATGTGTCATTCCAACTATACCAGCCTCCATATAATATAAGATTAGACCATTCAGTGTAAGTAGGAATACGCCACCCAGTGCCAAGCTCAAGTGCACATGGGTCATTTGCCAATACCCAATCAGAGTTCTCACTTATTGGTGTTATCCACGTGGTATTGGGAGTTCTGGTCGTTCCATCATGCTTATACCCCTGTTTGCGGTTAAATTGCCAGTACCAGCCTGCTGATGGTTCAGTAGCATCATTTTTAGCAGTTGCCTGGTGGTCAGCACCAAGATTACTGGTAATCCAACATTTTGAAGGTTCACCGGGTACATTTGTAACAATACCATAAGTAACAGTTTTATTAACCGGGGCTACGCCTCCTGAAGTATTATGATTAACTGTTATTGAAGTAGGGCAGGTCCAAACCAAGGTAGTAAAACTTACTTGATTTCCAAAAGTCGTACCAAAATTATTAGTTGAATAGGCTCTTACATAATATAGTGTATTCGCGGTAAGTCCAGATATATTGCTTATAAATGACCCAGTGCCACTCCCATCCGTAGTATGGCTGTTCCCTGTTGTTGGATTTGGTGATGTATTCCAGCAAACCCCTCTTGATATCACAGATCCCCCACCATCTGAAGTGATATTACCTCCACTGGTCGCCGTACCATAAGAAATGTTTGTAAGTGTGTTTGTACTCAATGTAGCCCAAGGAAATGCTCTAATAGCCCGAACATTTTCACTGATATTATGATAAGCATTATTCCAGCTACAAGAATAAAAACTCCAATCATAAGCTGTGCCTCCTGAGTTATCGGTTGAAGCCCAATACCATCCAGAAGCGAAGCTACTAATATAATATTGTTGTTGACACAACTGAGTAATTTCACCATTAGAGGGTAAAAACCAATCTGAATAGCTGTTTAGGACAAGATTAACACAGTTTTTGGCTGCAATTCCCACCTCAGGACATTGATTGACAATAGCATAAGTACTTGATTGCCCACCCCCTAAAGAACCACTAGTCCCGCTAATCGGATAATTATTACACCCCCAAGGTGCGAGGGATAAATCGCTTAAGGATGAAATAAAACCACCCTGACCAGCTCCATCGATGTAAAAAATTTTTCCTCCACCATAATTTTTCCCAATATAATAATTTGGTTCTGGCCCTTGAATACACCGGACAGAATGAGCTTTTGTTTTTATATATTGGTCTTTAGATAAATCTGGATAATTATAGCTAAGATATCTTGCCCAGGCATTACTAACATTCTCCGAAGAAGACCAGAAATAACCGTTAAATGTTAGATTGGAGGAATAGTATCCCCCTGGAAGTCCAGTAAATCCACTGCTATTAGTTGCACTAGTATTTGGTGAGGCCCAATGCACTAATCCCATTTCTTTCATTTTACCTCCTGCAACACTTGCCCCTCCAAGGTAATTGTTTAGCGTATCCCATTCTGTGTCTGTTGGTATATGCCATCCAGATGGGCATAGTCCAGACACACCAGCGGTTGGAGAATATTGCATTGCCTCATCCCATTGATATAACCCACCATAAACATCACAATTTGATTCCATGTCTGCATAACAATATTTTTCTTTAATGCCATTATTAGTTTGACTTTGGCTACCAAGTATTTTTGTTCCGACGTTCAAATTTTCTTTAAACCAGCATTGAGTGCCAATTTGAACTGTATTGTATGTTTTGCCTTCATATGTCACAGTGGGCATACCTGGGCAGGGTTGACCACCAGAATTTGAAGTAGTGAATGTTAACTCATTTCCATACGAGGTTCCAATACTATTAGTGGCATAAGCCCGGACGTAATACAATGTACCTCCTGTTAATCCCGTCAGATTACTAACAAAGGTGCCCGTTCCTGTTCCATCAATCGTATGATTTCCAGATATTGTCGGACCTGATGTTGTACTCCAACAGACACCTCTTGCTGTGACCGTAGCACCACCATCAGATAATACCGTTCCTCCACTCGTTGCTGTTGTTTGCGTAATATTTGTTATAGCAGCTGTGGTTACAGTTGGCAAATTCAATGTTGTAAAGGTCAATTCGTTTCCATAGGATGTCCCTACGCTGTTGGTTGCATAGGCCCTCACATAATATAATGTACCTCCTGTTAATCCGGTTATATTACTAACAAAGGTGCCCGTTCCTGTTCCATCAATGGTATGACTTCCAGCGGTTGTTGGCCCTGACGATGTACTCCAGCATACTCCTCTTGCAGTCACTGCTGCACCTCCATCAGAGGTTACCGTTCCACCACTGGTTGCTGTAGTTTGAGTAATATTAGTCACTGCTGCTGTCGTCACAACTGGAGGAGTGGTACTTTGTCCAGTTGTAAATGTAACTTCATTACCATATCCTGTTCCAACACTGTTGGTTCCATAGGCTCTCACATAATATTGGGTATTAGGTGATAACCCCGTTAAATAACTGATAAAAGGGCCTGTTCCACTGCCATCCATAGTGTGATTTCCTGCAATCGTAGGAGCAGGTGAAGTACCCCAACATATTCCTTTTGACGTTACAGCAGTTCCACCATCAGAAGTAACATCACCTCCACAGGTAGCACTTGTCTGAGTTATATTCGTCACAGGGGAAGTTGTCACCGAGGGTAGATAATACATTGTCATATTAAAATAGTATGTTTTACTAGCTATTGGGCTGTCGTATAATATTTTTTCATTATACCCATTAGAATATGCCGTATACATCATCTGGTTTCCCAGATAAAAGATAAATTGTGAATTGTTCTGGTCTTTAAGGTTATTTTTTTCAAAATCAGGAATGTGACCAAGGTATTGAATGGTATTATTCGAATTCCCTTGTCCGGCACTGATAATTTTTATCGATCTGTTATTTTTTTCATCAAATACAGACAGTATCAACATTTTATTTTCTGATGATGAAATCACGAATGAATTAAATCCTTTTTCAAACTCATGATGATATTCCGAAAGTTTTGCACCCAATTCATCAAAAAGTATTAAGTTTAATGTTCCTCCGTATTCCCGATAAATACTAACAATTGTTGTCCCTTGAAACGGATTGGGATAATTTTGCTTTAAAACGAATGATCCTGAGTTGTTGTCATTTTTTTCACCAATCCCAACAGGCCATGAGGCAATTAATGTTAGTACAGGGACAGGACCAAATAATAGTGTATCACAGTTCTCTGTCAAATTCTTAACATAAACGCTGTCAAGTGATATAAGATTCTGAGTAAGCGAATCTTTACCAATAAAGGTAAAGGTCATCGGCGTCTGACTATAAATACTGAATGAGCCGAGTATAAAAAATATTAACAGATAGAACTTTTTCATAAGATAATGTTTTACTTTATTTACTTTACTTATCAAATGTATAATAAAATAAAGCAAAGTCAAAGAATTGTTAGACATTTTTCAGGGTAGACTATTTGAAAAGTGTTTCATGGAGGAAAAGTTGTACGATACCAATCATAGAATTCATCAAATGTATGAACGATGAGATAGATCCCTCCGGCTTTTTCGATTTCGGATTGATATCTTGCCTGGGCGAGGCTTTGGCGGTCGTGGCCCCATTTGATTTCGATTTTGACGGATTTGCCCTGGATTGTGGCGGAGATGTCGGCGGATCCTTTGGTCATGGCGGAGGGGATGTATTTGACTGAGCCGATCTGTTTGCGGTGGCCGAGGATGTCGGTGTAGGTTCTTCGGCTGTTGATTACGCGTCCGGTGACTGAGATGCGTTCCGCCTGACCGCCGGTGAGGCGGATGAATTTGATGACGGCGTTGGTGAGTTCGTTTGCTGAGTTGGCTTTTATGGGTTTGCAATAAAGGAGTTCCGGGGGAATCCCGGGATATCGTCTCTGCTTGTCGAGCCGGTTCATTTCGTTGAGGATATGGATGGGGGTTGGCATGGTTTCTCACATTTTCACAAACCTGAATTTCTTTGTGATGAGGTTAACTTATTGATATTTATTTGCTTATGGGGTTTCTCACAATCTCACGGGTTTTTGGAGGAAACTTCTTATAATTTTCTTTTGCCTTGTTTACTGTGTTCTCTATAGATTACTTTTATTATTTATTATTTGTGAGAAAATAATATATTATATTAGTATACAGATATTTATGTCCTCACAAAATGTCTCACAAAGGTTTCTTTTTATCCTCCAAATTCGTGAGGGTGTGAGATTTTTAAAAGGGGAGTTCATCGACGGGGCTTTTCAAGTTTTCGGTATTCAGCATGGTTTTCTTGATGAGATATGGACGTCCTGTTTTAGGGGGATCATTGACAAATGGATTGAAATAAATGGAGTCGGGGACCGGGACGATGTTGAATTCATTCTTGAGAACGGTCCTGATGTAAGGTAAATCGATCCTGGGATCGTTGGCAAAGAATTTGCTTTTGATGGATTTGACGTCGGCATAGAATTCATCCTGGGCGCGGAGTTCGTTCATAAACATATCTTCGAACAGCATGACCAGGGCTTTATAGAGGCTGGATTTCGATTCTTTCTTAACGTCGAGCAAAGATGTGTTTGACAATTCTGCCGGGGTGAAGCCAGAGCGGTCACGGGAGAAGTCAACCGGCGGCAAGATGGTCAGATAATGAAGGAATGCCGGGATTTCCTTCACCATATCGGCCTCGATGTTGTGGTTGGTGATAGATGGAATGCTGACTTTGCGGATGAAAAACCTGATTTCTTCTTCGTCGATACGGGCAAACTTGTCTTCGTTATTGGAGGTGAGGATTATCTTGCCGAAAAAGGGCATGCGGTACTGGCTGACGAATTTCTGGTTTACGGAGATGAACTTTTGTGTGGCCAGAGATTTGAGTTTTTCAACGGTTATGGCCTTTTCGATGAAGGTTTCCTCGACGGCGATGATGTTGCTGCTGGCATAGGTTGAATTGAAGCCATTGATAAGGTCGTCGGGGGAAATGATGGCCATGTTATCGCCAAATATCATGCTGAGCCAGTTCACAAAGGTGGTCTTGCCGGTTTGCCGTTCGCGGCTGACCATGACCAGGATGGGCATCAGGCGATCGGGGTGCAAGTAAAGGATTTGCAGGTACCTGAGTCCAAGTTCATATTGTTCGCCGAAAATATGGCGGATAAGGACCTCGGTCCAGTCCCAGCTGCCGAGCGATGGCTTATGTGTGAAGGGACGATACAGATTATAGCAGTTATTGACGATGGGGGAGAAATTAAGGTTGTCGGGTAGGATTGTAAAATCATCAAAATGAGCAATCTTATCGAGGATTGCCTTGCCATGATCCTGTTTGATTGCATCTATTTTCCATGGTTTGAGTTCCGTCCTGCTTAGCCCGAAACGGTCGGTCTTCTTTATTTTCTTGAAAAAATCCACGCCGATCCGGATATAAGGGACCTCTTCATCAAAATACTTCTGCTGGATCCAGGAGATGGCTGCACTGTACGAATCGTTAAACCGCAGGCGAACTAGAATCTGGAATGGTGAATAGTAACATTCATTTAGAAATGGCGGAGCGGAAGAGCTGAAGACATACAAGGAGTTGTGCTTTTTGCCCCAGGTGGCTGAATGTTCATTGCCCTGCTTGCCCGGGCGTTTCCAGTACTCGATGTCTTCAGTTTCATCAGTCCGCAGTTTTACCCAGCCCTTTTCCTCCAGGAGTTTTTTAGCATAAGCGGAGCAGTTCCAATTAAAATAGCTGACGGGGTCGGTGTTGTCGAAGTGAAGGGCGGGAGGAAGGACGGAAGGAAGATCGTGAGGAAGGACGTGAAGAAGATCGTGAGGGAGGAGGTGGGTGAAGGTTTTGGCGAGGGTTATCAGGTAGTTACGTTCATCCTGGGTGATTGTTGGGATGGAATTGATTGATCCGCTGAGGATGGTGTAGTTTGGGGAGGGATAAACTACCGTGTATCCTCCTTCGCCACGGGTTTCGATCATGGATTCTCCGGAGGGCCAGTTTGCCAGTTTGCGATTGCCTTCGTAAATACCGGTCTCATACCGGTAAAGGATATGATATCCGCCCCGGGGAGAACGTTCGATTGGCGGGTTATACCTGGACAGGAGACTCTTGACGCCTTCATCCGCAGTAAATTGTTTAAAGATCGTTTCGATATCATTCTCATGGGAATCGAAATCCATGACCTCCAGTCCGCCTGAAACAGAGCCGGAAATGAGAGCCAGTCCCCATGCCTGTAAAAACAGTTGATCGCAATCCTCAAAATCGGGCAGGGCCTTTTGATACCTTTCCCATTTCAGCGTTGCCCGTTTATCGGCATTCACCGGGATAACAGACAATCCGGCCAGCAGATACTCTTCGGCAATCTCACGGATGCTTGGAACTGGAGAATCTCTGATCATATACAAAGATTTAAAGTGGTTGAAGAATCATGATCATACGCCAGGAATCAGAATGGAAGATCATCTTCAGGAGCTTCAAAATGGCCAGGATCGGATGATTGAGGAGCTGAATGGACTGACTTCATCGCGGGAGTCATAAGGTGATCGTTAAGCTGAGACTCAGTCGGTTTTTGATACTCCTGGATTTGTTTTTCCTCGATATACCCGGCGATCCTGATCTTTCCGGAATCGGTGAACCGGGCCCAGGCGGATAGGCGGATATCTATCCCTTTGAACTTCGCTTCGCCAAAGAAGTCGGGGGAGTTTTCTTTTTTCTTGAATTCAGGATCCACTTTAATGAGGCTGAAGGTGCCTTCTTTTGTTTCGAATTTGTCGGACATGGGGTTAAGGTTTGAAGGGTTGAAGGAATGAAGGAATGAAGGATAAAAGGTTTAAGGGTTTTAGAACGGGTGTTTGGACAGGTATACTTCGAGGCCTTTGTCGGCGATCCATACCGAGGTATTGGGCGCAACTGTTTGTACCGATTTTTTAAACAGTTGTGCATTGGAATTGGCGCTGCTCAGATGCAGAAGGACAATATTGCGGACCTGCCGCAAATCGTTTGTCTGGAGGAATCCCAGGCAAGTCTCAAGGCTCATGTGCCGACCAACGGCCCGGTCGCTGGTGAGGATGGCATCCTCATAATTGGCCTCAATAAGGATATGATTGAGGTTATTGAATTTGTTTGAAATATATGCTGCATCTGTCACGAACAGAATGGAACCGGAAAACGGATGATTGATCAGGAAACCGAAAGTAGTCACACCATGAGGAACCGGGAAGGGGATGACTTTGAATTCACCGATCCGGATCATGGCATTCGCCTGGATTGGATGGACCCGGTGGCCTGAGATGCCAGCAGCCTGAATGGTTTCGGCTGAAGTATAGATATCGATACCAGCCTTCATATAATCATCGGCGTACTTGCAATGATCCCCATGGGCATGGGTTATGAAACATCCTATGACCTTCCGCAGATCATAATTCAGGGCTTTTTTAACATCATTTAAGCGGATACCGGCCTCAATGATGAGTATCTCGAAAAAGGATTCGAGTAGATAGCAGTTGCCTGCAGATTCGCTGCCGAGGACTTTGAGTGTCATCAGAAACCGGGTTCTTTGGGTGAAGGCTGCAATGCAGGGCCGGTTACATTATGTGAAGGTTCGTTTTTCCATTCACGCCTGTTTCCTGCTTTGAGCGGTGTGGCTGGTGCTGGCGGATCAAGAGTTTCCATGATGGCCTCGACGGGTTCATCTTCGGGGATGTCGATGAGTTCACCCTGGTTGGCCCCGGTATCGATCTCTGCTTTTATCCTGCCGATTCGTCCGTCTTCACCTGGTTCCATGAGCACGGAATCATCGCTGGCAGCAATCAGCAGTTTGCAGGCCCGGTTGATGACGGTTTTCTTGGCCATCTCCCCGGGGAAATTGGTATGAGCCGGGCTTTTCCCTTTCGTGGGACCTTGTTCCCAGGACTTCTGGATCTGGGCCATGGTCATGATCTCGGTATTCACTGATCCGTCGTCGAAGGTCACCACAGCATAAGCCCCAATGATCTTTGCATCGTCGAGGTTTTCCATACGCTGAGTATGGGAAGTGATCTTTTTCATACCGGTGGTTGTGTCAATGGCGAATTCAAACACATCCCCCTTGTAAATGACCCCGGCATAGATATTCTTCATGGAGCTGTACCTGCGGGCCAGGGCTATACTTCCGGCATATTCCCTCTGCAGGGTCAGTTTATTTCCATACAGGATAAAGCTGCACTGACGTTTAGCCGGATTGAGACCCTGAACTACCATGTTGAATAAGGAATTCGCAATAGAATCGGGGGTTGATGACTGAAGGACCGGGAGGTTAGCCTTGTCTTTCATATCCTGCAGGATAAGCCATGCGGAACGGAGTGCATTTTCGGCGCTGTAATCGGGAGGAAGGGCGATGCCGCCGATTTCTTTGAGACTGTTGACTTTGGTGAGGACCTTTTCGACCAGGGGAGGTTCGAACTTTTTTACTGTGGTGGATGAATCCATACGTTTAGGGTTTTAAGATTTGAATATCGAATATTGAACATTGAGTGATGAATGTTGAATGAAGTAAATTGAACACTGAATGATGAATGTTGAATTATTTGATAATTAATATTTTATCCTTGCTCACTATGAGATTAATGAGCTGGGATTTTGTAGGTGGAATTGCATTTGTGGATTCGCGGTTGTCGATCCAGATGGGGGCGGATATATTATAATGTTTGCTGAGGGTGCTTATTATGTCGATGCCGGCCTGGATTTTGCCGGCGCTGTTGACATCAGTATAAGGAACTCCGCCGACCAGACTATCGCAACACTCCTCAATGCCTCCATTGATGAGAGTAGTAAACATCCTGAACTTTACCAGGCTGAATTTGCCGTTCACCCGGGATTCAACGAGATCCATGCGGGAGCGGGTATACGCATCCATCGCAAACTCTTGCTTTTCGAGATCGCTGATTTGGGCGGCCAGGGATTTTTCGGAGGACATCAGTTCATTGATCCTGGTTTTACCCCGCTTGATGACATCCTCATGGCCCAGGATCACCTGGAGGCCATAGATTTCGGACTGCAGAACGGACTTTTGCTGTTTGAGAGATTCAATGTCCAGCTTTGGAGATTCGAGGATCTGCAGTTCAAGTTTTGCGATCTGCTGACGGATTTCGAAGAGCTGAGGGATGGAATCAGGATCAGGATCCCGGGGAGCTTGCTGAGTTTCGGATTCGGAGAGTTGTTGGGAAAGTGATTCAAGTGATGCTGAAAGTTTGTGAATTTCGGCTTTGGTAGTTTCGATATCCGCCGTGATTTCGCCCAGTGTTACTGAAAGCCAGCGCCCCCGGGATGTGATATCCGCCAGCCGTTTTGAATTATTTTCGGTGAAGGCCTGAATCATTTGTGCCGACTTCCCGGCAATGCTTTCGGGATCCAGTTCCCGCTTGCAAACGGGACAAATAAATTCTTCATCCTTAAAAACCAATTCTGCCATACTGACCGAGGTCCACTCAGTCCTGAGTTCATTGATCTCGGATTCGATGGACGATTTGGATTGAAGCAAAATATCGAGAGCATGCTGCTCATCTTTCAACTGGCGGGACAGAACAGAATGCTTTTGCTTGAGATCGTTGAGCTTCAGCATTTGTTCATTCCGGGCCTTCTGCAGTCTGGATTTTTCTTCAAACTGCATTGAATTCATGGTTTCACGAAGTTTGAACACCTGGTTCTGGATGCACTGGATCTCTTCAGCCTTTTCTTTGTAAGCCGTGACCTGATCAGTCATGGTATTCTCAACCTCAAGCAAATCGGCCTGCTTTTGTGAGATATCGGCCTTGATGGCTTCGAAATCGTGCGGTTCAGGCAAACCCTTGGTCACTTCATCGATGCGGGAAGGGATCGTCTTTAACTCATCGCCCAGCTTCTTTTTACGAACCGCAATCTCTTTACGGAAATCGGCCAGTTCCTTACCAGAATTGATGATGGCGGTAATATCCCTGACCTGGGCCTTATCCATGTTGACAATTACTTCCTGATCACCGATCTTACCGGCAATCAGGATCAGCACCTGGCGGCGATCCTGCCATTTCATGGAATTGAAATACAGAGTAGAAGTGAGCAGCTTGAATAATCCTTCATTGATGAGATTATCAATCTTTGACTTGTAATCGCCAGCCTGGAGGGGGACTCCGTTCCACCAGAACAAGGTTTCGTGGCCTGTAAGCTCCGATTGTTCGGCTCCCCGGCGACGGGTCCACTTTTCGCAGTACACCCGTTTAAGGGTCATAGAAATGTCATCCGCAGTCAATATCCCTTCAACCATATGGTCAAGCATGGGAATGGCCTGACCGGTCTCATCGAGGGTTTTGATATTAAAATCTTTCGCATCGTGTGAATCCTTGCCGAATAGCAGCCAGGTAAAGGCATCGAAAACGGTGGATTTGCCGGTACCGTTATCGCCCTGGATATTGGTTATGGCATTAAATTCAATGGTGAGCTGGCGGATGCCTTTGAAGTTTGTGAGGGTGAGTTGATGGAGATGGATGGTCATGGGAAATGGGGATTGGGGACTGTGTACTGGGTACTGGGCGTTAGTAATTATCGGATGAGGCTGGCGATGGCGTTGGCTTTGATTTCATCGACTGTGGAACGCCTTGCTGATTTAACCCAGGCGAGGAGTTCCACCTTTGAGAAATACAAGCGGCCCCGGCGTTTCATACAGGGGATGGCCCGCTGGTGGACATATCCGTAGACCGTAGGTACGGTTACAGAGAGCAGGGTTGCTGCCGCTTCGATGGTGAGCAGTTCATCTTTGACAGGGTCATTGGTGACCTCGTGGATTTCGGTTAATGCCTTGCGAACCTGGTTAAAGATCAGGATTTCAAGGTCTTTTAAGGAAAGCGGGGAGAGGATGAAGTCGTGCATTGCTGATTTGATTTAAAAATCAGCAGCAAATAAAATACAAAAAAAAGGGGAAAATCAAAATTGCCTTCGCCAAAATTGCCGTTCGGCAAAATTGGCAATTTAGGCAATTCAGGCAAAATCAGCTAATGCCTATACATCAGCTGATTAGATAAAAGAGACAGGCCAGGGAAGGGATATAAGGGAATTCAGGAAATCGGCAATCCAGGCAATTTAGGCAAAATTGGCAAGGAGGCTAAGTCAGCAAATGAAGCAAGCGAGGCAAACGAGGTAAACTATGGAGCAAAGGGAATCGAGGCATTCCAGGCAATCGGCAATCCAGGCAAAATCGCACAAAAAGGCCATTATTAATAGAAGTGAACCGGAAATGATGTTTTTTAGTTCATCGAACAGGTGGGAGAATTCAATAGGAGATGGGTGGACATGAGTAATTGTAGAAAAGCTTATTTTTTCGGTTTTGAAGGTATTCCTGCAAATAGACTGGATCTCGGTTGTCGTGAATTTTGTTTTTCTGCAATAGCCTTGTATGGCCAGCCATTTTATTAAGGCAATAATAATCACTTTCCATCCTGATTTGTAATCCTGCCAGGTACCATTGGCCGAGCAATAGTTTTTCTTTTGAAGCCGGCCCATGACCTGCTGATACTCCGATACGTTATTAAACGCTTCGAGAAGGGTGTTAAATGCAGGCTTCTTTTTCCTGCTTGAATAGGAGATTAAGGATTTGGGCTTGAGAAATCCAGTGGAAGGAGCCGTAGCAGGGAAAGTCAGGTTATGCATCATTTTCACAAGGTAACCTTCAACAATATGCCTTAATTCGGGGCTGAAATTCTGAGGGTTCTCATGGAACCTTTGAAACGTAGATGAAAGCCAGATTAAGGAATCACCGCCCCGTTGAATGTATCCATCGAGGAGGTTCTGCAGGATCGCAATAATGATTTCCTCGTTGACAAAGATGTGATTAAGACCGGTATATAATGAAGACAAATCAATGGTGTCAAGCTGTTCAACATGATCGTCGGTTAATTCAAGATCGGGATAGTTGTTCAATAGCTCCTTTATCGGCAGTTTTTTATCCTGGACCGATATGGTATGATCAAGATTCATCAGTAACCCATACCTGGGTACATATTCGGCGACCTTCATAACAAGATTGGATTTGTTTATTCCGGCCAAGTTGACCAACCCCATGAAAAGGGGAAACAAACAAAATTATAATGAAAGATCAAGGACTATCTGTTGATAAAAATTATTCTTCTTTATGTTTTCAACAATATAGCACCCTAAGAAATAATCATTACTGTATTGGAAATAAATACCTTGTTTGGGTTATTAACATAGAATAAACGGTTAACAAGATGGAAATGGATCATTGCATTTTTCCGGGATTCAAATGAAGGGTATAAAAACAGGGCAAAACCCACTCCCCTACTCATTATTTTAAATTAAACGGAGAATTCACCGGAAGAAAATAAATGGTATGAACCCCCGCAAGCCGCGGCCCCGGGTTCTCATCACTAAGGGAAATTGACCTGGAGAGATTAAACTTCATTTTCGGGTAATAACATATTCGCCCATTTCTTTTTTTCTTCGTCCTCGAAATTGGCCAGGTAGTTCTGGGTGGTTTGCTTGCTTTTATGTCCCAATGATTCGCTGATAAACTCCACACTGGCGCCAGAACGTTTCAGGACTGTGGCAAAGCTGTGACGAGCCGTATAGGTGGTAGCCCTATCGATCTTAAGCTCTTTACAGATGTTCGTCATGTTGTCATTGATATTACGCACTGTCTGCTGGATTAATCGGTATTCATCTTCAGGGGTGATCCCCTGATACAAAATAGGGAATATATACTGATCGCTGGTACCGGGTTTATTGCCGTGGAGGTCGATGATGCGGCCGATTTGCTTGGTAATCATGATGTCGATGGTCGTTTCTTCATCGACCGATTCGGCCGTTTTAGCCCTGATCAAGGTGATCTTTTCCCCCTTGATATTTGAATACTTCAGGCGGGCCATGTCTTTTATGTTGATCCCGTTGCAGAGGTAACTGAATAACCAATAATCACGGCATTGTAGCTCAAGAGTCCCTTTGGCGGCAGAGTATGAAGCGATCTTTGCAACATCGGCCTGTGTCAATGCCTTTTTCACATTCTTTCCCTTTGGGATTGCATACAAGCCTTGATTTGATTTCCCAAATGGATACAATACCCCTACCGGTTTGACTTGGTTAAACATTGTACGAACATTCCGTAGATAAATACCAACGGTTGTACGACCGTTTACTTTTGTCCTGGATTTGGACTTACCAGTTTTCGTTTTCCATTCAATCACTTTGGGGGTGAGCATCCATTTCTCGTAGTCTTTGAAGAATTTAACATTGGCCGCTGCGAAAGGGAATTTTTCCTTCCCGGTAAATTCTTTAAGGGATTTGAGGGCACATTCAAAGCTGACAGCTGTGCTGATCCTGCCAGCTTCGCGCATCTTTTTGCCGGTGGCATCGAGGATGGAAAAGAGATCCTTATCGTCTTTAGGTTTTGAGAAGTAAATAGATTCAAATGATTCGAAAGAAAAAACGGCCATCTCTTCAATGACCTTCATGGCTTTTTTCTCAATCTCGGTCAGATGAATCTTCAACGGCTTTAAATTAGTGGATGTTGAAATTCTATGAAAGTCATCAGAGGACATGTATAAAGTCTTTTTATCAAGGCCTTTCAACGTGTAATATTTACGATCTCCTTTAAACGTTATTCTCAATTTGACGGGATGCAATTCGTCGGCATTACTTTTTCGGGTTTCGAGAATAATCCCTGTAACCGGTGTGTTATCTATTTTCATAATGGCTTTTAAAAAGTACACATAAAAGTACACATGAAAAGGCTTGATATTACAAATTTTATAAAAATATTTATCAACAAGATGCCGTGTATATGATTGATTTTTAATTTTTTACTATATTTTCACAAAAATTCACAAAAGCCATGTTTTTTGACTGTTAATCAGAGGGTCGCTGGTTCAAGTCCAGCAGGGGGAGCATCAAACAAAAAGCCATTCCGAAAATTCGGAATGGCTTTTTGTTTGAACAATCGAACATTGATCAACGAGTTCTGACCTTCGATCTGATATCAAAGATCGTTGATCAAATGTTCGAGTATTCGGTTCGGAAATCAACAATTCCGAATTCAATTCTAACTTCAAAACTCGTTGATCAATATTCGAGTATTCTTTCGCCGTTCTTACTTTAATTTCCTGTTTCTTTCAGCTGTCTGGATACTCTTGACAAATATTGAGATCAATTCATTGCATTCCGCAAGGCAACTGTTAATGAAATTATCCTGTTCCGGAATATTGATCTGACTTAGTATTTTAAGCGCAATGTATGTTTCCCGCAATTCTTTCAGGGCGATCTTCATTGTATGAACATGGATTTTCATAAGCTAAATTACCTATAATATTTTACAGGGTTGTTGCTCCCTGGAAAAGAAGTTGCTTGCCATGTAACCAGGGGTATTCCAAGGGTTCAAATTTCTTTAGCAAGCTTAATAGAACAGGCATACTCCGTTTTTTCTTCATGATTACTTCAATCGTCCTGTTATTGATCTTCACGGAACCACTATTGGAGATCAGTTTATCAAATATTTTAGGTGCGATCAAGGATGAGTATTTTCCTGTTTCATTTGCAAACAGCCGGTAGAGGTTATATGCAAGAATACTCATGGTCAGGTCAAAATCGACTTTGATCACCATTGATGAAGAAAGACGGTTAAGATGAAAGAACTCGATTTGCTCAGAGATCGTTTTCTCGATCAGCCAGCGATGACAGTATTTTACCACCACCTCGGCACATTTAATGGTAAAATCATTGGTGATAATCAAAGCTGGTTTCTCTCGTCCATGGCTTTGGATGGTGATCTGCCTGATTTCTTTATTATAGCCAGGAAGAAAAACTTTACGGTCATTGACTTTGAGTGTTCTTTTCGTGCCACCGGCACAATCTACTTTGACCAGTTCCCATTCTGCAGGCGGGATGGCTTCAATTTCATCGAGGATGTTTTTCCCTCGCCGGCGGATGGTAATAAAACAGACTTTCTTGCGATCCAGTCTTGCAAGATTTTCATAGTTGGTAAACTTGCTGTCAAAGACCAGGTATTTTAATTCAGCGCCTTTTGAAGATTTTTTATAGAAGTCCAGAAATTCAAGAACCACGGCATCCTGGTTTTCATGGTCAAGGGTCGTGTCGCCATAATCAATCAACCCGCTGTCGGGACTTTCAGCCAATACGGCCAGCATGCCTGAGAGCGCTTTATTACGTTTGCCTGACCAGTTGTTTTCCATCGGTTCCTCTTCGCCCCAATAAGGGATGGTCGTATAATCCAGATTCCAGGTATCGGTGAGTAACCCATGTTTATGCCAGATCTTGTGCAAACGTCTCAGAAAATCATGATTCATTTCCCGGGTAACACGATCAGAATATGAACTGAACCACGCAGTTTTAGGAAGCACATTGAGACCTGCAAATAATCCGCTGCCCCGATCCATACACCACAGATCATCCTTACTGTATCGCTTTACATTAGAAAGTTTTAAAGCAAGAAAGGATAAGATAGAGGAAAGTGTGCTCAATTGCGATGTGTTGGGATATTGGGATTGCTCAATAGCCTTGTCTATTCCATATTTGTGAATCAAGGGTAAGAAACAAAGGATCCCGATATTGCCCGAGTTAAATTGTTCCTCTCTGTGTTCCAACTCCATGCATCGGGGAGCTTGTTCCAGGGGATTCTCCAGCGTTGACTTCTCTTGTTTACTTCTCCGCCATAAGGGGGCAAAGCCTTGTTTCTTTAACAGAGTGTAAACATAATTATACTTTAGATCATATCCCTGGGATTGGCCCATCACCACAATATCATCACAGGAATAATTAAACTTCCTCAAATTAATGATGAACGAATCAAGTTCACTGGAACGCTCCATAGGGGTACGTCCAAGGGTCTTGGGATGAAAGAAAGGATCGACAGAACCATCTCCCAGACGGGCTTTAAACGCATGAACCATCCAATAGAAGGATTGTCGGGTATAGCCATATTTTGTAGCCACAACCTCAGCTTTTTGCCGGTAATGGAAAAACTCCCTCAGGGCATCATACTGTTTCTTGACAGAAGGATTCATCTGGTTGAAATATTCTTCAGGTGTCATATAATTATAGATATTTAATAACACCATAAAGATATTACAAATTCATTAAAATAGCAAGCAAATTTTATCAACTCAATATTAACAAGCCTTTCATAAACACACAAAATATTTTACAATTACTTTAAAATGACCTGAAACACAGATATACCTATAACTAAGAATAGCAAGTCAGACCACAAAAAACCTACAACATGCTGGGTGTCAAGCTGCTGAAAAAATTCAAGATGAGAAATATTATAGGTACTTTAGCTTATGAAAATCGGTGATCAACGAATTCTGATTTTCGATCGGATTTCGGAACGCTGATCTGACATCAAAGATCGTTGATCAATGTTCGAGCATTCATTTTAATTTTCAGCCTGAGATCTGCAGAATTACAAATTCTGCAAAATTCCAGGCGGAATTGCAAATTCCGCTTAGCAGGGTTAAAATTGCAGGCCTGCCAATGCTGGTCTTGTTATACCTGCCGGGGGATCTTCAAAGGTATTGGTTTCTGCAGTCCCGAACCAACCAATTAATCCCTACCTCGCAACTTTTGGATTAATCATAGCTACACCAATTCTTTCTCCTTCTTTGATTACCGTTTCATAACCCTTTAAAGTATTAATCAATAAATCTTCATCGATGCGAATTTTGTTTTTTTCAAACAGCAGCACTACCGTGGAACCCCCAAATTTAAAATACCCTTTCTCTTCCCCTTTTTTTACAAAATTCCCGGTATAAGTCTGTACGATACTTCCTACCATAGTTGCACCTACTTCAGTCATCACAACATCTCCAAACAAGGGGTTTGAAATGATGGTAAATTCCCTTTTGTTCAGGCAGAATATTTCAGCCATTTTGCGCAAAGCAAGGGGGTTGACTGAATAATAATCACCGTCAATCCGGGTGATAGGTGATACAATTCCGTTAATGGGGAAATGGAAACGGTGGTAATCGAAAGGGGCAAGCCGGATGATCACCAGGGTGCCATCAAGATATTTTCGGGCAAGGCGGGCATTATTCAAAAACGAAAAAATATCGAAGCGGTATCCTTTGATGATAAAATCTCTGTTGCGGATATTGGCATATGCCAGTATTTTGCCATCGGCAGGCGACACTGTAACGGTTGAGTTTGTATCCACCGGTCTGGCATTATTCTTTAGTTTCCGGGTAAAGAAATCGTTGTAAGAGTTGAACTCCTGTTTTTGGGCGGTACTCATGTCGATATCAAATTCATCAACAAAGGCTTGTATTTTTTTGGCCGATGAAGGACGATCCATCCTGTTGCCATAAACAGACGAAACCACCTTTCTTTTGGCCAGAGCCCACAATGTTGCTTCGCCAACCCGATTATTATACAGCCACACCAACCACTTTTCGCCAGCCACTTTTTCCGTTTTTAACAAGCCGCTTTGCCTGTCGTAATATTGGATGGGCGCTTGCGGCGGCAAAGGATATAACGCCAGCAGAGCAATGACAGAAAGCAATAACAAAATGAGGCCCCACCCCTTTTTAGTTTTTGAAATGTTCATCTGTTAATATTTGTTTTCCTGTTTGCTTTGTTTGCCTTGTATAGCAAATATAGCGCAAAGCCCAATAGATCATAGCATTGATCAGATGGGTTTTTTACAATACTTTTACAGACCTGAAAGGTAATTATCAGAATCAAAAACAAGAACAAAAAATGAAAAGAACAACAAACGCAAATTCGGTACAAATCACATCCGCATTGAAGTCATTGATGATACTATCACTATTTCTTGCAACATTGACTCTGTCAAGTTATTCCTGTAAAAAAAGCAGTGATGATCAGGTTACAACAACCCAAACACTGGCCCAGATTGTGTATACATCCGACCTGCATTATGGTGTTTCACGAACTTTCCGGGGTGTGACAGCTGACGCTGCCACTGTAAATCAGGTTCTCGTTCAGCAGATCAATGCCATTTCTGCGGCAACTTTTCCGAATGACGGAGGTGTTAATGCAGGAAAAAAAATCAGTACCATAGATTACCTGATCATCACAGGAGATATTTCAAACCGCGAGCAGACAGGGCCTCCCCGGATCCAGTCTTCAGCTGCTTCCTGGGGACAGTTTGCAAATTCGTATCTCAGCGGGATCACTCTTAAGAATGCAAGCAGTCAGAGTTCATGCATATTACTGTCAGACGGGAATCATGATGTTTCGAATGCGATCGGTTATTACAAGGCCATGCTTCCTGAAAAAGATCCTACAACCATGGTCAATATCTATAATATGATGCTTAAACCTACAACTTACAAGACCAATGCATCGTATGATTATACTACTGATAAGATCAACTACTCAAAAGATATTGTGGGTGTTCACCTGATGTTTATAAACATCTGGCCCGATTCGGCTGCCAGGGTATGGATGGCAAACGATCTGTCGAAAATCAGTTCAACCACCCCAGTCATTATTTTTACCCATGATCAGCCTGATATTGAAGCATGCCATCTCACAAATCCAAATGGACCCCACGCTATCAATTCAACCGACAAATTTGAAAATATTGTTGCTGAGGTTTGTAAAGACGGTCTCACGACATCCGCCCCTGCTACAATTGAACAGAAAGCCTTTGTGTCATTTCTCCAGGCCCACCAGAATATTAAAGCCTATTTTCACGGGAATGAGAATAAAAACGAATTTTATGTTTATAAAGGCCCGGATAACGATATAAGCCTGAAGGTGTTCAGAGTCGATTCTCCGATGAAAGGCCTTGTTTCGGGAGGTGATGCACCAGACGGCATTGGCGATGAAACCAAGCTATCGTTCCAGGTTATCGCCATTGACGGAGCCAAGAAGACACTCACCGTTCGCGAATGCCTATGGAATACCACCGGCGCAACTTCGCCACTGGTTTGGGGAGCAAGCTCGACCATTTCGCTGAATTAAATCCAGGCTCTTCATTTTCAATGGTTGAATTTTGGTAAATTCGACAGGTCGGAATATCTGACTCTATGGCGGGAAGTAGTCATAGGATCTGTTTTGTACACCTGATGGCAGAGTGCTTTAATGGAAACGCTGGTTAAGTTTCCTTTTTTACAGGGTGAAATTTGAAGATTTGTTATGAAAAAACTATTCTTTCTTTATTGTTCCTGTGTCCTTTGATTAGTATTGCCCAGCAAAGCCGGGCTAAATCTTCACCACAGGATTACATTTGGATGAATTTAGGAAATCCTGATTTCTCGCCAGGTACGATCGCTTATACAAACATCACATTTTGCCTGTCCGACAGCCTGCCTTATGTGGCTTACAGGGATGAGGTTAATTCTTATAAAGCCACGGTTAAAAAATTTGACGGAAGCAGCTGGGTGGATGTTGGGATGGAGGGTTTTTCAACAGGGGCAGCTTATTTTGTAAGCCTTGCTGTCATTTCAAAGGGTCAGCCTTTTGTTGCTTATTCAGATGACAGCAATTCAGGGAAAGCCACGGTGATGTATTAAAATATTCCCACCGGAATAAAGGGGCCAACCTCTTCTCAGATTAAAATTTATCCGATTCCAGCATTCAATAAAATAACCATTGAAACTTCAGCAATGCCATCCGTGAGCAAATTATCCATAATGAACATCAAGGGTGAGCAGCTCATCACTCAGCAAATCAATCAGTCTAAAACGCAAGTTGACATATCCAGCCTTCCCGAAGGAATTTATTTTGTGCGGTTGAACAGCGATAAAAAGATTTCAATGGGAAAATTCATTATCCTGGCTCCCTGAATTCAGACATTTTTCCATACGGATTTGATTCAACCTCTTGCCTGATGATTGAATGTTATAGGAACCTTCATTGCCACCGTCATGATTATAAAAAGGGAAGGAGAATTTGATCACTCGGCCTGAAATACATCGACAGCCGCTGTTACAGTATTTGTAATGATATCAGTCATTCCTCCCGCGAACAGGATCTTGCTTCCGCAAGCAACCGCCGTTAACCTGAGTCTCGGGATACTGAGGCTTGCGGTTGTCCATACGCCTGTTGAAACATTGTAAATGTCGATGATGCCATCGGGTCCGGAGGCCGAGAGTCCACCGGCAAAAATGACAAGATTTCCGACCGATACAGCAGTAATATAGGACCTTGCCTTGCTCATGAAAGTTGTCGACCAGTTTTTAGTGTTGATATCGTAGATGTCAACCCTGCTGAACACCGAATCGCTGTTATTCCCCCCGGCGAAAAAGACCTTGCTGCCGGATGTGACGGCCGATATCTGTCCTCTTCCGTAGGGAAGGTGATCATACGTCCACAGACCTGTCTGGCTATCAAAAATATCCACTGCATTTGAGTAAATCGAAGCACTAATCCCACCGCCTGCAATGAACATTTTCGTGCCGCAGGATGTTGCAGCAGGATAATCCCTGGCCTCACTGAGGAAACCAGTCGTCCAGGTCTCTGTCGCTGCATTCAGGATGTCGACAACATTGGAGAGACCACCTGAACCCCATCCTCCTGCAAACAGGACATATTGCCCGGCCGAAGTTCCGGCCAGGTCTCCCCTGGCCTGGCTGAGCTGGGAGGATGTCCATGTCTGCGTCTTTGTATTGTAGATATCGACGACCTTTGACGTTGTTCCGCCAGAGGTCCATCCTCCGCCAAAATAGATTTGGTTGTCATAAGTGCCAACACCTATGCTGTACTTGCTTTCCGATAGCTGCGAAGCGGTCCATGTACCGGTCGCAACGTCATAAATGTCGACGGTATTGAGAACAGAAGTAATGTTCGAACCGCCCGCAAATACGATCTTATTCCCGGCCGAGGCACCGGCTATGATAATTCGTGCCACCGACAGGTTCGTATTCCCCAGGTAGGTAATTTTGGAATAGGATATCACTGAGGAACCGGTATCACCCGATTTTTTCTTACAAGATGTGAATCCTGTCAAGAGCCAGGATCCGGCAAGGATACACAAGAAATATATTGCAGTTTTTTTCATACCCGATTTTTTCCTTAAAAGTATTATCAAACGAATTATTTGCCAAATTTAATGAATCCGGGAAATATCCTATATCCGGCGAAAGGTGGACAAAACGGGTGTTTTTTCCATCAATACCTTGCAGGCAGCTGATAATTCCGGGCCGCCAGCATTGAAATCAGCATTCCCGGATCATCCGTGATGATCCCATCCACTCCCCAGTCGATAAGTTCCGACACCAGGTCAGGGTTAAATACTGTACCGCTGTGTTCAGGCCAGGTCCATACTACGACTTTCAGTCCGAGTTTATGAGCCTCATCCAGAGTAGCCTTGCTAAGTTCAACATCTTCAGGCTCCCAGCATGCCCCTCCCATATCTTTAACCATCTGCGGAATTGAATTCTTATGATCCTTAACTAATACTCCGCCTGTCCACAGTCCTGCCTTTGCGGGATCCGGATCAAAGAAACTGTTGGGAGTCCCCGGCTCATTATCCCATTCGGTCAGATAAGCAGTTTTTATATGCTGATCCAGTTTTTGAAGTTCATAAAGGCACCTCCAGTCGAACGATTGAATCTCGCACAGGCCAACAATATTCTCTCCAACCAGGATCGAATAAAGTGCAGCGGCAAACTCAGCAGGAGTATAAGTCCAGTCGTTATGTTCAGGATCTGTTTTAAATTCGATCTGGAAGCCCACTTTATAATTTGTTTTACCGATCACATACCGGATCACTTCCCTCAGGGCAGGCATATGAACGCCATCCATTCCTGCCTGTGCAGGAAAAAATTTACTATAGGCACTGGAGGTATCCAGGCGACCTACATCATATTGTTTTATCTCTTCAAGGGATAATGATTTCACTACTTTTCTGTAGGTGATGAATTTTCCATCCAAACCCCTCACAATATCAGGATTGAGTCTGATGTCATGCGATACGACCACCTCCCCGTCTTTTGACATCACGATGTCCATATCGACCCAATGCGTGCCTATAGCAAGCCCTGTGGTATAACCCGGGATCGTATTCTCAGGGGCATAGCTTCTTGCTCCCCGGTGTGCATATACCTCGACCTTTGGGCGTGTATCAGGCATTACAGGCTCTTCTGAATGTTTACTGCAACCCTGAATTAACATCAATAACAGAAAGCCCGGAACTAAGCTAAATATACTGCATGCCTTTACTCTTTTCATAAGATTAAGCATTTGTATTACATTTAAAGATAGCATTCGTTGGGAAATATTATTTTCATCTTTCTATGGATACTTTTATATTTCTCTGCCGATTCGTGATACCACATACTGTCACGATATAGATTCCTCGTGTAAGCTGCATCTTTTCAATATTGCAAACATACTGTTCCGACTCGAAATGAGGCGTAGGGTATAGAATAATCGGGTGTAAGGGAAAACCTATTTTAGTGTAGGATATATCAGACAAGATAAGATATTGAACAGCTGCTTGCACATGCCCATCAATCAGAATCCGGGTAAGCCTTATCCGGATTCATTGAAAAAAATAAATAAAAGTAATCCAGTAATGTTATTGTTAATTATACGAATTTTATTATTATTTTTAATGTTCTCAATTTCAGCCAGATAGTGTTATGGTAATACTCATACAAGATGTTTTCTTATTTGAAGATTATCAAAGAAATAGCTTATTCAGGTCAATTTATATTTTATGGAAACTTTGAACAAACCGACTCGCAGTGCAATTGATTTTGAGCATATTTTCGAGATCTCGCCAGACCTTATCCTGATTCTTGACCGGGATTATACCATTATCCGGGCCAATAAGGCTTTTTCGAAACGACTGAACATCTCATCCGGATCATTGGTCGGCTCAAAATGCTTTTGGTGTATTTACCAAAAGGATGAACCTCCCGATTATTGTCCGCACACACAATTGTTGAAAGATGGAATGGAACACACAACCGAGTTGTTTTTAGAATCCTTAACCGGTTGGTTTTCCATCACAGCCACTCCCCTGTTGAATGATAAAGGTGAAATTTCGGGGTCGATCTACATAGCCCACGACATCACAGGGCAAAAACGCCTGGAAGTGGCGCTTAGAGAGAGCGAAGAAAAGTATTCCAGAGCGTTCCAGACATCTTTTTATGCAATCGCTATTTCCAGCATTGAAGATGGAACATACTCCGACGTCAACGATGCATTCTCAAAGGTTACAGGATTCACCCGCGAAGAGGTGATCAACAATTCCTCTACTGACCTGAACCTATTGGTGAATCCTGAAGACCGGGACCAGGTAATATCTTTATTGATGGAAGGTGCCGAAGTGAAAGGAAGGGAAGTTCAGTTCAGAAGAAAGAATGGGGAAGTAATTTCAACTTTGTTCTCAGCCCAGGTCATTTATCTCAATAATAAACCCTTTCTTCTGTCAAGCGTCCTTGATGTTACTGAACATAAAAGGGCGGAAGAAGAAATCCGGCAAAAAAACAAAGAACTTGCAAAACTCCTTGCCGAAAAAGACAAATTCTTCGGTATTATTGCCCACGACCTTCATAGCCCTTTCCTGCCCTTACTTGGCTTCGCTCAGCTACTGGAAGATGAACTGCTTGGGATGACCCAGGACCAGGTTAAGGATATCGCCCATATGATGAGAATCTCTGCAACCAGGCTGTTCAGTTTGCTTGAAAACCTTCTTGAATGGTCACGGATGCAAAGGGGTATGATCCCCTTTGATCCAGTTCCGGTTTTGCTGTTTCCGAAAATTTCTTTGAACCTGGAATTGGTAAGGGAACCGGCAGCCGGGAAAAATATTGATGTTTTTAATAATACTCCTGAGGATTTAATGGTTTTTGCCGATGAGAATATGCTCAGTGGGATAATTCGCAATTTATCTTCAAATGCGGTGAAATTTACCCCGAAAGGAGGTAAGGTTACATTTACCGCAAAGCAACTTCCCGATGGATGGGTTGAGGTTTCAGTTATGGATTCGGGCATCGGGATAAATCAGGAAATGATTGAAAACCTTTTTCGGCTTGATGTAAATACAAACCGCAACGGGACCGATAAAGAATCGAGTACCGGCCTGGGTTTGATGATATGCAAAGAGTTTGTTGAAAAACACGGTGGCAAACTTTGGGTTCACAGCGCCGATGGACAGGGCAGCACCTTTTATTTCACCTTGCCGGGCAAGAAGAATTAAAATGAAATTCTAAAAACCACATATTTTAAATGCATTTACAAAAATTCTGGATACACATACTTATTCAGATTATTGGGTGGTTTTAATATCCTTACTTTTGAAGAAAAAAAGATGAAAACTTATTCCCGTTTCACAAATAAATACGGATTCATGAAAATAATCTTCGGTTCCCTGATCATCATTGTTATTTTAGCAGGATGCCACAAGCAGGAGTCGAATACCGGTTCATCAAGCGGAAAAACCCTCGACCAATTGGTTATCTCTCCCAATTTCAGCTGGGCAACCACATGCGATGTGCCTATTTCCATATCCGCTAAGGATAATCTCGACAACCCGGTTGCCGGCGTAAGATTTACGCTATATACGGCCAATCCCGATTCAGGAGGTATTTATCTTGTCAGCGGCATCACCGGTACCGGCGGAATCTGGAACTCTGTAGCATCTCTGCCTGCTTCAATGAATAAAGTTACCGTTTTCAATAATTTCCTTGGCCTGATCCGTCAGATGGAGGTAACTATTACCTCAAACGGGATTACCGCCCAGTTTGGAGGAAAATCTCCTGCACCTTTAACAAAAAAATCCCTGGGAGGCGGAGGCAATATTAGCAGCCCTAATTCTACGAAGTGGGTATATATGAGTGGTTATGATTCCCAAGGTGTCCCTAATAACCTCATGCCGGTAAACGACCCTGTAAACCAGCAATTGATGAATGATATCAACGCGGCTCTCCCGGAATATAAAAATGAATATGCATATCATCCCGAATGGTTCGCAGCCAATGTCCCCAACAATCTTGATATCCTTAGCCTGAGCGATGTCTACATAACTTATATCACTGAAGGAGCCGGATGGATGGATGCACTTGGTTATTTTACATTTAATACCAATCAGCCCCCTGCCTCAGCATCGGCCATAGATTCTATTCATATTATCTTTCCAAATGTCAGCAATTCCGGCAGCGGTGGCGGCCTGAACCCTGGTAACAAAATATATCTTGGAAAGTTCCCTGCAGGGAAATCTATCGGTTTTGTCTCTGTCCCTCATGGATGGAACGGTATCTCGGTATATGTGGGTCCTTCAAGCGATGTATGGTATTCTATCCCTTCCTTTAATACCACCGATCCTCTCATGCTGAAACACCTTCTCTTTTTTAATGATCCTTCACGTCAGCAAATCCTTTTCACTTTGGAGGATATGGGTAAATACCAGGGCTCTGACCTGGATTGCAACGATAATGTCTTTTATATTACCATCAGCCCATCCTTGCAGGGGGTCAATACCACGAATATGCCCCTTCTTGCCACCACCGTTGTAGATTCCGATCATGACGGGGTTCCTGATGTTTCTGATGATTATCCTAACGATCCCACCAAGGCATTTAACAATTTCACGCCCTCGAAAACAGGGTACAGCTCCCTTGCATTTGAAGATCTCTGGCCGGGGAAAGGAGATTATGATTTCAATGATGTAGTTGTCTCATATCGTTTTAACGAGATCACCAATGCACAGAACCTGGTAGTGGAGGTGGATGCTAAAATTATCCCCGAAGCCTCGGGTGCCGGTCTTCATAATGGGTTTGGATTCCAGCTTCCGTTTACACCGGATAAAATTTCCAGTGTAAGCGGCATCAGCCTGAAGCACAGCTACATCACATTATCTGCAAATAATACCGAAGCAGGGCAGTCAAAAGCTGTAATTGTGGTTTTTGATGATATCTTCGATCATTTGCCCATGCCGGGCCAGGGCCTGGGCGCCAATACAACTCTGGGCGCACCCTATGTCACTCCCGATACCCTGAACCTCGTCATATCCCTTTCCACTCCGCTTAGCATGAGCCAGGCAGGTATCCCTCCCTTCAATGCCTTTATTATTGTGAACGGAAACCGTAACAGGGAAGTTCATCTTCCCAATCAGCCTCCAACCGATAAAGTCAATGGTTTAGATTTTGGGACTGCGGATGACAATAGTATTGTTGCACAGGGGCGCTATTACAAAACGGTAAACAATCTTCCCTGGGCTTTGAATATCACCGGGAAATTCAATTATCCCATTGAAACTGCTGCCATCAATGCAGCATATCTCAAATTTGTCGACTGGGCCCAAAGCTCAGGTGCATTATACCCCGACTGGTATTTAAATAATACAGGATACCGTCAGCCTTCCCTGATCTATACTCATTGAGAGTGAAACGACCAGGCTTAAAAAGGAAGTCAACGAATTGCTGAAATTTAGCCTATTTACCGATCAGTATCTTAAGATGCGTTTGTTGATTCGTTCCGTTTAGAATGGTAATTACATACATACCATCAGGGGAGCCTGTAAGATCAAGTCCCAATACCTCATCTTCTGACCAGGTATGAGACTGTTGTAATACGGTGGTCCCGATCATGTTCCGAACACTGATTTCTGAAGTTTGTCCCTTAATCCCGGCATTTTTCAGAAAAACCATCCCTGTAGAAGGATTTGGATAAACAACGATACTGCTCCCGTTTTGTCCTTCAATGCCTAAAACATTGAACGCAGCAAGGACTGATTTTTGTGCATCAATCTTTCCCCAACCCCAGGTATTGCTCCCGTTAGGGCCGATTGTTCCGGTATAAGTATCGGTTCGTGCATTACTCTGCAGTATCTGTTTAGCCTGCTCGGGCCCGAGTTTAGGATTGGCCTGCAGCATCAGTGCAATGATCCCTGTAGTCATGGGTGTTGCCATGGAAGTACCCTGCATTGCGGCAAAGTACCAACTGCTTGTTCCCTTTGTCACTTTCAACACTGAATTGTCATTATTATCATTATAGGTGGGAGAGAAAGAATTTACCGATGAAACAAGTTTTTCACCGGGTGCAGTGATCTCGGGTTTTGTTCTTCCGTCAACGGTCGGGCCCCTGCTTGAAAATGAGGCCAGGTGGTTGAGAGAATCAGAACTGGTCATGGTCTGGCCTTTGATATTTACAAACTGGTATTTCGTGGTATAGGCTCCAACCGAAATGATTTTTTTTGAAGTGCCACCAATCTCGCCTATGGTACAAACAATATCACCTGCGGTGTAATTTGGCAGCTTTGATCCCTTGAGTGTATCGTACAGGCTGGCTCCGATCCCTGTGCCGTCGTTCCAAATGTTGACCTGGCTGCTTGAACTGGCAAGGATAAGGGTTACCCTGTATTTATTGGCCAAACGGGTGATCTGCAACAGTAAATCTGGTTTCTGGTTCAGGGGGCTGCTGCCCACTCCGGTAATTTTATAATGAAGGCTGTCGCTGCCAATCATAATTACTGTATCGGTGTTCGGATTGCGCGAAGCAGAATAGAAAATCGTTGACGCCTGGACAATTCCCTGCTGATCAGAAATACTCAGCGACAAAGAAAAATCACTGCTTGCCGATCCCCACTGATCAACCCTCCCTGTATTATAAGAGGTTTTACTGGTTTCAAAATCCATGAATGTTCTTATGGTGTCGTTGCTGAAGGCATGATAAATATGAAGGGGGGTGTCACCTTCATTACCGGCTGCTCCGGCAACTATCTTTCCCTGTCCTACCAACCCGTCAATCGTCTGGTCCATCAGGGATGTTCCGTCGTGAGGACCAACATGGCTTCCCAGGCTGAGGTTTACCACGGCCGGCCGGCCCACAGATTCAGCATATTTAAAAATATAATTTATGCCGTCGGTAACTGCACTAGCAGCCTCACTGGTGTTTACAAAAACCAGGTCAGCGTCAGGGGCAACCCCCATATACTGCAAACCGGGAGTAAGATATCCCGAACCACCGGCTATGCCTGCGACATGGCTGCCGTGGTCTTCGGCGGTGCTTGAGGATTTTTTATTCAATAATGCCTGATCTCCGGTATATTCAGTGCCATAAGTAAACCCTGAAGGCGCAGGCCCCAGCGTATTATCCTGTTCCCATGATTTAATAATCCTGAGCCTAGTGCCCGTGGTATCATAAAATGTGGGATGCGTGTAATCGAACCCATCATCAACAACACCAACGACCACGCTGTCGCCCAGGCATTTGCGTTTTAATCCTGTCCCGGCCTGGACCTTTTTCACATTGGATTCGGTCGTGGCATTGTCAAGTTTCTTTTTAATGACACAATCTGCTTCAACATAGATCAAGCCTTTGATATAGTTAAGTTTTTCAAGTGAGGCCAAGGGTATTATTACCGACCAGATATCCTTGATACGGGTATTGATCCTTATCCCAAGAGCTGACATTGCGTTCTCATCAATTTCCTGGCTTACCTTGACCAGGGCTCCGATGTAATTTTGATTATCAATAGTCCTGACAGGGTAAAACTGTTTCAGGGATCCCGAGACCTCTGCAGGCGTGCTTTTTAAGGACGAAAGTTGCTGAAGCTGCAATATAAGGGCTTTGGTATTGGCCGAAAATATTGCATCCTGTCCGTGAGAGGCCATTGTACATATAAGTACAATGAATAATAAAATTGTTCTGGCTGTTTTCATTTGACTTGGTTTTTGTGTTTTTTTTACTCTCTGTGTTTTATTCCCGATTTTAGGGTAGCTCTTCGGGTCCAGGCTTACCCTAATTCTTTAATACTACCGAATACGATATCTTCCCGCCTGAACTGAAATAAAATGTCAGGATGTAGCTCCCCCGGGGCCTGCCCGAAAGGTCGAGGGTAAACTGGTTCCCGGCATGTTCCCGGGATATTTCACCAACGGTTTTGCCATCAATGCCTGTCACAATAACTTTTTGCAGAACATCCTGAACTCCTGCATCCAGACTGATCTGTACAAGACCTTTTGTCGGATTCGGGAAAAGATGGATCCCCGCTTTCAGTTTATCGTCAATGCCCGAGGGGCTGTACAGGTCCGATTGCCAGAGCCCTCTCCCGTAAGTTGCTGCACGAATCTTGCTTCCCGAATACTGTATCTCAAGCTCTGTCACGACAACATTCGGAAGGCCCGTACTAAACAGGATCCAGTCGGTCATTGAGGAATTCCTGAAATACACACCCGCATCAGTTCCTATATACAAGCCGTCCTTGGCGTTGTCCTGGTATTCAATGCAATTCACCGGCAGGTTGGGTAATGATCCGGAGATATTGTCCCAGTTCCCGCCCCCGTTATACGAGCGGAACACCTTGCTGCCGGCCGTATAGCCCGAAAACGTGATATAGACTGTATCGGGATGCTTCGGCTGGATGGCTATCCCCGTCAGCATTATATTTGCCGATGGCAAGGTAACTGTTTCCTGGCTGCTCCATTCATTGGCGGTTTTGTAAAGGGTATACTTTGTAGCTGCGAACATCACCTTCGGATTGCTTTTTGAAATGCAGATCGTCCTCAGTGTTGCATCGCCCGGAACAGGCGCAGGTAAATTTGAGACCTGTTTCCAGTCATCACCCCGGTTCGAAGTTTTGTAAATGTCGTTATACCCTGCATACAATGTGGCAGGATCGGTGGGATGAATGACGTACGGCGTCACCCAGGCCCCTCTCGGAGTGTTCGGGATATTATCACTGATCACAGAAACGCTGTCGCGCAACCAGTTCGGATCGGTCGTCCTTTTAATCACTCCGTAGGAGTATGAAGCATATTTGATATTGGGATTACTGTAATCTATAAGGCATTCCATGCCATCACCGCCTATAACATTCGGAGCCAGCCATTTTCCCGCATTGTAAAGCTGGGAGCCATTATCCTGGAACCCTCCCATAACCAGGTCGGGGTTGGAAGCAGAACACCCGATCTTGTAAATCTGGCCAATAGTCAGCTTCTTTGAAATATCGATCCAGTTAGTCCCTCCATCGGTAGTGTAATACAGTCCTCCGTCATTGGCATCAAATAAAGTCCCGGGCCTTAAAGGGTGGAACGCAAACCAGTGTTTGTCGGCATGAGTTACCGGCAGATTCCCGGGATTCTGGGAACTGTTCCCGGTCCACATCGTTTTGGCTGCCCAAACCTGGCCCTGTGGATCATTGCTTTTCCAGGTGTTGACACCTCCGATCCAGCGCTCGTTGTAATCGTTCGGATTGATGAGATAACAAAGGTCATAATACCCCTGCCCGCCGCAGGAGTTGGATTGCTGGTCGGGGTTGGTGTAAGCATGAAGCATATTGTTGCTGCAATCGGTCGTTACGGTTAAAAATTTGTCAAAGCGTAAACCGTTGTTCACCGAGACGTATAATCCTTCAAGGCCGTTTGAAGGATTTGTGCAGATCGCTTCTACCTGTGTAGAGCGCTGGGGCGTGACAGCCAGCTTGATCCTTCCAACCTCGGTAAACTGAGTCACCGAATCCCAGTTATCTCCCCCGTCGACTGAACGATAGATCTGGGCCGAACGTATGATTTCATAATTACTGTTCCTGATGCAGCATGTTGCGGCGTAAATAATCGAAGAATTACCCGGATTGAACGCAATATCGATGAAATATCCGTCCTTCACTTGTGTAAAATTTGTACCTCCATTGATCGTTTTATAAATACCATTGGATGTCGCAGCAAATAACATGCCGGTGTTTACCGGGTTCAGGGCCAGCTTGCGGATCAGTCCCACGAAGCTCACATTCCAGCTCAATCCCGTTGAATCCCAGTTCTGGCCTCCGTCGGTGGACTTCAGCACTCCTATGCTTTTTGTATCTCCCTTGCCGCTGGCAGTCAATGCTGAAAGGCTTCCGAAATCGCCATCCCCGGTTGCAATATACATGATCTGGGGATTGTTCGGATCAATCACTATATCACTCACTCCAAGCACCGGCTGATTCGTATAACTGGTAGTCCAGCTGTTACCGAAGTCCGTCGTCTTCCATAAACCCCCCGAAGGTGTGCCCACCCAGAAAGTATTCGCATCAGTGGGATGGAAGGCAATACAGTTGATGCGACCAAGACCGGCATACCCGCTTTTAGTGGAATCCGGTCCCATGGAGGTCCAGTTCGACGTGATACCAGTCATGGCATGGGATGTATGGTCCTTCGAATACCTGCTCCATTCCCTCACAACCACGTCATTCGGGGGAAAGTTCCCGTCACGGTCAACACGCTGCTCCCAGAACCATTCCCAGCGGCGGAATAAATTATATCCTGAACCCTTGGTAACTGTCTTGTCTTTCCAGTAATCATTGAACTGTTTCTGTATTTCAAAGAAATTCGTTCCTGACTGCTTGTTTACTGCGGATGAGGACTGGGCGCCCACACGACCAGCACCCATTGACAAGGCAAGGCAGATGAGGATCCCGAAAACAAGACTACATTTATTTCCGGATAAAGAGGCGGGATTTGACGGATGCCTTTTCATAATATAAGTTTGAGAATATAACAAATATACGGCAAATTTTCCCGATTTATGATTTATGAAAATAAAGTTTACACAGATCAACCATATATTTGCAAGGAACAAATTCAAATTCATGAAAACGATCCGCCTCTTTTTGCTTATTTGCATTTCCGGATTTGCAATGCAGTTTTCAGCCTTTAGTCAGTCAGTGCCTTCGCAGCAATCCGAACAGAAGAAACTGCAGCCCGGAACAATCAAAGCAAGCGATATCCCTGTACGGTCCGTCGAACTGATGCACAAAACAAGACAGGCATTTCGAAGCCTGCCACCGGCCGGTACAATCAGGATGCTCAGGGCAAGAAATGAAATTATCAGCGCGAGGATCGATACCAACATCTTAAAACCTCTCGACCAGAATGACCCTGAAGTTAAAATCATGTTTATTGAAAACAGGAAAGTCCTGTTGGAGCAGGAACAACGGGAAAATGCAGAAGAGGAGAAACAGCTGAGCCTGATCATCAAGACCCTTGATGAAATCACCGTTTGGCTTAACCAGGAAGCTGGCAACTGGAAAAATACGAAGGACCAGTTGCTTAAGGATTTCCCAAACATGCCTGTTCCGGCAAACCTGACATCAACCCTCGTTTTCATTGATTCCTCCCTTAACATGCTTGGAAGGAAGACCAATACCGTTATGGGTATAATGGAAAAAAACATTACCCTTGGGATCAAGATCGACTTTGCTCTCCAGAGAACGATAGCCCTGATGGGCCGTAAAGAACTGAATTCTTTTAAAGTTGACCATCCTCCCCTCTTCAGCCTTGATTTCAGGAGAAACTACATTTCGGCTACCGCGAATTCCCTTAAAACCTTCAAAGAACTGAGGATAAAGGAACTGGTAAAATACGCCGGAACTCAAAAGGGATCGGCCATTATTCTCTTCCTGCTTTTTTCGGCCATGTTATGGTTCTTCTATATACTTAAACGAAGAACCCATATCAATTTCGAGGGTTATGGAAGGTTTTACAAAGAACAACTGAAGATCCTGCTTTCGCAACCCCTGATGGCAGCTTCGATACTGAGTCTTATTTCGGTTGAATTCATTTTTTCGGCCCGCCCCATGGTTTTCCGTGAGCTTGTGGCCTACCTTTATGCCTATCCCATAATCAGCCTGCTGAAACGCCTCCTCAGCCGGAAACACCACGTTTACCTGTATTCCTTCATCACTATCCTTGTTCTTTTCTTTATGCTTATCCTGGTCTCTTCCGATGCATTGCTGTCGCGTTTGATGTATTTCCTTATCGCAGCTGCCGAGATCGTTCTCCTGTTCCTGTTATTGATCAATTTCGGGAAAATCAATATCAAAGCTTCCGTTAAATACCTGGCCTGGATCTTCATTGTTTTTCATCTTGCACTGGCATTGACAGGGCTGATCGCCAACCTTACCGGCAGGTTAATCCTGACCTCGATAGCTATCAATGCAGTGTTCATCAACATCCTCAGCCTTGTGCTCCTGATTGTTGCGGCAATAATGCTGAATGGTGTTGTTGCATCGGTAATTGATTCACGCCGGGGCCGAAAAATTAATTCCATCCGGCTTTATGGCGAGATGTTAAAACACAGGTTGATCCTGATCCTGAATACCCTGGCCATTTTTTACTGGCTTTCTATTTTCCTGAATGCTTTTCATATACGGAGTCTTGCATATAAGCTGATCGTTTCGGTTTTAACCTACAAGTTTACCGTAGGTGATGCCAGTTTTTCACTTGACGGCATTTTGCTTTTTTTTACAGTCATTTTTGTTTCATTCTTTTTAGCCAGGTTTCTGCAGGTGCTGCTGGAAAAGGATGTGCTCAACCGCTTATCCCTGTCAAAAGGCCTGCCCCACACCATTTCGATGGGATTGAAATATGTTCTGGTTATAACTGGTTTTTTCCTGGCATTCTATGCTACAGGCATCCCGATGGACAAAGTGACTATCATCCTTGGAGCTTTCAGCGTGGGGATAGGATTCGGGCTTCAGACCATTTTCAGCAATGTTGTCTCGGGGCTGATCCTGCTTTTTGAGAGGCCCATTCAGCTGGGAGATACAGTACAGGTTGGTACGCTCATAGGCAATGTGAAATCGATTGATCTTCGTGCCAGCAACATTCACACGTTCGACGGGGCGGAGGTTATTGTTCCCAACGGGCAGCTGATCTCCAAAGAGGTGATCAACTGGACATTGTCGGATAAGACACGCAGGATGGAAGTACCCTTAAGTGTGGGTTATGATTCGGATCCGCATTTTGTACAGGGCCTTGTAATGGAGATCCTGCGCAAACATCCGATGATATTGCAGCAACCCGAACCTGCAGTTTATTTTCTGGGTGTAGGGCAATTTGCAATGGATTTCGAACTGCTTTTCTGGATATCCGATTACAGCCAGGGACGCAGCATCAAAAGCGATGTATTGTTTGGTGTGTTTAAAATATTAAAAGAAAATAATGTTAAAATTCCCGTACCAAGGCGTGATGTTACCATAAATACACAACAGGATAATAACATATGATCTCCGGAATTATCATTGTATTTCCCCATCGGATGTATACAGAAACATAAAATGAAGCGGGGTTTCTTTAGTTTACCCGAGTTAATGAATTGACAATAAATCGTTTACATTTTAAACCTTGAAACCGTGAAAATGAAACTTTGGTTCTTCCCTCTTTTAATGATGGGTTTATTATTGCATTCGTGCAATTGCGGTAAAGACAGTCTCGGAAATTCCGATCCATTAGACAGGTTGAACTGGTCTGAAAGGAATTACAAGGTCCTGAACGAATTGATAACCGATTATGGTACAGGTGGGAAATACTATGATAAAAGCAAAGCCCCCTATGTCGTTTTTGACTGGGATCAGACATCCGCCCATTTCGATGTTGAAGAAGCCCTGATGCGTTACCAGATGTTCAATCTGAGGTATAAAATGACAAAGGATCAGTTCAAAGGATTGCTCAAAGATGATATCAAAGGGGTGAAACAACTGCCGCAGGAATTTAAGAACATCCTCCTGTTTGACATCAACCAGGACCTTTCAAATGACTATGCGTTTCTTTATGATAATTACTCAGGCTTCAAAGGCAGGATGACCCTGGAAGAAATAAAACAGACATCACAGTATAAGGACTTCATTGCAAAATTGCTTTTTTTGTTCGAAGGGTATTCGGCAAGCCCGGGAATTGGGGAGGATTATGCCTTGCTTTGGGTGCTTTATTTATTTGCCGGCCATACCGTTGATGAAGTGAAGGCCATGGCCGGGGAAGCCATTTCATATGAACTCGGTAACCAGTTAAACCTGCAAACTCTGCAATCACCAGCCAATATTAAAACAAAAGCAGGCCTGGTCAGTTGTTCACACAGAACCGGCCTGAGGGTTTTTCCTGAAATACAAAACCTTTTTTCCACCTTTAAAAAGCACGGAATCGATGTTTTTATTGTTTCGGCAAGCTATAAACCCGTTGTGGAAGTGTTTTCAGGGAGAGGCAGCTTTGGTTACAACCTGGATCCTGACCATATAATCGCCATGGAGCTTGCCATTGCCGGTGACGGAAAAATCATTCCTGAATATAAGGCAGGTTGGATCAAAACATTCAGGCAGGGAAAAATTGATGCAATCAACAAAGTGGTTAAAGAAGGGCTTGGCCGAAACTGGGACCCTTTGTTCTCGGCAGGCGACAGCGATGGGGATTATGAGATGACGACCGGCTTCCCCTCAATGAAACTAACGCTGATCTGGAACAGGGTGAAAGGCGGGGCTATCGGAAAACTGTGCAAGCAGGCTGTTGATGAACAGCAGAGCCCCAATCCAAGATATATTCTCCAGGGACGTAATGAGAATAATGGTGTGGCCATGCCCTGTTCCGAATCCATCCTTTTTGGGAAAACTGAACCCCAGTTACTGCATTGAAATTTTAATTATTTCATTGGCAGGTAAATGAAAATTAATTCATCCGCTTTTCTCTCGTTGTGATTATGTCAATCGGAAGAATTATGTTTTAGGTTTTTTTACGAAGAAATTAAGCCTGCTGTCCCTTTGTAACTGGTATCTCTCCCTGGTCTCTGCCTCTTTGCTCTTATCCGAAATAAATATCGTTGTTTTGCCTCCGTCCATTGATATGGGATATTTCCCGCTGAGTGATCCGGATATAAGCTTTGAATCGGGTATTTTTAAGCGATTGTGTTCCTGCATCATCCTGTATTCAAGCGTGGTTTTTTTTGTCATTTTATTTCATTTAGAAAATTTAATTCTCCGGTATTTCAACAAGGTACGGATTATTTTATGTATTTGGGTATTTAATTATTTGATCTCCCCGGAATTCTATTGATTTTTTCATTCTCAAACCGCAGCCAGACTGGCTTTCCCGGTATGAAATCTTCATTTGTATCTTTTAATTGTAAAATCAGAAACATGTTTGTTTGCCATGACTTTCAGAATAAGGGGCAGATCAAGCCGTTTGCTGTGGGGTTCAGGTACCTGGTGCAGACAGGCTTCAGTTTTTATGAGAGGATATAATACAGAGAATGCAGTCTGAATGAAATATTCCGTATCTTTGCAAATCGTATTCCTCCCTTTATCCATCTAAACGACCACGGATAATCCCAGAAAATTTAGTTTTTAAGGAACTGTCGTTTTGTGCTAAATGGCAGTCATGAATATCTTCTATCCCGCTTCAACAGGCTGCTGATGCGGGACGGATTAATTTTTGCAGCCCTTATTTAATACAATTACAATGTCATTTGAAGATTTGAATCTTATTGAACCCATCCTCCTGGCCCTGAAAGCAGAAGGATACACTGAGCCCACTCCTATCCAGGAAAAGGCTATTCCTGTTTTGCTTAAAGGTAAAGACCTCTTGGGCTGCGCCCAAACGGGAACCGGTAAAACAGCCGCTTTTGCCATCCCCATACTGCAGTTATTATATGGTAAACCAAATAATTCAGGCGGAAAACGCCAGATAAAAGCTTTGATCATAACCCCTACCAGGGAACTTGCAATACAGATCAACGAAAGTTTTTCGGCTTACGGAAATCATACGGGCATAAAGCATACCGTCATTTTTGGCGGGGTTTCGCAGGGCCCCCAGACCACCATTCTTAAGAACGGGATCGACATCCTTATTGCAACTCCGGGCAGGCTTTTGGACCTTATGAACCAGGGGTTCGTCACGCTTCAGCATATCCAGTTCTTTGTCCTTGACGAAGCCGACAGGATGCTCGACATGGGTTTTATTCATGATGTAAGGAAGATTATATCGAAACTTCCTTCAAAACGCCAGTCGCTTTTCTTTTCTGCAACCATGCCTCCTGAAATCCAGAAACTCGCCGGGTCTATCGTGCTGAATCCCGTCAAAGTTGAAATAGCCCCGGTTGTAGCAACCGCCGACCTCATCAGGCAATCCTTGTTTTATGTGAGTAAAACCGATAAAAAATCATTGCTGATCCATATTTTGCAGGACCAGACAATTGAAACAGCCCTGGTTTTTACCAGGACCAAGCATGGCGCCGATAAAGTGAGCAGGGAGCTTGTAAAAGCCGGGATCAAAGCTGCGGCCATCCACGGCAACAAGTCCCAGGCTGCCCGCCAGAATGCACTGAAAAATTTCAAAAACCGCACAACCAGGGTTTTGGTGGCAACCGATATCGCGGCTCGCGGGATTGATGTTGAACAGCTTTCGCACGTTATAAATTTTGAGATCCCCAATATTCCCGAAACCTATATACACCGTATAGGCCGTACGGGAAGGGCGGGTCTGAAAGGAGTTGCTCTTTCATTCTGCGATTCAGACGAGAAAGTATTCCTGAAGGATATTTACAAGTTGCTTCCCAGGCCCATTCCGGTAATTGAGAACCACCCTTTTTCACTCGAACAGCCCAGGAGTTCAGCTCACTCTGCCAGGTTTAAAAGGAATTAAGCCAGGTAACCGAAAGTCTTTAGTTCGAAGGCACAGAAATAATAATTGTTGGCGGCTCCCAGCAGGTCCATCTTCAGATAATAGCTGTTGGTAAAATTCATGAATGCCAGGAATTCGTGCATGGGCACGTTGAACTGGTCAAAGAAAATGATATCGCCTTTCTGAAGACAGGGGGCAAGTGTTGTTAATACGTAAAGGGTGGATGTGTAAAGATCGGCATCCATCATGATCACCTTGCGGCAGGATTTATCAATGCTTTTCACATAAACCGGGAGGGTTTCCTGGAACAGTCCTTTTTCAAAACCAGCCCTGCTGTCGTCAAGCTCGGGTAATTTTGAACCCGTCGACATGGCTCCTTTCCGGAAACCGCCCCAGTCCTCAGGCAGTCCTTCGAAAGTGTCAAAACCCGTAAACCGTGATTCGGGATGGCTGTTGTGCTTTACCCACCATTCAAAGGAATGCCCGCCGGAAACACCAAATTCCAGGTACAATATACGATCAGAAAGCTGTTTCTTATTCAATACATATTCGTAAAGCTTGTAACGTTTGTTATAATCCCATTTTGAGGAATAAAAATCATTGAATTCTACATTCCTGTGTGCCGAGATCCATTTTGAGACTTTTGAAAGGTAAGCCAGGTTGAGCATTGCACCGCTGAATGGGCCGAAGATCCGGTGAAGTCCGAATCGGATAAAATTCCACTTTGTTTTTCTGATCAGGTTCAGCTTTGTGCTCATTTCCCGCGGTTTTATAAGGATTCCGGGTCAAAAGTACTGAATTATTTTCATCTATGCCGGGCATTCAGCCGCCCGGGTTTTATACTGACAGCAGGGCTCTTTCTGTATACTTGCGGCCCCGGTGTTAAAGAAGATACAAAAGAGCTTTTTCTGCCCTTGGGAGCCTGAATTTTCTCAAATGAGCAATATAT
The DNA here is from genome assembly GCA_903877385.1 of uncultured Bacteroidales bacterium. Lineage (GTDB taxonomy): Bacteria > Bacteroidota > Bacteroidia > Bacteroidales > FEN-979 > CAIRDP01. Next base: position 49,758 of record CAIRDP010000060.1, read on the forward strand.
TGGCATCTTTTTGAGTTTTTTTGATTAATTTGGCATTCCCATGGGCAATAGCCGGCCCCGGGTTTGGCTCCCGGGAAGTCCTTAATTGACCAGGGGAGTTGGGGTTTGTTACCAGGTAAATAAGCAAACTCAACAATCAGAAATTCATCTATGAAGAAAATTGGAATACTGGGATCGGGAATCGTAGGCCAGACGCTGGCTAACGGGTTACTGAAATACGGATACGAAGTGATGATAGGAACCAGTGATGTGAATAAACTGGCTGAATGGAAGACAAAAGCGGGAGAGTCGGGCCATACCGGCAGTTTCGCAGAAGCTGCAGCATTCGGCAGCCTTATTGTGCTTGCCGTAAAAGGCAACCGGGCTTTGGAAGCAGTCAATAAAGCCGGGCTGGCAAACTTTAGCGGCAAGACGGTGATCGATGCCACCAACCCTATCGCCGAGGCTGCTCCTGAAAACGGGGTGCTCAGGTTCTTCACCGACCTCAACGAATCCCTGATGGAGAAGCTGCAGCAGTCTTTCCCCGAAATCCATTTTGTAAAAGCCTTTAACAGCGTGGGCAATTCATTCATGGTAAACCCGTCTTTCCCGGGAGGTAAACCCAGCATGTTCATCTGTGGAAATTCTGAAAAAGCAAAGGCGGAGGTAAAGGAAATTATTGATCTCTTCGGATGGGAGACTGAAGATATGGGAATGGTTGAAGCAGCAAGGGCGATAGAACCCCTGTGCATGCTCTGGTGCATCCCCGGCCTGACTAAGAACAGCTGGGCCCACGCATTCAAATTATTAAAAGCCTGATCTGGCTGACCTCTTCCGGTCAGGATCATTTACAATTCATTAAATTTTAACTGATAACTCATAAATTATGAAAACATATGTCATCATAGGCGCTACCGGCCATACCGGTAGACCAATTACACTTGGGCTGCTCGAACAAGGGCATACCGTTCGCATCATAGCAAGAAACACTGCTAAAACAAAGGAACTCACCGATAAGGGAGCCATTCTTTTCCAGGGGGATATCAGTGATGCCGGATTACTGGAAAAGGCTTTTGAAGGAGCCGATGCTCTTTACACCCTGGTAGCCATCGATCCCCAGGCCGTTGATTTTTATGCTAACCAGGTGAAGCAGGTTTCGGCTGTGGCTGAAGCCCTGAAAACCTCCACAATAAAGCATGTGGTTGCTCTCAGCAGCGTTGGCGCCCATTTATCATCAGGCGCAGGCGTAGTGCAGGGCCTCCAGAAAATGGAAGAGATCTTCAACGGGGTCCAGGGGATAGCTATACTGTACCTGCGTGCCGGATATTTTCTTGAGAACGGGCTCGGGATGGCAGGAATGGTCAAGATGCTGGGATTGCTCGGGACACCGGTCCGTGGCGACCTTAAGATACCGATGGTTGCAACAAAGGATATCGCTGCAGTTGCCCTGAAACATTTGCTGGCCCTTGATTTTACAGGCAAAAGCCTGGAGTATGTGCTGGGTGCCAGGGATTATAACTATGAGGAGATCACGGCCCTTTACGGAGAGGCTATCGGGAAACCTGGAATGAGGTATATACAGTTCCCATACAATGATGCCAAACAGGCTTTCATGATGATGGGCATGGGCGAAAGCTTTACCGACCGCATGATAGAATTCACAAAAGCAATGAATGAAGGCCTTGTGACTGCAGCTCACCAGCGGACTGCCGAAAACACAACCCCTACCACTGCCGAGGAATTTGCCCTGGTGTTCCGTGATGTTTACGAGAATTCCTGACGCTCTTTCCAATCCAGCTTTGCGCGGAAGACCAACTGTTCGTCTTCACGCCTTATCCCTTTGACAAGTGTTGATCCCGGAGCCTGTACAACAGGTTTGCCGGGATCTTTTTTTATAAGCCCCTGCCCGAAAATATCCACCTCATCGCCCAGCTTTGTCTCATGAAGGTATTCTATAGTGAAGCTGCTGATGAATTTTTCCTTATGGATATCAATCGGGATGGCGTTCAGGATCCATTCAACATAACGGGTGTTGTTCACATGCCCGTACATATCGATCTCGGCGAAGCGTGCTTTTTCGGTAGAAAGAAATTCAAGCGGACCGTTTATCATTATTTTTTCGGGCTTCTCCTCCATGACGGGGGTATGGCGCGTAAGCCTGAGGATCTCCCTGTCAACCACTGCCTGCTGCGGCCTCCTGGTAACAGGATCAAGGATGAACCATTGTGAAGTTGCACATCCTATCCTGTTTTGAGAGGCATCCAGTATCTCGAAATCCCGCATTGCAAAAAGTCCCTGGGTGCCCCTGTGCCAGGTTTTTACCGATACCTTATCCGTCCATGCAGGGTATTTGTCGATTTTTACCAGCAGGCGGACAAGCGCCCAGATGTATTCAAACTCATTGCCTTTTCTCAGTCCGAAGTTCAGGTGGTCGGCATGATGCCAAGCCGTCTCCTGCAGGTAGTTGCAAATTGCTGCAAGGTTTGCTGTTTTGGTGATGTCGGTATCGTACCAACTTACCGGATACAGGTCGGTCCAGATACTCTTTTTCTCTTCCATGCCGGCAAAATTAATGTTTACTTTTGTGGTACAATAATTTTTCAGAATATGGAATTCAACCGTGAAACAGCCCTTGCTCTCTTACATCAGCACGTGAAAAACGAAAAGATGATTTTCCATTCCCTGGCTTCCGAGGCCGTGATGAGGGGACTTGCCCGAAAGCTGGGCCGTGACGAGGAAAAATGGGGTTTGGCCGGACTGCTCCACGACCTCGACGTTGAAGTCACCAATGCTGAGGCCGCCGTTCACGGGACTCAGACCGAGGTCCTGCTTAAGGATTATCCCGTTGATGAAGATATCCTCGACGCCATCCGCATGCATAACGAATATTCATCAGGGAAAGAAAGAAGCAACGAATTCCAGCACGCCCTGGCTGCAGGAGAGACCATCACAGGGCTGATTTTCGCGACAACTTATGTTTATCCCGATAAAAAGCTGGCCAGCGTGAAGCCGAAATCCGTAGTCAAAAGGATGAAGGAAAAAATGTTCGCAGCTTCGGTGAAACGCGAGAATATACTCGAATGCGAAAAGATCGGGATACCCATTGATGAATTTGCCGCCCTGACAATAGCTGCAATGCTTCCCTCGGCTGAAGATATGGGATTATAGCAGGCCCGGGGCCAGGTACAATGATCACTAAACCGCCCTGCAGTCGCCGGGTATTGAGGAAATACCTATAAAAGCTGTGAGAATTTTTCGTTGATGTGTTCGTTGAACCAGCGGTCGATCACCGCCTTCCTAAACCTCCATTCCTTTCCAAGCTTGGCTGCAGGGATCTTGCCGTCCTGGGCCCAGGTGTAAATTGTTTGGGGCTTCACTTTAAGGTATTTAGCCACCTCCTCGAGGGTCATGATATCTTCCATGGACTATTTACCTGATTTGCGTAACAATGTAATGGTATCGGCCGGAGTATTGATAATAGTGTCGGTCCTGTTACGCGGCTGGGGAGGCTTTTCGACAGGGACAGTGGGTGAGACCAATTGTTCCACCGAATAAACAATGGCCGTGTAAAAATTACCCTCGTACTTCCTGAACCATTTGAATTCCTCGTTTTTCTCGCATAGGAATGGGCGCAGGTTCCAGGCAAGCTGAATCCCAACAAATGCAAGGATGATCACCCAGATCCTGAATACCGTTACCCCTATCTGGGGATAAATATTCTTTTGGTCGCAGGCGTATTTCAATGCATCCACCATGAGTTTCATTCCGAAGATGCCGGCGAAGATGAAGATCGCCACATGGAGGAGCTGCAGGAAATGGTAATTGCCCCCGGTGACCTGGAATACTATGACTATGGGTGCAAATGAAAGCGCGATAGTGGCTGTAAGAACCACCCCGCTGAGCACTATCATCGTCATCTGCCTGAAGCTCATCTTTGAACCCAGCACCTGCTGGATGATAAAAAACGAGGGGAAACAAAGCACCACCGTCGACAGGAAGAGTATGACCACCTTAAGCCCTGCCACCAGGGACTGGACCAGGCTGTGATAGCTTCCCATGACAATCCCGTATAAAAAGGCAAAAAGACAGATGATCAGAATCTGGGTTAAGATCAAACGGTTTGATTTTGTTTTCTGGATCTCCCCGAAAAAGGATTCCTTGTTCTGGAAGATCTGGAATACTTCCCTGATGTCGGTTGATGATTTCATACCTGATACTGTTTGCAGACAAGCAAATATAATACATTTATACTCGTTTGTCAATGTTTTTTATTGTTTTCTATTGTTTTTTACTGCGGATGTGATTTGGGAAAGGCCTGTCTTCCTTCGATATTATTGGTAATTTTACCGCCTCAACATTTAACCATGCGCAAACAGTTTTATTTATCCCTGGCCCTGTTACTACCGGTATTTATCCAGGCTTCCAGGGCCCAGAACCAGGATTCACTGACGATCAGGAAGATATATACCGAAGCCCTGACGAATCCTCTTGCTTATAAAAACCTGGATTATCTCTGTAATAAAATCGGGGGGAGGCTTTGCGGTTCAGCCAAAGCAGGGGAGGCTGTTCAATATGTAAAAAAACTGTTCGAGGGAATGAAGCTGGATACTGTTTACCTTCAGCCGATGATGGTAAAGCATTGGGAAAGGGGAACTGTTGAAACGGCAAAGCTGGCTTCAACAAAAAAAGGCAGCAAAAACCTGCACGTATGTGCCCTTGGGACTTCAATCGGTACGGGGGATGCAGGAATCAGGGCAGGAGTTGTGGAGGTGCATAATTTCAACGACTTAAAGACTATCGGCCGTTCGGGCATTGAAGGCAGAATCGTTTTTTTCAACCGGGCTGCCGATGAATCACACATCAACACCTTCGAAGCCTATGGAAAAGCCGTCGACCAACGCTCCCAGGGCGCCATGCAGGCGGCCCGATACGGAGCACTTGCCGTCATTATCCGCTCGGCAACCACCTCGCACGACAACTTCCCCCATACCGGGGTCCAGCATTATGCCGACAGCGTGAAAGCAATTCCGGCAATGAGTGTGAGCACCAATGATGCCGATCTTTTATCTTCCTGGCTAAAAGACGATCCATCCCTGAAACTCAGCATGAAAATGAACTGCAGGAATCTCCCCGATGCCCCGGGCTGGAACGTTGCAGGCGAGATCAGGGGAAGCGAGCATCCCGAAGAAGTCATTGCATTTGGAGGCCATATCGACGCCTGGGACCTTGGACAGGGTGCACATGATGACGGGGCAGGACTGGTCCAGTCCATCGACATCCTGAGAATTTACAAGGCGCTTGGTATACGGCCAAAACATACCATCCGCGCTGTTGCCTTCATGGATGAGGAAATTGCCCAGGAAGGGGCTGCCACCTATGCCGATATTGCCAAAAAGAAAGGCGAAAAACATATAACCGCTATCGAAGCCGACAGGGGAGGTGATTCTCCCTGGGGATTTTCCGTCGACGCTTCAGATCAGCAGCTGGCAAAAATAAAAAGCTGGAAACCCCTGTTTGCTCCTTACAATATCTGGTTCTTCGAAAAAGGAGGCAGCGGGGTCGATATCCGTGACCTGAAATCCCAGGGAGCCCCGCTGATAGGCCTTGTAACTGATCCCCAACGGTATTTCGATTTCCATCATTCGGCAAATGACAGCTTCGATAAGATCAATGTACGCGAACTCGAACTCGGAGCTGCAGCCATGGCCGAACTGGTGTACCTGATCGATAATTACGGGTTGTAACCCATGAATCAGAAAAAAGATTTAATATCGAATATTGATCTTCTTTACTTCACCCCCATTTCCTCCAGTATAAACCCTGCCTTGCCGATCTTTTCGGTGATAAACAGCACGTAGTGGATGTCGACATTGATGCAGCGCTGCAGCTTCTCATCATACTGCCAGTCACTGATCATCGATTCGTAATTCCCGTCGAATGCCAGTCCGCAGATCTCGCCTTTTGCATTCATCACCGGGCTGCCACTGTTGCCTCCGGTAATATCGCACTGGTTCAGGAAGGCTACGGGAATATCTTTAATCGCTGGATTCACCCAGCGGCCGAAATCCTTCTTATCATAAAGATTCACTAACGCATCGGGCGCGTTGAAAGGTTCGATGCCGGTATTCTTATCCACCACCCCTTCGAGGGTCGTGAAAGGATAATACCATACTGCATCGGCAGGTTTGTAACCCTTGACCTTACCCGAAGTAAAGCGCTTGGTGCCATTGGCATCAGGATACATGGTTGTTCCCTTCCATTCAAACAATCCGTCAAGGTATACCTTTCGCAGTTCGGTGACATTGTAATTGAATTTCTGTCCGGTCTCCTGTATTTCTATAGCCATGGGATCAATGCTGTAAGCCAGGTTGATGAATGGATCATTCAGGTCTTTCAGCTCCTTTGCAGATTTTCTAAACAGGGTCTTTGCATATTCGATATCGTTGAGCTTCGAAGCTTTAAATGCCTCGTCAACAAACTGTTCGTTTGTTTTTCCCGAATTGAAAATATAATCCAGCCCTGTGATCCTCTGGCCTTCGGGCAATGCTTTGGCCATGTTGAGCGAACGCAATATCAGCGCCTTCTCCACCGGCTCAAAATAATTTTCATAAGTGTACTGCAGCCCTTCAGCAGCCTGGTCCGCGGCCTCGTCCGAAAATCCCGGCTGGCGCTCGCCTTCAGGCTTTTCCTTTTCCTGGGCCAGTGCGATTACCTGCTGTGCCACGCTCAGGGGAGTCCCCGACAATCCCTGGAGCAATGAAAACACCTGGTCCCTCTCCTTCGTAACTTCGATCAGCTTATACTCGTTCTTCTCCTTTTGCAGGATATCGCTATATTTAGCCTTGGTCTCAGGTTTGCCGTTGGTCCAGTTTACGAATTCCTTTTCGAATTCCAGCTTCTTCTCATAGAAATGAGTCTTTTTTATCCCGTCGAGTTTGCCCTGGTAATTCTTCATGGCATTGGCAAGGCCTTTCGTCAGGTTGGCCACTTTGATCTGCCCATCCCTGTTGTTCTTCGTAAGCTGGTCGCAGAGATCGATGATCTCCCTGAAATTCTTAATGGAGAACGGATAGTTATAATGCTCATTATAATACACCGAAGTGGATGAACGGTAACGGGTAGTCTGGCCGGGATACCCAATGATGAAGTTAAAGTCACCATCCTTCAAAAAATCCTTTGCAACCTTAAGCCATACTTTCGGATGGTAAGGCACGTTATCCGCTGCATATTCCTTACCGCTCCCGTCGGGAGCGCAGTATACCCTGAAAAACGAGAAGTCGCCCGTATGCCTGGGCCACATCCAGTTGTCGGTTTCTCCACCGTAATTCCCTATGGATGATGGAGGTGCATATACCAGTCGCACGTCTTTCAACACTTTGTGAATGTACAGGATGTACTGCCTGCCATTGTACATTTGTGAAACGCTGGCCTCGATATCTTCCTTCCCGTTTTTGGAGGCTTTGGTCATTTCAGCGATCTTTTCATTGATCTTCTTGTTTTTTTCCGTTGGATCGGTCAGCCCTTTGGCTGCGGCCAGCACTTCAGCCGTTACATCTTTCATGCTTAGCATGAGTCTTGCCTGGTACCCCGGTGCTTTGATCTCGTCGCTGCGTTTGGAAGCGAGGAAACCGTTGGCCAGGTAATCGTTATTCACACTTGAATTGCGCTGTATGGCTGCATAGGCCACATGATGGTTGGTAACCAGCAGCCCGTCTTTCGAAACGAAGGATGCCGTTCCCCCGTCGAGCTGTACTATGGCGTCGGATACCGAGGGTTTGTCCTTGCTGTAAACTTCGCTTACAGGGATCTGAAGACCTTTCTTTGCAAGATCAAGCTGGTTGATCTGGCTGAGCAGCCACATCCCTTCCTGGGCATGCAACTGCAGGATAAACGTAAACAATAAAAAAAGTAAGAATGCTGATTTTTTCATAAGACCTCCGGGTTTGTTTAAATCAAGTTTACAATCTGGTATATGTACTGAATATTTGTCGGCAAATCCTGCGGATAGTTACACTTTATCTGGAATTTATTTTCCCTGCCGGTATTTTTTTCAATAATGGCTATAAAATCTACAAACCAGGCATGAAACTAATTCTCCGCTTCAAAAGTACATTATAAAACAGGGATTCGGAAATTCATTCGCCCACACCGCCGTATTCCCCGATATCTTCACTAAAATTATCTGTCTGCGGATGAGTAAGCGGCGTGAATCAAATCTATTAGGGCTTATAATCACGAAACAGCAAGATCAGGTTCTGATCAACACATCAACACTATCGGTAGGAACATACCTTTGCACTCTCAAACTATCAGGAAAAGTTATTGAAACCCAGCGATTTATTGTTGTATGGTAAATTTAGTAATTTTGAGTTCCCCCGTTAATACGGGGGAACTCATTTTTTTCTATATGAAACAGGTATTTTCACTTTTTTTCTTTTGCATTTCTTTCTATTACAACGCTCAACAATGGATTAGAACATACGGACAGGGATATTGGGCAAATTGGGTCATTGAAGATTATGATAAAGGATATATTATTCTTGGAACAAAAACAATTAACGCTGGTTATAGTATTGTAATTAAAACTGATACTGGAGGTAACAAATTATGGAGTTGTATTTATGGTAAAAATTCATTTCGTAGTGTAACTTTGTTTCTGTAAAATTAAAAAGCCACGGCTGAAAAAATGACGTATAAGAGTCATTAACTTAAAAATATCAGCCATGGCAAAAAGACAAACGAAAGTTACAAAAGATTTTTTGGATGAGTTCCAAAA
>CAIRDP010000061.1 GCA_903877385.1 uncultured Bacteroidales bacterium
AGGACAGTGCGTAAAGAAGGTCGTGAGGAAGATCGCAAATAAGGGCGTAAGGGAGACAGCCTTTTCTTCGTCAGTGTCTTCGCTATTGTTTGCATTGCTTACGACTCATCGCTCGATGGTTTCCAGGCAGGGAACAAACCCGGGTCCCCGGGCGCAGAAGCAATTGAATAGCAGCAGAAAGATCATCCTTTGTGGCATCAAGCCACGCTTCAGTCATTTGAGAGCGCTTTGGCTATCCGGACCTTGATTTTCAGTTTTCCTGAAAAGCTTTGAGGAATATAACTTTTATCAGTAGCGACCAGCAGATCAATATCGCTATCCTTATCTGCCTGTCCGGTGGTATAGAGGCCGAATAAGATCACCTTACGCACACCCGAACCATCAAGTGCGCCAATGATCCGGTTTTTCAATTGTTCATCAAAGTGACCCCTTTCTTCCATCGCTATTCATCTTTTTCTCTGCTTCCAATATAAAATTAGCAAAAAGAAATTGGTTTCAGGTTTCAGCCTACGGCATTTTATGATAGTGAGCAGTAAGATCAAAAAGAGATTCTATCCCGAACAAGAAAAAGTTGTGACGGTTAAATGGATATCTCCGGTAAAAGAACCATCCCAGGATCGGCTCAAACGCTCGCCGGGCAATGTGCTATATCCCACGAAAGATAAGAGTAAAAGTATAGTAATCGTTAATTGACAAAATCTCCTCGAATGAAGGATTAGCATTTTATTGCCCATTCTTGCCAAAAAAAGTGTCGGAACCCTGAAATTGAAACCTTGCCACCGTAAAAGAAGCCAAATAAAAAGGGAAAAGCACTAAAAAGAAACATCTCCAGTAACCCATCCGGATGCCATTAAACTGAAACTTCTGGCGTAAAGTGCAAAGGAAACCTGCACCATTGTGATTTTGTTCAACCCGGGCTTCAACTTGGGCAACGTGCTGCAAGAGGTCCTATTTATTATGGTGAGCTATTCTTTCAATCTTAGGTTGCCCTTATAAATCTTCATATTCTTTGCGGTCTCACTATATTTAGACCCTAATTGCTCAAATTGTAATTTGAAAGCGTTTGAGGTATTAATCAGGTCTGCGTACTTTTCTTCATAGCTTAAGACAATTAGCAATAATTCATTTTCTTGTTTATCTCTTTTCTTTGCTTTTAATGACTTGAAGGTCATCATATAAAAGTTCAAATAAAAAATGTTAAGATTACCAGATATATTTGATAAATTATTCTTTTGAGTTTTTAGCGCAGTTGATAGATTTGATTCTTCACGAATGAAAAACTCTTTTGTAGATGTAATAATATCTTCTAGTTTTCCCTGCAATATCCTTGTTTCATGCAGATAGGTAATATATACATTTTTGGATTGGGATTCTAATTCTTTAATGTATCCTGCCCCATACAACAAATTATAATAATCGTTATCAATAACATATGGTCTATTTAAGTAACTAACAGATTCATACAACTTCTCAGATTCAATTTTTTCTATTCTGGCTGCATCACTGTTACTTTCAAATTTAAGATTTTGTAATTCGTATGGTTGTTTCTTGATATTGTCAATAAAATGAGTGAAATGGTCTCCCTGTCTGTCGATATAAGCAGTTAATGAAATAACTCTGTCATAAAAGTATTTTGTCAATGCCTTGTAAGCTCTTATTATTTCATTCCTTTTATTCTTCTCAGTCCACCAGTAAGTCAATATAGCAAATAATAATCCTATAATTGTAGCGATTTGAGCAATAAAGTCTATGAAGTCGAAATTGTCAGCTTGTTGATTGCAGCAATTGTTATTAATGGTAATTGAGTTTTTGTTATTACCGGTTTTGTCAGCCAATAATGTATCCTTTTTATTCAAAAACTGAGCTAATATGTCATTCTGCTGTTTTAACGTATTGTTAATTTCAAAACAGCATTCTTCTTGCGGTGTATATGATACATCAGCAAAAGTTAGCAATGATGTTAGAAATAAAATTCCTGTAAAATAAAATCTATTCGTAATTGTGTCTTTTTTTTTGGTTGTCTAATAATGCTCCATAACTCATTTATAACATCAACCTTTATTATCCTGGTTGCAACTCAAGTGAGTTCCAGTAGGCGAGGTGTCATAGCGTGTTATATTTTTTCACTTGTTCAGAGTTATTCTTTTCACCAGATAACATTCAACTGTGACGGCCAGTTTATGATATTGTATTGGAAATCAAAGTTTATCCCGATTTTGAATCCATTGTTGGAATCGGTTTTATTTGGAAAGAGGATAAGTCCGTTGAACTTTGGGTCCATCTTGAAAATCCCGATCATTTCGTTTGTATAATCTTCCGGCACAAGTTAAAGGAATAATCAGGTCTTATAATGCCAGATTTATCAGATTAAACTGCTTTTCTCCAAACGGCATAATGCGAGCGTATGAACCTGGGGTTTGGTATAAACGTATCAATAGAGGATAAGGGAAAGCGTGTAATTGAAGAAAAGAGATTATTCCTTTTGCTTGGCTTTAAAAGTTATTTCGTGAAAGAAATCATCAAGATTAAAGAAGATAATACCTCCCATTTTTTTTAATTCAGCTGATGCTTGACTCCAAAAATACAATTCAACATTCCAACCTTTTTTTAGACATCGTTGTAAGGTTGGAACATAATCTCGGTCACCAGCTATAATTGCAATAGTACCAGGTTCCTTATTATCTTCCAAAGTATCACGTATTGAGTTGCTTAATTCAGCATCAACCCCCTTTTCTTTTCCCGAAAAGGTGTTTCTATCAAAAATACGCGGAGTTACTCCTAATTTTATTAATTTATCCCAAAGTAAATCGTTCTGTGGAGGGCGTGAGCCGACTAAAACTGTCTCCATGAGTTTGCGTCCATTCCTTACCTTTTCCAGGAGTTCTCCATAATTGATGCGAACTCGAATAACAAGTTCGTCATCAAAAAAATATTTTTCTCTTGCAACCCGTTGAGCTTCAATGAAAATATTAGAATTATCGATGAATAAATGCAGTCCGTTCATTGTGATCGAATATTTTAGGATTAAAAGACAAAAGTAGATAAAATAATTATCTTAAAATAAAAATGATGTTTTTATTCTATGCAAACCCAAGGTAAGAACGGTCAGGACACGGTATGAGTTCTCAACGATCTTGGTGTCTCCGATTCGATGGGGCGATCCCTCACGGTGAGCGGGAAATATTTGGGATTGAGTACTTCGCGCAGAAATTTTTCGACCCTTTCGCGGGCGATGGACTCGCAGCCCGAACGCACCCTCCAGAAATCGCGGATGCTGGCCACATATTGCTTTCCGGGCATCACCCGTTCAAAGCTGTGGGCGAGCAGAGGAATTTCTTTAATTCTCCTGTTAGCAAAGGCCTTTTTTAGGATGGGCCAAGCCACGAATTCAGTGGTGCCCGGGGCAACTGTAGTTTCAATGAGCACAAGGCAATTGGGCTGGATTTTCTCACCGATGGTACGCATGGTATCCTCGAGGGCAGCCATATCTGCTTCACCACTCTTCATATTTCCAAGTTCCTTCTTGGCGAAGTCACATTGTACATCAACTACCACACAGTCGGCCAATTGAAGGCAGTCGCTATTATACGTCGCCACAAAGGTTTTGTCATCGAGCACACAGCGTTTGATTAAAACATCAACCTCAGGATCCTATGCCTTAACCGGTGATTCCCCACGGTTAATCAAAGGAATCTTCCATAAAGAACGGGAAGAAGGGCGCTGGCACCCAATCACGAATTTTGACTTCTTTCCGTTTGCATCTTTGGTGTCAGCCACAATAGCGGCCATCACGGCACCTACAAAACCGAGGCCCATCACAACAACGATTTCTTTGTTTTCGCTGCGTGCCTGTTGCACAAGTTCTGCAATGCGGTTTAATTCATTTTGGTAGTCTGCTATAACCGGGAGTGGGAAGGATTCTCCGGAGGGGCTAATTGAGAAGGTTGGGTTCATGTTTTATGTTTGTCGGGTTGGTCGCTTTTTTTTCTTCAATTATTGAAATGTGGGTATTTGTTCTTAATAATGTTCATCCGATGTTCTCTTAAACCAAAGGAATAAAGTGATTGGATAATTTCAGGAAACATGATTTCGTTAATTGAGGTCCCAAAGGAGTAACCACTCATTTGATTTTATGTTTTCTGTCTTCAGATCAACGGGCTTATAAATGTTATGTGTTATACTTCGTCCAATGCTTTTTTCAACCTTTTCAACTAGTTGATTAAGATTTGTTACATTTATTTTGTCTCCAATCAAGATGATCTCTAACGGCCCCTTATTAAGTCCTTGTGAAAGAGGACCCGTGAGGTAGACTTGATAAACATTCCCAAGTTTTTGAATGACTTTTTCCAAAATCTGATCAAAGCCCAGTTGTTTATGAATAACCTCATTGATAAGTGAGTACAAAGGATGTTTTTTATTTGCCCTGTAAATCTTCTTGTTTTTATCCAGATAGGATTCAAGCATCCCGGCCGCCTCAAAGCGATTCAGTTCAATGCGGATGGCATTGGAAGATTCTCCGAATTCTTCCTCAAGACCTCTGAGGTAACCTTTTGAATCAGGATTCAGGAACATCCGGTAAAGCAATTTAATTCTTGTTTTGTTGGTGATTAAGGTCTCAAGCATTGGACTATGTGTTATGAAGTTCATAATTATAATCGTAAGTGAAAAAGTAAGGAAGTTGGTGAAGAAGGTCGTAAAATGGCCTTTAGTCTTTATGGCTTCGCCCTTTCAGTCACAGGGACTTAGCTAAATCGGAAATCGTGAATCGTAATTCGAGAATCGAATTACAGTTTAATCAAGCAGGCAGTTTGGTTTTGGGCAATTCATTAGCCGGGGAAATTGTCCCCGGATTTAATCTCCATAACATTTCCTCAACTGTAGGCACATTCCTGAAAATCAATGAAAAGACCTGGTACCCGTGAGATTGATGCATTAATAACAGCTTACTTGGATAACAAATTTACTCACTTGTTTTGAAAAGCAATAATTCGCAGGCTAAATAATCCTGAAATATGGTTTTGATAGGTCAATATCTGCCTAACTGGGCATTTCATAAATAGCTAAAAATCAGGAATAAAGTAAATTATGTTAAGGTCGTAAAACATAAGTATGACGAAGAATATTAACATAAGTTATAGGAAAGGACATGTAGAGTTAAACTTGAGTAAATATATCCTCATTAACCTCTTTTACAACCCCATTTATTGCCAACTTCTTCTTTTTTTACTTGCTACGCAACCCTTTTGAATTTAAACTGGTCTATATGTGGATATGCCGACCAAATTGACCACCCTGTGCCGATTCATTTTACCGACCTTCTGCCGATATAGTTTGACCACCCCACTTCTGCATTCTTAAGAAAGAACATTTTCTTGTTTTTTTAGGCGTTATACAAAATTAGACGGTTTTATATTGTTTCAACATCTTCTGTGATTTTATATTTCAGGGATTTGCGCAGTGATTCTCCCAGGAGTTCTATCCGGTGAGCATCATGAACGATCCGGTCAAGGATGGCGTCCGCCACGGTTTGTTCCCCGATTACCTCGTACCATTGAGCCACTGGTAATTGTGATGTAATGATCGTTGAACGGTTCCCGTGACGGTCCTCGATGATTTCCATTAGCACCGATCTTCCATATCCATCCATTGGCTGCAAGCCGAAGTCATCAAGGATCAGAAGATCCTGCCGTTCTATTTTAGCGATCTCCCGGATATAAGATCCGTCTGCCTTGGCCATCTTCAGCCTTGAAAAAAGTTTGGTTGCATTTGCATACAGAACTTTGTACCCGAGAGTGCAGGCCTGGTTTCCTATGGCAGATGCGATGTAACTCTTACCAATACCGGTGCTGCCGGTGATAAGCAGGTTCTCTTTGCGTTGAATAAAGGTACATTCAGCAAGCCTCATTAATTGATTTTTATCGAGATTACGATCGATATCAAAGTGCAACTGTTCGACATTGGCCTTGTACCGGAACCGGGCATTGCGCATTTGCCGTTCTATGCGGCGATTGTTGCGATCATCCCACTCTGAGTCGATCAGGATGGAGACCATTTCATCATTGGTTACTTTCTCCAGATTGCCATTTTCCATGCTTGTACGGAAGGCCCTAACCATGCCAAAGAACTTCATCTGTCTCATTTTTTGTAGCGTTTGTTCATTCATTTTTATAGGTTTTAAGGTGAATAATATCCGATGCCTGGACCCGGAACAGAGCCCGAGTCCAGGTACCGGAGAGATTTTATCGGTAATAATTTTTACCACGGATATTATTATGCGGAGGTAATGGCTGATCATTGCCGGGTTCCGTCTCATCTGTGTTCCCGTCAAGGCCACGTTCAAGGATTGCCCGGATGGTCTGGTACCCGTAATCGCCATATTGGAGTGCACGGCGGCAGGCATTGTTAAGACGCTCTTTTCCAACACGCGCAGCAAAACTCAACACGCCCTGGCACGAGCGGTAAGTCTGTTCCGGATGCTGGCGGGTATTCAGCAACTCAATGATGTATTGCTTTGTTTCAGGGCCGATCTCTTCTGCTCGTTCGATAAACTTATTTGGATTCCAGTCGCTCATGTACCGGTGCTTAGAAGCCAGGTGTTCAATGACCGTCGTATAGCCATAGGGTTGCCGGTTGCGGTTGTGTATGGCAATGCGTTCATAGCGATGATATACTTCAACAACGCTCTGGCTGTACAAAAGTGTTACCTTCTTGCCTATGTAGTGATACGGAACGCTGTAAAAATGTTTGTCTTCACTGAGGTTGACGTAATTGTTCTTCATGACCGTAACGATAAGGCGGTGTTTGAGTTCGTACTTGTGAGCGGCCAAAGGATGTAGCGTTTGACGCTCGGTTTCTTCAAACAACTGCCTGCGGCTGAACGGCCTGTTCTGCAACAACCGGTTGTTGTGTTCCTCCAGGGCTGCACCGATGGACTGGTTGATTAGTTCCAGGCTGGAATAGACTCGTTCCTTTACAGTGCCGTAAATCGTGCGATAGATGATCTTTACAGCGCCTTCAACCAGTGCTTTGTACTTGGGCTTGTATGGCGCCGCGGGCAGCGCAGACATCGTGTAATGGCTTACAAAGTCACGGAATGCCTCGTTGAGGGTTGGCTCGTAACGGTTCCCCTTTATCACGGCTGACTTCAGATTGTCCGTGACAATGGCATTTGGAACACCTCCGAAGTAATACAGAGCATTCTCACAGGAACCGATGAAGTCTTCTTTCTTTTGACTATAACTGGCTTCTACATAGGTTAACTGGCTAGCACCAAGGATGGCAACAAAAACCTCAACAGGAACCATCTCCCCGCTTTCAGGGTCAACGATATGCAGCTTTTGTCCAGCATAATCCACATACATCTTCTCCCCGGCCTTATGCTCCATATGCATTACCGGGTTGCGTACCTTCAGCCATTTGAGGTAATACCCCTTAAATTGTGACACACGGTAACCATCTGGATTAAGCGCGATGTATTGCTGCCACAGTTTTCCCTTGGTGTTTTCCCTGTGCTTCAGGGCTTTCTCCATCCCCGGGAAAAACGCTACTGCAGCGATATAACGGGGATCATTTTCGACATAATGGCGTGGAACCATGTCCATGAAGAACTGCTCCAACTCCGTATCGCTCATCAGTTCAAGCTCCTGTGGGGACTTGTCCGAGGCCAGGAATAGCCTGATATATTTTTTAACACTGTTGCGGGGAAGATCTGTCCGATCCCCAATAGACTGCTTGCTTACACCTTCGGTGTATAGCCTGATAATGTTTCTCACCTTGCTCATAACAATTAGTTTATTTGACATTTATGATTTGTTAATAACAAGTCAACATAATCATAAATGCCTGCCTTAAAGCAAGGAAAATATCGTTCTTAAGGGGTGGTCAATTTGGATCGGCAGGGGGTGGTCAATATGCTCCGGCGCAAACCGATTTTTATATCGGCAAAGGGGTGGTCAATTTGGATCGGCAGAGACTGGTCAAAAGGGCTGGTTTATCCAGGTAGTACGTGATGAAGGTCGTGAAGAAGTACGTGACGGTAGTACGTGAAGAAGGTCGTGAGGAAGGTCGTGAAGAAGAACGTAACGGTAGTAAGTGAGGAAGGACGTGAAGAAGAACGTAACGGTAGTACGTAAAGAAGGACGTGAAGAAGTGCGGATTACAATTACGTTTTATCGTTACGAATTACCATCACGTTTTATCGTTACGATTTACCATCACGATTTACCCTTACGTATTATCGTCACGAATTACCATCACGATTTACCCTTATCAGTTTTTTAAGGCTGTAATTGGCAAGACATATACACCATCAGGGCGTTTGTATGAGGCATTAGACATTCCACATATTACACCCAAAAGGGTCGGAGCTGTTCCCTGTTTGTTTTTTGCTGATTCACAAATACGCAACAATTTTTTAGCTGCCTCATCTACCTGATTCATACCGAGTTTTATTTCAAAGGCCCCCCAACGTCCATCAGAAAGTTGTACTACCGCGTCAATTTCGAAGCTGTTATAATCCTGATAATGGAATAACTGTCCGCCAAGCGCCTGGGCATAGATCTTCAAGTCCCGTTCACATAAGGACTCAAATAAGAGGCCGTATGTTTGCAAGTCATTCATCAACATTGATGACGATACTCCCAAAACAGCACAAGCAAGCGAAGGATCTGCAAAATGGCGCTTTTCAGATTGTTTCACTCTGACCGATGAACGGATATCAGGTGAGAAGGGCAACTGATTATTGAGTATGAAAAGGCGTTCGAATACATTAAGGTACTCTGCTATCGTATCAATATCAACATCTTGGTTATCAATATCTTTAATATCATTTTTAAGCTTCTTGTTTGTTGCAGTTGTGCTTTCGTTGCGTGCCAAAGAGCGTAATAGCAGGTTCATTTTGCGTTTGTCACGTTTCACCCCGTCAATGCGCCATACATCATCCTGAACTACCGCATCAATATACGATTTTGGCAACTCGAACGCCACATTGTCAGGAACACCTATCGCTGCAGGCCATCCGCCACGGATGGTCAGGTTTATAAGATGCATTAAATTGACATTTCCGGTCAAGGTGTCTTGTTGTGCGCCATTGAATAAGTCCATCAGGGAAACTTTCCCATTGGAATCGCCTGATTCGTATAACGACATCGGGCTCATAGAAATCCTCGCGATGCGCCCCGTCCCGCTATGAAGCACACCTTTATGGTTAGGTGTGGCGGATCCTGTGAGGATGAATAATCCTTTTTGCGCGAGTGAATCCACTTTATACCGCACGGCATCCCATAAGGAAGGCGCTTCTTGCCACTCATCCACCAAATGTGGATATTCGCCAGTGAGAACAAGTTCCGGATTTATTTGTGCCAATTGGCGATTCTGAAAACCACCAGAAGGGTCGCCCAAAAAGACCTGACTATTACTGTGACGAATAGCAGTCCACGTTTTGCCACACCATTTTGGCCCCTCTATGCACACTGCGCCAAAAGCATCCAGCAAAGATTCAATCTTTGCGTCAATGATTCGGGGTCTGTAGTTTTTTATATCCATAATGGGCATCTTATTTTCGCATCTTTAATGCAAAGATACACCATTCCGTGAGATTTGTGTAAAACAACCCGTGAGGAAGGGCGTGACAGTAGGTCGTGAGGAAGAACGTGACAGTAGTACGTAATGAAGAGCGATTTACCGTCACGTTTTATCGTTACGATTTACCGTCACGTTTTACCCTCATTATACGGGGTGTCGAGTTTCGTAATGAGTTCCCTTGGGTCGAGTTCGATTTTCGCAAAGGCAAACCACTTTTTGCCCAGGTCTTTTAATGAAGCGCCGATATGATAAACCTTTGCATGGTCAAGTATCAGAAACCTGTCGTGCGAGTTGGTAAATGTTTTAACCTCAACTTTTGGATATTGGGCATTAAATCGTTTCAAATCCAATTTTAATTGGTTTGTAACTGAAGCAGTATATATCGTGGCTGTAACTTCACTTTTTCTTTTCGACAACAAAGTCAGCACACTTTCATCAATATAATTGTCTACCAGTACAATAGATTTTGTAGCCGATTTGATTATATCCGATGCAAACTGGTAAGCATCGAATATTTGTCCCTCATAAAAAATACCTTCGGTGGGTAGCAAGTTTGTTTTTATTAGTAAGCCGAATTTTTGGTCGTGCTCCAAAAGTGTTTTATCATGTTGTTTTAATTTATTCTCAATTTGCTCAAATTGCTGGTGAATAACGTATCCCTTGAGTAAATAAGTTTTCAAAACTTTATTAGCCCAAATACGAAACTGAGTTCCTTGAATAGAATTGACACGATATCCGATAGAAATGATCATGTCCAAATTGGAATGGTCAGTATTGCGGTTTACGCTTCGATTTCCTTCGATTTGAACTGTTCGGAATTTCCGAACAGTTGTTTCGGCTTCCAATTCTTTTGACTGATAAATTTGCTTAATATGTTCGCTTACATTTGCTTTACTTGTGGAAAAAAGGGTGACAATTTGAGCTTGTGTAAGCCAAATGGTTTCATCATCAATTCGCACTTCGAGATATGTTGATTTGTCATCTGGTTGATAGAAGATTATTTCACCATTTTCAATTGAGGCATTCATTGTTTCACAGGGTTTAAGATTCGGTAATACTTAATCCGCCGAAAGTGAAAAAGTGATATCCGTGAGGAGAGAACGTAAGGAAGATCGTGAGGAGAGAACGTAAGGAAGATCGTGAGGAAGAACGTGACGGTAGGACGTGAGGAAGAACGTGACGGAAGGTCGTGATGAAGAGCGTAATGAAGTTCGTGAAGAAGTGCGGATTATCATTACGTTTTACCCTCACGATTTTCTTCACGTTTTTCTTATCACTTTTCCCACCTTGCCGGATTAAGGGTAAATGATTTTACCTATGAGACGTTTAAAGCTATTGGTGGCCACCCGCTCCGAAACGGACCGGGACCTGTTGAGGGCGTTTCTGAAACCCTCTGATTACCTGTTGGTCTTTGCGATGAGCGCAAAGGAAGCGCTGGATACCCTTCTGTTTAATCCGGGTTTTGATCTTGTTCTGGCGGATGTCAGCCTGGCCTTGCCCTCCGGCATTGGGATATCAGGCGCAATCCGAAAGTTCAACCCGTATATTCCACTTATCGGTATTACGGCTTACCCGCCCGACTGGGTGCTGAAACAGAACGGGGGATCGGGGGTCGATCATTGGCTGATGAAACCCTTCAGCCGGCAGGATCTGGAAACAGCAGTCTGGAAACTCCTCACCAGGGTTGTATCAGCATGATTCTTCAGCCGTATTCCCAGCCCCCAGTCCCCATTACCCAGTACCCAACCCCCAGAGCCCAGCCCCTTGCTTTTCCCCCCGAAATTGCCTACATTTGACTTCTGTAAAACCCCAGCTGCTATGAAAAAAACTTTACTCTTCACCGGTCTTATCCTCCTCCTGTCACTCTCAGCCACCGCCCAGTATTCCACCAAAGCGCTGATAGAAGTCTTTACCGGGGCATCCTGCAAGTATTGCCCTGCCGCGAACGCTCACGTCGACAGCCTCGTGGCCGCCAATCCGCTCAAAGTGATGGCGATAAAATACCAGAGCATGCCCCCGGGCTACGATCCTTTGTACCTGGACGATTCGGCCGATGTGAACCAGCTTGCACGTTACTATACTCCTTCGAGTTTCCCCGATGGCCTGCTTAACGGCAAAACGATCTATCCAACCGACATCACCCAGGCCATGATAGATTCGGTGTATTTCATCAGCAGTGCGTTCACCCTTACCCTGAGCCATTATTTCAACCAGGCCTGGGATACCATTTACGTGAAGCTTCTCATCAGGGCGAATACCAGGCTTAGTTTCGCTTCAGGGGTTTTGCATGCGAGGATTGCTGTTTCGGAGGACAGCATCTGGTTTTTTGCCCCCCCGGGCTCCAACGAGGAAAAGACGTTTTACAAGGTCCTCAAAAAGATGCTGCCCGATGCGGTTGGTACGACCTTGCGCAGCAACTGGGCCCAGGGACAGCTTGATTCGGTGGTCATAGCTTACCCCATGATGACTACCATGTACAATTTCAATAATATCTCGGTAAGCGCATTCATACAGCAGGACGATACCAAAGGGGTACTGCAGTCAGCCCTCAGTACTCCCCGCCAGCTGCCCTATTACGCCCTCGTCGACAGGCTGTTAAGCCTGCAACTGGCCCCGGTTCAGTGTTTCGATTCCCTCTTATATGCCAAATTGTATTTCTTCAACGCCGGTTCCCAGGCGCTTACATCCTGCCGCCTGAGCTACGCCATCGACACCGGACCCTATAATTATTATACCTGGTCGGGCTACCTGGATCCCGGGGCAACAACCTATGTTGCCCTCCCCACCACCTTCATGGGCAATGGAATGCATACGGTCAAAGTGAAGACCGACATCCCCGGCAATATGTATATCTTCCCTTCGAGGATGGCTGCTTACTCGAATTCACTTTCGGTTCAGAAGAACAGCGTTCTGCCTCCATTGCACGAATATTTCAAGACCCAGGGCTTCCCGTATGCCGGCTGGGCTGTGTATAACCAGTCGAAGAATGGCAACACCTGGCGCTGGGTGAGCCTTCCCATGGATACCACCAAATACCTCCTCGGGGCATTGCAGCTGCGCTGGTTCATCATGAACGAGGGATCGGTGAATGAGCTCTTCCTCCCGGCCGTGGATGTTACATCAAAAAGCTCACTGGCTCTGAGCTGGGATATGGTTTACGCCAGCTTCGGCGACCTCTCCCACGACACCCTCAAGGTGATGGTGAGTACCGACTGCGGACAGTCCTGGGACACGGTGTTTTCGGGACAGGGTTCTGAGATCTTTACAAATACCATGGACCAGTTCGAATGGAACTACTTGTTACCCGATACCTCCAAATGGGCCAACCACCAGCTCAACCTGGGCAGTTTTATCGGCAACAACCGCCTTCTGATCAAATTCCGCGCCATCAGCAATTACGGCAACGATATGTACCTCAGGAATATCTATGTAGGCCCCCTGCTCGGGATTGAAACCCAAACCTCATCCGCAGTCAAAATATATCCTAATCCCATGCATGCGCACGGAACCCTTGAATTCAGTTCAGCCCCTTCTTCTGAATTCATTTTAAGGATGATGAATGCGGATGGCCGCCTCGTAAAGGAGACCCGGTACTCTTCGCCCGCCGGTCCCCTCACCCTGCCCCTGGATGTTTCACAACTCCTTCCCGGCGTCTATATCCTCGAATACGTTTCCGACAAAGACGTCTGGCGCCGGAAGATCGTGGTAAGGTAAGGGCGAGTGTAACCGTGCCTAATACAGGAATCCGAACAGCCAGAGAGGAATGACGTTCCTGTAGGAAGTTTCAATGTCGTCGAGGGCAAGGAAAAAGTTGTTTTTTATCTCTGCCCCTGGATTCTTATTTCGACCGCCGACTTCGAACAACCATTTGTTGTTGACCATGAAATCTCCTGTTTCGGTGTAGTTTACGGTTTCGCTGTTGCTGAGCTGGTTCAGGAAAAATGTTTCCCTGATGGTCCCGATGTCATGCCTGGAATCAATGCAGTTGAGCAGATTTGTATTGTTGAGGTAGATCTTTTCGGGTTTACGTATCAATTGATTCCCTTTCCCGTACCTTGAGAGAATTGTGATCAATTCGGCTTTTTCGAGCCAGAATAGGTAACGTAAGAGGGTACGCTGGTCGGCGATGAAAAGTTCATTTCGTGTTTTGCTTAGATTGGGAGTGTAGGGGGCTGAACTGGCGATGACCGAGAGGAGTTTTTTCAGTTTATAGGTGGTTTCGAACGAAATATCGGTTACCGCAGGAATATCGTTTTCGAGGATCACCGAAATGCTGTTCTTTAATCGTTGTTCATATTGCTCCGGGGCCTCGGACTGGTATGGAAAATATCCGGTTTTCAGATAGTTGCGAAATTCAGGTATTATCCTGAGCTGCCGGATAATATCCTTTGACAAAGAGGCATGATCTTGTATGATCTCATCAAGGCTTAATGGTTTTAAGCTTATTATCTGCGTGAATTGAAGAAATTCACGCAGCGATAAGCCCGGAAGCTGGTAATTCAGTTTACGCCGGCTTAAGTCACCTTGCCCTTTGTACAGTTTTAAAATAGACGAACCGGTGTAAATAAAATGAATTTCGGGAAATTTGTCGTACAGGGTTTTGATCTCGGCGCTCCAATCAAAATCCCTGTATTTGGATGGGTATTTATGAACCTCGTCCAGAAACAGGTGAGTGCCGCCAATCCTCGAAAATTCATACGCGACTTCGGTAAGGGATTGCTTGTAAAAAAAAGGATCGTCCAACGAACAATACAAGGCCTTGCCTGCAGACAGACTGTTTATTTCATGAATTTTCTGAAGCATCAGGGTGGTCTTGCCTACACCCCTGGAGCCTGAGATTTCAATCAATCTGCCGTTCCAGCGAATGCTGTGGTACAGGGACCTGTAAAATAAAACCGCTGAAAAAGCGAACATTTTACAAAAGCCGCATCAGCTGCAAGGAACGAGCGAAATTTCCTTATATTTGCCTTATGCAAAAACGCTGGGTCACGAAACCTCTGGGAGAGAAGGATAGCATCCGCAAAATGTCGGAATTACTGGGAATCGACCACTATCTCTCCGGCCTTCTGGTCCAAAGGGGCATCACGACTTTCGAAGACGCCAAAGCCTTTTTCAGGCCCGGCCTGAACCATCTCCACGACCCCTTCCTGATGAAGGATATGGACCTCGCCATCAACCGTATCGAAGAGGCCATGGAAAAGCAGGAAAAGGTGATGGTGTACGGCGATTACGATGTGGACGGAACTACCGCTGTGGCCCTGGTGTACAGCTTCCTCAAACGTTTCCACGAGCCGGCCGGTTATTATATCCCCGACCGCTATACCGAGGGTTACGGGGTTTCGTACAAGGGCATAGATTACGCGGCCGAAAACGGTTTTAAACTCATCATCGCCCTCGATTGCGGGATCAAGGCGGTTGAGAAGGTTCAGTACGCACTGGAAAAAGGAATTGATTTCATCATCTGCGACCACCACCGTCCGGGAGCTGAACTCCCCCCTGCATCGGCTGTTTTAGACCCCAAGCGGGCCGATTGTCCTTACCCTTATAAAGAGCTTTCGGGCTGTGGCATTGGGTTCAAGCTCATCCAGGCGATAGCCATGCGTAAAAATATAGAGTTCGAAAAACTTCATACCTACCTCGACCTGGTAGCGATCAGCATTGCTTCGGATATCGTTGATATTACGGGGGAAAACAGGGTGCTGGCTTACTTCGGACTTAAGCTCATCAATTCCTCGCCCCGGCCCGGGATAGAGGCGCTGCTGCATTATTCAGGGGTGCACGCGAAGAAAAATGATGCGGTATACAAGATACAGGATGCCCGTTCGGAACCCCTCAGCTCATCCCGCAACCCGCATCCTGCATCCCCAAACTGCTACGACAAAGAGCTCACTATCTCCGACCTGGTGTTTACCATAGGACCCAGGATCAACGCTGCGGGCAGGATAGAGAGCGGGAATAATTCGGTGAAGCTGCTGATCGCCGAAAGCCTGGATGATGCACGCGCTACCGCCGAACAGATCAACAATTACAATACCGAACGCAAGAACCTGGATGCCATTGCCACCCTACAGGCCATCGACATGATACAGAAGGATGAGAAGCTGCGCAACGCCAAGTCCACGGTGATCTTTCATCCCGACTGGCATAAGGGCGTTATAGGCATAGTGGCTTCCAGGCTTACCGAGACGTTTTACAGACCTACCATAGTGCTTACGTCTTCCAACGGACTAATTACGGGCTCGGCCCGCTCGGTCAAGGATTTTGATATTTACGAGGCAGTGGATGCCTGCAGCGGGCTGCTGGAACATTTCGGCGGACATAAATATGCTGCGGGGCTCTCGCTGAAACCCGAAAACCTTCTTGCTTTCCAGGAGAAGTTCGAAGCTATCGTAAGGGAAAAGCAGAAAGGGGCGGAGTTTGTCCCTGAACTTGAAATTGACGAGGTGCTCCCCCTGAGCGCGGTGAATTCCCGCTTTTACAACATCCTGAAGCAGTTTGCGCCCTTCGGTCCGGGTAACATGGCCCCCCTCTTCGAAACCGACGGGGTGGTGAATGCCGGCGGCTCCCGCCTCGTGGGCAAGAACCATATCCGCCTTACCGTGGTCCATCCCGAGATCTCCGGCGGCCCCTGCTCCGCTATCGCCTTCCAGCAGGGCGAACACTTCCACCTCATCGACAAAGGCATCCCCTTCGATATCTGCTACCACCTCGAGGAAAACGAGTGGAACGGGCAGGTGTCGCTTCAGCTGAATGTAAGGGATATCCGCTTCGCGATGTAATCATCGAAGGCATGCTGCTCCCTATTTATACGGGGTGAATACCTTTTCAACCCTTGAGTGATAAGTCCCTGTTTTACAGGTATAGCTGGCTTCTACAATGATCATAGCCTGGTTGCAGCCACTACTGCTGTAATTCCAGGAGACCAGGTACACATTCTTGAGCTGTCCGCTGATCATAGCAAACAGGTTCTGAAGCGTGGTGATATCAGGGGTGTAATAATACCTCCCACCAGTACTCTCGGCAATATTGGTGAGAAGTACAGGATCGGCGCTCCCGAATCCAAGCATGTACAAAGGGATCTGGTTTGAATTGGCATGATCGATCACCTGCTGCATGGTGTTTACCGACTCATTGTCGATTCCATCGGTAAAGCCTATCAGCGCCGGCAGGTAGGATGTGGAGGACTTGTTCACGAAAGTATTCGCATCATCTATGCCCATGTATACGGCATCGTAAAAGGCAGTCATGTTGAATGCCCCGGACCAGCTGGACCTCAGTGCTTTGAGTAAAGCGGTGGTGTCGGTTGTGAAGCCCTGCACGTTCTCGATCGAGCTGCTGAATTTGATAAGCTCGGCCTGGTCACTCTTGTTCTTCATATCGATGAATTTGGCTGCAGCCAGCTCCAGGTCAGGCACATAGGATTCCATGCTACCCGAATAATCGAGTATCAGCGGGGTTGCGATATTCTTCCCGCTCTGGTTCATCTGCTGGAAGTTGAGGCTTCCCACCACGGTGGTATCCGTGCCTCCCACGCAAACCTGTTTAATGATAAAGTTATACTGGTTGAAGTTGCTGAAGACATGCCCGTTCTGGTCGGTGACCGAGATGTAAAGCGTGACTCCCGTGCTCTTGACCTGTTTCAGATCTATCCTTGGGATGCTTGCGACGATCTGGGTCGTGGTGTCGTCGTTCATGTTGGTGTAAGCCTGCACCGTGGGGGTGGAAGTACTGTCGTCTTTCTTGGTACAGCCTGTGAAGACAAATAATGCTGACAGCAGGCCCAGCATTATAACTACTGCAATCTGTAATTTAAATGGTCTTTGTGTTTTCATGCCATTCGGTTTTAAAGTTCAACATAGAATTTCTTTTTTGATCCCTTGACTGATCATAAGGTTTCAAAAATAAGATAATATGTAGCAAAAAGCAAGGAAAATGTTAGGAAAAAGTTCTGATGCCCCCCGGGAGGGAGAGAAGTGTTAATGAACTTCGTTATTGTTTTTCAGATAAGAAATGCTTCTGCCGGGATTACATCAGCTCCCGCTGCCGAAGCAGATATCCATCTTGCGGGCCTTCTCGATCAGGGGATCGTTATTGGGGACCAGCCTCAGCTTCCCGCCCACGTCTTTGAGCGGCACCGAGGTCACTTCGTTGCCTTTGAGGCAGACCATGCGGCCGAATTTCTTTGAAGTGATGAGTTCCACGGCATACGCTCCGTACCTGGTTGCCAGCACCCGGTCCATAGGCGAGGGGCTGCCCCCGCGCTGAATATACCCGAGTATGGTTTCCCGGGTCTCAAGGCCGGTGAGTTCTTTAATGCCGTTGCCGATATACTGGGCCGCTGACATTTCCCTGGGCCTTGGGATTCCCTCGGCCACGACCACGATGCTGTAAGGTTTCTTATTGATGGCCCGCTTTTTAAGGCATTTAGCCACGGTCTCGATCTTGTATTCTATTTCAGGTATGAGGATGACATCTCCCCCGCCGGCTATGCCGGAGTATAAGGCAAGCCATCCTGCATGATGCCCCATGACTTCTATCACCATGATGCGTTTGTGGCTGTTTGCCGTGCTGTGCAGCCTGTCGATGGCCTCTGTGGCAATCCATACCGCCGAATCAAACCCGAAAGTGACATCCGTGCCAAAAACATCATTATCGATGGTCTTTGGGATACCCACCACGTTAAGTCCTTCCTCGGCCAGAAGGGCAGCTGTGCGCTGGGTGCCGTTCCCGCCAATGCAAACGAGGGCGTCGAGCCCGAGTTCATTATAATGCTTGCGGATGAGTTTGGGCTTGTCGATGGTGTTGAAAGAAGCAGACTTTTTGAACGGGTTCTCGCGCGAGGTTCCCAGTATCGTTCCGCCTACCGTAAGTATGCCCGAAAGCTGGTTCTCATCCAGGGTCACATACTCCTGGTTGATCAGCCCCAGGAAGCCGGCCGATATCCCGATCACTTCCATGCCGTATTCGAGGATCGCGGTTTTACCCACACCCCGTATTGCCGCATTTATACCGGGGCAATCTCCGCCTGCTGTAAGTATACCTATTTTCATTTTGTCAGATCCGTTAGTGAAGTTCGTGAGGAAGACCTCACGTTTTACCCTCACGATTTACCCTCACGTAGTTCATTTCAGTTCAAACGATCCTTCGCCTATCTCCTTATCATCTGCAAACACACTGATGATGTACTTCCCCTTCATGGCCGCAATATCGTTATCCCTTTTGTTCCATATCACGCAGAGGTTCTGGGCTTTGCCGATATAGTTCACGTCTTCGCGAACCGAGTAGGGGATGGTCTGTCCGTTGTAGGTGAACACATCGTACTTGGTCTTCTGCACCACCACGTTGTCGGGGCGCTGTATCCTCACGTAGATCGGGCGTTTGCCGGCCGGCACCAGGGGATTCTCACCCAGGGTGAAACAAACCTTAAGGCGCTCGGTGCGGTTGGCCTTATCGGTCTGGGTTTCCTTTCCCCCTCCCTTGACTTTCCATGCAGATGCCGTTACGTCGTAAGCTTTGATAAACGCCGCCTGGTTCATCTTTTCTTTCAGGTCTTCCTTGTCCTTCATGAGGCCCTGGTTGCGGTTCCTTTCGGTAACCACCTGGGCTTTCACCTTCTCATTCTCGGCTGTAAGTTCACGGTTCACGGTATAGAGAGAGTCCATCTGCCTGATATATCCCTGGGCCACCACCTGCAGCATCGCCAGCTTTTTACGCACCTTATTGTATTCCCACTGGGTGTCGAGCAGCTTCCTGATCTCCACGGCATTGGCCTGGATCAGGCTGTCCTTGGCCCTCAGACTGTCGCTGAGTGCGCCGTACTCGACCTTGATCTTGTTGTGTTCCACGACCACCGAATCGAGTTCGTGCTGGAGTTCATTCTTTTCGGTCTCTTTCTCATGAACCAGCTTAAGCAGCTGTGACCTCTGTATGAACAACCAGAATGCCAGTACAAGGATCAGGATCCCGAGGATGGCGAGATACATCTTGTATTTTCTTACGCCGGAACTTTGCTCTTCCATGGTCCTAGGATGTTTGTTTGTGGTTCAAATATATGAATAAATCGTGATGGTAATGCGTGAAGAAGTGCGTGAGGGTAATTCGTTATGGTAAGTCGATTTTTTTCACGTACTCCCATTACGAACTTCTTCACGAACTACCATCACGTTCTTCCATCAATGCTTCTCTGCGGGTGCCTTGATAACATCCCCATGCTCACGTACGATCTCGCGCAGCCACCATTCCGGGTAACCGGGCTGGGACGGCATCACGGGAACCCCGTAACCGTTATCCTGGAACTTTCCGTCCTTTTCCTTCATGATATTGCCGTCCTTGTACTTAACGAAAAGATATTCGCCAAGTTCTTTCCAGCGGGCTACAGTGGCATCGGCCGTCTTCACACTATAATTCGTTACACAGGCAATGCCTTTTGCCTTATCGGTTTTGTAAAGCTTTGCAGCTTCGGCATCGATCTTCGGGGTTTCCTGGGCGTACCTGGTTTCAAGCTCGCCCTGCACTTTCTGAAGGTCCTTGATCATATAACTCCAGCGGGTGTAAACCCAGTTGGCAACCCAGTTGAAGGTCCAGAATGCCGAAGTGTTGCTCCAATGCAGCATATTTCCGTTGCCCACGGCATATGATTTGGGGACCTTGTTCGAACCGCAGTAGATCGGGTTGAAAACGGTGGTATAGGTATCGTCGACACCGAACCAGAAGATGCCCCCGATCGGATCGGGCAGCCAGGAACGGCTCTGGGCTACGAAAACGAAGCCCGTCTGCATGGTCGAAGTGGCGCGTTCGTGAACGTAATTCACCGAATCAACGCTCCATGTCATGGGTCTCCAGCGGATGGGGCAGGCAAAAGGACCGGCTCCGATATCGTGGTTCATATCCATTTTGGTGCCTTCGTAATGGTCGCGCATGAGGCCCTGCATATCCTGAGCCGAAATTTTATGGTCGGGCTTGATATAGAGCGGCATGCGGTTGGTAGCATAGCCCCATTTTCCCGTCTGGACCTTGCCCATGGCATAATCCTGGTACTTGCCCATATCCTTGTTGCAGCGGTTGAACATGGCCCAAACGCGGGCTTCGCAGAAGCGGGCCCCGCCAAAGGTCACGGGTGCATAAGTGTCGGAAAAGCTGAACTCTTCATCCTTGCCGTCGAACCAGCCTTTGGATCTTGCAAACGAGATCACATCCGCCGAATAAATACAATTCTGGGGATCATTCAAGGGGAACTGGGTGATGCGCGCCTGGTTGGCATGGCCCGAGATATACCCGTCGGGGATGCGAACGGCAACCCAGACAGCTCCTTTTACACCGTCGCCCTTGCTGATCATCTCGAGGATCCAGGCTTCGCTGGCATCGGAAATGCTGAAGGATTCGCCTTCGGATGCATAGCCGTAAGCGGCGGTAAGTTCACCGAACATTTTGATGGCTTCGCGTGCGGTCTTCGAACGCTGAAGTCCCACGTAAATGAGTGCGCCGTAATCGACAATGGCATCTTTCTGATGCTGAAGCTCTTCGCGGCCCCCGAAGGTGGTTTCACCTATGGCGACCTGGTGCTCGTTCATATTGCCGATGACCTGGTAAGTATGTTTTATCTGGGGTATCTTGCCAAGGGGTTTCTGGGTATCCCATTCAATGATATTCAACATAGATCCGGCGGGCCAGTCCTTGGCGGGCCAGAAGTATAATTCTCCATACAGCTGATGTGAATCAGCCGAATACGAGATCATCACCGATCCGTCAGCGGAAGCTCCTTTGGTGACGATGAAGTTGGTGCACGCATCAGCCTGGTGTCCTAAGAACAGGGCGAGCGCGATGATTAAGAAGTATTGTTTCATATGTGTTGGGTTTGTTTACAATTGACGAATTACGATCCCGCATCCTGCATCCTGCATCCGAAATCCGTACAAAATTACACATTCCCGTTAAACTGGCAAGGCTTTGCGCAAACTGAGGTAAATATGCGTATCTTTGCAGTGTTACTTTGCATTAAATGAATCGTTTGAAGTATTTCATGCCGGCCTTGCTGGTAATAATCCTGCTGCTGCCCGTCCAGGTATTCAGCCAGGAACAGAAAAAAGAAAAGAAACCGAGGGAGAAGGATCTGCTGTCGGTGGAATTCAGCCTGAACTATTCCATGGTGATGGGAAATTACGGGCAAACGGATAAGTCGACCGAAAAAGCAGGGTACGCGAAGAACGGCTGGGTAAGCCAGCTTGGTCTTAACTGGCTGGGCCCCAGGGGCTGGGGACTGGGATTCCAGTGGGACATCCAGCGTAACGGGTATAAGGATATTGCTTCAACCACCAATCCGTACGGCACTAAATACCCTTTGGGGACTTCGGGCTGGTTCAACAACTACCTCCTCGTTGGGCCGGTGTTTATCAATGATTTCGGCAAATTCGAGCTGAATGTAAAAGCGCTTTTCGGGCTCATCATTTCACAGTCGACCAACTTCAACGTTCAGAGCCCGGTCGATGCCGCCAATGTTTCCATCACCGCCACCGGCTTTGGCTATGCCGTGAACCTGGGCCTGGGTTACAGGATCAGCAGGCATTGGGGGGTGAACGTCCAGCTGGGGTATTTGGGCGGAATGCCGAAAGCCACGAAATCTTACGGACAGGAATTTCTTGGCTACAGGGAAGTTGTTGATACACTTACAGGTAATAAATATTATATGTCGCTTTATTCGGCGGCAACAAAATATGAGATCAAAAGAACCGTTTCTACTATAAACGGAGGCATAGGGGTGATTTATCACTTCTAGAAGATAAAGGAAACAATGAATCAACTTAAGATAGGCAACCTGACCATTCAGGTCCCGATAATCCAGGGTGGGATGGGTGTAGGCGTTTCGCTTTCGGGGCTTGCCGTCGCCGTTGCAAACGAAGGCGGTGTGGGCGTGATTTCCAGCGCAGGGCTTGGTTTGCTCTATCGCAACCTCTCCAGGGATTTCCTCGAAGCCAGTATTCTTGGCCTTAAGGAAGAACTGCGGATTGCGCGCGAGAAAACCCGGGGCATCATCGGCGTGAATGTTATGGTCGCCATGACCAATTTCGCCGATATGGTCAAGACTTCCATCAAGGAGAAGGCCGATATTCTTTTTTGCGGGGCCGGATTGCCTCTCGATTTGCCGTCCTTCCTTACTGCCGGAAGCAAGACAAAGCTCGTGCCTATCGTTTCCTCGGGCCGTGCGGCAAAACTGATCTGTTCAAAGTGGATCTCGACCTATAAATATGTCCCTGACGCTTTTGTTGTCGAAGGCCCGAAAGCCGGCGGACATCTTGGTTTCAAGCAGGAGCAGATCACCGATGAGGATTACAGGCTGTGCAAGCTCGTAAGCGATGTGCAGCATGAGGTGAGGGAGGTCGAGAAAGAGCATCATTGCAGGATACCCGTGATTGCGGCCGGGGGGATTTACACCGGGAGCGATATTTATGATATCATGGAATGCGGGGCCGACGGGGTGCAGATGGCGACGCGTTTTGTCACTACCAACGAATGCGATGCCTCGGATGCCTTCAAGCAAACCTATATCGATGCTGTTGAGAAGGATATCGGTATCATTAAAAGCCCGGTGGGCATGCCCGGCCGCGCTATCGTGAACTCCTTTATCGACAAGGTGAGGGCCGGAAAGAAGCATCCTTTCTCCTGTCCGTTCAAATGTATCAAAACCTGCGACATCACAAGCAGTCCGTACTGCATCATCACGGCTTTATTCAATGCCTTTAAAGGTAATTTTGAAGGCGGATATGCCTTTGCCGGGACCAATGCGTTCAGGGCAACCAAGATCACCACGGTCAAGGAGATCTTCGCCGAACTGCTCGAAGACTTCAACAAGAAAAAGGATGAATTCTTAAAGAAAAAAGTATAAACTGCATGCAAGTTTCAGAATATCCTGCATCCTGCATCGGCGCGCAGCGCTCATCGGCAACGCAAAGCGTTGCCCATCCCATAACCCCTGACCTATGCTGAAACGTTTACTTGTCTTACTGTTCCCGATCGTACTCGCGGCTCCCTCATCCGCCCAGGTTAATTTAAAAGATACCACTATTGGCATGGGCATGTTTTATGCGGCATACTCCTACCAGCTTCCCGGGGGAGGACTTTCGAAGCTTTTTGGCGGGAATTCGAGCGTTGGCGGCGGCTTTTTGTATAAACTGCGGACTAACTGGCTGATAGGGGGCGAAGGGAATTTCCTGTTCGGGGGCGACGTAAAGAATTCCGATGCACTCACCCTGATGATGCAGGACAGTGACGGCCTGCTCATAGACGAAAACGGTTACGGTGCGGCAATCAATTATTACGAGAGGGGCTACAGCATTTACGGGAAGTTCGGGAAGATATTCCCGTTTTATCCCACCCTTGCGCCGAACCGAAATTGCGGGATTACGGTGATGCTGGGAGGGGGGTATATACAGGATAAGATCAGGATGAATAATCCCGACGGCACCACTCCCCAGATCAACGGGGATTATGCCAAGGGTTACGACCGTCTGAATAACGGCATTGCATTGAATGCTTCGCTGGGCTATCTTTTCATGAGCAATACCCGTTTGTTTAATTTTTACCTGGGTTTCGAATTCATCCAGGCCTGGACCAAAAGCGCGCGCAAATATGATTTCGACCGCATGGCCTATGACAATACCAAATACTCAAGCCAGTTTTACGGCTTCAAGGTATGCTGGTTCGTCCCCATCTACGCCCGCAAACCCAAGGAATTTTATTACTACTAGCATAGTCGCGCAGCGCCTCATCCCGCATAGTCGCGAAGCGCCTCATCAGCGCGAAGCGCTACCATCAACGCGAAGCGTTGCCCATCCTCACATGAGGTATCCTGCGACGGCTTTTTTAAGAACCTTTTTAACTGCAGACCAGCTAAGCCTGGGTTCCAGGATCATTACAGGCCAGTCCGACAGATCAGCATCTTCAAACCAGATAAGACTTTTGAGTACTAAAGCATCATTGTTTTCGCTGTACTTTTGGCGGTAAAATGATAGCATTTCCCCTATGGTGTATTTCTGCAGAAGGAAATAAATATCAATAAAGTCTTTTATCCTCTGTCCGC
Organism: uncultured Bacteroidales bacterium; assembly: GCA_903877385.1. Classification (GTDB taxonomy): domain Bacteria; phylum Bacteroidota; class Bacteroidia; order Bacteroidales; family FEN-979; genus CAIRDP01. The sequence continues at coordinate 24,656 of CAIRDP010000061.1, forward strand.
TGCCCGAAATAGCATTCAGTTTCATGGCTGTGATATCCTGTTCCGATTGCATGGTAATTCCATTCTCCCTGATTTGCCCGGCAACAATGGGATACCTGTGGGCGAGGCAATCAATCTGTATGCCCCTGATACTGCCTTTTAATGTGTTTGCCGACGAATACTGAAGAGAAAACGGAAAATCGTGATGTAATTTTTCCTGTAATGCAACAACATCAAAATCATGCACTGTAAACAAATCGATATCCACTGAACGCCGGTGCCCAAGCCTGATGGCGAGGGCTGTGCCTCCGACCAGGTGAAAACCATCAAGATACTGCTTCGACTGAAGTTCGGCGATTAACTCCAGTGTTGAATTGTCGACTGCCGGCGTTGGTAGCATTTAAAATCCTTTTTTGGAATTTTAAAGAGAAATGAAACGAAATTCAGGTTCTTGGGTTCAAGATAATTAAGATTACGCAGGGTTTTGATGATTTCCTCTTTCCCGTAAAACCCTGTAATGATTTTTATTTCCTCAAGATTCCCAAGTGTAAAGACGCGTTCGATAATAAGACGCTTTGACTTCAAGGGGTCAAGTGCTGAAGAATTGACATCCCAGAAATATACAGGATTAAGTCGGTGAATGAGGTCGTTCATAGGATCACTGCCCAATGATCAAAGGTACGAAAATATTCTGTAAAAAGACCCTGTGTTTGCCTTTTAATCTCTCCCGGTAATTTCCCCTCTCAACGGGCGGAACCCGGGTCCGGGGCTCTGCCCTTGCTGTAATTCCGATTTATTGCTGATATTATGGCCCGAATCCGTATATTTGGATTGTAATATTTATGAGGATACCGCACAAATGCATTCCCTTTATAATTTCTCGCTGAGGCTGTATTACCTGGCCGTGTGGATTGCCTCTGGCTTCAGTCAAAAGGCTAAATCCTGGATAGACGGCCGTAAGGGATGGAAGGAGGATCTTGCCGAAAAAGTGAAGGGATTCGGCGGGGCCCAGGTGGTTTGGTTCCATTGTGCTTCCCTGGGTGAATTTGAACAGGGGAGGCCGCTGATCGAAGAACTCCTCGAACGCTATCCATCCTATAAGATCATCGTGAGTTTCTTCAGCCCTTCGGGCTATGCCATCCGCAGAAATTATAAGCATGCCGATGCCGTTGTTTACCTTCCCTTGGATACTCCCTCGAATGCGAAGTTCTGGCTTGATACGGTGAAACCGAAAGCGGCTTTTTTCATAAAATATGAGTACTGGTTTAACTACCTTATTGAACTCAGGGAGCATAAGGTACCGGTGGTGTTTGCCTCGGCTGTTTTCAGGCAGGAACAGCTGTTTTTCCAATGGTACGGCAGCTGGTTCAGATCCCAGCTCGAGAACATCAATTGGTTCTTCGTCCAGGATGAAGCTTCGGGAAAGCTCATAGTATCACTGGGTTTTGAGAATGTCACGATCACCGGCGACACCCGTTTCGACAGGGTTTCCGAAACTGCAAAGAATGCAGGGGAATTTCCCCTGGTTAAGAAATTCTGCGGCAATGCGAATATCATCATGGGCGGAAGCACCTGGCCCGGGGATGAGGCTATGCTGATCCCCCTCATCAGGGCTGGTTCTCCGAAGATTAAATTTATCCTTGCCACCCACGATGTAAGCCCTTCGAGGATACATTCGCTGGAACATTCGCTTCAGATGCCATCTGTACGTTATTCGGTTCTTAACGAAGAGAATGCAGTATCGGCCGGCGTCCTGATCATCGACACCATTGGAGTGCTCTCCCAGCTGTACCAGTATGCTCATCTTGCTTTTATAGGCGGCGCATTTGGTTCCGGACTGCATAACATACTCGAAGCTGTGGTATTCGGGGTGCCTGTGTTTTTCGGCCCCAGGCATTCCAGGTTCTGGGAGGCTGATGCCCTGGTCAAAAAAGGCGGGGCCTTTGAGATTAGAAAAGCCGGGGAATTCGCGCTTATTGCCCTCGCTTTGTTCTCAGACCTTGAAAAATACAAGAAAGCAGCGGATGCCTGTTTGGATTTTATAGGCGAAAACCGCGGGGCTACTTACCTGATTATTGATGGGGCTGATGATCTTTTACGATGATAATTTTGGTGATCCGATAGAACTTCCTATATTTGGTTTAAAAAACTGAGAAAAATACAACCCTATGAAAAGAAAATTACTGTTTTTTGCCGCCTCCGGTTTTGCGCTCATTCTTATTTTGGGCGGATGTGCGTCTCCCGTAAGCCTTACCAGCTGGGTGAACCCGAAAGAACACCAGCAGGTCTCCAAGATCGCTGTATGGGGTATGTTCGACAGGCTGGAATTTCAGAAACCTTTTGAACAAACTGTTACGAATTATCTTAACAATAAAGGGCTGAAGGCCGTGGAAGCCCTTTCGTTCATCCCCCCCGGAACGAAACACCAGTTTGCCGAGCTTGAATCGAAGTTCGACAGTGCCGGGGCCGACGGTATCCTTATTGTGACTTACAAGGGCACCGACAAGGAACAGAGTTATGTTCCCCCAACGACCACGGTCTACCCCGATTTCTATTATAATTATTACAATTATTATGCCTGGGGATATCCGTATTACGCACCCGGTGCTGCGGTGGTTACAAACGGCGGTTACTGGGTTACCACTTCGACGGTGAACCTCACTGCGAACCTGTATGCCAATTCCGATAATGCATTACTGTGGACAGGCGAGATTTCCGTTTCGGATCCTTCATACATCGATGAAGCTTCGTACGAGATCATCGGTTCAATGTATGCCGACTGGCTCAAGAACGGCCTTCTCAAATTCCCCGATAAAAAGTAATTATCCGCGAATCATCCCGCATCGGCGCGAAGCACCCATCGGCACGAAGTGCCTAATCCGCGCGAAGCGCCTCATTCCCAGCTGAAATCCTGGTTCCTCAGCTGTGGCACGAAGCCTGCTTCGCGAATCGCCTTCTGCATCCCTTCTGCATCCATGGAATTATGCGCACCTGCCGCCGAAACCACGTTTTCCTCTATCATGATACTGCCGAAATCATTGGCCCCGGCATGCAGGCACAACTGCCCCGTTTCCTTGCCCACCGTGAGCCACGATGCCTGTATGTTCGGGATGTTCGGAAGCATGATACGGCTGATGGCGATCATGCGGATATATTCTTCGGAAGTGACATGATTGCTGATCCCCGATTTCTTCAGCAGCACCGTTCCTTCATCCTGGAACGGCCAGGGGATAAATGAAAGGAAGCCCTTATGCCCGGTCGGTTTGCACGACTGCAGTTCCCGTATGCTCACCATATGTTCCAGCCTCTCTTCCAGGGTCTCGATATGCCCGAACATCATGGTTGCCGATGTGGTGAGATCCATGATATGCGCTACCTTCATGACTTCCAGCCATTCAACGGCAGTGCATTTGACGGGTGAGATCTCATGCCTTACCCTGTCGACCAGGATCTCGGCCCCGGCTCCCGGCAGACTGTCCATCCCCGAGGCAACAAGCTGTTCAAGAACTTCACGGTACCCCAGCTTTTCCATATTTGCCAGGTGGACGACCTCCGGAGGACCCAGGGCATGCAGCCTGAGAGTGGGGTAGAGCTTTTTTAAACCCGAGAACAGATTGGTATAGAAATCAATCCCGAGATGGGGATGCATCCCGCCCTGCAGCAAAAGCTGGTTTCCTCCCAGTTTGTGCATTTCGTCTATCTTCTCAATATATTCCTCCAGGCTGGTGATGTAACAGGCTTCGTTGCTTACAGGTTTGTAAAAGTTGCAGAATTTGCATCCCGAAACGCAGGCGTTCGTGATGTTGACATTGCGGTCGATGATCCATGTTACCCTTCCGTGGGGATGATGTTTTTTCCTGAGTTCATTTGCCGTAAACATGAGATCAGCCAGAGGAAGCTCCCTGAAAAGGGATCTTCCTTCGTCAATGCTGAGGAATCCGAGGGAAAGGGCTTTTTGGATTAATGATGTCATCGGGGTTTTTATCACATTCAATCAATAGTATGTAAAGCGAAATCCGCCGTGCAAAGATGCAAGCAAAATCCCGGTTCCGCAAGACCTAATAGTTCACAAGTATTTTAACGGCTTTGCTGCTTTCGTTACTTTGGAAAACGACAGTGTAGAACCCGGGGGGAATTGTCCCCAGGTCTATATCCTGGCTTAGGCTTTTATTCACACGTATCCCCGTTTTTTCGAAGATAACTTCTCCGAGCTGGTTATAAACCCTGATGCTGAAGTCCTCGGGGCCGGCGGATGTGAATGAAGCGGTAAATGCGCCATGGTTGGGAACGGGGTAAATGCTGAGGTTCCCCTCTTGCATGTCTTTTATACCTAAAATTATGATTACATTATTGGATGTATCTGAAGCGCAGCCGTTTAATGTTACTATATCCCAGTACCATCCGTTGAGGTTAACAGCATACGTTGGGGAAGTAGCTCCCGGGATAAGGGTCCCCTCGTAATACCATTGATTGCCATAGGGGGTATTGCTGTACAGGGTACCTCCGCTGAAGGTGACCTGGGGTACAGGCGGAACGGTGTTCACTGTAACGTCCAGAACCGTGGGGCTTGCCGCCGTGCATGCGTTTGCATCGGTATAGGAAACACTTACTGTTTGTGCCCCGGCAGTGTTCCAAAGGACTGTGACCTGGCTGGTCCCGGTTCCTGACAAGATTGTCCCTCCGCCGGAAACTGCCCATGTATAGTTAAGCATCCCCGTTTCGGTAGAATAAGTCTGTGCAAGCCCGTCGAGGCAAACCTGGTTCGGGCCGGTGATGAAGGGTACGGGAAGTGGCATAACGGAAATGGTCACTGTATTTGTGATTACGTTTCCGCAGCTGCCCGAAGAAGCCTGTACCAGCCTGTAATATGTTGTATAGGCAAGGGCAGCGGGCTGGTAATTCAGGGCCGTGGCCCCTGGAATATTGAAAAATGTGATATTGTCAAGGCAGCTTTGCCATTGGTAGGTGTAAGGGCCCATTCCACCTACGGGCGGACTTCCGCTGATCTGCTGGGGAATGGTATTGGAGCAGATAGTCTGGTCGCTTCCGGCCGAACCCGGGCTGAAATTGGAGTTCAGTCCGGTGACTATGAGTGAGAAAACCTGTAAGCCGTTGGTAAGGACGGCTTTATGGGTGATGCTGAGCACATGGTTCCCTGCCTGAGGGCTCTGAATGTAGATCTTCTCTACGTTGTCGCGGAAGTTATCCCCCGTGGTAGCGGCCGCCGTGATGTTCTGGGGATCCAGAACGTATGGTTTGTGGGCGTCCCCGTCTATCCTCATGTCAAGGTCATTGACCAGCATAAGGTTTGGCGGATTGAGGGACGGGGGAGGAGGCGTTCCCTGGGGATCAGTCCAGCAGAGGGTAGCGACCAGGGGTTCGCTGCCTTTGGCATTCAGGTTGATTGTAAAAGTACTTCCGCTGAGCAGGGTATCTTCGAGGATCAGGGTATTGCAAACCTGGGATAAGGCGCTTGCTGCTTTGGCGATATCAAGCAATCCCCATCCGAACTGGTAGTCGGGGCCGGGGTAGCTTCCCGCCTCATCGGCGGTATGAATTGCAAGCCCCCTCAGGGTCGAAGAACGCATATAATTCCCGTGCAGGTTATGATAATGTTCCTGCAAAAGGCTCAGAGAGCCGGTTACATTGGGTGTGGCCATCGAAGTTCCGCTCATGGTTCCGTAAGCGGTATTGCTTCCGCTAAGGGTTGAATACAGCCCGATGCCGTCGGCGACAATATCGGGTTTGATACGGCCGTCATCGGTGGGGCCGGTGCCGCTGAACGAAGCAAACACCACATCGGAGGGGGATGAATAACCATTCGGGATAGGGTATACGGCACCCACCGACATGATATTCTTGCTGACCCCGAAACCTGAGGATATGCAGTCCCATCCGTTGGGCCCCCCGTTGAGGTCTCTCACCGTATTGGAAAGCACCCAGGCATTTCCTATGTAAACATAATGCGTCACAGGTTGATTTGTTGGCCCGCCCAGGCGGTCGTTGCCCACTGCCTTGCAAACCAGGTAATAAGGGGCGTTATACGCGATCTCATCCACAGTCGCAGCATCATCCATATAGAAACCATAGAGGTAATCGGTGGTCTGGCTGATGGTCGGGTCGCCGTACCAGTACCATATGCTACCGTCGTAATACCAGCCGGTCTGATAAATATAGGAGTGGTTCGAAAGCAAAGCCCCGGCTGCAGCCTCGGTAGTCATCTCGGCATAATCGTTCCACCAGTCAAAATCCCTGAGGGTGGCGAGGTTCCCCATTCCGTGTGCATTGGCAACCACACCTGTAGCCAGCATTGTACCTGCCACATGCGTTGAATGGTCGACCAGGTTCGTGGCCCCGTCGCCAATGGTGATGCGGCCGTTAAGTTCCTGATGGGTGGGCCTCACTTCCCCTGCATCCCATTCCCTCAAAACAACCCCGTTGCCGCTGAGGTTGAGCCCAAGCGAACCTCCCGGCCATACCTTGTCGGCCGAGACTGTTTTAGCGGCGTTGAGGTTGGCCGTGGAATAAAACACAGGTTTGCCCGAACGGTCGAGGCCTTTCAGTTCAATAATCCTTCCATCTTCAAAATCCTTACGGATCAGCCATCCTTTTTCCTTCGCAGTCTTCAGGGCCAGGGCCCTGGATGCAGCAGACTGTTGTGAAAGCCTTATGCCCATTGCCCTGAGCGCCTCCAGGTTTGTGGAGCCCCGGATTTTTTGAACATCCAGGCTGTTTTGGGCCTGCAAATTCAGGGCTAGGGCCAGAATTAACATCAGAAGGAATGAGGAAAAAATCCGGCAGCGGGATATATCTAGGACCATTTTTAGCATGATTAATACCATAAAGGTACGATAAAAAAGAGATTTGTATCCTGCCCGGTTTTATGCGCTTTCATCGGCAACGCGCAGCGTTGCTTCATCCCGCATCGCAACGCGAAGCGTTGCACGCTTGTGATCGCGAATTTTCCTACCTTTGCCTGTGAAACCACGCTTCAAACCCAATAACACCATGCTTCCGAAAATTTCCCTTACCAGCCGTTCCCAGGAGCTCGAAAACCTCGTCCTTTTGGTGAGCTCCCTGAAAGCCTTGCCCGACGGGGTGTTTACGGCATCCGAACGCTCGTACATCAGCAAACAACATAAAGAACTTAAAAAAGACATCATTGCATATAACCGGCTTGAACACTGGATCTATGTTTATGTGATCAGGGATGAGAAATCGGTTCACAAACGCCTTGAGGCATGCCGCAAGGCGGGTGACAAGGTAGGAGGGATGCTGAATTCGCAGAATGCCGAAAAAGTGGTGATCTTTGATAATGAAGATCTTCCGGCCGAAGTGCTCGCTTTTGCCGAAGGAATGGCCCTGGGAAACTACCAGTTCCTGAAATACAAATCGGATCAGGAGAAAAAAAATACGCTGAGAAAGATCGAGATCTATTCCGAGGGATTAAATAGTAGTGAACCTGGGGATGAGAAAAATATACCAGCAGTAGTTCCATCGCTCCATTACGATTTGATCAACATCGTTAACGATGCGGTGTTCAAATGCCGAGACCTGATCAACGAACCTGCGTCTTACCTTACCGCCACTGTGTTTTCGAAAGAGATGGAGAAGCTCGGAAAGGATTGCGGTGCCAGGGTTGATGTGATGAACAAGAAGAAACTCGAGGCTTTGCGTATGGGTGGATTGCTGGGCGTGAACAAAGGCAGCCATGAACCTCCCACGTTTACGGTGATGGAATGGAAACCTGCGGATGCCGTGAATAAAAAACCCATCGTATTTGTGGGTAAGGGCATAGTGTTCGACAGCGGAGGGATGAACCTGAAGCCGGGTGAGTCGATGCAGAATATGAAGGACGATATGAGCGGGGCTGCAGCTGCGGCTTTGGCTGTGTATGCCATCGCCAGGGCAAAACTCCCGGTTTATGTGGTGGCCCTTATGCCTGCTACAGATAACCGTCCCGGGGCCAAAGCCATCGTTCCCGGGGATATCCTTACAATGCATAACGGCACAACGGTTGAAGTGCTCAATACGGATGCTGAAGGCAGATTAATACTGGCGGATGCGCTTTCGTATGCACGAAGGTACAAGCCTGAACTGGTGATTGACCTGGCTACCCTCACGGGTGCGGCTGTTCGTGCCATAGGGAAAATTGCCTGTGCAGGGATGCAGGTTAAGGCATCGGAAGAGTTCCTGGAACTTACCGAAAGCGGCTTCACAACGAATGAACGAATCGTGGAACTTCCGATGTGGGATGAGTATGCCGATCTGATCAAATCGGAACTGGCTGATCTTAAAAACATAGGCCCTGGAGATGCAGGTACCATCACTGCCGGAAAATTCCTCGAGAAATTTACCGATTATCCTTACATCCACCTTGATATCGCAGGCCCTGCTTTCATCGACAAAGCCGATTCATACCGGGGTACAGGCGGCACCGGCTTCGGAGTGAGGATGCTGTTTGATTTTATAGTAAAAAGAATTAAGTAGGACGAAGGATGAAGGATGCAGGATCATCCCGCATCGGCGCGAAGCGCCATTATCCCGCATCTGATAAAGAAAAACATTAAACATGGAACCAACCCAGGAAAAAGAAAAACGGATCCGCGTCGGGATCACCCACGGTGATATCAACGGGATCAGCTACGAGATCATCATAAAAACCTTGCAGGACCAGCGACTGATGGAGAACAACACCATCATCCTATACGGTTCTTCCAAGATCGCCAGCTATTACCGTAAAACCCTGAATATAGCCGAGTTCAACTTCAACGTGATCCATAAAGCCGAAACGGCGCATCCGCGCAGGCCGAACATCCTCAACATCCACGATGAGGAAGTGAAGATCGACATCGGGCAGTCCACTCCCATCGCGGGCGAACTTGCCCTGCTTTCGCTGGAGGCTGCAACCGCCGACCTGGCAAGAGGTGAGATCGACGTAGTGGTGACCGCTCCCATTAACAAGAAAAATATACAGTCCGATGCCTTCCGCTTCCCCGGACATTCTGAATATTTCGCGCATAAGTTCAACTGCCCCGATCATCTAATGCTGATGGTGAGCCGTGAAGTCCGCATAGGAATGATCACAGGTCATGTGGCCCTGAACCGCATCAAAGAAGTCCTCAACGAGGACCTGATCATGCGCAAAATACGCATCATGAACCATTCTCTGATCAGGGACTTCGGGATTGTGAAGCCCAAGATAGCGGTACTGGCGCTTAATCCACATGCAGGTGACGAAGGATTGCTGGGCAACGAAGACACTACATTCATCCGCTCTGCGATTGCAAAATCATACGAACAGAATATGCTGGTGTTCGGGCCTTATCCGGCCGACGGGTTTTTCGGCGCAGCCCAGTTCAGGCATTTCGACGGCATCCTTGCCATGTACCATGACCAGGGAATGATACCGTTCAAACTGCTTTCATTCGACGAGGGAGTGAATTTTACCGCAGGATTGCCGGTGATCAGGACTTCCCCTGGCCACGGAACAGCATACGAGATTGCCGGGAAAAACCTGGCTTCGCCCGAGGGATTCAGAACGGCTGTCCACCTGGCCTGCGATATTTTTGAGAACAGGCAGAGGTACGACGAGCTGGTGGCCAACCCACTGAAACCTGCAGATCCTCCGAAAGAATCCTGAACAAAAGGATGTATACAGTATCTGAAATAGCTGGGATCGTTGGCGGGAAATTATTCCCGGGAGACTGTGCCGATACGGAGGTGAAGGATATCCTCATCGACAGCCGCCGCCTGATCCGGCCCGAAGGGACGATGTTTGTAGCTGTTGTGACCCCGAGGAACGACGGCCACCAGTATATTGATGAGCTGCTGGCGAAAGGGGTGAAGGTGTTTCTCGCATCCCGCATCGGCGCGCAGCGCCCTCATCCCGCATCGGCATTGCCAAGCGTTGCCCATCCCGCATCCTATATCCTTGTTCCCGACACACTGTCTGCATTGCAGAAGCTTGCAGCTTACCACCGCCGGCAGTTTGACATCCCCGTAATCGGGATCACCGGAAGTAACGGCAAGACGATAGTCAAGGAATGGCTGTACCAGTTGCTGAGTCCCGATTTTAACATCATCCGCAGTCCGAAGTCATACAACTCCCAGATAGGAGTTCCTCTTTCGGTATGGAAGATGGAGAAGGAGAACCAGCTTGCGATTTTCGAAGCAGGGATCTCCCAGGCGGGGGAGATGGAAAAACTGGAAGAGATCATCAAACCCGAATACGGCATCATCACCAACATCGGGCATGCGCATGATGTAGGATTTGCCAGCACTATCCAGAAGACCGACGAAAAACTCAGGCTTTTCAGGCATAGCAAAGTCCTGGTGTATTGTTCCGACCACGATCTGATCGACAGCTGTGTGAAATTCTGCGATCCCACCCGTACCTGTACAGCATTTTCGTGGAGCCGCAGCAAGCCCGCGGATCTTTTTGTGAAGGACGTGAGGAAGGGCGTGATGGAGGACGTGAGGAAGAACGTGACAACGGTCACGGTCGTCACGAAAATCGACGAGGAGCTAAGTTTCAGCATTCCTTTTACCGATGATGCTTCCATTGAAAATGCCATCCATTGTTTTGCGTTGATTGTTGCGATGGACGAAGTATCATCCCGCATCCCGCATCCCGCATCGGCGCTCAGCGCCATCATCCCCCGCTTTGCATCGCTTGCCCCCATCGCAATGCGCCTGGAGCTGAAGGACGCCATAAACCGCTGTTCCATTATCAACGATTCTTACAACAACGACATCAACTCCCTGAGCATCGCCCTGGACTTCCTCATCCAGCAGAACCAGCATAAGAAAAAAACGGTGATCCTTTCCGACATTCTCCAGAGCGGGAGGGATAAAAATGATTTATACAATGAGATCGCCGCTTTGCTCGAGAGCAAGGGAATAGGCAAACTCATCGGGATTGGCCGGGATATGAATAAATATTCCGATAAGTTCAGGATGCAGAAGAACTTCTATTATACCACCGACGACTTCCTGATGCATTACCCGGTTTCGTCCTTCCTCGACGAATCCATACTCCTGAAAGGCGCGAGGATCTTCGAGTTTGAAAGAATAAGCAATGCGCTTCAACAGAAAGCGCATGAAACCGTGCTCGAGATCAACCTCGATGCGATGGTCCACAACCTTAACCATTACCGCTCGCTTCTGAAGCCGGGAGTGAAGCTCATGGCCATGGTCAAGGCCTTTTCGTACGGAAGCGGGAGTTTTGAAATAGCCAACCTCCTCCAGTTCCACAGGGTCGATTATCTTGCCGTGGCTTATGCCGATGAAGGCGTTGAACTCAGGAAGTCGGGTGTACACCTACCTGTCATGGTGATGAGCCCCGAAGAGCAAAGCCTGGATACCCTTTTAAAATACAACCTCGAACCCGAGATCTACAACCTGCATATCCTCTCACTTCTTGAAGAAGCTGTAAAGCGCAACCAGACCTCCAACCAGGAAGCCGTTCGCGTACACATCAAGCTTGATACGGGTATGCACAGGCTGGGGTTCCAGGAAGATGAGATTGATGAGTTGATCACGAGATTAATGGAGATGGAAGATGCATCGGCAACGCAAAGCGCTGCCCATCCCGCATCAGCAGCACGCAGTGCTGCCTCATCCCGCATCTCTGTCGTTTCCGTCTTCTCCCATCTTGCTGCCAGTGAAGATGAGTCGGAAGATGAATTCACACGGGAGCAGATCCGGCGTTTCGATGCTATGAGTTCGCGCATCACTGCAGCCCTTGGTTATCCCGTTTTAAGGCATATCCTGAATTCGGCCGGGATCAGCCGTTTTGCCGGGGCCCAGTTCGACATGGTACGCCTGGGGATAGGGCTTTACGGGCTGGGGGCCAACGAAGGAGAACAGCAAAGAATGAGAAATGTAAGCTCACTACGCACCGTCGTCATCCAGCTTAAAAAAATTATAAAAGGGGAAACAATAGGTTACGGCCGCAAAGGCAGGGCAAAGAAAAACAGCCTGCTCGCCGTGGTCCCCGTAGGTTACGCCGACGGGCTGAACCGCAGGCTGGGAAACGGGGCGGGCAAAGTTTATATTGGAGGCAAAGCCGCTCCTTTTATAGGCAATGTGTGCATGGACCTTTGCATGATCGATGTGACGGGACTGGAGGTTAAAGAAGGCGACGAGGTGGTCATCTTCGACAATGCCCATCCCGTAACGGATCTTGCAAAAGCTACCAGAACAATCCCATACGAAGTGATGACGGGGATTTCGGGAAGAGTTAAACGAATCTATTACCACGAATGAACGAACCGGGCCCGGGTCCGTTTCAGGCGGTTGCCGGGCAGGGAGGGACAAGATGAAAGTACTTATTATTGGCGCCGGCCCCGCGGGTTTAAGCTGCGGTTACGAACTGGTGAAAGCCGGTTGCGAAGTTGAGGTGTACGAGGCCTCGCCCTTTGTAGGTGGAATGGCAAGGAGTTTCGACCTCTGGGGACAGAGGGTGGATATGGGGCCCCACAGGTTTTTCTCCAAGGAAAAACATATCAACGAATTCTTCACAACCCTTGTGAAGGATGATTACACCCTGGTGAACCGGCTTACCCGGATTTATTACCGCAACCGTTTTTTCCATTATCCCATCAAGCTCTTCAATGTGCTATGGAACCTCCCCCTGGTAACAATATTTCAGATACTCTGGGAATACGGCCGCATCAGGATGTTCCCGTACAAGAACCCCGTGACTTTCGAGGAATGGGTGTCGAACCGCTTCGGGCGAAAGCTTTTTGAGATCTTCTTCAAGCATTATTCCGAAAAACTATGGGGGATTTCCACTTCAAAGATCGATGCCGACTGGGCTGCCCAGCGCATCAAATCGCTCTCGCTATGGGAGGCCGTGATCAGCGCCATCTTCGGTAACAAAGGCGACAAACACAAGACGCTTCTCGACCAGTTTGCCTACCCTAATCACGGCACAGGTACCTTATACGAAAGGGCTGCGGCCTATATTAACGAACACGGGGGAAAAGTGAATGTGAAAACTCCAGTCCAGGGCATTGTTCAGGATGCCCAGGGCAAGGTCATCGGGATTAAGCTTGCTGATGGCAGTATCGTTACTGCCGACAGGGTGGTTTCGACCATGCCGCTTACATTGATGGTGAAGAGTTTGCAGAATGTGCCTGCGGATGTGGTTGCGTCGGTTGAGAAGCTTTACTTCAGGAATACTATCCTGGCCTACCTGGAGGTGGATTCCCTGGACCTGTTCAGGGATAACTGGATCTATGTTCATTCGCCCGAGGTGAAACACGGCCGTATCACGAATTTCCGCAACTGGAGCAAGGACCTTAATGGGGATAAAAAGACCACCATCCTCTGCATGGAATTCTGGGCTTTCGACAATGATCCCATCTGGAAAGACCAGGATGAAAATATTGCAGAACTGGCAAAGAAGGAGATCCACCTTCTCAAGCTGGTGCCTCCCCAGACTAAAATATTGAACGCCTTTATCCTGAGGGTTCCGCGCTGCTACCCGGTTTATGAAACCGGTTACCAGGTGAACCTGAAAAAAGTGGAGAATTATCTTGATACTGTTGAAAACCTGCTTCCTATAGGACGTTACGGCTCTTTTAAATACAACAACCAGGACCATTCGATTCTGATGGGGATACTCGCCGCCGACAAGATCATGCAGGGGCTGGATACCGACCTCTGGAAGATCAATACCGACGTGGAGTACCAGGAGGAAGCAAGGATCAAGGATGTACTTATACAATAAATACAGATCGTAATGATAGTTGCAATATCCAGTCTGATTACCCTTGCGGGTTTATGGTGTGTACTGCGCAAATACTTCAGTTCAGGCGTAACCATCCTCACCCTGCTGTTATTGATCCTGGGCACCAACTTTTATTTGATGCTGGTGTACAGCGGGGCAATCCAGGCCAGTGTACTGCTGGCCCTTATGGTGCTGGTGGTGTGGATGACCCGGAGCTGGTATGAAAAACCCCGCTGGGCCGAAGCCGTCATCGCCGGGCTTGCCATGGCCTGCCTGGTTTTTATCAAGCCTGCAGGTTTTGCTTCAATTCTCGTGTTCTTCTTCTGGGACGCATACAATAAGGAGACCTTTAAGAAAAAGTGGAGGCTCTTTAAAGAGAATATAATGATGGTGATCCTGGTCTTCAGCCTGTTTTTAACAGGGCTGATTTTGAGAGCGATCTTTCCCCATGCGTTTGAAAATACCATGTTCAGCGATTATATGGAACACAAGCGGGTACTTTACCTGCTGGCTCCCTTTCTATGGGAGGTGATGTTCTCGATCAGGAACGGCTGGCTTATTTATACCCCCCTGGTACTTTTCTCCATCCCGGGCTTTTATATACTTGCCATCAGGAATAAACGGATATTTTATGCCGTTTTCCTGTTCTCACTCAGCTTCGTTTTAATGCTTGCTTCCTCCCCCGATGTAGTCGCACCCAATAATTTTTCACAGTCAAGGATGACCGAAATATTTGCTGTGCTTTTCATCCCCCTGGGCTATTTCATCGCCTGGGTGATGGAAGGCAGGTGGCTTAGGAAAACTGCATTCCTTCTGGTCCTTGCCGCCCTTATAGGGCTCAACCTATTCCAGACCTGGCAGTACAGGCACAAGATCCTCAATCCCTGGTTCACTTCCCCCGGGTATTACACTGCCGTCTTTCTTAAAACCCATGTCAGCCCCGAAACCCGTATGCTGCAGTCATTCAGTAATATGGATATGTCGTCCTACCTCGCCAACGAGAATGACTTCAACATAAAAACGATTGTCGAAACAGGTTTCGAAAATAATCCGGGTGCCTTTGGAGGACACTTTCAAACGAAAATTTTCCATGCGGGGCAGGCTGCGCTAAGGCTGGACGACGACCTGAGGTTTACGCCTTCGTTGAGCATGCCCGTTTCAAAGCTCCCGGCCAACGAGCTGATGGGTATAAGGCTGTCGGCCTGGGTATATTCCGAAACCGATTTCAGTGAGAATACGGCAAATATGATCATAACCCTGAGCCATCACGGGGGACTCTACCACTATAAGGCCCTCGCAATAAGCACCCTGCCCCTGGAAAAAGGCAAATGGAACAAGGTGCAGCTCGATTATGTCATATCCCGGCAGCTTGACCCCTCCGACGAACTCATCCCTTACATCTGGTATACAGGGAAGACGGTTTTGTATGTTGATGACCTCAAGGTGGAACTGTTTGAGCAAAAGTAGCTGGCTGGGGATGGAGGAATAAAAAGAGAAATTATAAAAGCAGAGATTTGGACAATAAAGTAAACAGCGAAGAAAACGCTCACCAGAAGCAGGGCGTCGAAACGGATACCGGCCGGCCATCATCCCGCATCCTGCATCCTTCTTCCCTCGCAAGCAGGAAGCGCTCACTGCGCGATGGCCTTATATTCCTTGTGATTTTCGGAATTGGCATTTTCATTACCCTGAGTTGGAACATGCAAAACGGGAAAGTAAGGAGCCCGGGAAAGATCTGGTCCGATGCGGCACACTATTACGTTTACATGCCGGCTACCTTTATTTATGGCTGGAATGCCTTCTGTTTCCCGTATAAGATAGAGAAGAGATTCGAGGGCTTCCTTTTGAATGATAAAACCGGCAAGGTTGAAATAAAAACCACCTGCGGCGAGGCTTTACTACTTACCCCGTTTTTTCTGGCAGCGCATGCATCAGCATACCTGTTTAAATTGCCCATGGACGGGTTCTCATCGTTTTACCAGGTGTTCATGCTTATCGGTTGTATATTCTATTTTACCCTTGGGCTGTTCTTTCTGAAGAAATTCCTCGACCGATATTTTAAGCATGCGATCTCGCTAACGGCAGTCCTTATCATTGCCCTGGCCACACAGATGTATTTCTACGCTTACGACCAGGCCCTGATGTCGCATACCTATTCGTTTTTCCTGTTCAGCGCATTCTTTTACCTTCTCAAGCTTTACCTCGACGGGGGTAAGAAATCCTATACCCTGTTCTCGCTTCTCAGCCTCAGCCTGGCAATGGCTGTGCTGCTCAGGCCCACAAACGTTATGGCCATATTGTGGTTTGCTTTCCTTGACCTCAAATCATCGAAGGAACTCTGGCAACGCCTGCTCTTCTTCCTCAACCCCAAACGCAGCCTGCTTTATATCCTCATACAGTTCATCGTTCTGGTCCCCCAGTTCATCTACTGGAAATACCTTTCGGGACATTATATTTATTTCTCCTACCCCGGCGAGGTCTTTTTCTGGGGAAACCCCATGCTGCTCCAGGTCTGGTTCTCGCCTTTCAACGGATTGTTTCCCTACCATCCCATCTTTTTTCTTTTCCTGGCAGGGATGATCATTATGATCGTACGCCACAAGCTGAACGGGATATTTTCACTCTTGTTTTTCCTGCTGGCTTCCTATGTTTTCTCCTGCTGGCACTGCTGGTATTACGGGGGAAGCTTCGGGTTCCGGCCCCTGGCCGAATTTACAGTGTTCATGGCCCTCCCCCTGGCTTATCTCATCCTGGATATCGTCCAGTGGAAAAACCTCTTCCTGAAATCGGTCATGGTTGTGACATTTTTCCTGCTCATATACTTTAACCTGATGCAGTTCTACCACTACCAGGTTTTTACCGGCGGCATGTGGTCCTGGGATGATTACTTTATCAAGCTCAGGGAGTACGAGGTGGTCGATTATCCTCAGAAAACCTATGAATGGAAAACCGATTTCGCAAACACTTTCCAGTATGAACCGGTAATCCTCACCTTTCAGCACCCCCGTTCAAGGGTACTGGCGACATACTGCAGCAAGGACATTGCCGATAACGTGCATTACAGGCGTAAATTATCCAAAATCCTCGACCACCCTGTGAGCAGGTTAAGCCTTTCGGTTTGGGTTTACCCTGTGGAACATGATTCAACCCATGCCCTATGGGTTTGCCGCATCCAGAACTCCGATTCCCTGGTCTTCTTTAAAGGCATCTCCTTTGATGAATTCGTAAATAAACGTGATATTTACAGCGAGGTTCACGCCTCCTTTGAAGTACCTGAATGGGTGGACCCCAACTCGGATATAGAGTTTTTCATCTGGAATCCCAAGGGCCGTGAATTCTATTTTGACGATATGTCCATAAAATTCGAATGATATGCGAGCAAGAAAAATGTTTCCTGCATGGTTTGAAGTTGTTTTTTTTACCCTTATCCTGGTCGTTTCTCTTTCGTTGACATACCGTTTCCATAAAAGATTCGGATATTTTACCTGGAAAAGTGAGATTTGGGCCGACCGAGCAGGGTATTATGTATTCCTGCCGGCTACATTCTACTATCACTGGGACCTGAAAAAAGCCCCTCAGGGTATGGATGAAAAAACAGGGTATGGATTCGTATATGATACTAAGCACAATGTGATCAGTACAAAATATTCCTGCGGACTGGCTTTTCCCCTGGCCCCGTTTTTTATTTCGGTTCATTATATTGCCAAAATCTTCGGTATTCCCCGGGATGACGGCTTCGCCCCGGTTTTCCACCGCATGGTCAATGTGGCAGCTGTGATCTACCTCGTTTTGGGATTATTCTTCCTGTTCAGGTTCCTCAGGCATTACTTCAGTGAATTGGCTTCTTATCTTGGAATTTTCTTTTTGTTCGCGGGGACCAACCTGTTCTATTATGCCATTGCCGACACCCTCATGGCGCATGTTTACAATTTCTTTTTGGTGGCGCTTTATCTTTTTTCACTGAAGAAATACCTCGAAAATCCCGCAAAATACCGGTATTTCATCTTCGCCTGCATTGCCCTTGCCCTGGTAGTGCTTATCCGCCCTACTTCCCTTCTGCTGATCATACTGTTCTTTTTACTGGATGTGAGGAGCCTGGATGAGCTGAAAGCAAGGCTGGCTGTGATGTTCAGGGCAAAACACCTGCCGGTGCTGGTTCTGATCCTGCTCATAGGATATATTCCCCAGCTGCTGTACAATCATTACGTAAGCGGGCAGTATATCCGTTACCTGTATGACGACAGCTTCGCGAACCTCTTCGCACCCAGGTTACTTGAAGTGTGGTTCTCGACCATGAACGGACTGTTTATCTATACTCCCCTCATGATACTGTTTATTGCGGGGATGGTCATGATGGTAAGGAAAAAGGCAGCCAACGCCTGGATCAGCCTTATTCTTTTTCTCGTTTACTCCTATGTGTTTGCCTCATGGACCTGCTGGTATTTCGGCTGTTCCTTTGGGCAGAGATCATTCATTGACCTGTTCCCTGTTTTTGCAATCCCTTTTACTTTCCTGATCGAAAACTCAATCGGAGGAAAACGCTGGCTCAGGACAGGCATTATCGCTTTTTTCCTGCTGTTCTTTTCCTGGTATAATGTCAGGCTTTCGCGTGCCCATGAAGAATGCTTTTTCGGATCGACCTGGGACTGGAACCGGTTCGGGCAACTTCTGAATAAAGCGAAGATCCTGCCCTTCAAACCCGGCTTTGCTTATATGAATGATTACGAGAATGCAGCCATCTGCAACGGGGGTGAAACAACTTCACTCATCTCCAGGTCGGGCAACCACAGCCTGGTGTTCAATCCCAACCATGAGTTCAACGGTTATTTCATGGAATACCCGGCAAATATGGTAAGGGATTCGGTAATGAAAAGACTTAAGATCAAACTGTTTCTTTTTAAAACCTCAGGTACACCCACCGGGGCATTGATAGTTTGCAGCGCCGAGAAAGACGGGAAAATGCTTTTCTGGTCCTCAAGGCCTGTTGATGTTCCCATGGCCAGGACCAGGCAATGGTATGCAGTGCCTGTTAATTTTGACATCCCCAAAGATCTCGATCCCTGGGCCGAAATGAAAGTGTATATATGGAACAAGGAGAAGATCACATTTTATATCGATGACTTTGAAATCAATGCCGAATAAATGAGAGCGAAGAAACCTCTTTTTCTTGCAGTGCTTGTTCTCCTTCTTGCCTTCTCCATCCAGAAGAAAACCCATATTATCCACAGCAAGGGCCTTGAAGGTTTTGTGCCAAAGGATTCGGTACCCTTGCTCTCGGAAAACGGCTGGATGGACGGGACATTCCAATCCGCCTACAGTAATCATATCAATAACGACCTTGGTTTCAGAAGCGACCTGGTAAGGCTCTACAACCAGCTTGATTTCTCGCTTTTCGGGATACCTCATGCAAACAAGATCGTCGTGGGTAAAGGCAATTACCTGATCGCCCAGCAGTATATCGAGGCTTCGCTGGGGTACGATTTTGCCGGGAAAGCTGCCATTGGGCGCAGTGTGAAGCTGATGAAAGCCCTGCAGGACAAGCTTGAACAAACGGCCAAGGTACATTTTCTGGTTCTTTTCGTTCCCGACAAAGGCACATTCTACCCCGAGATCATCCCGCAGAGATACCTTAAAAAGAAACAGCCTCTGACGAATTATGCCTATTATGTTGAGCAATGCCGGGCCCGGGGAGTGAACTTCATTGACTACAATGCCTGGTTCCTGGCGATGAAGGAGAATTCAAAATACATACTTTATCCCAAGACCGGGATACACTGGAGTACTTACGGTTCAACCCTGGCAGCGGATTCCCTGATGAAATACCTGCGTTCGAAATTCGGGCTTAACATCCCCCGGCTTTCCGTCGACAGCATCAGCATGAGTTCCAGGGCTAAATTTGAAGACGACGATATCGGCAGGACCCTGAACCTTATCCGCCCGCTTTCATATCCCCCCCTGGCATACCCTGCATTCCATTTTATTGCCGATACCACGAAACCCAGGCCCAGGGCCTTGTTCGTAGGCGACAGCTTTTACTGGCAGCTGTATTACCCGGGTTTTATTGCGAATATATTCAGCAACAGCGAATTCTGGTATTACAATAAGGACGTGTATCCCGAGACCTTCAATGCCCCGAAATCAACTTCCCAGCTGAATTATCTCAAGGATGTGCTGAGCCAGGACCTGGTTGTCCTTATCCAGACCAATGCGGCCTACGGTAATGTGGGATATGGTTTCGTGGAACAGGCCTGGGAAGGCTTGAACTCGGGAAGCGACAGGGTGAAGGAATTTGAGAATAACATACGAAACTCGCCTGAGTGGCTGGATAAAGTGAAGCAGAAGGCGAAAGATAATAAGGTTTCGCTCGATGAGCAGATCCACCGTGATGCGGTATATATGGTTGACCAGGAGGTCTTGAACAGCAAAAAATAATACTATGTCATTCAGCAGCAGCCTATTCCTTGTTTATTTTCTACCGGTATTCCTTATACCCCTGTTCCTCATCGACAGGAAGTACAAGAATTACTGGGTGCTTCTCGCCAGTGTCTTCTTTTATGCCTGGGGAGCTCCCACCTTCGTTTTTGTGTTGCTTGCCTCGGTGCTTATCGATTTTTATTTATTACGGTGGATGAGTGGGAAAGAGTGTGAAACGCGCAAGATTCTTTTCTGGATTTCGTTGCTGCTGAACCTGGGCTTGCTGCTTTATTTCAAGTACATGAATTTTTTCGTTGAGCAGCTGGATATCCTGTTCGGCCACTTTGGCGCCAATCCTTCGCCCTGGTTGAAAGTGGCCCTGCCGCTGGGAATTTCGTTCATCACTTTCCAGAAACTGGCCTATACCTTTGATGTGTATAAAAGGCAGTTTGCTCCCTTCGAAAAGCTTGAACATTATGCCATGTATATCCTGATGTTCCCCCAGCTTCTGTCGGGTCCCATTGTAAGGCCGAAACAGATCGCTGCACAGATCGCCGACCGCAGCCAGCAGGAAAGCATTGACGACAGGCTGACGGGCTTTTCGCGCTTTGCCATCGGCCTTGCTAAGAAAGTATTGATAGCCGATGTGCTGGGAGAACAGGTCAATGCCATATTTGCAATGAATTCGGCCCAGCTTTCCAGCGGAATGGCCTGGATTGGGGCCCTGGCTTACACTTTCCAGATCTATTTCGATTTCAGCGGGTATACCGATATGGCCATTGGTATTGCAAGGATGATGGGATTCAGGTTGCCCGAGAATTTCAACAGCCCTTATGTTTCGGGCAGTATAACCGAATTCTGGAAACGCTGGCATATCACCCTGGGCAGCTGGTTCCGCGATTACGTATTCCTTCCGTTGGCATATTCTATTTCGCGTAAGCTCCCGAAGGAGAAATACCTCGGGCTCCGGGCCGATAAAGTGATTTACCTCATCGCCACCTCGGTGACCTTCCTGCTTTGCGGCTTCTGGCACGGGGCTGCGTGGACCTTCATTCTATGGGGAATGTACCAGGGGCTATTCCTGATCTTCGACCGGCTGTTTTTGCTGAAGTATTATAAGAAAGCAGGCCGCCACGTCAGCGTGACCATTACATTTTTTATCACCCTGTTCGGATGGGTGCTTTTTCGCAGCGAAAGCCTGGATTTTTTCAGGTTTTACATCCGCCGGATGTTTGCTTTCAGGGGAGGCAATAATGAGCTCTGGCTTAACCCGAAATTTTGGACGGTACTGATGATTGCCGCGGTGTTTTCGTTTATAGGGTTCAGCAAAAAGGCCGAAGCCTGGCAGGGAAAACTGTATGATATGCCGAAAGATGCAGTCATCATAGGTTTTTCAGTCCTGGGAATGGTCCTTTTCGTATTGTCACTTGCATCTATCACTTCAACGGGTTTCAGCCCGTTCATATATTTCAGGTTTTAAAGGGAATCGTGATGAAGATGAAGATGTGATGCAAACTAAAAAAATACTCCTTTTGTTGATCCTGCTGCTCTTTTGCCTTCCGTACCTTCAGTCGGAATTGCAATTTGCAAAAGAAAAGCCGCTTTCGGGATATTTCGGGCTGCTTGCCGAACCTTCACTGGATTCCTTTAACCTGGGTTCATGGAAAAAAGGGAATTTCCAGGCAGAAATTACCAATAGGGTAAATGACCACCTGGGTTTCCGTCCCTCCCTGTTAAGGATCAACAACCAGCTGGATTATTCTTTGTTTGGACTGACCCATGCCGAAGGTTTTGTGAAAGGGGAAGGAAGGAATTTTTTCCAGGACGATTACATCTCTGAATTCGACGGCAGATTTTTTATCGGCAGGGGAGTGCTCCTGAAGAAACTATGGAAGCTGAAGGATGTACAGGACAGCCTGGAAGCCCATGGAATTCACATGCTTCTGGTTATAGAACCCTGCAAAGTGTCTTACTTTACCGAATCGGTTCCTTCCCATCTTTTGAAACAGCCCCTGAGGGAGTCAAATTATCATTTCATTTCATCCAGGCTTGATACTTACGGCATTCATAATCTGGACCTGAACTCCTGGTTCCGGCTGATGAAGGATACTTCGCGCTACCCTCTTTTTTCGCCTTACGGCATGCACTGGAGCGTATACGGTGAGCATCTGTCGCTGGATACCGTTATGCGCTCAATTGAACGTGTTTCGGGAATAACTATGCCGCATATCAGGATTACGCGAATCCGCCTGAGCGATTCACTTTATCAAACCGATAATGACATCGGTCGGCTGCTAAACCTGGTATGGGAACTGCGAAAGGTGAGCCTGCCTTATCCCGGGATCAGCATCGGCCGCAAAGGCGTTGACACTTCGTTGAAGACCCTTGTAATTGGCGACAGTTATTATGAAACCATATTGAGGGATGTTCGCGGGCCTTTGTTCCCGGGTTCTGAATTCTGGTATTACAACTCCATGCTCTATCCCTACATCTACGACGATAACAACACCAGGATGGTTGATAAGTCGGGGATACTCAACAAGTACGGGAAGTTTAAGGTGATCCTCCTGATGACTTCGGGGATCAACTTTCATTCCTTCCTGTGGAATTTCATGGATGAAGCGTATGCTGCGTTTCATCCCGGCTACAAGGAACCGCCGGTATATGAATGGGAAAATGCCATCCGCAACCTGAGGCCCTGGTTCGAGAAGGTAGCCGTCAAGGCCGAAAAACGCGGCAGGCCGCTTGAACTCCAGCTTCACGATGAAGCGGAGTGGATGCTAAAGCAAAATGCTGCCCGGGCGAAATAGTAAGATTATCAGCGGAATGAGTTTTACCTAAAAGGTATCAGGCCCGGCGAAGCGAAACGCAGGCGTACTGTGAAGATGCGGGGATCCCCGTTTATTGAACCAGCAGCTTGACAACACTCTTTTTCGTGCCGTAAGCTGTTTTAAGGATATACATACCCTGTTTCAGAGAGCTGGTATTCAGGACCACCTTGTTTTGCTGGGCTTCGGTGGTTTCTGACAATACGCTAAGACCGCAGATATCGAAAATTTCAATCTTCACCTCCCCCCTTACGGTCCCGGGCAAACAGATGGTAACGAAGTCTTTCGCGGGATTGGGATAGATAAGGCAGTTAACCGGGGTTTCATTCGATATGCTTGTCCCCAGGGGGATGATAATGAAGTTTTTCCTGGTAAGGGATTCGGTTTTAATACCGTTTGAAACAGTCAGGCTTACGTCGAATGACCCGCCGTTAGGGTAACTCACCACAGGGTTCCTCGCAGAGGAAGAGGCAGGGCTTGCACCCTTGAATTCCCATTGCCAGGAAGTTATATCAGGATAGGAATCATCAACGAAAGTGAGGGTATCGTTTATGTTCGGTCTTGTTTTAGTGGCATGGAACAAGGGGAAGGGCCCGCTCAGGTTGACGTTGAAAAAATCCAGGTAACGTTGCATCAGGACTTTCCGGGAAGAGGGAAAAACACTGTCGTTCAAACCTCCGAATTCAAAAAGCGAAGCAATGGTTTTATAGCCTCCTTTGTCATAAGTAACCTGGAGGCTATGGGGGCTGGAATCATAGTTCTCGAAGGTGGTGGAGGCACTGTCCATAGGTTTCAGGTCATAAACCGATCCGTTGATGTCGTTCTCGTAACTGAAATACATGCCGCTGGCAAAAGTCCGGGCGCAGCCTTTAAACCTGGAGTAAAAGAAAGCCGGGATGCGGTCGGAGGTATATTGAAAATAAGGCAAAACCGCATGGGAAGCTTTTTGTGACCAGGTTGAATATCCTTCCATATAAAGGTTCCCTCCCTTGTTCAGATAGTTGGAGAAGGTTACCGATTCAAGGGCTGTAAGGTAATGTTCATAGCTGTTGGTCCCGTTGAGAAGGAATACTGCCCTGTATCTTAAGGGATCGAAATTGCTGGAGGTAAACACGTCATTTGGAACATTAAGGCTGTCGAGAGCGGTGAGCATGGGCTGAAGTGAAACGGACGACTGCGACAGCCTTGCTATTGCAACCGGCTGCCTTCCCAGCGGGATACTGAACTGAAATTCGTTTTCGCGGATGTTATCGCCCGTGACTTTAAACGAAAGGATGCTGTTCTGGATTGAGACTGCATAGGATGAAGCCTTGACCAGGAAACGGTATGTTAAATTACCCGGGGGATTGAATTGTTCAATTGTTACCGACGGATCTGAAAGTATTCTTATAAGCGTATCCTGGGGAAGCAGGTTAAGGCTGAGGTGAGTGGCGGCTGCATGGCCTGAATTCAGGAGGGTTATTTCGAGTTCGGCAACTTCCCCGGGGTCAAGGTGGTGGTTATCCCCGTCGATGATATCAGGTTGTAAAACGCTGATAGCCGGGGCAACAACAGGTAAAATAATTGTTTCAACCCAATCCCTGCTGCCTGTTGCAGCCTGCAATGTGAATTTCTCGCTCGAAAGGTCCGTCAGAAGGCTGCCGGGCCTGAAAGTAAAGGCATGATTAAACTGAACCTGGTTCCCGGCAGTAAGCAGGCTTACATTGATTAAACTGTCCTGGAAGTGGATTGCAGTGTCGGTGCAGGCCAGCCTCAGGCTAAGGTTCTGCATATCCTGCTGTGTTTTATTTACCACGGTAAGGTTAAGCGAAACCGGGACATTGAAATTCAGATTGCCGTCCCATCCATCGGCAAAAGAGTATGTAAGCCCAAGTCCGCTTGATATCTGAAATACCTT
Source organism: uncultured Bacteroidales bacterium (assembly GCA_903877385.1). GTDB lineage: Bacteria > Bacteroidota > Bacteroidia > Bacteroidales > FEN-979 > CAIRDP01. The sequence goes on from CAIRDP010000061.1 coordinate 49,512, forward strand.
GTTGTCATGCTGATGGCCTCCGTCCTCAACCCTTGCATTCACCGTATAGATGCTGGTTGTATCAGGGTTTTCGGCAGTAAGCAGTCCGCTTTCGCTGAGATGGAAGATATCATTATCCGAGGCCGGGATAAAGGTAAACGACTGGGATTGTAAGGAATTCCTGTCGCTGCTCTGTGCAATGTCAAACGACTGTCCGTCCCCGGCCGACCATCCCGTGTAAAGGAGAATGGAGACGAGAGGATTTGTAAAAAGCCCGTAACGCACTTCAAACCTTCCGTCGGGATAAAGTACCAGCTCCATGTTGTTATCGGCCGTGCCTGTGGTTTGGTTAACCCGCATAAACCAGCGGAACACAACTTTTTGTGCTGAAAGGGAAAGGCACATACTGTCGACGGGGTTTGAGCCTGAAAAATATTTCCTTGAAAAAGCCGGGAATATACCCGCTATGGTTTTCAGCATAGTCAGATCATCGGTGGTATACTCATAAGGGATAAGCTTATTTTCAAAGGAGATGAGGCCAAGTGTATTTACCCAGGCCGTATCGTAGCGTTTCCCTGAAAAAGGAAAACTGAACGGAAGAGGAACCCCGATGTAGGGTGTGTAAATATTCGGCAGGCCGGGGAAGGAGCCGGGATACATGGTAAATACTGAATCGGTTTTAAGTTTGCTGAAGGTATGATCGAGAGACCAGTGGTAAGGCGCAATTCCGCCGCTGCATTGCAGTTGCTCCTGGTATGCCTGTCCGGGGCTGAATAAGGGAATATCGGTAGTTGTGATCCTGACTTTATCGAATTGAGGACTTGCGGTAACAGAAGCATAGGTCCTTGAATTTTTAATACAGGGAATATCATGTAAAGGGCAGTTGTAAACGTTTGTCCCGTTAGTATAATTGATGAACGAAAGATGCAGAATCTCACCGCCGAAATTCATTGCCGAATCCTTGTTTTCAACCACCAGGAAAAAGCGGGCAATTTTGCCGGGTTCTATATAACTTAAGAGGGGAGTAACATCCAGTCCGAATTCTATGGTGTCGGAACCGGGGATTGTATCCAATCCCTGCATCGTATGGCAGTTTCCCTGGTAATTAAACATAGGGAAATCAATTTCATGTTCGGGAATTCCCAGGGAGGTGTCGGCACTGACTCCTGCCAGGATGCGGAAATGATCACGGCAAAGTGATCTGAAAGAGGCTTTCATGGTCATCAGGGGCTGGTAATCGGCAAGCGGCTGGAGCACTACAACGTTTCCGTTCTCAATTCCGCCGGCTCCGTAAGGATATGCCATTGCGCTGTAGAGCACATAATAAAACCCCTGGTCACCCCAACCGTCGCCGTAGCTGTTTGCAATCCTGAAACCTCCGATCTCCCAGTCACGGATATCCACCACTCCGTCGTTGTTAATATCGATGTTGTTCGTGTATTTCCCGTCGTTGTTTATATCGTAGCGGATGGAGTCATTATACCCCATCACGGTCCCTCCATGGGTTGCAAACCAGTCAAAATAGAGAGTGACTGGCTTATCCGCTTCGGGAGTTCCCTTTGGGAGTGTCCTGAAATACCCGCCTCCGGGCGAATTGGCGGCAAAAAGGGCAACGCCTCCCACGGGAGAGCCTTCCAGATGATCATACAGGTAATGTTTCAAAGTGTTCTGCCCTTCTTCGGTTGTCATAGGAATGGTATAGATCCCTCCCAGGCGGTTATGCATACCGTTATAATATTTATCGTATCCCGAAGGCCATCCGAACTCTTTCATTGCATCATCCGAACCGTAGTCCATCTCGGTCATATGCCCCTGCTCACTTAGAATGTCCATGCTGTAATAATAGCTTACACCCTGGTAAGGGTCTGCATTATTGAAAAAATTAAAGGTGTAATGCGAAGGGTATAAGTTCTCGTTCAGCCGGCCGTTCAGGCCTCTCAGCCTGTTTATTTCATAACCGAAAGCATAGTAAACACAATGATGCTGTTCGCAAGAAAAGAAGTGCCCCTGGTCATAGATTCCCGAGAAGCAGGCATTGGCAGAATTGTCAACAACCGGGGGCAGTAACGTATTCCTGCATTTTTCGGGCAGCCTGAGCACCGGGATTTCCCTCACCTTGTTCTCATTGAACGGGATGAACGACTTTGGGTTGGCGGGGATACCCTGGTATGTGTTGTCCTGAGCCCTGAGCCCTGGAATCACCGTCATCCAGAGCAGGAAAGAAAAGATTAAAGCCGATGTTTTCATCTATCTGATTAGTGTTACAGTTCCGGATATTTTACTGTTGTTTCCGGGTGAGTCTGACAATTCATAGGTTGCTATAAAGGAAAACACTCCCGAAGGGCAAGGTTTGCCTTTGGATGTGCCATCCCATCCTGTTTCCTGGTTGTCGGTAGTAAAGATCTGCTGTCCCCAGCGGTCAAAAATGCTCAGCGAAAATTTTGAAAGTGCAGGTCCCATGGGGTGGAAGTTATCATTAAGGCCGTCACCGTTGGGAGTGAAAGCATTAGGGAAATAAACCATGGTGGAACAGTCGCGCACAAACGAGGTATCCTGCACTGCGCAGCTGTCCCTGCTTACCCTTACCCAGTAGATCCCGGGCAATGTCACGTTAAACAAAGAATCAGCTGATCCGTCCTGCCAGTGGTAGCTTGCTCCGGCAACCGTTGCGTGTAACACGATGGTGGCCTGCGAACAAACAGCAGTATCGTGGACCAGGTTCAGATTGATGGGAGGTTTGAGTGTAATCCTCACCGTATCAGCTCCCGCACAATTATTTGTATCAAGGGTATGCACCCAGTAAGTTCCCGCGTTTTTAACAAGGAGGGTTGATGTGGTATCGCCCGTACTCCAGAACAGGGATTTGAAATTTTTACCCGGGTTCAACAAGTATTTTTGACCCTGGCAGATTGAAGTGTCGGGCTTGAGTTTTGTCGGGAAAAGCGGGTAAAGGCTGATGTTCACGGTATCGCTTCCCCTGCAGCCGAATTTGCTGATCCTGACCCAGTATTTTCCCGACTTTGTTACCTGTATCCTTCGGGTGGTATCGCCTGTTGACCATAAAATCGTGTCAGTGTTGGATCCTGCATCAAGGAAAGCTGTGGCCCCGGGGCAGATAAGGCGATCGGGGCCAAGATTGATGGGGGGTTTGTCCACTACAATGATGTGTTTGCAGATATTTTGCTGGTTTATCATCCCTTCATTCACCGTAAGGCGCACGTTGTATGTGCCGGCCGAATCGTAGCTATAGGGAGGAGGATTAAATAAAGTCGACGAGGGAATGGATGAATTGGTGCAGGTGATGAAACTCAGGCGGGTGATTGTACTTGAGGTTTGGTTGCATACAAAGGTATACACCGTGTCTCTTAACCTTGTGATCTCCGAAAATTGCTGGGGCCTGTCGAGGTTGCCGGTATTTCCAATTTTCACGGTAGATGCCGGTCCTGCTATACCCTGTGGCATCAAAAGCCTGAACAGCAGGTCTCCCGATTGCTGGTACCTGGTCATAAAGCCATTGGTTTGTTGGCAATCCCTTATGAGCATAATGCCCATGGCATCCGATTTGCATACCACCCCAAGGTTGGTCCATACCGGGGTGTTCAGCATCGAAGAGCCGAAACTGGCACGTGAAAGGGTGCTGTTCATCGAATTGACAACAAAACAATAGTAATCGGTACCCTCCTGCACCACGCTGAGCGGGCCGGGATGGCTGAAACTGAATCCCTGGGAAATATCGGTGAACGTTGGCAGGTTCGCAAGACTGTTGCCGAATTCGATCCTGAACATTTTATCACCCCAGGAACTGCTCGCAATCCCTATCCAGTGCTGGCTGTCCTGCTGAATGATGCTCAGACCGTGAAGACTGTACATGTCAGGTCCGGTGACCATAGTACTTATGTTTGGATAGGTTGCGAGAGAACTGCCGAAATCCAGTTTCATCAGCGTGGCATCATCCACAGCAAAGCCGTACCAGTGGCCGTTGTCATTTTTTACCTGTATGCCCTGTATGCTGTCGCTGAACTGGCTGTAAGTGATGTTCTTGGTCGAAATCGGGATTGGGTCGTTCCTGTATGTATTCCCATGGTAAAAGCGGGTAATGGACCTGCTCCCCTGGTTGGTGACAAAACTGTAACAGTTCTGCCCGTCCTGGGCCAGGGTGATATAGGCCGACACTGAAAGATAACCGGAAGTATTATTCACTACCGAGCCTATAGGGTCAACGGCAGTGTTACCTGAACAAAAACTCCAGTAAAAAGTTGAACCTCCGGTAGTCAGGTTTGTAATATTCACGGGCCTTCCAACACAAACAGTATCAGGCAGAGTGAAGTCGGCAACGACCTGGGCGCTGAGATTATCACAGGCCAGGATGAGAAGTATAACGATAAGGCTGTTAAATTTCATGTTTATGATTTACTGCATTACCAGTCCCCCATACCCGACAAGGGTTTTTGCGGAAGGTTGGCTACATCGAAGTGCAGGAAAGCGATAAGCGACTGGAATCCCAGTATTACCGGGAGGCCGGCGAGGATTACAGTACCTGCAGTTGCAGGATGGGAAGTGATGATACTTTCAGACCATTTCCAGGCTCCGAAAAGGACGCCGAAAAGAATAAACACAAAGGCGAGTACCAGCTCCAGGGAACCTATATTGAAGTCGCGGAGATAATAATTGTAAAATATCCTTTTGAGCATCCGGCTTAGATATTTAAACGGGAACTGGAATGCAACCCTGCGGATCTTCAGGTTGCTTTTTTCATCCCCGTACACAGCCTGCATCGGCATCTCGGCTACAACGGCACGGATGGTGTTCAGGCGGAACAGCAAATCGCTCTCGAAAAAGAAACGTTTGTCAATCCTGTCGAGAGGCAGGCTGTCCAGAGCTTTACGGTGGATAGCCGTGAAGCCGTTGCTGGGATCCATGATGTTCCAGTAGCCGCTGGCCGCCTTACTCATGAACGAGACTCCCGAGTTTCCCAGCTTGCGCAAAAAAGGCATCTGCCTCAGGAATTCCAGGTCATAAAAACGGTTCCCCTTTACATAATCAGCCTGTGCAGTGCGGATCGGTTCTATGAGCTTAGGGATAAGTGCCGCATCCATCTGCCCGTCACCGTCGAGCTTCACAATAATATCGGCATGGTCGGCAAGAGCCTGCTTGTAGCCCGTGATTGTAGCCCCGCCCACGCCCTGGTTTTTCTGGTGACTGATCACTTTAACCCTGGCATCAGAGCAGTTCGATTTCACAAATTCCCCCGAATGCTCGGGGCATTGATCATCCACCACGTAGATATGGTCAACTTCGGGGCCAATGCCCGAGATGACCTTCAAAATATGGTCCTTTACCTTATAACTGGGAATAACGACTGCTACCATGCTTTGTCCTTTCTTTACCTTGAATCCTTGCCCATTGCCAAAATATCTACTATAAGGTCATCAATGATAAGATCTGTTTTCCCCCTATGCCATACATAAACTTTAATCACGTCTTCAGGTGACTGGATTGCGGGCAGGTCGGCATTAAGGAAAGCCTGGTTCCATTTCCCTTTGGAGAAATTTGAATTCTCCATGAAGAAGGCCTTGTAGGCATAAGCTCCTTTTTTATTCTCAAGCGAGATCACCAGGGAAGCAGGATTGTCGGCAAAAGTTGCTTCGGAATAAACCCTGACCCTTGCTTTAACCCTGATCTTTTCGTAGCTGCCCGGCAGGTCACTGCAGTGGAACAGGAATCCCGGGCTGTAATCTGTTCGCTTGTCCATAAGGAATGCCTGTTTCCCTGAAGCCGCATTAGTGTTGATGATACGGGAATCGACATCCGGCGAAGCCTTTTCAAAATCAAATACCTGGCGGATCACAGGGCTGTAATCCCTGTCTTCCTGGTCGATAAATGCCTGCGTAAGGAAATAATTGTCGAATTCATTGGCTACCGGGTTCTTCCTGAAAACATAAACCTCGTAAGGGATATCGCCAAAGGTAAGGACGTTTTTTTTAGGCCTGAACAGCTTGATCAGCCTCATATACGGGTCCTGCATCACGGTGTCGAGGGGTATCTGACATTCATGCGGGCCAAAATGAGAGTCCCAGATATAGATGGATCCCATGGGGATGTTTTTAACCGTTTCGGCTTTCCATAACTGTATGCTTTTGTCTGAACTGTAGGGATCGGTATCAAGGAAATAAGGGACGTTGAAATCGTTGTAACAAACCACAGGTACAGGCTTAAAGTTCGATTTAACCCATTCCGAGGCATTTTTTATCTGCTTTTCCTCCTCACCCAGGGGGAAGGGGAATTTATACAGCTTGAAGTTGAAATAGATAATGGAGGCCACGAGGAGTAAGGTAAATGCCGAACGCAGCCATTTACGGTTCCCGGCAAGCATGGTAAAAAGCGAAAAGCCGTACAAGGTGACCATGGAAACAACGGGAATGATGGCGGCCATTACCCTGATAAACCCAAGGGAGCCGGCCCAACCCTTGGAGTACATATAAGAATGGAACAGGTAGTACCCGAGAACGGGCAGCAGGAACATCAGGAGGATCTCTGCAGACTGTATGCGTTTTTCACGGTTCCCGCCAAGCAGGCTCAGCAGCAGCATGATGATGCCCAGGCAAAGCAGGATTAGGTTGGGGGCTCCGAAAGTGATATCGGTTTGCCTGATAAAGGTCCAGAAATCTCCCGGGGTATGATAAACCGGGTGGATGAGGGGGTAAGGATTGTTGCGGATGACCCAGAGCAGGTCTTTGAACTGGTATGCCCCTATGACTGAAAAGAAAAGGAACCCGGCTCCCAGGAAAGGGATGGCTTTCCACTGCTTTCTCAAAACCAGGCCCAGGAACAGTATGGGTATAATGAAATACCCTTCGGAGCGTGCAAAGGGCAAAAATGAAATTACTATGGCTGCCGCAATATAACGCCTTGAAAAAAACAGGTAAAGCGATAAGATGAACACGAAACTGAACACGATCTCGGTCAGGGCGGTGAACATCATCACCATATACAGGGGTGAGAAGCAAACTATGATGACGGCCATCCACGATGAGCTTACTTTCAGTTCCCTTGCGGTTTTCATCAGCAGCCAGGCGCTGAGGAAGCCGAGAATGACGTTGAATACTTTGATCCCCCTGAAGCCAAACTGGGCAAAAGGCGAAGCAAGGATAGTGTAAAGCGGCCTGCCCCAGGGATTGAGGAAAAGTTTGGGATAGGTAAAAGAATACCTCGAAAGGAAATAATGGTTGATGTTGTCGGCGCCCCCGTAATACCCTTGTGAGAGAAACGACAGCACTATCAATAAAATGAATACTGCTGCCAAAAGGAGATATTCCGGGTTTTTTGAAAAAACGGATTTCATGCAGTAGCGCTTATTTAAAATTTGAACATGTAAATTTACTGAACATCTTCAAACTGATGAAGAAAAACTTTAAGTTTGTTGACTGAAAAGCCGCAGCAGTAATGAAAAGGAATGGAAAACTTTATAGGAATATCTTCATACTAATCCTGTTCCTGCTGGTAATTTTCGCTCTTGCTTCCAGGTACTTCCCGTTTTCGAAGATACTCAGGGTAAGGGGCGGCAGGGAAATTGCGCTGAATGAGGCTTTAAAAACGGGGTCTGAACCTCCCAACAGCATAGCGTTTAATTTTGAGATCGGCCCGGGCAAGGAAGTTCCCAACGGTATCGTCATGGGGAATGCCCATTCGGGGAAATATGCAGCCAAAGCCTATGGAAAGAATTCATTCACTCCTGCCCTGGAAAAACCGGCCGGCGAGCTGGGGATTGACAGGCTGAGGTATGTTTCGGTCTCGGCCTGGGTGTTTGTAAAACCCTCAGGGGAACCTGTGAATGCAGCCCTGGTTTTGGCGGCTTCAAACAATGTGGGGGTCAACATTTGCTGGAAAGGAATAGGGCTTAAAGATCCCGGGGTGCCCAGGGGACAGTGGTTCAAAATGAGCGGACAGTTCGACCTCGGCGAAGTAAAATTCACTGCCGACACCAGGCTGCAGATGTATTTCTGGAACAACAGCAGCAACGACATTCTTATCGACGATTATTACCTAGTTTACGGGGGGCCTGCTCCCCGCCATGGCGATACCACTTATGTCGACCTTACAAAAGGCCCTTTCCAGGCTAAATTCAATTACCCTCCTTTTCCTGTAAAGTGTATGCGGATGGCCGTAATCGGCGGCCCAAGGGGAGGCAGCCTCATTGCCGGAGGGGAAACACAGCAGGGGATGATCCTGCCTAAGGATCCCATGATCAGCGGGGTATTCCTGACGGGAAACGCAGGGAAGGACGTACTGTTCGTGATCCCCTCTTCAGGAAAGCCATCGGTTTACAGCTATTGCAACGAATCCAACTCATTTTCCAGGTCCGGTGTTGAACTGCCCCTGGCTTTGCCGGCCCCGGCTGCCGGGAAACAATACCTGCTCAGGGGAAAATTCATAAGCGGTGAAACTGAACAGCTGCTTTACATGAGCGAAAAATCATGCAGCCTGTTTAAATTCAGCGGCAAGGGTGGAGCCTGCAGCGGGGGGAACAGCCTTGGGGCCGAAGTCTTATGGCAGTCGGAGAAATTCGAAAACCTGGTTTTTGATAGTGAAAAGCCATTGCTGGCTGCAGATTTTGACGGTGACGGGATCACTGAACTGTTATCGTTAAACGGGAACGGGGACTGGAAACTGTACCGGTTCCAGGCCGGGAAACCGGCAGCTCCCTGGGCCCTGGTCGCAGAATCCAAAGAAACTACCGAAGACTGGAAGCTTTTGGGCAACCAGGTAAATTTAACTGCCGGGCATTTTATACCGGGCAGGGCCCAGGCTGAAGTCCTCACTGTTCGTGGTAACAGCAGGGAACGTAAATGTTCATACACCCTCAGGATGTACAACCCGTCGCTGAAGCGATTCGTGGCCTGCTTCCCCGGGAAATACGGCCCGGGTGGAAAAATCACCGGCATTGACAGCCTTAAGCCTGCCGACCGGTTTTTCTGCGGGAATTTCGGCCCGAACGGAACACCCATGGTGATGAGGTATAACCGTGACTGGAGATACGACCTTAAGGAGATCAGCTTCAGCGATTCCACGTACCAGGTGCTCAATAACATCGATTTTGAAGGATACCCCGCCGACCATAATCCGAAGTATTATGAAGTCCTTAAACTGGTCCCCGGCCGGTATACAGGCAGCCAGTGTTCCTTTATCGTGATCGGGCGCAACTGCAGGAACAAGGAGCAGGGGGGGGAGGATTGCAGTGAGTACGAAGAACTTCCAGGTTTGCCCGGTTTTATTTCCCTTTATTCTTTTGTAGGCAGATGATAAAAACACTCAACATATCCTATTTGCTTTTTTCAGGCTGTATGGCTTGCCTTGTCTTAACCTCAGCCTGTAAACGCGGGGCTAAGACATCCGAAGTCAAAACAGAAAACTTTATTGTACGTGATTTCAACCCCTCGGTAAACTGGGACATGAAACAGGTACTGAACCTGGATTATGAAGGGGCGATGCAGAACGGGTTTGTGATCCCCACCGTAAGGCAGACCAAAGACGGTTTTTTTGACCTGGAGTTCAGCATTAAAAACACTTCTGTTTCTCCTCAGAAGTTCGCATACAAGATCTATTACCAGAATGAATCGTACAAGTTCCCCGAAGCTGATCCTGCCGACAGTACCCGGCAAAGTGAAAATGCCGGGGAGAATTTTTACGGGAGCTGGGAGGATACCATCAGTGGGTTCAGGGAAACCGAAGCCATCGCCCCCGACAACAGCTTTCACAAGGTAACAAGCCAGGTGAGGATAGTGGGAAACCCGCGCACCGAGAAGAATTATTTTAACGGTCCATGGAACGACCGCTGGAAGAGGAACCCAAGGGTGGGAGAATACAGCTTCATGCTGGTTGTGACGACCCCTTCGACCCTAAGCCGGAACCTGGTCCCCGGTTTTGTGCAATATATAAACCGGAGAAACAATGGGGAATTTGTAAACCCGTATTTCTTTTTCCTGTATGGAGTGGGGAAACATCTTTCGAACACCCTGGTTAGCATTGCCTCCGGCCGGCTTAAGGTGATGGCAAGTCCTGATCCCGGCAGCGGCATTTACATCCATCCTGTCCATTTCAAAAAGGAATTCGTTGATAAATATGCCACGGCTTGCTGCGGGCAGGATGATAAAATGTTTCAAAAAGCGGCATTCAGCCAGTTCATCCATTTCATCGATGCCACGACCAAGCTTAAAAACATCCCCGTGATTGAGGATGTGCTTGGCGATAATTATTCGAAGATGGACTACAACTGGAACAGCAGGTTTTACAGTAAGGAAGAGCTCATAGCCGTTACCTCGCATACTGCCACGGAACCTTGCCAGACGGTGGTTTCGGATCCCGTGAACAGGAAGATCACCATGTTCAACCCCAAAGCGGTATTCGGCAAATGGCAGAAAGAGAACGTAGGCGTTATCACGAGGCATCCTTTTACCTATGGCAAATGGACGGTGAAAGCAAAGCTTACCGAGCTTTTAAATAAGAACAATATGTGGAACGGCCTCACGAATGCGATCTGGCTGATCACCCAGGACCAGGCCGAATGGAACTTCCGCCGCGAATGCAAAAAAGGCGGGTATATGGCGAATTATTACGGGGGACAGCAGGATGTAAGGGTGAAGAATGTGGGGTATTCTGAAATCGATTTCGAGATCCTTAAAACGGTGCCTTACTGTCCTTCGTGGCTGCTGCCGCCTGCATACAATAACGGGCAGGACAGGCAATATGACGTCCCCGCATGGAATGTGCCTTTCCCTGAAGAGATCCTGGCCGATGATGATAAGATAACCGTAGCCTGCACGAACTGGGATATGGCTTGCTGGGATCCTGTGAAATTCAGGGATGGTTGCCAGACCATAGATTACAAAGGGCAGACCTTCTGGGCGCACCGATGGGACAAGAACTACAGGGCCATCACCGAGAAAACGCCCGAGCCTGATGACGAACTCTTCGGTTCTCCCTATTATTATTTCCAGATCGACTGGAGGCCGACCGAGATCATCTGGAGGATAGGACCCTCGAAAGACAAGTTACGCGTTGTGGGTTATGTAAACAGCAGCATGACCTGCATCCCCAATAATTCCATGCTGCTGATAATCACCCAGGAATTTCACAACACCAGGTGGTGGGTAGGTTCCCAGTACCTGCAGGAGAATATTCCTTTTCCCGGTAAGAATATTGTGGGGGAGATCTACGAGGTGACGATAGAATAATGATTCGGATCTATGAAGAGGCTGCTTAACGATTACTTTAAGGTAAATATTGCGTTTCTCCCTGTGCTGTTGTTCATCAGGGCGTATGAATTATTTATTTTCTATTCCCAGCACTCGGTCCCAGCCGGTATCTGGAGGATTGAACTGCAGGGATACCTGCTCGACAACCTGGTTTTCCTTTCCTTTTCACTTGTTGTTTTCGTGCTGTTTGCCCTGCTCTGGAAAATACAGAGGAAGCCTGCCTTGATACTGGGGTTTGTCATGTTTTTCCTGTACATGGCCCTTGCATATTCCCTTTCGGTTTATTTTACGATCACCACGGTCCCCCTCGACCAGGTGCTGTTTTTCTATACCCGGCATGAGATAATCCAGATTGTTCTGAGCACCCTGAGGTTTGAATTGACCGGCTTTCTCGTGCTTCTTGCCCTTATAGCAATCCCTTTCGGAATTTACTACCTGCTTAAAAATTTTCGGTTCAGTTGGGCTGTCATAATCCCGATCAGCGCTCTTTTCCTGGCCTCCCCTTTGATAGTTTATTTACTCACGCCTTCCCAGGCCGGCTACAGGGATGATTTTTCGTATTATGTGATCTCGAATAAACCGGAATATGCACTGGTAAAACTGTGGAAGTATAAAACGGGGATGAATACCGGGGGCAGGACTGCATCGGACCGAATACAGGATGTGAAATTGTTCCATTCCCTGGAGCCCGACTTTGCTTACCTCGATAACGATCATCCTTTGCTGCGTGTTGATAAAACCCCTGATGCCCTGGGACGGTATTTTGATTTCGGAAAGGAAAAGCCAAACATCGTATTCCTGATCATTGAATCGCTCTCCCCTTCATTCTGCAGCGAAAGACCTTTTTACGGAAGTTTTACGCCCTTCCTCGACTCTCTGAGGGGGAAAAGCCTGTACTGGCAGAATTGTTACTCCACTTCTGAACGCACCTTTAATGTGTTGTCGGGGGTATTTGCTTCGGCCCCTTACAGTAATGGCATCTTCTTTGAAAACGGTGACAGGATGCCGAGGTATTTTTCGCTGATCAGGTACCTGAAAGAAAGTGGGTATTACACAAGTTTCATGTATGGGGGCGATCCAACGTTCTCTTCCTATTCAAAATTCGTAAAGCACCAGGGGATAGACTATTTACTGAATTTTTACGGGAATAAATACAATAAGAATGACCAGGCCAGGGACAACCTCTGGGTATGGGGATTCCCCGACGGGGATATGTTTCAGCGTTCCCTCGATGTGATTGATTCGATGAACCGTAAACCCCGCCTTGATATTTATCTTACCCTTTCAATGCATTTGCCTTTCTCGCCCCCTCAGCAGGAAGTTTACCTCAAACGGCTTCAGCAAAGGGTAAAAGAACTGGGCTTGAACAGCATACAGCAAGAGATGGTTATAAAGCAGAGAAAGATATTTTCAACTATTCTGTATACCGACAATTGCCTCAGGCAGTTCTTTAAGCGTTACAGCAAAAGGCCGGATTTTAAAAACACGATTTTTATTATCACGGGTGACCATTCGATGCCCGAGATTTATGCCACCAACCGCAGCCCCATTGAAAAATATCATGTCCCCCTCATCATCTATTCGCCCATGCTGAACCAGGCTGCCCAGTTTCAGTCGGTATCCACCCACCTCGACATTACTCCATCCCTGCTAGCCATGCTGAAAAACCGGTTTGGGATTCAATTGCGCCCGGTATGCCACTGGCTAGGCAAAGGGCTTGATGTTTCTTCATCCTACGGATCCCGCTCGTATATCTCATTTATTTTCAATAACCGTAGCCAGGGCGAATTTTTGCACGGGAATGATTTTATCTCAAACAGACGACTTTTCAGGCTTCTTCCGGGCTCGAAGCTGCTTCCGGTGGAAAACGCAGCTGTAATGAACAGGCTGGAACAGGAGCAAAAGGCTTACCTCAGGGTGACCGACAGTATTATAAAACCTAATTCTGTTGTGCCTGATGAGCTGTATTTCAACGGCAACTACCAGGTAATACCCTATACTTCGGGCAAACCTTTTAAATATCATAATTTCAGGGATAACGAATCGTTTATCAGCCTGATGCCCAGGCATGACATAAAACGGGAGCTTCTTTTCTTAAGGATCAGGCTTTCGCTGAAGATTAAACCCGAAAACGGTGATACTTCAAGCATTCCGAAAGTAACGGTGGAGGTGGCGGATCCCAAAGTGCCTGATAATTTTCTCTATTACGCATACAAGCTCAAGCCATCAAGGAAGGGCGAAAAAGACACTTACGAGCTGGATGCATTTTCCGACCTGAGCTCCCTCCCGCAGCTCAGCAGGACAAAACTCAATATTTATTTCTGGAATTTAAAGAATCAATGGTTTATACTGGATGACCTGAAGATGAATTGCGAAGCATACACACTATACTAAAGAACAGGCAATTCCGCTGCTTCACCGGCAATTGTTTATGGCAGGAAAAAAAACATTATGGATATAACGAAATTATCAATTATCATCCCTTCCTACAATGAAGGCCAAACTATACACCTGATACTCGACAGGATAAAGAATGTAAAGCTGATCCACGATATTGCCAAAGAAGTAATTATTGTAAATGATTGCTCCACCGACGATACCGGGCAGCGTATCGAAGACTATATTTCGGGGAACCCCGCACTTGAGATCCATTACTGCAAACATGAGGTGAACAAAGGAAAAGGAGCTGCGATTCGTACGGGTATCAGCAGGGCCACGGGTGAGTACCTGATCATACAGGATGCCGACCTGGAGTATGACCCTTCGGAGTACAACTACCTTTTAAAGCCGGTGGCTGATGGGTTTGCCGACGTGGTTTACGGCTCAAGGTTCATTGGAGGGAACCCTCACAGGGTTTTGTTTTTCTGGCATACCATGGGGAATAATTTTCTTACTTTCTTCTCCAATATGTGTACAAACCTGAACCTTACCGACATGGAAGCCTGTTACAAATTATTCAATACTAAAATAATACAGACTGTTAAGTTGAAGGAAAACCGTTTTGGTTTTGAGCCTGAAGTAACCGCCAAGATTTCACGGGTGCCGGGCATAAGGTTGTACGAGGTGGGTATCTCATATTACGGCAGGAGGTACGAAGAAGGTAAAAAGATAGGATGGAAAGACGGGGTACGTGCTATATTTTGCATCCTGAAATATGGCTTATTAAGATTCTGATCTCATTCAGGCTTGGTCCCGCTCTGCTTGCGGTGGGCTTATTTATTTTGTATTTTTATAAAAAAATTAATAGTATGAACCCCGGGGCAAGCCCCGGCTCCCGTTACTGCAACAATTTACAGGTAATTTGCCGGGAGAGGTAAAAGTGAAAACTATGCAAAGGAAGATTTTAGTTTTGGGCGCTGGTATGGTCGGAGGCGCAATGGCTCTTGACCTTGCAAAGGATGAAAGGTTCGAGCTCACGGTTGTGGATTATAATGCCGAAGCCCTGGCTAAAGTCGCGGCGGGAGGCAAACTGAAAGTATTGCACCGTGACCTTAAGGACCCTGCCGCCGTAAGGGAACTGGCGGGGGATTACGATATGGTAGTCAACGCGGTTCCGGGGTTTATGGGGTTCCAGACTTTCAAGTCCGTGATCCAGGCAGGGAAGGATATTGTTGACATTTCTTTTTTTATTGAAGATCCCTTTACGGTGGATGAGATGGCCCGTGAGCAAAAGGTTACGGCGGTAATGGACTGCGGGGTGGCCCCAGGCATGTGCAATGTGCTCATAGGGGATGCACATCACCTGCTTGATACGACCGAGAGCGTGGTGTATTATGTAGGCGGACTGCCTGAGCTTCGCGAATGGCCGTATGAATACAAGGCAGTTTTTTCACCTGTGGATGTACTTGAGGAGTACACCCGCCCGGCAAGGTTTATAGTTGGAGGTACCACCGTAGTAAAACCCGCCCTGAGCGATCCCGAGCTGATGAACTTCCCGGGCATAGGAACCCTGGAAGCCTTCAATACCGACGGGCTGAGGTCGCTGGTTCAAACGATCAAAGCACCCAATATGCTAGAGAAAACCCTCAGGTACCCAGGGCATATCGAAAAAATGCGTGTTTTACGCGAAACAGGTTTTTTCTCAAAGGATGAAGTGAGTGTTGGGGGTGTAAAGATCAGGCCCATCGACCTTACTTCCAGCCTGCTGTTCCCCAGCTGGAAATTCACCGAAAACGATGTTGACATTACCGTGATGAAGGTCGTGGTTGAAGGGCTGAAAGACGGGAAACGCCTTCGTTTTACCTGGGACCTTTTCGACCGTAAGGATGAAAAAACAGGAATACATTCCATGGCCCGTTGTACAGGTTATACTGCCACTGTGGCCCTGCGCATGATCGCCGACGGGGTATTCACCCAAAAAGGCGTGATAGTGCCCGAGTATTTCGGAGCCCATCCGAAGTGCGTAGATTATTTACTCAAAGGACTACGCGAGAGGGGAGTGGTGTATAAGGAGAAGGTTGAAGAAATTTAGGTAGCGAGAAGTGAGGTAGCGAGGTAGCAAAAAAGAAGTCGGCAGTCGGTGAATTTATTTCGCTATTTCGCTTCTCGTTACCTCGCTTCTAGAACTCATCGGTATCTATCACTGCTTTTTTCTTCTTCTTTTTCACCTTCTTTTCGGGGGTGGGGGAGGCTACGGGGTTTTCCTCGTCGCCGCAGTCAAGGTCAACACTGAGAGGTTTTTTCGGGGGATCAAAATCCTTATCCCTTACGATATGCAGGCTTGGATCGGAATAAACCTGCTGCATGTATAAAGCCCATACGGGCAGTGCTGTATTGGCTCCCTGCCCAAGCGCGAGGGTACGGAAATGTGCCGAACGGTCTTCGCATCCGACCCAGACCCCGCTTACAAGATCAGGGGTGATGCCCATGAACCAGCCGTCGCTCTGGTTTTGAGTGGTTCCTGTTTTACCGGCTATGGGATTGTCGAAACCATATTTGTATTTCAGCCTGATCCCTGTGCCTATGTTCACTACACCTTCCATGAGCTTGATCATAAGCCAGGCGGTTTCCTCGCTGATAGCTTCCTGTTTTTTTGGTTTGAAGTCCTGGATGAGGTTCCCGTCCTTATCCTCTATCCGGGTAATGAAAATGGGTTCGGTAAACACCCCTTTATTTGCGAACACGCTCATGGCGCCTACCATTTCGTAGAGGGAGATGTCGCAGGAACCCAGGGCGATGGAATATACCGCGGGGATGTCGCTGGTGACACCCATTTTATGAGCCATGGCAACTACGGCAGGGGGGGAGTACTTGCGTATAAGCTGTCCCGAGATCCAGTTATTCGAATTGGCCAGGGCCCATTTCAGGGTAACCTGCTGCCCCCTTCGTTCTTCGCTGGTGTTTTCGGGTGCCCAAACCGTACCGTTGTCAAGTTCGATCACAGGCTGTACGTTGGGATATCTCGAACAGGGTGATTCGCCTTCCTGCATGGCCAGGGTATACAGGAAAGGTTTGAATGTTGAACCTACCTGGCGTTTGGCGAATTTCACATGGTCGTACTGGAAGTAACGGTAATCAATCCCTCCAACGTAAGCCTTCACATAACCTGTATGCGGGTCCATCGACATCAGCCCGGCCTGGAGGAAGAACTTATAATACCTTATGGAGTCAAAGGGCGTCATGATAGTATCCCTTTCACCTTTCCATGAGAACACTTTCATCCGGGTTTTAACCTTGAACTCATTGATGATATCCGGTTCCTTGTACCCTGCAGCTTTCATTCTTGCATACCGGTCGCTCCGCCTCATGCCCGAGAGCAGGAGGTTATTGATCTCCTTGCGTTCATCGGTTTTTTCAAAGACAAAGGGAGCTGTGGGCACGCCTTTCCAGTGGGCATAGAATGCTGGCTGGAGTTCTTTGCCGAGGTAAGCGGCCACGGCTTTCTCGGCATATTCCTGCATCTTGTAATTGATGGTGGTGTGCACCCTCAGGCCGTCGCGATACAGGCTGTATTCGCTTCCGTCTTCTTTTTTATGGTTGTTGCACCATTCGGTAAGGTATCCCCTGAGGTATTCCCTGAAGTAGGTTGCAAGGCCGGTGGTATGGTCCTGTATGCGGTAATTCTCCATGTTGAGGGGGACTGTACGAAGGGAATCAAATTCGGTTTTGCTGATATAGTCGTACCTCTGCATCTGGTAGAGTACGGTATTCCTGCGTTCGATGGCCCTGGCCGGGTTCCTTACCGGGCTGAAATACGTAGGGGCTTTAAGTATGCCGATGAGCAGGGCGGCTTCCTCGGGGTTCAGCTGATCAGGCTCTTTGTTGAAATAGGTCTTGGCAGCGGATTTAATACCGAAACTCTGGGATCCGAAATCCACTGTGTTAAGATACATGGCAAGGATCTCCTCCTTGGAATAGTTGCGTTCAAGCTTGATGGCAGTGATCCATTCCTTGAATTTGATCATCACCGTTTCGCCGAACGTACGGTTGGGTTTACGGGGGAAGAGGTTTTTTGCAAGCTGCTGTGTGATGGTGCTGCCGCCGCCTTTTGAAGTCCCGGTTGCCACGCCCCAGAAAACCCTGAAGATCGCCCTGAAGTCTATACCCGAATGTTCATAGAAACGTGCATCTTCGGTGGCTATCAGGGCATTGATCACATTGGGTGAAAGCTCCTGGAAATGGGTATTGGTACGGTTTTCGAAATAATATTTCCCAAGCAGTTTGCCGTCTTCGCTGAGGATTTCGGTGGCCAGGCTGCTCTTCGGGTTTTCAAGTTCTTCGAAGGAGGGCATGGGGCCGAACAAACCAAGGGCAACCACCACGAAAAACATGGCAATAAGGATGATGCCCAGGATATAGGCAATCCAGAAGTACTTTATGTATTTCTTCGGATCCACCGGTTTAGGTTTGTTTTCTCCCTTGTTTAATAAGGGAATATGATCAATCCCGCTCATAATTCAATTTCAAGGCCAACATCCCTGATCCCGCTCAGTTCGGAGGTCCGCATCGCCTGTTCAAAGCTGAAGGTGTAATATCCTTTTTGCCTGAATTTTACAGCTTTCTGAAAAAGAAAGTGGTTATATTTGATGCTTCCTGATCCTGTGCCAAGCCAGCGGCCGTCGTAATCGGCAAGCTGGCATTCCACAGTATCCCTGGCAATGCGGCCATCGGGGAAACGGGTATCAAGGAACATGAATATATTGGCAAACGGGTAATTCACGTCATTCCGTATATCGATATAGAGTGAAAACCGTTTTGAAGTGTCGGGGATATTGACTGAAAAAACAACTTTTTCCCTGGTATTCCATTTACCATCAGGGATCCTCTGCGTTTCGCGGTAGAAACGGTTGGGATTGCATGCAAGCAGGACAAGCAGGATCCCGGGGATTAAAGTTAATGCAAAAGGAGTACCGCGCATAGACAGGGCAGATATTTACAGGTGGTCGAAACGGGTCAGGTCATCCTGGCTGATCCCATTGTCGAATTCACGCTTTTGTTCAGTAAGGTTTGCAAAATCTTCCAGGTTTTCGGGTATGCGGCCGCCTTTGTTCTCATCGATGATATGGAGTACGTTTTTAAGGGGTATGGCGAGCAGGTTTTGCTGATCATTCACATAAGAGTACCACATGATCTGCCCGAAGATATCGGATTTCTGGTGGATGGCATCGCCTTTTGCCGTTTTAAGGCGGATCTCGGTGCCGGGGAAATCCTTGATGGCATCCATATATGTATCGTATTCGTAATTGAGGCAGCACTTGAGTTTACCACACTGCCCGGCAAGTTTCTGGGGATTAAGCGAAAGCTGCTGAACCCTGGCCGTATTGGTTGAAACGGAGCAGAATTCACTGAGCCAGGTAGAGCAGCAAAGTTCCCTTCCGCAGGTCCCGAGCCCGCCAAGCCGGCTGGCTTCCTGGCGGGCGCCGATCTGCCGCATTTCAATCCTTACATGGAATTCTTCGGCCAGTACTTTGATAAGTTCGCGGAAATCGACCCTGTCATCCGCAGTGTAATAAAAAATAGCTTTTGTGTTATCGCCCTGGATTTCCACGTCGTTGATCTTCATCAGGAGGCCCAGGTGGTCGGCAATCTCTCTTGACCGGAACATGGTAGGCGATTCGGTTTCAACGGCTGAGACCCATTTTTCGATGTCGGCAAGCCTTGCCCGGCGGTAGACTTTCCTGATATCCTGGGAAGCGGGGTCTATGCCTTTCTTTTTCAGCTGGAAGCGCACGAGTTCACCCGAAATGGTAACGATGCCGATATCATGGCCGGGGGAAGCTTCAACGGCTACGATGTCGCCTGTTTCAAGTTCCACATCGGGAGGTACACGGAAAAAATCCTTGCGGCTGTTCTTGAACCTCACTTCAACAACATCCAGTTTAATGTATCCTGCGGGAAGCGGGATGGATTTGATCCAGTCGAAAGTATCGAACTTGCTGCAGCTGTGCTGGTACACCCCGTTGCTTTTCTGGTGGGGCTCGGGCGATCCGCAGCATCCGCGGCTGAGGAATGGATTTTTGGAAGAGTCATAGGCAGAGCCTCCGAACTCAAGTTCCGGTTCGGTACCTGGCACAATCTCAACCTGAGGCTGTTCCTCCTCGGCTGCTGTTTTGCGGCGGTATGCCTCGTAAATTGCTTCGTTCTCTGACGGCTGATCCTGTTCCGGCTCGGTGTTCTGTTCCTCTTCGGGGACCTGATCTTCGTTTTCTTCCATTCGTTTGAATTCCATTACAAAGGTAAGAAATTCGGTTGAAAAAGGCGCACAATTTTAAGAGAGAGGTCGAGGAAGAGCGCCGGGGCATATGCATTACGTTCCACGGCATAAATGGAAGCGTTGAAAAGTTCGTAGAAACCGGCCAGGCCGGCAGAGTTGATAATGGGAGCAAACCTCTCAAGGAATTTAGCTTCTTCAGGGTCGCTGTTGACCCTGCCGGCCTGGCCGTAAGCCACTGCCGGACAAAGGGCCAGTATATGAAGGCCATACTGAAGAAAGGCTTTTTGCCTCTCCCTACCCGATTTTGCAATATCCCCCGAAAAACTGATCAGCTCGGGGACTTTCTTTGTAAAGCAATTCCTCATCCAGTTTGCAAAATTATCGAGGTACTGTTCACGGGCATCATCATCGGTTTTTATAATACTCCTGTCAGGGGGTATCCTCACCATGAGACATCTCGACTTGATGGTGCTGATGATCTGGTCGGGGTCTTCGGAGATCAGCAGGAGCAGTGTCTTTTCAGGTGGTTCTTCAAGGATCTTGAGGATCTTGGGGGCCGCAGAGTGAAACAGCTTTTCGACCATCCAGATGATCATGACCTTGTATTCCGACTCGTAACTTTTATAACTAAGGCTTGTAATGATCTCGTTGCAATCCTCGGCATTGATGATCCCCTGCTTATTCTCAATACCGATGAAATCGTACCAGTCGCGCAGGTTCACCGGGAATGGCCTTTGCAGGAAGAACTTCCTCCATTCATCTGCAAACAGCTTGCTCTGTGGCTTTTTGGTAACTCTCTTCGTAGTCGCAACAGGATAGATGAAGTGAAGGTCGGGGTGTATGAGTTTCTGGTACTTTACGCAGGAAGGGCAAACGCCGCAAGAGTCGGCACTGGTGACTGGTAACTGGTGACTGGTGACTGGTGACTTGTGATGCGGGATGAAGGATTCAGGATCCGGCACATCTTGCATCTTGTATCCCGCATCCTGTATCCCTGTTTTCCGGTTCTTACAGTTAATATACTGCGCATAGGCTATAGCCAGCGCAAGCTTCGCCGAGCTTTCGGGGCCATAAAAAAGCTGTGCATGGCTTACCCTCTGGCTGGTAACCGTTTGAATAAGTTTTTCTTTTATCGCCTGCTGGCCGGGAATCTCGCTGAACCGCATGTAATCCTGATGCTAAATGACTGCTAAAATAAGCAAAATCGCTGCAGGTTTATTCCTCCCCGGTAAATTCCCGCTGCCTTCCGCCTGGCCCGGGGACCGTCTCAGCCCGGGAGGATCAACCAACCGACCAATCAATCATTCAATCAATCGATCAATCCCTTTTATTATGATATATCCCGAACGGGATAACAAGGCCGAATGTGATCCGCCTTCCCATATTATAAATTCCGATCTCCTTAAGCCTGCTCAGGTGGTCGTAATATTTCACATCGGCAACATTTTTACCGCTGATGTAAAAGGTCCAGACCTGGTTTTTAACCTTGAGTTTTGTTCCCAGGTTGAAATTCAAAAGCACATAACCCGGCGTCACAGTCTCAAATTCATCGATCCTGTCCTGGGTAAAATGGGTTTCCATCTCAAGCTGTATGTAGGGTTGTTTTAATGCACTGGTCTTGCGGGTTTTAAAAGTCCACTTAACCTGGTCGGTGAGATGCAGGGCCGGTATCAAAGGCAGGGGAATCCCCGTCGACAGGTTGCCTCCCCATACATAATCCAGGTTGTTGTCGAAATGCAGGGCCTCAATGGGATGAACATCCAGCTCTACCTCGAAGCCTTTCAAAAGGGAATTTCCCTGCACATAACGGTAAACAGGATACCATACCCCGTTCACTTCCTTTTTCTCCCCGTTGAGGTTCCTGTAATAAATGAAGTTGTCGATGATGTTGTAATAGCCGTTGAACGAGAGATCCAGGTATTTGGTGTCCCATGCGATCTCCCCGTCTATCTGCAAACTTGTTTCAGGGTTCAGGTCAGGGTTCCCGATCTCATACCTGAACGTGCCTTCATGAAGGCCATTTGCGCTGAGCTCTGAAATATTGGGAGCGCGAAATCCGCGCCCAACATTAAACTTGAAATTAACAGCTTTGTTCAGCCTGAAGGTCATCCCTGTGGATCCCGAGAAAGCCGAGAAATCACGGCTGAATGCCTTAAACAGGGTGTCGCCCGAAGCTGCCGGATGCCCCAGTGAATCCAGATTAAGGGGATAACCTGTCACATGGCGGTAGTCATACCTGAGTCCCAGGTTGAAAGTGAACTTCTCCCAGGTCTTTTTCATGTACACAAACCCGCCCCAGTCCTGAAGGTCGAAATCGGGAATGAGATAGCTCGTTCCATGGTTGCGGTTGATCTGCGTCATGCCTGATATTCCCCCGACGAGCTCAAGCGATTCAAAAAGAAGACGGGTATAGCGCACATCGTAAGTCCAGGTATCGAGATGGAAGAACAAGCCCGGCTCATCAGGACTTTCACCGAATTCTTTGCGGTTGTTCCACTGGTAACCCAGGCTGATCCTGACCTGGTTGTCGTTGATGAGCAGGTTGGTCACCGATGATATTTTGTTGTGGTTCACTACCTGGAAGGGCACATCAATACTGCGGCCTTTCGCCTTGCTTTCAGAAACAACATTTCCCTGGTAATCAACAAATTGCATGGTTGCCGAATCACGCAGCCCGTCAATCATCCCGATCTTTGTATTGAAAGAGCTGAAATGCAGGTGGGAGTAACCCCATTTTTTTACGATGCCTGCCGTGATAGAATAGTTCTTTTCATTAAACCCCGAATTATACACCCATTCGGTGGGTGTGCGGTAGGAAGCGGCGGTTTTATAAGTCCCCCTTGCCCTCCATATCCATCCGTTCTGGTTCCCTTCGAGCATCACCGAATTGCTTAAGAGGCGGTCGTTGGTTGAAGCCTGGGAAACCCATTCCCCGTCGATTGATCCCGGTCTTGCAGGGGTCTGTTCAAGTATGTTGATCACACCACCCATGGCATCAGAGCCGTAAAACAGCGATGCCGGGCCTTTCAAAACCTCGATGCGGTCGGCCGAAAACTGGTCGATCTCTATGCCGTGTTCATCGCCCCACTGGTTCCCTTCCTGCCTCACGCCTTCGTTGAGTGTAACGATGCGGTTATACCCAAGCCCGCGGATCACGGGTTTCGAAATCTCTCCTCCCGTGGTAATCTCCGAAACTCCCGGTATCGTCGATATGGAGTTTATAAGGTTGGTGGATGGCATTGTGAGCAGTTTCTCCTTATTGATAGGGGTGATGGAAATGCTGCTGCGGTCGTTGTCGGATGAGAGAGCGTTTCCTGTTACAACCACCTCCCGGGCTTCGATAGCGGAAGGAGAGAGCTGGAAATCTCTCTCATGAATTTCACCTAGATCGATTTTGGATGATTCGGCTTTATAACCGATATAGCTTACCTGCACTACGATGGAAGAATTGGGCAGATTACGAAGTTTGTAGAGTCCGTCCTTGTCGCTTACGGTCCCGGTTTTAAGGTCAGGAAGAAATATTGTTGCCCCCGGCAGCAATTCCCCGGTTTCCTTATCCCTGACATGCCCGCTGAGCGACCTCTGTGCATTTGCCAGGGAAGAACTGAGAATAAGGAATAAAATAAAAAAATACCGGACTCGTCTTTTATTCATAAGGAAGCTGCAAAGATAAGCCCATTATTAACAGTAAAAGCCCCGGCTTATTGCATGAAGATCTCGGGGATCATCAGTGAACGGTCCTGCTCTACTTTTAAGGGATCGTTATCGGGGATGAGCAATAAGGATTTCACAGGGATATCCTTTTCGATTTTATCTTTCCTGCAAATGAACATTACCCTGGAATCGATTTCATAGGCACCGAAGTGTATAAAAGCAAACATGGGGGATCTTTTTACTTAATCCGCCATGTTTGAAAAAGTGATATGTTTTTTAATAAATCAGGGTATTGTTCCTGTATCCTGAACCTGTCGTTGAAAACCAGTCGGGGTATGCCGAACCGCTCGACTGCACCCAGTCGCCAAAGTGAAGGTATGCTCCTGAAATATCCTGGTTCTCGGCGGGATAAGAGAATTTGCCAAAAATATCAAGTGCCCAGGGCAGGTTTGAGGCTGATTTGTAATATTTTCCGGCTCCTGTGCGCGTATCGTCATTACCGGTTCCGAAAAGGCTTTGATCGGCCATCTGGGTAGGTTTGTAGCCAGGCAGGTGAATCTCACGCCCCCTTTGCCCGTTGACAACCATGAACGGGTTCCATCCCGAGATATTCAGGGTGCTGATGTTAACAGCCCCACCTTGTCCGGGGTTGCCGTTGTTCATGAATTTTATGTAAAGGTTGAAGGTTACGGAACTTACCCCAGCTGCATTTTTGATAGTATTCCATTGAGGCATATACCTGTGTGATTTGTCAAATAAAATGAAGGTTGCATCGGTATGATTCCCTGTTTCGGTACCGTTGGAATTCATAATATAAGCTGTTTGATTGCCTGTTCCGCTAACCGAGATCACCGAGGCTGGGTTTACGCCCGGAAACTGGAAACCGAACCCGTCGTCCATCAGGGCACCGTTTGCGCGGAGTACCAGGGTGGAATAAACTTCAACAACATTATGCTGTGCATTGGAAACCACTTTGAATTTGTAGCCCAGAACAAGGTCGTTCATATCATAGTCGCCATAATTAGGCCAGTTGTCTTCAAATGCGAGAGTTCCCGTATCTGATGCAGGGTAATAGTTGTTAAAGGCCCTGTATGGGTCATTGGGATACTCATCCTGGCTGTCGGGCACACCGTCTTTGTCGGCATCGGCAAATACAACTTTCAGGGGCTGGCAATCTTCAGAAGGATCTGACCAGTAAGTTCCGGGTATGCTGATGTCATCCACCATGATACGGTCATCGCCCCCACCTGCACCGCTCATTTTCCAGTTAACCTGGTAAATGCCATTGACGTTGACCGGAACAGAAACACTGATCACCTTGCTCACATCGCTGGTTTTCAGGTAATTGTATGAATACAGAAGAATGGTGGTTGTATCGTTGTTGTTGCTAAGCCTTACGGTAATGCTTTTCCAGGTACCTGAGAAAGCGGTAAGCTTATGTTTGAACGTGAAATTTCCCGAACCTGTGAATTTCACCCAGGGTGAAGCCATCCTGGATGCATTTGACTCGGAACCTGATAATGATGCGCTTCTGATGGACCAGCTGCCGCTTATCGGGGAGACGTTTATCATTGAGAGACCTTCCATTGACCAGCATGATTCAGTATATTGGTCTTTTTCTCCTTTTTCAAAATCATTGGTAACTGTTTGAGCGAACCCGGAAACAGATAAAACAATGAGAGATATTATTAGTGTAATTTTTTTCATATTTGAATTATTGGGCAGTGATGTAATTAAAAGATAAGGTTGAAGAACTTAAGGCTGCAGGCACAATTTTCTTTCCGTAAACAAGTGTAATGCCTGTCTCGGTCGCGGGAACCACGAATTTAATCGTATAATCCAGGTTCATTTGAAGGTAGTCCTTATAAATAATGTCGCCTTTTGATGACTTTACGTAAAGTGTATTGCTGACATCCGGGCTGAGGTCTTTCATCCCTGTAATATTCAGGGTGATTTCCCTGGAAGTCTTCCAGTCGAAAGCCGGGCTTACTTTAAGTGACTGTGTATTTCCCGGCTGGTCGGGTTTAGTGAGTGCTTCTTTACGGCATGAGGAAGCTGATGCGATTATCATCAGCAGGATTGCTCCTCTGAGTATATTCTTTGTAAACAGGTTCATGGATTTCATATTGCGTTGTTTTCTGAATTTTATGCGGCAAAAGTAGAATTAGCCAAAACAGTGGACAAACGCAAATACGTATGTGTAGGACTTGGGTTGTTGAGTGCAGACTTATAAGCCCCAATTGTAAAATTAGACTAATTCTAAACAGTGGCTTTTTTCTTCAGTAAAAATTGGTGTCAGGGACCGCCTTTGAATGCCTGGTGTATTATATTACCAGGATGTGTTTGCGCAGATGAACTCCAGGTTCATGCGGGCGATATTCGAGCGGGAGATGCTTTTGGGGCATTCGGCTTCACAGGCGTATGTATTGGTGCAGTTCCCGAAGCCGAGTTCATCCATCGTTTTCACCATTTTCATGACCCTCTCTTTAGCTTCGGGCCGGCCCTGGGGCAGAAGGGCAAATTGGGAGACCTTGGCTGAGACGAACAGCATGGCCGAGGCATTTTTGCAGGCCGCAACGCAGGCGCCGCAACCAATGCATGCAGCGGCATCCATTGAAAGTTCGGCAGCGGGTTTGGGGACTAAAATATGGTTGGCTTCCATGGCCCCTCCGGTATTCACCGATATATAACCCCCTTCCTGTATGATCCTGTCAAAGGCTGTACGGTCAACCATCAGGTCTTTGATGACAGGGAATGGTTTTGCGCGCCAGGGTTCTACCGTAATGGTATCCCCGTCTTTAAATTTTCTCATATGAAGCTGGCAGGCTGTAACTGCATCATCAGGGCCATGGGGGCGGCCGTTGATATAAAGGCTGCACATGCCGCATATACCTTCTCGGCAGTCGTGGTCGAATACCACCGGTTCTTCATTTTTCCCGATAAGGTTTTCGTTGAGGATGTCGAGCATCTCAAGGAAAGAACAATTGGGGGAAATCTCATTGAGGGTATAGGTCACGAATTTTCCCTTTGACTTGGCATCTTTCTGCCTCCAGATCTTTAACGTCAGATTCATGTTCGGATGATTAATTGGGTACTGGGTACTGGGTACTGGGTACTGGGCTCTTTTATGTTGTACCCGGTACCCAGTGCCTGGGACCTATTTGTAATTTCTAACCTTAACTTCGGTTTCTTCATAAACCAGCTGTTCCTTATGCAGTTTGAACTCGCCTTCTTTTACGTATTCCCATGCTGCAACATATTTGTAGTTCTCGTCGTCGCGCAGGCATTCGCCTTCGGGGGTCTGGTATTCCTCCCTGAAATGGCCGCCGCAGCTTTCGTTGCGTTCAAGGGCATCGAGTGCAAGCAATTCTCCCATCTCCAGGAAGTCGGCAACGCGGTTTGCTTTTTCAAGTTCCACGTTCAGTTCGTCGGGTTTTCCCGGGATCTTCACATCGCTCCAGAATTTCTTCCTGAGCTCGCGTATAAGGGCAATTCCTTTGGTGAGGCCTTCTTTGGTCCGTCCCATCCCGACATGTTCCCACATGATCTTGCCCAGTTCCTTGTGGAAGTGGTCAACACTTTGGGTCCCCTGTATGGACATCAGTTTTTCGATGCGGTCCTGCACCCTCTTTTCAGCTTCTGTAAATTCCTTCGTATCGGTAGGGATCCTTGGAGTTTTGATTTCGGCTGATAAGTAGTTCTGTACCGTGTATGGAAGAACGAAATAGCCGTCGGCCAGTCCCTGCATGAGAGCTGATGCCCCCAGGCGGTTTGCGCCATGATCACTGAAGTTGGCTTCGCCGGCAACAAACAATCCGGTTACCGTCGACATCAGTTCATAATCAACCCATAATCCGCCCATGGCATAATGAACGGCAGGGTAGATCATCATAGGGTTTTCATAGGGATTTTCATCCACAATTTTTTCATACATCTGGAAGAGGTTGCCGTAACGTTCTTCGATCACATGTTTGCCGAGACGCTTGATGGAATCCTTGAAATCAAGATAAACGGCAAGTCCCGTGGGGCCCACTCCATAGCCTGCATCGCAGCGTTCCTTGGCGGCGCGGGAAGCCACATCCCTGGGAACCAGGTTGCCGAAGGCCGGGTACCTTCTTTCGAGGTAATAATCCCGGTCTTCCTCGGGTATGTCGTTACCCTTGAGTTGTCCCTGCCTGTTCTTCTCGGCATCTTCCTTTTTCTTAGGCACCCAGATCCTTCCGTCGTTCCTGAGGCTTTCGCTCATCAGGGTGAGTTTCGACTGGTAGTCCCCGTGAACGGGAATGCAGGTGGGGTGGATCTGCGTAAAGCAGGGATTTGCAAAGTAAGCGCCCTGTTTCATAGCCTGCCAGAGTGCGCTGGTGTTTGAACCCATGGCATTGGTCGAGAGGTAAAATACGTTTCCGTAACCGCCTGTGGCGAGGATCACCGCATGGCCGAAATAACGTTCGAGTTTGCCTGTGATGAGGTCACGGGCGATGATACCCCGGGCTTTGCCATCCACCATCACCAGGTCCATCATCTCATGACGGTTGTACATCTTTACCATGCCCAGCTTGATCTGGCGGCTAAGGGCAGAATATGCTCCAAGCAGAAGCTGCTGGCCCGTTTGCCCGCGGGCAAAAAAGGTCCTTGAAACCTGGGCCCCGCCAAAGGAACGGTTTTCAAGCGATCCGCCGTATTCCCTTGCAAAAGGAACACCCTGTGCAACACATTGGTCTATGATCGCATTGCTCACCTCGGCAAGCCGGTATACATTGGCTTCACGGGCGCGGTAATCCCCCCCCTTCAGGGTATCATAAAACAAACGGTATATGCTGTCGCCGTCGTTGGGGTAATTCTTTGCAGCGTTGATGCCTCCCTGGGCGGCAATACTGTGCGCACGACGGGGACTGTCCTGGTAACAGAAAATCTTCACATTAAAACCCAGTTCGCCGAAGGAAGCTGCGGCTGATGCGCCTGCAAGCCCTGTTCCCACTACGATGAAGTCGAGTTTGCGCTTGTTCGATGGATTGACCAGGTTCTGGTGGGCCTTGTAATTGCTCCACTTCTGGGCTACCGGCCCTTTCGGGATTTTTGAATTCAACTCAGCCATAAAGCCTAACGGATAAGTAAAAAGTAAATGGGTATGATAATAAAGCCTAAGGGTACGACGATGGAATATGCCACGCCGAAACGTTCGATGCATTTTGTATATTTTGTGAAATTCAGGCCAAGGCTCTGGAAAGCAGCCTGGAATGCATGGTTCAGGTGAAAGCCCAGGACGATGAAGAGCAGGATGTACAGAAGGGAATATGCCGGCTGGCTGAAAAGATCGATGGCCCTCTGGTAAAAATTAGGCTCACCGCTTTCAAACCTTGGCCCCTCAACCCACCCCAGCTTGATCGCATAAAAGTTCATCAGGTGGATCACAAGGAAAATGAAGATGATGCCGCCGGTCCAGATCATGTACTTTGAAAGGAAAGGAGTCGTGGTTTTGTTGTTCACGGCATACCTCACCGGGCGCGACATCCAGTTCTGCACCTGGAGGATGATGCCGAGGGCCATATGAAGAATGAAACCGGCAAAAAGCACGACCTCGAAGGTTTTCACAACATAGTTCGTGCCCATGAAATAGGCCGCGTCGTTAAACCACCTGGGGTCGCTGCGTAAAAGGCAAAGATTAATACTCAGATGCACCACCAGGAAGATCAGAAGGAAAATTCCAAGCAATGCCATCCAGATCTTTTTTGTGATGGATGAGAATCGTAAAGATGAAGCGCTCATAACCCGGACTTAAATTTGTTTATCAAATAGAATAAGTAAAAGGAATTTACCGTTAATTTGTCGATAGAATTAACGAGGAAAGAACAAAAATAGAGGATAATTTTTTTAAAAAAGAATAAAGGCCCAGTTTTTTTAATAATTCAAAACCAGTCTAAATTATGTTTCCCCCAGAAATTTACTCAGAAAGAAGAAAAAAGCTCCGTTCGGAACTTTCAAGCGGAATAGTATTGTTCTTAGGCAATACCGATGTGGCATTTAACTATCCGGCAAATACATACACCTTCAGGCAGGACAGCAACTTCTCCTATTTTTTCGGATTGGATCATCCCGACCTTGCCGGCCTTATCGACCTTGACGGAGGTAAGGACATCATCTTCGGAAATGATGTTGATATAAGCGATATCATCTGGATGGGCCAGCAGCCTTCAATTGCCGAACAGGCTGCCAAAGCCGGGGTCACGGTGACCTTCCCCCTGATCGAACTTGCTGAATATATCGGTATGGGTGTAACCAAAGGGCGCAGGATACATTTTGTACCGACTTACCGAGCCGAGACCCGGGTCCAGCTTGCAGGCCTGCTTGCCAATGACCATCTTAAAATTCACGACCAGGCTTCACCCGAACTGATCAGGGCTATTGTAAAGCTAAGAATGGTCAAGGATGATCTCGAGGTGAAGGAAATCGAAAAGATGATCGATGTGGCGTACATCATGCATACCACGGCCATGAAAATGGCCATGCCTGGTGTTGTTGAACAGAAAATAGCCGGAACCATCGAAGGCATTGCCCTTGCCAACGCGGGCCCCGTGTCTTTCCCTGTAATCCTTACCGTTAACGGACAAACGCTTCACAACCATCACCATGGCAATGTGCTTAGCGAAGGCCGCATGATGGTGATCGATGCAGGATGCGAGAATGATCTTCATTATGCTTCTGACATCACGCGTACGGTGCCGGTGGGCGGGAAGTTCTCGCAAAGGCAGAGGGAGATCTACGAGATAGTTTTAAAAGCCAATATGGAAGCGACCAAAGCCGTTAAACCGGGGGTTCCGTTTAAAGATATTCATATACTGGCCGCAACGGAGATCGCCAAAGGACTCACTGCCCTCGGCATTATGAAGGGAGATCCCAAAGAAGCCGTCGCCAATGGCGCACATACACTTTTCTTCCCTCACGGCTTGGGCCATCCCCTCGGCCTTGATGTTCACGACCTGGAAGGCATGGGCGAAACCTTTGTCGGGTATGACGATGAGATCAAACGCAGCAAGGAATTCGGCCTGGCTTTTCTCCGTTTCGGCCGTAAGCTGCAACCCGGTTTTGTGATGACCATTGAACCCGGTATTTATTTCATCCCCGAGCTGATAGAGATCTGGAAAAACGAAAACAAGAACCCCGGATTCATCAATTACGATAAAGTAATGACTTACCTGGATTTTGGCGGCATACGCATTGAAGATGACGTTCTTGTGACTGCGGATGGCGTCAGGGTGCTGGGCAGGCCGATACCGAAGACAGTGAAAGAGATTGAGGAACTTATGAAATAGCGAAAATTTCGCCATTTCACTCCTTACAATGACGCGCACCTACAAATACTACGACCTCATCATGGCGGCCTTTGTCACCGTGCTGCTGTGCTCCAATCTGATAGGGGCCGAGAAGATCATTACGGTGGGGCCGATTACCTGCGGGGCAGGGATCTTGTTTTTCCCCATCTCTTATTTTTTCAATGACATTCTTACGGAAGTTTACGGCTATGCCAAGTCCCGTAAGGTAGTCTGGGCCGGGTTCACAGCCCTGATCTTTGCTTCGGTGATGGCTTCAGTAGTTGTAAATCTTCCGCCTGCCACAGGCTGGGTACACCAGCATTCGTTCGAGATAGTGTTCGGCCAGACCCCGAGAGTGGTGGTTGCTTCCATCACCGCCTTTTTCTGCGGAGAGTTTACGAATTCATATGTACTGGCAAAGATGAAGGTTTGGACAAACGGGAAGCATCTCTGGACCCGCACCATAGGTTCGACCGTTGCCGGTGAAGCAGTGGATTCGCTCATCTTCTATCCCATGGCATTCCTGGGTTTCTGGCCCATGAACCTCCTTATCATTGTACTCCTGACAAACTATGCACTGAAAGTACTTTGGGAAGTATTTTCAACCCCTGTCACTTATAAGATTGTAGCCTTCCTGAAGCAAAAGGAAAATGAAGACTACTACGACAGGGATACCAATTTCACACCGTTTTCGATTAAATAGGGGTTGGGGAAGATTTGAATGTCCAATATTCGACATTCATTTTATTGAGCGCCTCTAATCCCTGGCATAAAAATGCATCTCGACAATGTACTTCCATACCTTTTCGGGAAGGAAATACCTCATATCGTGGCCTTCGGCAATGCCTTTGCGGATAAAGGAAGATGAAACCGTGATGAGGGGTGCATCCACCCGGGTAAGTGAGGGGTGGTTGTCGAACAGGCTGGGGATGGTGTTCTGACGGGGATAAATATACAGATTATACTGTGAAAGCAGGGCTTCCCAGTTTTTCCATTTATGTAGTGTAGGCAGATTATCGGATCCCAGGATAGGGATAAAGGTTTTCCCGGGATATTTTTCGGCAAGGTACGTCAGGGTATCAATGGTGTAGGATGGCGTCGGAAGCTTGAATTCAATATTGGATGATTTGAAACGGCGGTCATCCTCGATGGCCAGGTTCACCATCGACAGGCGGTGATGGTCGGGGAGAAGGCTTGATTTTTCTTTCAGCGGATTATGGGGTGAAACCACAAACCATACCTGGTCCAGGCCTGCAAACTCAACCATGTAGGATGCGATCATCAGGTGGCCGTTATGGATTGGGTTGAACGACCCGAAGAAAAGCCCGGTTTTACCTTCTTTGCTCATTTCTGATCCATGAATTGAATGACGGCATCAACGGAATCGGAACAGGCCTGTTCAAGGGATTCATTGATGATCGCGAGATCGAAATTATTGGCGAAACCCAGTTCGAATTCGGCCCTGTCGAGTCGCTTCCTCAGGGTTTCCTCGGTTTCGGTGCCCCGCTTCCTCAGCCTGCTTTCAAGAGCTTCAATGGATGGGGGCCTTATATAAATTGCAAGGGCATTTGAACCGAAATACGTTTTGAGGCTGATGCCTCCTTTAACATCCACATCAAAAATGGGAATCCTGCCTTCGTTCCATATCCGTTCAAGTTCCGACTTCAGGGTGCCATAAAAATTCCCGGGATACACTTCCTCCCACTCCACGAATTCCCCTCTCTGTATCCTGGTCCTGAACTCATCCGCAGTCAGAAAATAATAGTCTTTACCATGAACTTCATTTTCGCGTCTTGAACGGCTGCAGGCCGAAACGGAGAAGGAAAGCCGCGGTAATTCCGAAAGAAGTTGCTTTACAATGCTTGTCTTGCCGGCTCCCGACGGAGCACAAACGATGATGGCTTTTCCGTTCATAAGATGTTCATGAGCTGTTCCTTGATCTTCTCCAGTTCATCTTTCATCTGTACAACTATCTTCTGGATGTCGGCCTGGTTGGCTTTTGATCCCAGGGTGTTGATCTCCCTGCCGATTTCCTGGGTGATGAAGCCCAGCTTTTTGCCCTGTGAAGTGCCTTCATCCATGGTATCGAGAAAATAATCGCAATGCTTTTTAAGCCTGATCTTTTCTTCGGTAATATCGAGACGTTCAAGGTAATAGATCATCTCCTGTTCGAAGCGGTTCTGATCGGGGGCCGAACCGTTGAAATCGGATTTGTAATTTGAAAAATCCCTGATCATCTTATCCCTGATGTTATTGATCCTTTGCAGTTCAAAAGGATCGACTTCAAGAAGGTACCCAAGGATCAGGGCTATCCTTTTCTTCAGGTCATCGCCCAGGATACTGCCTTCGCCTGAGCGGAATTCCTCAACCTGGACGAGCGCATGTTCTATCCCTGCCCTCAGCAGGACCCAGTCTTTTTCGTTCGGTTCGTCCTTGGCCGATTGTATAACATCGGGCATTTTAAGGATCAGGGGCAAAAGTCCTTCGGGACAATCCTCCTTAAGTTCCAGTTGCAGGGCCTTGAGTTCGGCATTGTATTTTTTGGCCAGCTCCAGGTTTATAGAAACGCCCGAAGATTCGCCGGTGAACTCGGTGCTGATAAAAACATCCACCTTGCCGCGCTCCAGCTTTTGCGAGATCAGGTTCCTCACTTCAACTTCCTTGTCGCGGAACATCGACGGCAGTTTCAGCGCCAGGTCAAGTTGTTTGCTGTTCAGGCTTTTCACCTCGATGCTCAGCTTGCGGTCCCCGATTTCAGCAACGGCTTTTCCATAGCCCGTCATCGATTTGATCATGGTTTAGGTATTAAATTTGATGTAAAGATAGTAAAAGAGAAGAGAATGGATGATGGCGCTTCGCGCCGATGGCACTTCGTGCTGATGGCGCTTCGCGCTGATGCGGGATGAGAATATGATTTTTCGTGATATGGTGAAGTGATTTTCAGTATTTTTGTGTTATGCAGTTCCGGATCATCGATGATACCTTCCAGCTCTACAACCTGATGCTGAGCGACATAGCCCAGGCGAAGGATTATATACTGCTTGAAACCTACAAGTTCGCCAACGACCATATGGGTGAACGCTTCCGGGATGCCCTTACCAAAAAAGCAAAAGCAGGAGTCAAAGTGA
Organism: uncultured Bacteroidales bacterium; assembly: GCA_903877385.1. Lineage (GTDB taxonomy): Bacteria > Bacteroidota > Bacteroidia > Bacteroidales > FEN-979 > CAIRDP01. The sequence continues at coordinate 83,488 of CAIRDP010000061.1, forward strand.
GGATCCTCATTGATTCCTGGGGCAAAGGCCCGATCAGCGAGAATTTTTTCACCGAGCTTATAAAACACGGGGGGGAGCTGAAATTTTTCGAGAAGATCAAGATCAACTCCGACCTGTTTACCCGGGGCCATCGTCGCGACCACAGGAAACTTCTCGTGATAGACGATAATGTTGCCTACCTGGGTTCGGCGAATATCACGGGGTACAATCTTAACTGGAGGGAGCTTGCCCTGAGGACCGAAGGGGATCTGGCCCTGGCGCTGAAAACGGTTTTTACCGAAACGTATGAGGCATTCAACCCCTATATCATTTCCAATAAACTCACTTTCACCCGAACTATTTACCAGGGTGATTTCGAGATCATCAGGGATGTGCCTTCGCTTCCCCTGCAGAGGATCCGCAAGAAATACGCGCATATGATCAAACAGGCGAAGAAATCCGTAGTCATAGAAACACCTTATTTCCTGCCCGGCTATAACCTCAGAAAGGCCCTGATGGATGCCGCCAAACGAAAGGTGGATGTAAAGATCATCATGCCCAAGAACTCCGATGTAAGGATGATCGATATATTACGGAATAAATACCTGGGGCTTCTCGACAGGAACAATGTGAAGATATTCTTTTACGGGCCTTATAACCTTCACGCAAAAATGATGCTTGTCGACGACTCCGTTTTTTCTATCTCATCGGCAAACTTTGATTACCGCAGCTTCCGCTTCCAATACGAGGTGGCGCTGATAGGATACGACCAGAGCATTATCGAACAGCTGCAAAAGCATGTGGAAGAGACTTTGAAATCCTCCGAAACGTTTATTTATGATCTCTGGGCCAGGCGCTCCTGGGTGGAGAAGTTTTTCGAGTGGTTGTTAACTCCTTTCAGGCACCTCCTTTAGAGTTTCCTTTTTCGAGCCGCTGTTCACCAGGGCAACACCGCTGAATATCAGGAGTGCGGCAAGGATCTTGGTCCATGTGATCGTGCCGCTGCCCACAGTTACCGAGGCTGCCGCTGCAATGAATGGCTGCAGGTAGGTGTAATAGCTTACCACGCTGGGCATGACCCGCTCAAGGGCGTAATTTACAAGGAAGTAAGCTATGAAAGTGTTCATTACAATAACGTAAAGCACTAAAAGCCAGGTATTTGTTGAGATGGCTGAAAAATGGATTTCCAGGGCTGGTTTGATGGAAAAGGGGATGATAAAGATAAACCCGAACAGAGAAACCCATTTTAATATGGTGGCTGTATGGTATTTCCCGGTTAAGGGTTTTATGAGGACGAGGTAGATGGCGTAGCAAACCATGTTCATAATGATCATGATATTGCCCAGGGCATGGTTCCCGCTGAAACTCAGCCCGCTGCTGTAAAAAATCAGCAGCAGGGCGCCTGAGCTGCCCAATGCAATTCCCCCTGTTTTTCTCAGGGTGACTTTTTCGCCTATGAGGAAGCTCGAAAAGATCAGTACCAGGATGGGATTGATCACATGCAGGATGGAAGCATCCACGGGGGAAGTATAGGCCAATCCGGCATAAAACAGGGTCTGGTTCAGGCCGAAGCCAAGAACGCCCAGCAAGGCCAGGAGGATCAGGTCTTTGCGTGCCACCTTCTCATGAACGAAAAATTTCTGGAAGATATAAAAACAGCTGACACCTCCTGCAAGCCTTAGGAAAATCAGCTGCAGTGGAGTAAAGATCCCTGTAAGCAGGTATTTCGAGATGGCATAATTGAGTCCCCATATAAAGGCAGTAGCCAGTAAGGCAAGGTGCGCACGCTGGTTTTGTGAGGGCGGTTTCATAGGGGGGTCAAAGGTACGAAATCCGTAATTCGTGGCCCGCGACCAGTTTGGCGGAACATGAAAAAGGCCATCCCGGTAAGGGACAGCCTTTTGATCCAACCAATTATCCAAGCTTTTATGAGATCTTGATTTCTTTTTTGATTTCCAGCTTTGCTTCTTCGCGTTTTGGCATGGTAACTTTAAGTATGCCTTCCTGGTAATCGGCTTTTATGGTTTCAAGATTGATCGTCTTGGGCAGTGTGAAGGAACGGCTGAAAGAGCCATAGTAAAATTCCTTGCGGGTATAGTTTTTTCCTTCTTCCTGTTTTTCATCTTCAATATCAGCCGAAATTGTAAGTACGCTGTTTTCAAGATGGATCTTGAAGTCGTCTTTTTTTAATCCGGGAGCTGCAATCTCCAGCAGGAACGAATCGGCCTGTTCAACAATGTTGGCAGCCGGGTCGGTGATACGTTTTCCGAAAAAATCACCCAGTTCGTTTTCAAAAAAGTTACTCATCATGTCGCCTAAGGGGTTTCTCTGATGCCATCTGATAAGTGTCATAATTACCTCCTTGTTTTTATGTTAATTTTTTGTGTTTGCTGATGAGATTATCTCAAATTTTATACCATGGGAAAATTATGCACAAACACCGACAGAATGGCGCAAAGTGAAGAAGTCCTGGTGACGTTTTGGCAGGCGTTGATAAGAAACGGGCATTACCCGCAATGCAGGAAAGCATTTACCAGCTTAAGGATTTCCTTCTCGTTATCCTTGATGGATTCGCGCAGGAACTCGTCGTTATAACCTTTCAGCTTTTTGATAATGCCGTCGATGACCAGTGACGGAAATACCCCGTCCTTTTCGTAAATAGCCCTTTGCTTTTGAAGAAAGCCTGCGCTTTTCCAGCATGAATCGGGAAGGTGTTGAAGGTCTTTCAACCTTTGCTTGAATTTCTCATCAAAGATATTGATATCGACATACGTTTTCCCTGCATATTCCAGGGCATCCTTCATCTGCAGACCGTGCCTTGCCGCAACGGTGAGCCCGGCAAACAGGAGGTAGATATCCGCAGACCCATCAGGACAACGGAATTCAACAGTCTGCCTGCTCCCGAAACCTTTCTGGGTGTCTTTTTCGAAGGGGTTGGCATCGGTGATCATATCGTGTTTGCTGCCCCAGCCCAGGGGAACGCGCACCAGGACCGAGCGGTTGCGGTCGCCCCAGCAGATATTGGTGGGAGCTTCCTGATGGGGAACCAGCCTGAAGTACGAGGTGGGGATGGTATTCCCGAATGCAGTGAGAGACTGTGAGAGGTCGAGGTAGCCCGCGATGGCCCTGCGTGCGGTGTCGGAAAGTTTACCGTTATCGAGCATCTGGCTTTTATCGTTCTTCATCAGCCTGGTATGCACATGCAGTCCGCTCCCGGCTTTTCCCGAAGTGATCTTGGGTGCGAAAGTCACCGTCACACCGTATTTGTAAGCAAGGCAGCGCAGTATCCATTTTGCGATCAGGATCTGTTCAGCTGCATCCTCCAGCTTGACCGGGATGAATTCGATCTCGTTCTGTTCGAAGCTGAGTCCGGTTTCGGTGAAGTTGCCTACTTCGGAATGCCCGTATTTGATGTACCCCCCGCAGCTTGCAATGGCTTTCATGGCCTCGAGCCTGAGGTTTTCCCATTTGCAGAAGGGAGCCGATTCGTGGTAGCCTTTCTGGTCGGCTGCTTCAAACAGGTTGTTTTTTTCGGAGATGATATAATATTCCAGTTCACCCATCACCTCGAACGAAAGTCCCGATTCTTTTTTCAGGGCCTCATGTGACTTGCGGAGGATATACTCAGGCGAATTGGCAAAGGGCAGCCCGTCCTTGTCGTAATAGGAACATAGGATATCAATGGCCGGGAACTGGGAAAAAGGATTTACGAAAGCTGTCCTGTAACGGGGGATAACGTAAAGGTCCGATGCCCCGGCTTCCACGTAATTCGGGAAAAGGCTGGAACCGTCAACCCTCTCCCCGGCGCTGAGGATGCTGTCGAGGTGTTTGCGGCTTTTGATCATGAAATTCAGGGTCTTCAACCGTCCGTCGGCGCCGGCATAGCGAAAATTCATCATGCCGATGCCGTTGGATTCAATATACCTGATGATATCGCTTTTTGTAAATTCTTCGGATGGCTTGTCGAGAAATCTGATGAGCGGGTTCGGGTTGAGGACTACTGCTTCATTCATGTTAACAGTTTTAGAAAAGTATTCAAAGGCTTGCAAAAGTAAGAATTTTCCGTAAATTTGATACACCATCAACGTATTCCGAACCTCTATGTTATTTAATCTTAACGAACTTATCTTCTTCTCGTCATTTCTTGTGTTCATCGTGGTGTTGCTGCTGATCGATCTCGGGGTTTTTCAGAAGAACTCCCATGTGCTGACCTTCAGGGAGTCGCTTAACTGGACCCTGGTTTGGGTGATAATATCCCTTTTGTTTTATATCCTGATTCGCTTTCACGGGAACTGGATCCACGGACTGGATTCCTTATCGGCCATCCAGGACCGCATCACCAGGTTTCACCATCCCATTACCATAAAAGGCCTCAGCCTGGAGGATGCCATCAGCCGTTATAATAAAAACCTTTCACTGGAATATCTTACGGGTTACCTGATTGAATATTCCCTGTCGGTGGATAACGTTTTCGTGATCATCCTGATATTCATTTCCTTTAAGATCAGGCCGAAGTATTACAAGCGGGTATTGTTCTGGGGCATACTCGGCGCCATCGTCATGAGGTTCCTTTTCATTTTTATTTCAGCCGTCCTTATCCAGAGATTCGCATGGTTCCTGTATATTTTTGGCGTCATGCTGGTCATTATAGGGATTAAAATGGGATGGGAGTTTTTATCCGACAAAAAAGAAGAGAAAATCGATACGGAACACCACCCTGTGGTCGGCTTCATGTCGAAGTATTTCAGGGTGACAAAAGAAGATCATGAAGAGAAATTCTGGGTGAGCAGGAGCGGCAAAATCTATTTCACTCCCCTGTTCATCGTATTGCTGATCATTGAGTTCTCGGATGTGCTTTTTGCCGTTGATTCAGTTCCTGCCGTTTTCTCGGTCACCCTTGATCCTTACATCGTTTTTTTCTCGAATATTTTCGCTATCCTTGGATTACGTTCCCTGTTTTTCCTGGTCATGGATGTGATGAACCGCTTCCATTACCTTAAACTCGGGCTTGCCTTCCTCTTAAGTTTCGTGGGAGTGAAAATGCTGCTTTCGTATTTCTATAAACTCAGCACGAATCATTCCCTTCTGATTATAGCTTCCATACTTGCCATAAGCGTAATTGCCTCCTTGATACGTTCGGTCGTCATAAAAAAATCAACATGAATACAAGCCCCTCCGGTAAAATGAAAAAACTGATTTTTTCACCCAAAAAGAGCCTGGGCGCCCGGCTGCTGATGTGGTTTTTTTCGGTCTCGGTTTTACCGCTACTTATCATCATTGCCATAGGGTTGCCATTTACCAACAGGACCTCGCGGCAGGTGGCGATAAACACCCTGACCTTTTCGTACAACCAGAAGTATGAACAGCTGAGTAGCTATTACCGGGAACTGGTGCAGCATACTATTGTGCAGTCACGGCTTGATTTCACCCTGCCTTTGATAAAGCAGATTACCGGTGAATGCTTAAAATCGGGCAAACCCATCCAGGCTTTCATCCGTACCGAAGAGTACAGGAATATTATCAATCCGGTTGAAGCGGTATTCACTAAAATATCAAAGGAGGGAGAAATTTCTGATGTTTTATTATTGAATGCTGATGGCCTTATCGTTTTTTCGATGAATAAGGGGAGCGAGCTTGGGCGGAATATCAGCGAGGATGGCCTGAAGACTTCGGTATTTGGCCAGGCCTTTCAGAAAGTTAAAAATGAAAAGGATGTCAGGCTTTCCGAGATCGGCTCTTACGAAACGAATAAACGGCCCTGTTTTTTCCTGATAAACCCCCTCAGTGAATCCGGTTCGGTTCAGGGATACATGGCTTTCAGGATTTCCACTGAAGCCATCGAAAGCATCCTTGCTTCCGAAAACAAGTTGGGAACTTCGGCTGTGGCATACATTCTCAACCAGGATATGAAGATCCTTGCTACCAGTGATCCTGATGACCCGAAGTATTCCGTCTTCAAACAAATTTCCAACAAGGAAGCCGAAAAGCAGTTTGCACATACGGGATCGGGCAAAGCCGGCAGTAATACCAGCGGGTACACGGTTGAATCATACCAGGATGCATACGGGAATGATGTTTTCGGCAGCTGCATACCCTTATCGGGACTGGCGAAATACGGGCAGAACTACGTGTTTGTGCAGGAGATCGGTACAAATGAGGCCAAGGGGGCCAATGTGCAGATCATTATCGTAATGATGAGCCTTGTCATAATTATACTTGTCCTGGTGGTCATCTCGGTACTTTATCTTGCGAGGCGTATAGTAAAACCCATCAACCAGCTGTCGGTATGGGCGGGTTCAATTGCCGAAGGGGACCTTGCTTATATGGATATTCAAACAACTGAAGATGAAATAGGACAGGTAAATTCAAGTTTCCGCAGGGTTGTTGAATCTTACCGCGAGATCGCCGATGTGGCAGGTTCGATGGCGGTGGGGGATTTTGAACACAAGGTTGTGGAAAAGGGTCCTAAAGACCGCCTGGGCAAGTCGGTGAACGAGATGCTCGAAAGTTTCAAGTCGGTGATCGAGCAGGCCACCCGTATTTCAAACGGAGATTATTCAAGCGAGATCCAGCCAAGGGGCGAGAAGGACAGCCTGGGAAAAGCCCTGCAGGTGATGACCAGGACCCTGCGTGAGAATTCCGAGGCAATGAGCTCCCAGGACTGGCTAAAATCGGGCATGGCGGAACTCAGCATGAAGTTAAGCGGGGATAAACCCAGCCAGGAACTGACCCGAGAACTTATCACCTTCCTGGTGAAATATCTTGATGCCCAGCTTGGATTGTTTTACCTGGCCGATGATAAGGAAGACCTCACTCTTACGGCCACTTACGCTTTCAACGACCGTAAAGGGAATTTCAGCAGCCTGAAATCCGGCGAAGGGCTGGTTGGACAGGCAGCGCTTGAAAAAGAGATCATTGTTTTCAGGGATGTACAGGAAAATGCACCTGCCCTGAATTACGGGGTGGATGAAAAGATCCCGTCGCACTTTATCATAGCCCCCCTGGTTCATGACAGGCAGCTTGCAGGTGTGATCCAGATAGGGAAGCTTGAAGCTTTCACACCCCTCCAGCGTAAATTCATTGAACAGGTGCTCGATCCTTCGTCCATCTCCCTCATTACTTCCACTTCAAGGGCCAAGGTTAAACAGCTTCTTGAGCAGACCCAGCAGCAGGCCGAGAGGCTGCAGGTTCAGCAGGAAGAACTCAGGCAGACCAACGAGGAACTCGAAGAACAAACGAAGGCGCTCAGGAGTTCCGAAGAAGCTTTGCAGGCCCAGCAGGAGGAGTTGCGTGTTATCAATGAAGAACTCCAGGAAAGGACCAAGGCGCTGGAAGACCAGAGAGACGACATCCGCACAAAAAACACTGAACTCACCAGGGCAAGGAACCAAATCGAAGAGAAGGCAAAGGACCTTGAGGTTGCGAGCAAATACAAATCGGAGTTCCTGGCCAATATGTCGCACGAACTGCGTACCCCTCTGAACAGCATCATAGTGCTTTCCCAGCTGTTATCGGAGAACAAGAAGCAGAACCTTACCGAAAAGCAGATCGAGTATGCCAGCACTATCAACAGTTCGGGAAGCGATCTTTTGGACCTGATCAACGAGATCCTCGACCTGAGCAAGATCGAAGCCGGGCGCATTGAGCTTCATCCCGAAACCGTTGACCTGAAAGAGATACTGAACCAGATGGAACTTTTCTTCAAACCAATGGTTGAGAAGAAAGGCCTGAATTTCAGTTTGAATATTGATGAGCAGGTACCTGAAAAAGTATTTCTGGATAACCAGAGACTTCAGCAGATACTGAAGAACCTGCTTTCAAACGCGCTTAAATTCACCGAAAAAGGTGCCGTAAGGCTGGATGTAAGGAGGCCTTTGGATCTGCCGCAAACGGGCCTGGCGGGGCTTAATCCTGAAACTTCCCTGGCATTTACCGTGAGTGATACAGGGATAGGAATACCCAGGGACAAGCTTAAGATCATCTTTGAAGCCTTCCAGCAGGCCGATGGTACGACCAGCCGGAGGTTCGGGGGTACGGGGCTGGGGCTTACAATCTCACGTTCCTTTGCCCAGGTGATGGGAGGGGATATACAGTTGCTGAGCGAAGAAGGAAAAGGTTCGATGTTTACACTTCTTCTTCCCGAAAAATACGAGGAAACTGTTAAAAAGCCCGAAGCTGTTAAACCCCCAAAGAAGGATGTTGTTGCCGCTGAACCCAAACCTGTCGTGGCCAGGGCCATGGCGAATGAAAATCCTGCCCATGACCACAGAGAGATCATACAGAAGGGCGATAAGGTGCTGCTGATCATTGAAGATGATCCTTCCTTTGCCAGGATACTGTTCGACCTTGCCGAGGAGAAAGGGTATAAATGCCTGAGTGCAAGGGACGGGGAAAGCGGGTTATACCTGGCCGACCTGCATGTCCCCAGCGCTATCATACTCGACATTGGCCTGCCGGGCATAGACGGCTGGGAAGTTATGGAAAGATTGCACCAGGATGCTAAAACAAGGCATATCCCGGTACACTTTATCTCGGCCATGGACAAGTCGAGGGAAGCAATGCAACTGGGAGCCATAGGCTATTTGACAAAACCGGTCAGTATTGAGAAGCTCAGGGATGCCTTTGGGCGTATCGAGGATGTCATCTCCAAACCTATGAAAAAACTCCTGGTTGTTGATGACGATGCTGTAACCCGAAAAAGCATTGTAGGCCTTATCGGCAACGGGGATGTTACTACAAGCCCGGTGAGCAGCGGGGCTGAGGCTTATACCCTTCTTGAGAAGGAAAATTTCGATTGCATGATCCTTGACCTTGGGCTTGAAGATATGAGCGGGTTTGATCTCATCGAAAAGATCCGGTCCAATAACAGGCTTGCCGGCCTGCCAATCATTATTTATACGGGCAAGGACCTCAGCAGGGAAGAAGAAGACAGGCTGCAGAAGTATGCCGACAGCATCATCATCAAGGGGATACGTTCTCCTGAACGCCTGCTGGCCGAGACCTCGCTTTTCCTTCACAGGGTGGAAGCCAATCTGCCTAAGGAAAAGCAGGAAATGATCAGGATGCTGTACAACCAGGAGGATGTTTTTCATGACCGCACTATCCTCGTTGTAGACGATGATTCACGCAATGTTTTCGCGATCACTTCGGTGCTTGAGGAACGCGGGCTGAATGTCATTTCGGCGGGGAACGGGCGGGAAGGCATCGACAGGCTCAAGGCACACCCCGAAATAAGCCTGGTGCTGATGGATGTGATGATGCCCGAAATGGACGGGTATGAAGCTATCGGGATCATCAGGAAAATACCCAGATACGAACATCTGCCCATCATAGCGCTCACTGCAAAGGCGATGAAGGAGGACAGGGACAATTGCATTGAGGCAGGAGCCAATGATTACCTTGCCAAACCGGTCGACAGTCAAAAGCTGTTATCTTTGTTAAGGGTTTGGCTGTATAAATAGAATATGAAGAAGTCGCAGGAAGAGTTGCTCGAAAACCAGGATATCGAGATCAGGTTACTGATCCAGGCGATCTATGACAAGTACGGCTACGACTTCCGCAATTATTCCCAGGCCCATATCAAGCGAAGGATACTCAACCGCTTCATGCTGTCGGGGATGAGCTCGGTCTCCCAAATGATTCATGAATGTTTGGTCAATCATAAATTCGTGGATCAGATACTGATGGACCTTTCGATCAATGTGACCGAGATGTTCAGGGATCCTGCATTTTATAAGGCCATCCGTGAACATGTTGTACCCGTGCTGAAGACCTATCCCTTTATCAAGATCTGGCATGCGGGCTGTTCAAGCGGGGAGGAAGTGTATTCCATGGCCATACTGCTGAAGGAAGAAGGCTTGTACGCGAGGACCCAGATCTATGCAACCGATTTTAACCCGGTGATCATCAAACAGGCTAAGGAAGGGATTTACCCTATAAGCCGGATGAAGGAATTTACTGTGAATTACCAGAGGGCAGGGGGCAAAGCTTCGTTCTCGGATTATTATACGGCGAATTACGAATCGGCCAAATTGCTTGATTCGTTTAAGAAGAACATTGTTTTTGCCACACACAACCTGGTCACTGATTCGGTGTTTGCCGAAGTGCATATGGTCGTTTGCCGTAATGTGCTGATTTATTTTGACCGTGCTCTTCAGGATAAGGTATTAGGCCTCTTCTCCGATTCCCTCACAGGCGGCGGCGTTCTCTGTTTGGGATCAAAAGAAAACCTGCAGTTTTCGGGATATTACAATAACTTTGACGGACTGGTGTCGGGTGAGAGGATTTATATTAAAAGGTACCATGTATGACCCCTGCAAAGAAATATAAAGCTGTTGTTTTAGGTTCATCTGCAGGCGGGCTTAATGCCCTTAAAACCCTTTTAAGGAACCTTAACAGGGACTTCAGGTTACCGGTAATTATTGTACAACATATAAGTCCTGATTCGGAGAATTACCTCATTCATATCCTGAACGACCTGAAACGCCTGAAGGTGAAAGAAGCAGATGAAAAGGAGCACCCCCAGCCGGGGCATGCTTATGTGGCCCCTCCCAATTATCATCTGCTTTTGGAACCTGACCAAACCTTCACCCTTACCGTGGATGAACGGGTGAATTATGCAAGGCCTTCCATTGATGTGTTATTCGAGACTGCCGCTGAGGCCTACCGCGAACATCTCATCGGCATCATTCTTACCGGGGCCAATAATGACGGCAGCCGGGGCCTTAAAAGGATAAAGGAGCTGGGTGGGATGGCCATAGTTCAGGACCCTGAAACCGCCGAAGTGGATTCCATGCCTAAAGCTGCTATCCAGGCCTGTGCTGTTGATCATATCCTTTCGCTGGAAGAAATTTCGGCATTGTTGAATACCCTTTAATTTGAATTTCAGAAACGATTACCTATGAATCTCAAACCAAAAATTCTTATTGTCGATGACAATGTGAGCAATATCCTGGTGATCGAAGAGATCCTTTCAGACCTGGATGTGGAACTCGTGAGAGCCAGGTCGGGGCTGGAGGCTATTGAAAAAACAAAGCAGCATGAATTCGCGCTCATTCTTATGGATGTGCAGATGCCGGGAATGGACGGTTTTGAAGCCGTGGAGATCATCCGCCAGGATATTAAAAATTTCTTATTGCCTATAATTTACATCACGGCCATCTACAATGAAAATTATTACAGGACCAAGGGGATCAAGACCGGAGCCGTGGATTTTATCGCCAAACCCATTATCCCCGACCTGTTTATCGGGAAAGTCACGTTGTTTGTAAACCTTTACAAACAGAGGATTTCGCTCGAGCAGGAGGTCGAGAAAAGAAAAGAAGCCGAGGAGGAAATGAAACTGGCCAGGGACCAGGCGAGGGAAGCAGCCCATGCGAAACAGCTTTTTCTTTCGACCATGAGCCACGAAATACGGACTCCCCTCAATGCCATTGTTAATACGGCTAAACTGCTTAAAGAAGAAAACCCGAGGGCCGACCAGATCGAAGACCTTGAGATCCTGGAGTTTTCGGCCGAAAACCTTCTGCACCTCATCAATGACATCCTTGATTTTTCGAAGATCGATGCAGGCAAGATAGAGTTTGAAGCCATTGAATTTGAGATCAGGAAACTCATGAACGGCATCCATCAGAGTTTTGAGTACCAGGCAACGATGAAGAACATTGCCTTGGAGTTTATTGTAGGCCAGGACGTTCCCGATGTGATTATCGGCGATTCCGCTCGTTTGTCGCAGATAATGATAAACCTTATCGGGAATGCCATCAAGTTTACCGACAAAGGGAAGGTTATTGTTGAAACTGTTCTCCTGGCTTCAAAAGGCAAGGAACTTGAACTTGTGATGAGGGTTTCCGATACGGGGATCGGTATTCCGGAGGATAAAATTCAATTCGTATTCGAGAGCTTTACGCAGGCATCCTCATCCACTACCCGCAAATACGGAGGCACGGGACTTGGGCTTGCCATCACCCGCAAACTGGTTTCGATGCAGGGAGGCTCAATCGATGTGAAGAGCAAGGTGGGGGCGGGAAGTGTTTTTTCGGTGACTTTGCCCTTTATCCGCAGTGAAAAAGACCACCTGGAAGAGGATATGCTCATGAGAGCGAGTTTTCAGAGCCTTGCCGGTTTAAGGGTTCTGGTGGTTGAGGACAATCTCGTAAACCAGAAGATTGTATCAAAGTTTCTTATGAAATGGGATGTGAATGTGGATGTCGCTGAGAACGGGCTCATAGCCGTTGAGAAGGCAAGTCATAATATCTACGACCTGGTTCTTATGGACCTGCACATGCCCGAGATGAACGGTTACGATGCCACTCTTGCAATCAGGAAGATGGAAGGAAACCCCAACAAGGATATGCCTATCATTGCTTTGACCGCATCGGCTTTCATTGAGGACCGCGAGAAAATTTATACTTACGGCATGAGCGGATACATCATAAAACCTTTCAATCCTTCGGAATTATACTGGAAGATAGCGCCGTTTATAAAAAAATAGCGAAGTAGCGAAGTAGCGAAATTTATTCGCACTAATCTTCTATTTCTTTTGCATGTTCATTTCGGCTTCATCAACCGCTATTCGCTACTTCGCTGTTTCATTATTTATTTTTAGAAGCATTGCCGCAGCAGTGTAAGGGCTTAAATTTCCCGAAAGCACCTCTTTCTCAAAATTCGCCATAGCCTGCATGATATCTTTTCGGCCATAGAAATTCTGTTTAAGTGCCTGGTCGATGGTTTCAGTAAGGACCTGCCTGAACTGCTGTTTCCTTTGATGATCGAAAAATCCGTTCGTTTTGGTAGTTTCGGTGAAATCCCCGATCAGATCCCAAACCGCTTCAATGCCTGTCCTGCTGCGGGCCGAACAGATATCGACCACCGGGTTCCAGCCGCATTCGGCGGGGGGATAAAGATGCAGGGCGTTCTTGTATTCTACCCTTGCAGCCTTGGCTTTATTGATATTATCCCCGTCGGCCTTGTTGATGATAATGGCATCAGCCATTTCCATGATACCGCGCTTCATGCCCTGCAGCTCATCGCCTGCACCGGCAAGCATAAGCAAGAGAAAGAAATCAACCATGGACCTCACAGTAGTTTCCGACTGCCCGACCCCGACTGTCTCAACAAGAATCACATCGAAGCCTGCAGCTTCACAAAGGATGATGGTTTCCCTGGTCTTGCGTGCAACACCGCCCAGGGAGCCGGCCGAGGGAGAAGGCCTGATATAGGCTTTAGGTTCCACAGCCAGCTCTTCCATTCTCGTTTTATCTCCGAGAATGCTTCCTTTTGAACGGGTGCTGCTCGGATCGATGGCAAGGACAGCAACCTGGTGCCCCTTCGGGATCAGGTACATCCCAAGGGCTTCGATGAATGTGCTTTTTCCAACCCCTGGAACCCCTGTGATGCCGATACGGATTGATTTCCCCGAGAAAGGCAGGCAGGTATTGATAATTTCCTGTGCTTTTTGCTGATGGGCATGCAGCGAACTTTCGATCAGGGTGATCGCTTTGCTCAGGATCGTACGGTTTCCCGACCTGATGCCCGCAACAAACTCCCCGGCACTCAGGGGATGCGGACGTTTCGCTTTCAGCTTTATCACGGCATCTGCGTTGATCTGATCAGGTTGTTCGATCCCGTCCATTACATTCAGAGCCGATTTAAATTCCTGCTTTTTGCTCATTGGTTTTCCTTCACTTATTCTTCTAGGTATTTTTATTCGCTCTAGGTAAAGTCCCTGCCTCTCAGCGGCGGAACCCTAGTCCAGGGCTCTGCCCTGGAGTTAATATTTCCTGTGGTCCTGTCCTGAAACAGCATTACAATCCATAAAATCCGGAACGGCATAAGTGTATGCCTGATCATGCCATCCCCAACGAAGCAGGATCTTGCCATCAGGTGATCAAAAATACAGAAAAACCCCTGATCTCAAATATTTAGCCGAATCCTTTTATCATTCCATTGAAAATTTCTATCTTTGCACCCCCAAACCTCTCCGTAGCTCAGCTGGTAGAGCAATTGACTCTTAATCAATGGGTCACAGGTTCGAATCCTGTCGGGGAGACAGAAAATCAACCACTTACAAAGACAAAGTAAGTGGTTTTTTTAATTAGTACACACAAAAGTACACACCAATCAAGATTTGCTTTAGGGCGATCCTTACTTTATGTTTCTCATCTTTATTCATTTTCAGGTTTTGCACAAGGTTCGTAATAATGGGATCTGAATTATTGAATTGCTCTTTTCCCAAGAGGGAAAATTTCCCTGCAGGTTTTGTTACCCGCTAACATTCAGTTCATTTATTTTCATTGTTCATTTTCAATGAACATAATGTATTGATGAACAAAATATTAAATAACGATCACATATTTAATGAACTGGGGCTATGAAATTTTTTTCAAGATTTATTTGTTTTTATAAAATGTTCACTATATTTGCTTGTTCATTGAAAATGAACAAAGGAATTAAGTGAACGAATAGCCATGAGAAACGATAAAGAAATACTTACCGAAGCTGTGAACAGCCTGTATAAGTACACTAAAATAGAGGCAACTATTGAAGATGGAAGATTACGATACGATGCCTATCTGAATATTGCCGGAGCACGGTTTGTGGTTGAGGTCAAATCTGAAATCACTAAGGGAAATAAGGGTATCGTTCTCGCGGACCTGAAAAATATCTCCCTAAAAAATAACCTTCCTATCCTATTGGTTACAAAATACATTCCCAGAGATATTGCGAAGGAATATGTGGAGGAAGGAATAAATTGCCTTGATGTTGCGGGTAATTGCAACATAAGACAGAACAAGCTTTTGCTACTAATTGAGGGGAAAAAGATTGAACGAATGGCCAGAGTAAACCAACCCCGTGCTTTTCAGGAAGCGGGTATCAAGCTACTCTTCCAATTTCTGATTGATCCTGAAAAAACTCAACTTCCTTACCGCGACTTGGCAGGACTTGCCAATATTTCTTTAGGATCTGTCGGGATGATCATGCAGGAATTGATGGATCTCAACTTTATTCTTAAAACGAAGCAGACCAAAAAGTTGAAAAATACCAAAGACTTACTCAATCGCTGGATAACGGCTTACCACGATGTATTGAGGCCACGTTTACTAAAAAAGCAGATGCGATTTATTAACCAGGATTATTATAATCGTTGGAAAGATATAGTTCTTGACAAAATCAACGGCACTGTCTATTGGGGTGGCGAGCCTGCTGCGAACTTGCTCACTGGCTACTTGCACCCGGGTACTTTTACCATATATACTGATCAGAACTGGCAAAGTTTCAAAGAGATTGAGCTTGTTCCCGATGAAACCGGTAAGGTTGAAGTGCTTGAAATGTTCTGGAAGAAGCAATCTTATAACGGGGTGCCTCCTGTCCTGGTATATGCGGACTTGATGAGCAGCGGAAGGGACCGGAATACTGAAACCGCAAAATTAATCTTAGATAATGAGCTACAATATATCAAGTGATCGATTGAGCAATCCATTGTTGAAAGAATTGCTGCAGGCTCTTACTGTCTTTTTTGAATCGGTGGGTTCCGAATTTTACGTCATTGGTGCCACTGCCCGAGACATCATTCTGTCAGGTATTCATGCCCAGCATTCCGGGAGGAAAACTGTTGATCTTGATATAGCAATTGCAATCCCTGATTGGAATAGGTATCAAGAAATTTCCGACCGTCTATGCCATGAAGAGGGTTTTACTAAATCAACGGAGCAAAAACAACGGTTTTTGTATAAAGCAGTCTACATGCTCGATATCGTTCCATTCGGAGATGTCGCTAAAGAAGATAAGTACATTTACTGGCCACCTGAAGAATCCTTTGCTATGCCGGTTCATGGCTTTGTTGAAGTGTCAAAAGATGCTCTTGAGGTCACGGTGGATAATGAATTGACGATCCGGGTTGCTTCTTTACCGGGAATTTTCATTCTAAAATTGATTGCTTGGTACGACAGGCACCTTGAACACGACAGGGATGCAGAGGACATGGCTTTTATAATCTCCAATTACTTGTCACTAAACGACGAAAGGTCGGCCCGAGATCATTATGATATTTATGATCGAACTCCTTTCTCTAATTTCATTGCTGGAGCTACACTGATAGCTCGGGATATAATCACTGTGATCAAGGACGATTTATCAGTCCGGGAAAGGTTAGTAACCATTCTTCGGGAAGAAATTAATAAAACACTTGACAGCCCTCTGATCAATCAAATGCTTGAAACCCACCAACCGCTTAAATACGAGGAAGTATACGATGCATTGTTTTCAATGACCAACGAATTAACTAAATAGAATATGGCAGAAACTGAAGAAACCAACGAAGAAATTGTAGTTGAAGATAACCAGGTGATCTGTGTGGACGGGCCGGCGCTATTGAATGATGGTCGCCGATCTTAGGGTTTATATTCTCAGTTAGAGAATTGCCCCTGAAATTCTTTAAGACGGTCAATTAAAGATTCTTGAACAGCAATTTTCTTCTGCCAAAATGATGGTAACTGCGGTGGGAACCATAGTGGATATGATCATTCCCGTTTAAGTTTCACCCGCGGTCGCTCATTGCTTCACCAGCTCTACCCGGCGGTTCAGGGCGCGGCCTTCTTCTGTATCGTTTGTAGCCATGGGGGCAGTAGGTCCATCGCCCCAGGCTTTCAGGCGGGAAGCTGCCAGCCCGTAATTTTTAACCAATGCATTCACGATGGCCATGGCCCGGTCCTGGGAAAGTTTCATGTTTGCATCAAATATCCCTGTGTTATCGGTATGGCCTACTACGTAAAGCCTTAGAGACGGCTCAATTTTCAGCAATTTCGCAATTTCGTCCAGAGCCGGTTTTGATTCGGCTTTGACATCCGCCTTCCCGGTATCGAAATAAATGCCATAAAGGGCGGCTTTACCGGTTTCCCTTATGCTTTTATCCATGGTGCTTGCATCAGCAACGACATCCTGCTTCATAACCTGCTTCTCAACCAGGTGAATGGAATAGGAACCGTTGCCGTTGGCCGAAATATAGGCCCAGGTCTCCATGCCGTTCTTTGCAACCTTCACCACCACGTCTTCGCCCGGGTCATGCCATTCGTACACAAGCTGACCGCCGACCGATTTGGCTGCATTGATGTAATTGCGGCCGATCTGCAGCGGGCTGGGGGCCTGGACATTATCATTGAGGTCATAAATTATGAACAGGTGATGCCCTTCCACAACCTGGGTTTTATTGCTGCTGATTTTGAATTCATACTGATCAAACTGCAGGTCATCATACCGGTATATATGATAACCGTTCATGCGGGTGAACAATGCCGGATCTTTGCTGCCTTCTGCGTCATTCTGTGAGAAGGAGGAAATGGCCGGCAGGATAAAAATCCAACACAGAATAAAGACCAAAGAAAGCCGCTTTAAGTTTTTTCTCTTTTTCTTCATGATCATACGTTTTAATAAAAAAAAGGACTCTGTTCAATAAGAGATCTATTTCCCAAACAATCTCATAAGGAATGCCTTCATATCATTCCATGATGCCTTATCAGCTTCAGCATTATATTCAATAGGCAGGTTGAACTCCTTCCCCAGCCTGCTTGCATCAGGATTTGTAAAGGCATGGGTTGCATTGGGGTAGGTTTTAAAAGTATAATCAGCGTGGATTGAATCCATCTGGTGTTTGAAGGTATCCACATCATGCTGGGTAACCGATTTGTCGCTGCCCCCATGGCAAATGAGTATTTTTGCTTTTAATGACTGCCTGTTTACAGGCAACCCGCCAAGGCCGCCATGGAAACTCACGATCCCTTTAAAATCTGCTCCCAGTTTGGCATAATTAAGGACCATGGATCCTCCAAAACAATAACCTATGGCGGCAATATTCCCTGTATCTGCCCGGGAATATTCCCTGATCTTTTTGACAGCAGCATCAAGCCTGGTTTTTGCCAGGCCCGGATCATTGTAATACGGTGCTGTAAGTTCCCTGGCTTCCTGTGGATTGGAGGCAGTCTTGCCGCTTCCGAACATATCCACTGCCATGGCCAGATAGCCAAGTGAGGCAAGCTGCCTCGTCCTCATTTTGGCATAATCATTCAGACCCCACCACTCATGGACCACAAAAACGACCGGCAGTTTTCCTTTAATAGCCTCATCATAGGCGATAAAACCAATGAGATTGACTCCGTTGGCTGTATAATTTACAGTTTCTTCTTTGATTTTTGATGTCATGGTTTTAGAATATGTGATCAGGATGATTGCGAAAATAAAAGTGCCGAGAAGGATTGAGATTTTAAGAAATTTTGATTTCATTTTTCAGAAAATTACATCTTTTGCAAAGTTACATAAATGTGAGCTTGACTAATGAACTTTGCTGATCCAACAAGATGCAAGGCGGGGCCTATGCTCCCCAGTTCAGTTCGTTGACTGCGGATTTGCTCAGTTGATCCGTTTTGTGCACTATCCCTGAATACGATGTGTTTCCTGGTTATCTCTCTCAGTTTCCTTTAACGAATGGAGGTTCTTTAATAATTCTGATATTATTTAATCCTGGGAAAGTGAAAGGCTTTTTAAAAATACTTTGGTAACCTATAAGGATTTCATAAATTTGATGTTATTATAGTTTGATAAAGAAAGAACAAACGGAAGAAGGAAGTATAGAATTTAAAAAAATCGCGTTTAGCTGAATTCCTTGTTGAAACCGATCAAAATTCATTATTTCCACAGTACAATAAAATCGGACAAAGAGTTTGTATGAAGAACCCGACAATAATAAGTCTCCCAAAATTTGAAAATCCACGGGGAAACCTCACTTTCATAGAGGAGGATACACATTTGCCATTTAAGATAAAGCGAGTATACTGGATTTACGATGTTCCCGGCGGTCAAAGCCGCGGCGGACATGCTTTTAAAGAACAGCAGGAACTTATTGTGGCTCTTTCCGGCAGTTTTGATATAGTAGTGGACAATGGAATTCAAAAACAAGTCTTTTCACTCAACCGTTCTTATTTTGGGCTTTATATTCCTAACGGATTATGGCGCGAAATGAACAACTTCTCAACTAATGCCCTGGCTTTGGTAATAAGCTCAACTGAATTTTCAAAAGATGATTATATCAGGGAATACTCAAACTACATTGAATACATACAACGATGAAAGGCAATTCAGTTTTTGACTGTTCCGTAATAGAATTACCCCGGATCATATACCGTGCCGGCAATATTACACCGGTAAGCAATAACGAAAGTATTCCCTTTGAAGTTAAACGGGTATTTTATATTTATGATATTCCAGGGGGAGAAGACCGGGGAGCTCATGCCCATAAACAGTGTTATCAGTTTTTAGTTGCAGCCAGCGGGGGTTTTGAAATAGAAATCGATGATGGGATAATAAAACGTACAGTTACTTTAAACCGGCCATATTTTGGGCTTCTTATTCCTCCGGGAATTTGGGCAGCCCAGAAAAACTTTTCTTCCGGTTCCGTCTGTCTTGTTTTAACATCCCAGAAATACGATGAAGATGATTACATAAGAAATTACGATGATTACTTATTATACCGAAAAAAATGATTCATCCGACCTCTGAAGTACAAACAACAAATATTGGGGAAAATACCACTGTCTGGCAATTTTGTGTAATCCTGAAGAATGCCAGAATCGGCAGCAACTGCAATATTAATTTTAGTGTGTTTATAGAAAATGATGTTGTCATAGGCAATAATGTTACCGTGAAATCCGGAGTACAGCTCTGGGACGGCATCCGGGTCGAGAATGATGTATTTATTGGCCCCAATGCCACATTTGTAAATAATCCATATGTCCGTTCGAAGCATTATCCCGGGAAACACATAGGCGCAACAATTAGAAAAGGGGCTTCCATTGGTGCCAATTCTACCATTATGGGGGATATCACAATAGGTGAATATGCATTTATCGGGGCAGGGAGCGTAGTAACTAAAAATGTACCGCCTTACCAGGTTTGGTATGGAAATCCAGCCGCCCATAAAGGATATGTAACACCGGGAGGTGAAGTACTTGGGCTTGATTTATTGTCTAAGGTTACGAACAAAAAATATGATTACATAGATCAACAATTAATTGAGAATGATCAAATTTCTTGACATAAAAGCGATTAATGACAGTTTCGAACCTGATTTGTCAAGTTCCATCCGGCGTGTTCTAGGTTCCGGATGGTATTTGCTCGGGAACGAAGTGAACACGTTTGAACAGGAGTATGCAGGTTTTATCGGTACGAAACATTGCATTGGTGTGGCTAATGGATTGGATGCTTTGCGGTTGATCTTTAAGGCATATATCGAAATGGGGGAAATGCATGAAGGTGATGAAATTATCGTACCTGCCAATACTTATATTGCTTCCATTCTCGCCATATCGGATAACCGTTTGCAGCCCGTTTTGGTTGAACCTGATATTACGACATACAACATTGATCCCTTTCAGATTGAAGAAAAGATAACCGAACGTACCCGTGGAATAATGATTGTTCATTTGTACGGTCAAAATGCGATGCATCCCGAAATCCAGCGTTTAATTTCTAAATACAATCTGAAATTAATTGAAGATAATGCTCAGGCCTCCGGTGCATCATTCGGAGATAAACGCACAGGGGCTTTAGGCCATGCCTCGGGAAACAGTTTTTATCCCAGCAAAAACCTGGGCGCATTGGGTGATGCAGGAGCCGTTACTACTGACGATGACGAGTTGGCTGCCGTAATACGGGCTATGGCTAATTATGGTTCATCAAAGAAGTATATTAATGATTATAAAGGACTTAACTCACGCCTTGACGAAATTCAGGCAGCTGTACTAAGCTCCAAACTGCCTCGCCTCGATAAAGACAACCAAGGTCGCAGGGAAATTGCAAAATACTATATCGATAACATTACTCATCCCGGTATTATTTTACCTTCGCTAAAAACTGATAGCTTAGCTTTCAAAACAAAAGAACATGTGTGGCACCTGTTTGTCATCCGTCATGCAAACAGGAATGAACTGCAAAAATATTTAAGTGAAAACGGGATACAAACAATGATACATTATCCCATCCCACCTCACAAACAAAAAGCTTACAAGGAGTGGAATAATCATCATTATCCTGTTTGTGAACAGATCCACAACGAGGTGTTAAGCCTCCCCATTAGTCCGGTCCTGGGAGATGAAGAGGTAATGAGTATAACAAGAACATTAAATAATTTTGAACATTGATTTAGTTTTCACCCTTAAACCTGATATCGGCACAAAAATTCTTTAATTAATATGTAATCATGAATATTATAAGAAAACATCCTTACGAATTTCTGTTTTTCCTGTCTTTAATCTTATTCGTTCTGATTAAATTAAATGATCTGTTATTACCTTTCTACTGGGACGAACTGGGTGCTTATGCCCCTGGGGCTTTCAGCATGGTAGATACACATCATATCGGACTTCTGCCTTCCTGCCTTTCACCAAATTTATCGTGGGGACATCCCTTGCTTTTCACCTTCTGCAATGCAGTTGTGTTTAATATCTTCGGCGAAAACCATATCGTCGGACATTCTTTTGCCATGATGATCACGCTTATCACTTTAATCGTCTTTTTCCTCTTCGCCCAGCAGATGTTTGACGAAAAGACCGCTTTCTTTTCATCCATTCTCCTGATGGCCCATCCAAACTTTTATACATGCTCAGTAATGACCCTGCCCGAGATGATGCTTACTCTTTTCACTATCATATCGGTATGGGGAATAGTGAGTAAACGATGGTGGTTATTTGCGATCGCAGCTTCCCTGGCTGCTCTGACCAAGGAATCGGCCATCGTGATACCAATGCTTGCAATACTGGTTATTTTTTTTGATGCCATAAAGCAGCGCGATTATTTATCCGCTTCAAGGTTAAAAATGTTTCTGCTTGGAATTGTTCCCCTTCTGGTTTTCGGATTGTTCATGGTCATCCAGAAGATTCAGAATGGATGGTTCCTTTACCCTGTCCAACTCAGGCACTTGACCTTTAGCTGGGAAATCATCTACCCCGTGGGGAAACGAATCTTAAGAGAGATGTTCTTCGAATTTGGTAAATGGCTCACCGGCGGTATTTTTCTTGCAGGATTACTTCTCTGCTTTTTCAGGAAACCTTTACGCATTCAGTTGAATGATAGAATCCTGTGGATCTTTGCAGGCCTCTGTTTGCTCATTTTCCTGTTTTCGACTGTCAATATATATATGACCAGGTATATTCTGTATTCAAGCCCTTTTATTATCCTCGGGGGTGTGCACACCTTTTTCACTGTAATGGACCGGATTGTCCCAAGATTCAAATTTGTGGGCGTGGTTCTGCTTGCAGGTCTTTCGGCATACACTACCTGGGACGGACATAAAAAAATGGATGAGTTCCCATACGGAGACATGTCGTACAAGTTTTCCCTCAATGTCGTGCGGGATGCCGTTGCCTGGACCGAACTGCAGCCCTGGAAGAACGACACTATTGAAGTGAATTTTCCACTTACAGGGGCCTTATGGGACAAGCGTAACGGATATCTGAGGGGTGAGATACTCCCTGTTTCGGTTAATTTCTGGAAGAAAACGAGATACGGGTTGTTTTACTATTCTTATGGACCGGAGAACATCCCGAATGTCAAGAATTACAAATTTACTATTCTTAAACACTGGTGGGATCATTATGCAAATGTGGCTTGTGTTGAATACCAACATGATTCAACGGAATCGGCGAATCACTAGATTCAGGCAGGTGTACCGGGATTCCGTATTTTATTATTTAATCTTTAAACCATAATAATGATGTTAAGTGTTATTTTGCTTTCCTATTTTAGCGGCCATAGAATTCCCAGGGTTTATCAGTCTCTTTCAAGGCTTTTAAGCCAGGAAGGGATATCGTTTGAATTCATTATTATTGATGATGGATCAAATGATGATTCTTATTTGATTGCTTCTGAGTTGGAGAGTAATAACACAAATGTTTTCGCCTATCAACTTAGCAAGAACTATACCTCACATTACGCCATCTTCGCAGGCCTGAGTGTATGCAGCGGGGATTGTGCAATTACCATTCCCGATGATGAGCAGCAACCCTACGATACCATAGTTGGTATGTATAGGTTATGGGAAAAAGGGGAGAAAGTTATTATTCCTTACAGGGCAAAAAGGAACGATGGTCTGATCAATAATTTTTTATCTAACTTATATTACACGATAATAAATAAATTCTCCGCAATAAGGTTCCCGAAAGGCGGTGCAGATACTTGTCTTATCGACAGGGAATTGATCGACCTTCTCAATACCAGGATTCATCCCATAAATACTTCCAGCATCATTGAAGTGCTTAGGTTGGGTTTTTCACCATATTATTTTCCATATACCAGGTTAAAAGGTGACAATTTGAAATCAAGATGGACATTGAGCAAGAAGATAAGATTGTTCAAGGATACCTTTTTTTCAAGCTCAACATGGCCCATTAAGTTAATTACATACATGGGCATTTTATTTTCCATGTTTGCCATGATGGTAATTCTTTTCTACGTATATATCAAACTGTTTGGTAATCCGGAATTCTGGGGTAAATTGATTCCGGGTTGGACTTCAATGGTTGTCATTTTTTCTTTTTTCTCGGGCCTGATTCTTTTTTCACTGGGTATAATTGCCGAATATACATGGCGCATTTATGAGGAAGTGAAAAACAGACCAGGTTATATTATCAGGAAAAAAAAGAAGTCCTGAATCAGCTCTATGCTGAAGGAAATAGAGCTGATTGATCATTTAGGGCGCATTTCCCATTTCAGGTAAAACCTTTAACAAAACGCATTTTGAAAATTATAAATCAGTAAATACCATTAAAACCGACATTATGAAAACAAGACTCAGGAAAATCTATCTGCTCGCAGCCATTTCGGCCATGATTTTAGCAGGATGCAATAAAGAAGGGCCCCAGGGACCGGCCGGGAATAACGGGCTTAACGCCACGGTCTATTATTCCGAATGGTTTACTCCCGCTGCCTGGTCGGGTAATTCGGGCGACTGGTATTTCGCGGCCAATGCTCCCGACCTGACCCAGGATATTGTCGAGGGAGGAGTTGTGCTGGCCTATGCCTGGCTGGCCGGTGATTTATATGGAAGTACTTCAGAACGTCCCTTGCCTGCCTATGCGGTAGGCGCTAACTGGAGCTTCCTCATCCACCAGTATGGAAGTATTGAATTCACCACCGATATGTTAGCGCAGCCGGCCACCATCGGCAATAAGTTCAGGTTTATAGCCATCCCCGGAACCATCCCGGCATCAAAATCAGGAACAATCGGAAACAGGAGTGTTCAGGAACTGAGGAACATGCCGTACAAGGAGGTCTGCAAATTGTACCACATTCCCGAATAGGGCTGATGGTTTGAAGTAAATGAATTTCAATTGAGCATTTAGGTCGCTCAATTGAAACGTATTGTTGGCTCAGGCTTAAACAGAGTGCTATAATATAGCATGCAACGGCCCCAGCTTCGGTAGCAAGCCGCATGGATTCAGCGGGCGAAAGCAAATTATTTTTTTCTTTTTACAAGGGCATATGGTGTAAAGTCATCTGCGAATTTGTATTCTGATATGGAATCTCAACGTTCTTTGCACTAATTAATTAGAATCATACCATGACAGAACGTAAAACAGAATGCCATCTGCCGGCAAAATATAAATTATAAAAGATGAAAATATCAGCTATCATAGGATGCATTTTATTTGCATTGGTTTCTTTGGAGGCCCAAACACAACAGTATATCCATATCAACGGCAAATATATTCTGGGCCCCTGCGGGGATACTTTGCTGTTAAGAGGATTAAATTATGCACCCTATAACTGGGGCTATGATATTAATTCCCTTGAAACCGCTGAGGTGGCGAAGACAAGGGCAAATGCAGTGAGGATGGATTGGTATGCAAATAACCCGGATCCGAATACCGATGCGGTGTATAAAAATTATGTTGCCCTCGACAGCGCAATCAGCAAATGCATTCACAATAAAATGATTGCGGTGGTTGAAATTCACGATTATACCTGTTCAAACGATACTGCTGCCTTGCTTGGCCTGAATACCTGGTGGAGCCAGAACAATGTCTTTACTAATATACTTCAGAAGTATAAAGAGAGTGTGATCGTTAATTATGCAAATGAAGCATTGTACTTTGATTTTTCCGGGAATCCGACGGCTGCGCTTGCTACATATAAAAACACCTATAAAAACATCATTACTGCACTGAGGAATGTGAGTGGCTTTAATTTCCCAATCATGATCGATGCCCCCGATTGTGGGGCTAACTCTGACGCTTTTATCACTTCCAATGTGGCAAATGACCTCATCCAGTTTGATCCCCGGCATAACCTGATTTTCAGCGCCCATGCCTACTGGTACAGCTTTGCCAACAATGATTCAGCCCAGATGGCTGCAAAAATCAATGCCGTGCTTGCACAAAATATCCCCCTGGTGCTGGGAGAGGTTGCCAATTTACAGGATGATGTTAATCCATGCGCTTATATCCTGAATTATAAACCCCTGCTGAATTTTTGCCAGCAAAATAAAGTGGGCTGGTTAGCCTGGAGCTGGGATAACGATGTATGCCCGGCCCGGCAGGTTTCCTCGAATGGAAACTTCGGCAACCTGACTTCTTATGGAAACGATATCGTGAATAGTACCGTTTACGGGATGCTTACTGTAAATGCTCCTAAAAGTCAGTTCCTGCTTAACGGATGCAGCACAGGAATAAATAATGTTAATACCGTGATTGATTTCGTGCTTTACCCAAATCCTGCAAGCAATGAAATTTTCATCAAGGCAGGCAGGAATATTATAGGGTTGGCATTTACTATTATGGACCAGACAGGAAGAACAGTCCTCACAGGTAAACTTATTAATGAATTGACAATTGTTGATGTGAACCATCAGCCGGCAGGTATTTATTTGCTGAAAGTTGGGGAACAAAGCCCCCGATTCTTCGGAATCCTGAAATAAACACTCCAAAGGGTAATTCAATTCACCCTAACCTTAATTAAACTAAATTGAATTTTACTAATAACCATAAATAATGAAAAAGACTATAGTTATCCTTTATATCGGCATAGTTTTAACTGTATCCTTTGCAGGATGTAAAAAAAGCAGCAGTAATGCAGATAGCCCTGTAACAACAGCGATCAAAGCCGATACTGCCTTTAAACTCATTGCGGCAAATGCATTTCCGGCGTATGATTCATGGAACAGCATTGCCATGGATACCAGCGGTAATAAAATTTTCTTTTATTATAAGGACGCTGCTGAAGGATTTAAGATCGACCTGTTTGACATCTCTAGCGGAACAACATCCACAATTTACAAGCATTTTAGCCAGAGCGGCCTTACTAAATGGTCTACTTCAAACGGAAGTGAAGGTATGAGGCTGAGATACTTCAAAAACACATATGACGGAAACAAACTTATAGTTCCAGGGGGTGCCACAAATTACTTTTTCATTGAAATCCAGGTGCATCCCGATTATTCAACAAGCTTTCAGCGGCTGGACAGTTTACCGGTATCAAACAACGGGATAACGGTTATGGATGCCTATGATGCCGACCTGGTCAAGACCTCCACGAACAACCTGATATCAGTTGTGACTATGTATAACAGCGTCTATGATCTTTATGCCGCCGCTCCGGTTTATAAAGTATCTGCGACTTCTCACGGAAGCTCTATCGTGGGTACTCCCACTGGATCGGAATATGTTTTTTGCGGAACTAACAAAACCCTGGAATTATATAATGCCGGCCTGTTTATACGCGCAATTTCCATGCCGTTCGATGCGGCCCAGCTGCAGATGGACTCAAAAAAACGGATCTATGCATATAACGGTTCAAGCATTTTCAGGTTCTCTTCTGACCTGCTTACCAAGGAAGAATTTCCTGTAAAGGGATCATTGGAAGGATATCTGCAGTCGGCCCTGGTGATCAGGGAATATGCAAATTATGTGCAGGCATACAGCTTCAGCCAGAAAGATCTGATAGGTATGGTACTGCCAAAGTAAACCTTTAATTGGCTTACTTTTTGCTTACCTGGATCGACTGTGCCCAATCACATATGGCATTCATTCCCTTTTCAGCAGGTAAGTCGCCGGGATGATTGTATATCCTCAGGAATTTTGCCGCCTCCCCATTCCATTACAAAACTTAATCTCACACTTTGCGAAAGCTTAATTTTAAAAAAATCCATTTTTTACTTGACATTTGAAAATTGTGTATTATATTTGCAGTGTACTATTACACTAATACACGATCAAGATGCTAACAATTCAAAATTTAACTTTCTGGTATTCAAAGCAAAATACGATCTTTGAAAACCTTGAGCTGCAGCTGGAGGCAGGCCATATCTATGGACTCCTGGGAAAAAACGGGGCAGGGAAGACCACTCTTTTAAAGCTGATCTGCGGACTGTCATTCCCTAAATCAGGAATAGTGGATATTGATGGCCATATCCCCGGGAAACGGGGAATGGAATTTTTATCCGCTATTTTTCTTGTTCCCGAAGAGATTTCCCTTCCTTCTCTGAGCCCGCGAACATTTGCCGAAATCAATTCAGATTTTTACCCAGCATTTGATCCCGCAAAATTCAGGGAATGCCTGCAGAAATTCGATGTGGACAGGGAGATGAATTGCTCCATAATGTCCCGCGGGCAAAAGAATAAAACCATGATTGCCTTTGCCCTGGCCTGCAACACCAATTACCTTTTCCTCGACGAACCTACCAATGGCCTCGACATCCCATCCAAAGCGGCCTTACGAAGCATGATTGCTTCATCATTTACCGAGGAGAAAACAATCATCCTTTCAACCCATATGGTAAGGGAACTTGAAAGCCTGATCGACAGTGTGGTCATCCTCGATAACCATAGTATCATCCTTAACAATACCCTGGATGAGATCTCACAAAAACTGCGCTTTACCCGTTCCCCCATATCAGTTGCCCCCACTGAACTGATCTATTCTGCAAAAAGTGAACTGGGCCCGGTTTCAGTATCGAAAAATTCTTCGGGTATCCCGGGCAATGTAGATCTTGAAGCCCTTTTCAATGCATGCACCAGCATCCCAGAAATAATTTCAAGCTGTATCAACCATTAATACCCCCAAACTATGAACGATACCCTCAATATGAACCGGCTCTGGCTGCTGATAAAACGTCAATGGAAAGAAAACAACAAGGGATATCTCCTGATATGGGGAGCTCTTTCACTTTTCATCCTGGGTTTATCAGCACTCACGTTTTCCTCCGAGCAGGATGTCGAAATGATATTGTATGTCCTTTTGTTTTGTTTTGGAGGATGTGCAATGACCACAAGCCTGTTCAGCCGTTGGTCCGACTTCGGCCGCTCCTCGTTTTTTATACTGTTACCTGCCTCATCAGCCGAGAAGTTTCTCTGCGGACTGTTTTACGGGTTCATCCTTTACATCCCGGCTTACCTTCTGAATTTTGTAATTGTAAGGTATTTCCTGACCCCCTTGCTCCTGCTTCCTTTTCCCGGAAATTCCCTGAGCTTTTCATCCTTCATCGACAAAGGGATCAGGGATTTTAATTTTTATCCTTTTCATTTCTATGTTTTTACAGCCCTTTCATTGTTTTATATACAATCGGTATACATGATTATCATGATACAGTTCAGAAAAAGACAAATATTGATCTTTGTAATGATCCTGCTGGCTGTTCTTCTCGTTCATAATTTCGGGATGAGGATGCTGATGATGCACCTTACGAATTTTTCGGAAGGAGGGTTGCTTACTCCAGGTATCTTTATTTTCTATGACCCTGGATTCGGGTATTACGCTACCCATGCGAACACCCCGGTTTCTGAGTACTTTGCTTTTATCAAGCTGATCAGGCATCTGAATAGTTTGACCTGGTTTGTTGTTTTTTTCATGCTATACCTCACAGCCTGGTCCAAGTTAAAGGAACGCGAATTATAAAATTCTTAAAAGATGAATTTCAGCGAAAATCAATCGATATACATCCAGATCACCGATTATGTGAAAGACCAGATCCTTCTTAGCAACTGGCTTAAGGAGGAGAAAATCCCGTCGGTGAGGGACCTGGCTTCCGAACTGCAGGTAAATCCGAACACAGTTATGAGAGCGTATGACATTCTACAGCAGGAAGGGGTTATTTACAATAAAAGGGGAATAGGCAACCATGTTACCTCCGATGCCCCTGCAAAGATCCTAGAAGCACGCAAAGAGAAGTTCCTGCAATCGGAGCTCCCGGCCTTTTTCAAAAACATGCTTCTTCTAGGGCTTGGAATAGGCGAACTCGAAGTCCTTTATACACATTTTTTAAACGAACATCCTAAGAAATAAACATAGATCCGCTTATGAAAAAGAGCAATATTATCCTCCTTACCGCCATTTGCCTGGCAATTTTGTGGACTATTCTGATCGGCTGGTTTGGTTCTTCGGCCATCAATAATTATTTACAGGGTAAAGATCCCTTTTACATGTATTCAAGCCGAAAGTACCTTGAGAAACATAAGCAGATCTTCGTGGCCCCTGTGAATGAACTCTGTATCTCAGGTGAATGGCCGGCCGTTCTGACCCTTATTCCGGGCAAAGAACTCTGCGTTCTGGCCAATCCTAAGATATGGACTTGTGATTATACCGATCTGAAAAACGGGAGGTCCTTGATCAGTTTGAAAAACCTTAAGGATATAACCGATCCGGTCACCATAATGATACCCCGGATCCCTGGTTTCTCGATTGAAAATTTTTCGGAAGTCAAAATTCAGAACCTAAACCTGGATTCAATCCGTATTCAATGTAAACAGGTAAATTCATTCAGTTCGGGCAATTGTAAAATAGGCACACTCAACCTTGATTTTCCCCGGAGCAGGGATCGGCTTGACGTTCATATTGATAATACCAATCAGCTCGGGACTTTTCTTGTTTCTGCAAAAGGAACCGGCAAACTCAGGCTGGAAACTGCAGGGAACCTCAAAAATCAGGTTTCACTGTCCGATTCAGTAAAAATTGAAGCCACCTATGAGCTGATGAAAAAACTCAGGTAGTTTTTGTTGGTTCCTGCAATTTGACTTTTTTCACGCGCACGGCATTCATGCCTTTAAAGCTGCGCTCTGTTTCAAACATTACAGTGTCGCCTTCAACGACTTCTTCTTCAAGGGAGTTGATATGAACAAAATATTTCTCCTGAGTTTCGAGTTCTTTAATAAAACCAAAACCTTTCTGGGAATTGAAAAACTCAACCCTGCCTTTCCTGATCGAATTTGCTTCTTCGATTTCCCTTTTCTGAACGCTGATCTGTATGCTGTCGGGATTGACCTTCTTTTTGTTCAATGGATTAGGAGGAGTATCGGAGATGCGCCCGTTTTCATCAACATAGGCTGTCATATTCTCAAGTCCGCCCCCGGGTGAATTTGCTTTACGTTCAGCGAGTTTCTGCTGCTTGTCAAGCCGTTTTTTTAATCGTTTTTTTTCTTTTTCTCTTTTACTGAAAGTTTCTTGTGAACTCGCCATTAATATTTGTTTATGTGAATGTCAATCTGTTTTGCAAAGGTAATATAATAAACCGGAACATCTTTATAATTGATTGAATGTATTATTTTTGTGTAGCAACCACAAACGTTGGAAGCTCATTTAAACATATAAAAAATCTTGTTTCCCGAACTGCCGGAGTGTTTTAATCTTTTTTTCTTGTCTGCGGATGAAGTATCGGTTGGTAAAAAGTTTAACCCCGCGATCAAGTGGGAAATGCCCTGGTTCTGATAAATGCCATTAATGAGTTCAATTAAGGGATCATCCCGACCTCCCTGATCAGGAAAACCCTTAAACGAATAAAATTCATATAAAGATTTCAGATAAATCCCGTCATAAGAGTACAATTGGCTTTCTTTGTATAATAACAAATATGTAAGGCCGTTCCTAAGGTGATATTTTACCAGGATACCGGGCGCACTCGTTTTAACTGAACACTACTGATCAATATTTTGATGACACTGGCTGAAGTAATACTTATCATGGGTTGAGGTTTAAATGGCGAAACGGGTAAGGCGTTTCGCTATTGTTTTATTAACATGATCGAATTATTTATGATAACGGGAATCTAATTTAACAGTCTTGAAAAGATGAATTCTGTACCGGGATATGAGGAAGTTGGAAAGATGAGGATAAAGGGGTTTATTTCATTTTCAAAATTTATATTCATCCTTATTTCAGGCTTTATTAATGTGTCATTATGTGGCTATTCTCAAAATAAAAATTCAGAAGATACTGTTCACTATTTGAATCTCGACCAGTGCATTGTTTATGCTTTGCAGCATCAGCCAGCCATGATGCAATCGGCAATCAATATAGAGATTGCCCGTAAATCGAACGCCATAAGCCTGTCGGCATGGCTGCCCCAGGTTGACTTCAACGGTAATCTCACTCATTATGATCCGCTACCGACCACTTTTTCGGCAAACCCGGCCAACCCGAACGGGCCTCTGGTCCCGGGTCATTCAGGTATTGTCAATTCGTTCAATCCCCAGGTAACAGCAACCCAGGCCATCATCAACCCTGAGGTGTTATATGCTGCCCGAAGCGCTCATTTATTTGTGCAGGAAGCACAGCAGTCAAACGACAGCACCAAAATCAATCTTATCGCAACAGTGAGCAAGTCGTTTTACAACCTGTTGTTTACACTGGCCCAGATGAATGTTTTGAAAGACGATACAACCCGCCTGGGTAAAACCCTGAGAGATGCTTACCATCAGTATGTAAGCGGTGTTGTGGATAAAACGGATTACAAGGAAGCTTCCATTTCTCTCAACAATTCCAGGGCTGCCTTAAAGCAGGCCACCGAAAGTGTAAGACCCTTATATGCCAGCCTGAAACAGGTAATGGGTTTTCCTCCTGAAAAAGAATTCAGCGTGAGCTATGATACATTACAAATGAGGAAAAAGATCGCGTTTGATACTACACAACAATTACAGTTTGAAAAACGAATTGAATACCAGCAGATTCAGACGATTAAAAAATTGCAGCAACAAACCGTGCAGTATTACAGGTCTCAGTATTTGCCGGCTCTTTCGGCCTTCTACAATTACACAATGGAATACGAAAACAATAATTTTTCAAGCCTTCTTAACCAGGCATACCCATATTCCTATTTGGGCGCCTCGGTGAGCATTCCTTTGTTCACAGGCCTTCGGCAGCATGAAAGTGTACAAAAAGCCAAACTACAGATGCAAAAAATCAATTGGGCTGAAGTTGATCTTAAATCAAGGATCTATTCCGAATATACTTCAGCCCTGGCAACGTATAAAAGTAACCTGTATAATTTAAATGAATTGCAGGATAATATGGCCATGGCGAAGGAAGTATACGGAATTGTCTCTTTGCAGTATAAAGAAGGGCTGATAGCTTACCTGAATGTGATAACGGCTGAATCGAACCTGATTTCATCGGAGATCAGTTATCTGAACGCCCTCTTCCAGGTACTGGTGAGTAAAGTGGATCTGGAAAAAGCAATGGGTATAACCTTACCAAAATAGAAACGAATAAAATTATCACCTCCATGAGAAGTGTATTTTTAACATTATTGACCAGTTGCCTGCTCCTTGTTGCATGTAACAAAAAACAAGCCCCGTCTTCTCCTCCGGTTCCGGTAAATATTTTCACGGTAAAAGCCAGGCAGGTTTTTTATTATGACAGGTACCCGGCCAACACTGCAGCCCTGAGCCAGGTGGACCTCAGGCCGCAGGTGCAGGGTTATATTACGGGAATATCGTTTACCGAAGGCGACCATGTGCGTAAAGGACAGGTATTATATGAGATCGACCGCAGGTTGTACCAGGAAAGCTACGACCAGGCAAAAGCCAATCTCGAGGTGGCCATAGGCAACCTTAAACAGGCCCAGCAGGATGCCGACCGGTATACCTACCTAAACACATATGATGCGGTTGCCAAACAGATCCTTGATCACGCCGCGATCACACTTCAGAACGCAAAGAATACGGTTGCAGCAGCCGAACAAACCCTGAAAATGGCCGAAACGAACCTGAATTACTCCTTAATCTCCGCACCTTTTGACGGTACTATCGGGTTCAGCCAGGTCAAGCTGGGAAATATGGTCAGTGTGGGGACCACTGTTTTGAATACAGTATCCACGGATGATCCCATGGGGGTTGATTTTTTAATATCCGAAAAACAACTCGCACATTTCGAGGAACTTAAAAACAGCAAGCAGCAAACCATCGACTCCCTGTTTACCATTATTCTTCCCAACGATTCGGTTTATCATTATATGGGCAGGATCTCGGTGATTGACCGGGCTGTTGATCCTCAAACAGGCACGATACGTGTGCGGGTAGTATTCCCTAATCCCGGTTATTTCCTGAGACCGGGAACAAGTTGTGTTTTACGCGTGCATAACCAGGAAACCGGCCCCAAACTGCTTGTGCCGGGCAAGGCTTTGGTCGAGCTGATGGGGGAGTATTTTGTATACCTGGTAAAAGATACTTTCGCTCCTTTACCTGATGATTCAACGAAAACCCAGGCAGTGCAGATGGCAATTCAAAAGAAAGTCCAGTTAGGTCAAACCATTGAGCCCAATGTGATCATAAAGAAAGGGATCAATGCCGGGGACCGGATCGTTTTAGACGGGGTGCAATCATTGCATACCGGTTCATTGATAACGATTTCCAAAAAAACAGATACGGACAAGGGTAAAAAAGGGAGACCAATGCCGAACAACCTATGATTTCCAACACATTTATCAGAAGACCGGTTACTGCAATCGTAGTATCGCTCGTACTGGCACTTATCGGTGCTATCTGTATTTTCAACCTGCCGGTCAGCCAATACCCCGAGATCACTCCCCCGGTAGTTCAGGTTGCCGGCCAGTATACCGGTGCCGATGCCACAACCGTGGAACAGACCGTTGCCACACCCATAGAGGAACAGGTGAACGGAACGCACGGCATGGAATACATGCAAAGCAACAGCACCAATAACGGGCTGATGACCATCAACACGACGTTTAAGATAGGAACCGATATTGACGTTGCCACGCTGGATGTCCAAAACCGGGTAAGTATTGCAACCCCATTATTGCCCCAGGCCGTGAGCCGCCTCGGTCTGACGGTACGCGCGGTAAACCCGAGCGCCCTGATGCTGGTAGCCCTTTACTCTCCCAGGGGGACTCACAACATTACATTTCTCGACAATTATACCAACATCTTCATCATGGATGCCCTTTTGCGTGTTCCCGGTGTGGGCGCTATTACAACCCTCGCCGATAATTTCAGCATGCGGGTGTGGATAAACCCGGATAAAATGGCGGCTTATTCACTCACATCCACCGATATCATCAATGCATTAAATGAACAAAACCTGCAGGTTGCGGCAGGTTCAGCCGGGGTGCCCCCCCAGCAGCATTCGCAAACCTATGAGTTGAGCATTCTCGTGAACGGCAGGCTGAATAAAGTTTCAGATTTCGAAAAGATCATTGTTAAAACAATGCCGGTTACGGGTGAAATGGTATACCTGAAGGACGTAGCCAGGGTTGAATTAGGCAAGTTCACTTATTCCAGCAATTCTTATGTGGACGACAAAAGGGCATCAATACTTACCCTTTACCAGACCCCGGGCAGCAATGCACTGCAAACGGCAAGCGGGATAACCAAAGCTCTTGAAGAACTGAAGAAATCGTTTCCTGCCGACGTGGATTACAGGATACCCTTTGAAACAGTGACTGTTGTCAAGGTCTCCATGCGCGAAGTTGCGGTAACACTGCTGATAGCACTTTGCCTTGTTGCCTTCGTGGTGTTTTTCTTTCTCCAGAACTGGAGGGCCACACTAATCCCGGTTTTAGCTATCCCGGTTTCCATCCTCGGGACCTTTGCTTTCTTTATCCCCCTGGGTTTTACCATCAACACCCTTACCATGTTCGGTTTTGTGCTGGCCATAGGTATTGTGGTGGATGATGCGATTATCGTGGTTGAAGCCGTGCAGCGTAACATTGATGTTGAGAAAATGCCGGTGCTGGAAGCAACATACCAGGCCATGAAATACATCTCGGCCCCTGTGATTGCAATCGCCTTGATCCTCGCTTCGGTGTTTGTTCCTGTTGGTTTTATACCAGGGATCGTAGGCCGACTGTACCAGCAATTTGCTATAACCATTGCCGTGTCGATCCTGCTTTCAGCTTTCATAGCATTATCCCTGACCCCTGCCTTATGCACCCTGTTGCTGAAACCGCATCACATAGGCGAAAAATCAAAGGGACTGAATAATTATTTCTTCAGGTTCAACAACTGGTTTGATTCAGTAACCAGGCAATATTCAAACGGGGTCAGGACTGGCATCCGCAAATCGAGATACGTGATCGTTTTACTGATATGCATCGGGGTGGCCGCCTTCTTTTTATTTCAGCATAAACCTTTCGGATTTATTCCAAGTGAAGATGACGGGCTCATCTATGTGACCTATGAATTACCCGAAGCCTCATCAACCACCCAGAGCGTGGACGTGATGACAAAATTAATGAGTGTGGTATCCAAAACGCCGGGAATTGAGCATTATGCAGCTCTGGCCGGGTTTAATGTCATAACGGGAGCAACGAAATCAAACAGCGGTACTATTTACTGCCAGCTCAGCCCATGGTCTAAACGCAGCAGGACAAGCCAGCAGATACCCGGAATCCTGGATGTCATGCGCGACCGTATAGCTAAAGCAAACATAAAAAATGCCAATATAGTTGTAATCCCGCCTGCCCCCATTCCCGGTATCGGGCAAACTGCCGGATTCAGTTTCCAGATAGAGCAGCGTAATACGAATGATGATGTACACGCATTTGAAAAAGTGGTGAACAATTTTGTTGCAGAAGCCAATAAGAATCCTGCCATTTCACATGCTTTCACATACTACTCAGCACACACCCCGGGTTATAATGTTACAGTTGACAGGGAAAAATGCAAAAAGATGGGAGTCAGTATATCGGATGTGTTCAATGCTATTCAGACCTATATGGGCAGCATTTATGTCAATGATTTCACCTTATACAACCGCACTTTCCATGTCGTAGTCCAGGCAGATACCATGTTCCGGAAAATGATAACGAATATGGATAAATATTATGTGCGTAACCAGGCGGGGACCATGCTGCCGCTGAGTTCCCTCATCAGCTATAAACTCACCGAAACTGCGCCCCTGCAATCGCATTTCAACATTTTCCGTTCGGCCGAAGTGGATGGGGGGTCCTCCGAAGGTTATAGCAGCGGGCAGGCAATAACGGCCCTGAAGGAAGTTGCAGCCAGGGTATTGCCACAGGGTTACGGCTATGACTTTTCCGGTTTAAGCTACGAGGAAATCCAGGCCGGCTCCCAGACCATGTATATATTTTTATTTTCGCTCACCTTTGTGTTTCTTTTCCTTGCAGCCTTGTATGAAAGCTGGTCGGTGCCATTATCGGTATTGCTGGCAGTCCCTATCGGAGCATTTGGGGCCATATTAACGCTGATGTTCATTCCCAGCCTCACCGACAATGTATATGCACAGATCGGGCTTATTACATTGATAGGCCTTGCCGCCAAGAACGCGATCCTTATTGTTGAATATGCCAAGGTGAGGGTCGATACCGGTGAAGACCTGGTACAATCCACCCTTGAAGCAGTGAGCCTGCGACTGAGACCAATCCTCATGACCTCGCTGGCTTTCATCCTGGGAGTTATGCCACTGGTACTGGCAACAGGAGCCGGCGCCGTGGCCCGCAGAACCATCGGGTTTACCGTACTGGGAGGGATGATAGCTGCTTCCTCACTGGCCATATTCATCGTACCGGTATTGTTTGTTGTGATTGTAAGAATTGCTTATGGGAAAAAGCAACTCGAATACCTGAAAAATTCAAAGGGATTGAATAACGTATGATCGCTGATACATTTATTAACAGGCCGGTTACGGCGATCGTGATATCTCTTGTAATTGCCATCCTGGGGGCAATCTGCATTGTTACACTCCCTGTAAACCAGTATCCGAAAATTACCCCGCCTGCTGTCTCCGTTTCAGCTAATTATACCGGTGCAGATGCCATTACTGTGGAACAAACCGTGGCTACCCCCGTGGAAGAAGCCATTAACGGCGTGCATGGCATGGAATATATTCAAAGCAACAGCACAAGTACCGGGATGATGTCCATCAATACCACATTCAAAGTCGGAACCAATATTGATGTGGCTACCCTCGATGTCCAGAACCGGGTAGGTATAGCGAAACCTTTGCTGCCATCCACGGTAAGCCGCCTGGGACTGACGGTAAGAGCCAGGAATATAAGCTTCCTGATGATGGTAGCCCTTTACTCCCCCAAAGGCACACACGATATCACCTTCCTCGACAATTACACCAATATCTTTTTAATGGACGACCTGCTCCGCATACCCGGTGTGGGTGATATCGGGAACCGTTCTGATAATTTCAGCATGCGCATCTGGCTGAACCCCGATAAAATGGCATCCTATGGATTAATTCCCCAGGATGTAATCAGTGCATTGAATGAACAGAATGTGCAGGTTGCGGCAGGTTCGGTGGGCTCGCCTCCGCAGGAAGCAACACAAACGCATGAATTCAGCATTCTTGTGAACGGAAGGCTGAACAAAGTTTCTGAATTCGAGAAAATTATCGTGAAAACCATCCCGGCTACCGGTGAAATGGTTTACCTCAAAGACATTGGCAGGGTGGAACTGGGAAAATTTTCATATTACAGCCGCTCTTATGTTGATGGGAAGCGTGCATCCATGCTTATGGTGTACCCCTTACCTTCGGCCAATGCACTCGACGTGGCAAAGGGTGTTTACACGGAACTTGAAAAGTTGAAAAAATCATTTCCCGAAGATGTGGATTACAAAGTGCCCTTTGAAGCAGTTACCATTGTAAAGGTTTCCATGCAGGAAGTCGTGAAAACACTGATAATCGCCCTTTGCCTGGTGGCTTTCGTGGTATTCCTTTTCCTTCAGAACTGGCGAACTACAATTATTCCGCTTCTGGCAATCCCGGTATCCATCCTTGGCACGTTTGTTTTCTTTGTCCCGTTTGGGTTTACAATAAATACACTGACGATGTTCGGCTTTGTACTGGCTATAGGGATCGTGGTCGACGATGCCATCATCGTGGTCGAGGCGGCTCAGCACTACGTTGATGAGAAAAAAATGACGGCAAGGGAGGCCACTAGGCATGCCATGAAAGACATAACAGCTCCGGTGATTGCCGTGGCCCTGATCCTGGCCTCAGTATTTGTCCCGGTTGCATTTATCCCCGGTATCGTGGGCCGCCTGTACCAGCAGTTTGCCATTACCATAGCCGTATCCATACTGATCTCAGCATTTATAGCTTTGTCGCTTACACCTGCCTTATGTTCGCTATTATTAAAGCCGCATCATCTAGATGTGCATTCAAGAGGGCTGAATAAATTTTTCTTCTGGTTCAATACAGGGTTCAATAAATTTTCGGTTCGATATTTCCATGGTGTAAAGCGTGGGATCCACTCATCAAAATATGTGATTATTTTATTGATATGTATAGGTGTTGCAACATTTTTCCTGTTCAAATTCAAACCTACCGGTTTTATCCCGAACGAAGATCTCGGACGTTTGCAGGTTACCTATGAAATGGCAGAAGCATCATCCACAACCCAGAGTGTGGAACTGATGCAAAAACTGATGAAGGTAGTTGGAGAAACACCCGGCGTGGCGCACTTTTCGGCCATATGCGGTTTCAATGTCAGTAACGGTTCAGCAAAATCCAACAGTGGTACGATTTTTTGCCAGCTGAAGCCATGGAGCCAAAGAGAACAAACTGAAGAAAAGGTCCCTGGCATCATTGAAGTCATGCTGAAACGTGTTGCCAGAGCCGGCATAAAGAATGCAAAAGTCGTGGTGATGCAGCCTGCCCCTATTCCGGGAATAGGGCAGTCGGCCGGTTTCAGTTTCCAGATTGAGCAGAGAAACACCACCGACGATGTTCACACGTTTGAAAAAGTAGTGCGCAAATTTGTTACGGAAGCAAATAAAAATCCGGCTGTTTCACGTGCCGTGAGTTATTATTCGGCACATACTCCCAGCTATAACCTGACAGTTGACCGGGAGAAATGCAAAAAAATGGGGGTTGGTATCTCTGATGTGTTCAATACAATTCAGTCCTTCATGGGAAGTTCTTTTGTAAATGATTTTACGCTTTACAACCGTACTTACCATGTAGTGATACAGGCCGATACAGTTTACCGCAAACTTGTGACCGATATTGATAAATATTATGTGCGTAACCAGGCTGGGAAAATGCTTCCGCTCAGATCACTTATAAGCTATCGGCCGGTGGAAGCTGCCCCGGTAATTGCACATTTTAATATTTTCAGGTCTGCTGAAGTGGATGGAGGTTCAGGCCCGGGTTACAGCACAGGACAAACCATCGATGCCCTGAAAGAAGTGGCTGCAAAGGTTCTGCCTCATGGATATGGCTATGAGTTTTCGGGATTGAGTTATGAGGAAATAATAGCAGGCTCACAAACGATATACATTTTTTTGCTGTCGCTTTCCTTTGTATTTCTTTTTCTTGCCGCATTGTATGAAAGCTGGTCGGTACCATTCTCTGTTATGCTGGCAGTGCCGATAGCAGCTTTCGGGGCCATACTTACCCTTACATGCATCCCGTTTTTAAGCAACAATGTTTATGCACAGATCGGTCTCATTACTCTGATAGGACTTGCAGCCAAGAATGCGATACTGATCGTGGAATATGCCAAGGTCCGTGTCGACAGCGGGGAAGATCTCGTGCAATCAACGATCGATGCAGTAAGCCTTCGTCTGAGGCCAATACTCATGACCTCATTTGCATTCATCTTCGGAGTGATGCCGCTGGCATTTGCAACAGGTGCCGGGGCCGTAGCCCGGAGAACCATCGGGTTTACCGTACTGGGCGGAATGATTGCTGCCTCATCCCTGGCAATCTTTATCGTTCCTGTTCTTTTCGTTGTGATCATAAAACTTGCCTATGGCAGGAAACATCTCGATTACCTGGCCCATCACCGGGATGAACTGAAAATCCAGGAACTTAAAACAAATCCTGCCGATTAAGCGTTATTGATATAAAATAATCTTACTATGGAAGAGATTGAGGTTCCGACCGAACATCTTCAGGAGCAGCTGAATGAGGCGACCAAAGAGAGCGAGGAGAACTGGATTTTAAAGGTGGCTCTTACTGCAGCCATCCTTGCCGTATTTGCAGCCATTACCGCATTGATGGCAGGCCATTTTGCCAATGAGGCCATGATAGAACAGCTCAAAGCCTCGGATCAATGGGCCTATTACCAGGCAAAGGGCATTAAGTACGTGGTAATTGAGAACAAGATAGATCTGCTGAAACAAATGGGGAAGGAGATAAATCCTAAGGACCAGGAGAAGGCCGATAAGTACAAGGAAGACCAGAAAGAGATTGATAAATCGGCCCGTGAAAAGGAAGTTGTATCGGCCGAAGACCTGGTACTGCATAATAAGCTGGCAAGGGGAGTCACTGTTTTCCAGGTAGCCATTGCAATTTGTGCCATTTCGGCTTTGACAAAGCGGAAATGGCTGTGGTACGGCAGTATTTTACTTGGGATTGCCGGCATCCTCCTGTTCGGAATGATTTTCTTCTGACCTTAAGCTGTGACTTGCCTGCTTCCACTTTTTATTTACGGGCTCCTTCATCTTCAGTGTAAAAAAATCAGCAATGAAAACCTCAAAGTTCAGCATATTCATCTGCCTCTTTTTCCTTTCAATAGGAGCAAGAGCCCAGTTTGTCCAGGATGCCATGAAAATCGTCGATCCCGGCAATGGAGGCATAAGTCAAAAACAGGCAGCCGATGGCATTCGTGAAGCCCTGATCAAAGGAACTGCTGAAACCGTAAGCCTGGTTTCAAAAACCGATGGGTTTTTCTTAAACCCTGAAATAAAGATCCCCTTTCCCGAAAATGCCAGGACGATTGAATCAAAGCTAAGGGCTATCGGCTTTGGAAGCAAGCTGGATGAGGCGGTCCTGGCCATCAACCGTGCCGCGGAGGATGCAGCAAAAAGCGCCCAGCCGATCTTCGTGAACGCTATTACCGGCATGAATATTTCCGACGCATTGCAGATCGTGAAAGGGAAGGATGATGCAGCAACCCAGTACCTGGCCAGGACGACCTCAACGGAACTGAAAGCGAAATTCAGCCCCGTGATAAAAGCCTCGCTTGACAAGGTGGATGCAACCCGGCTTTGGGCCGAACTGATAACGGTTTATAACCAGGTCCCGTTTGTAGCGAAACAAAACCCCGATTTAACGGCTTACGTTACCGATAAAGCCATCAGCGGGCTGTTTACAATGATTGCAAAGGAAGAACTTAAGATCCGTCAAAATCCTGCAGCCCGCACAACCGAACTCTTAAAACAGGTTTTCGGGAAACAGTGATCAAACGCCTGCTTATATCAGGCTTTGTAACCCGGATAATCGGTATAGCCTGTTTCGTCGGCGGTATAAAATAAATCCATACGGAGATCTGTCGATAATGCCCAATCGTTTTTCATCCTTTCAACAAGATCGGGGTTGTTAATAAACGGACGTCCGAACGCTACAAGATCGGCCAAGCCGCTCTGAATATCTTTCTCGGCTCTCTCCCTGTCATATCCTCCTGCAAGGATAATTGTGTTTTTGAAATTATTACGGATGATATTCTTGATCTTTAGCGGAACTTCGGGGGCTCCCATTGCAGAATGATCAACAACATGGATGTATGCGATGCCTAATTTGTCAAGTTGATCAGAAAGGTAATTATAGGTGGCTTCGATCTCGGGATAAAGAGGCATATCGCTGGCCACTCCGTAAGGAGATAAGCGGATGGCCGTTTTTCTGCTTCCTATGGTATCTGCAACAGCCGAGGCAACTTCGATAACAAAGCGGCAACGGTTTTCAATACTGCCGCCATAATTATCCTTGCGGATATTGCTAACAGGCGACAGGAACTGCTCAAGCAGGTAACCGTTGGCTGCATGCAGCTCCACACCGTCAAACCCGGCATCCACAGCATTTTTGGCCGAACCCACAAATTCTGCTTTTGTGTTTGCCAGGTCTTCGGTTGTCATCGCTTTGGGCAGCGGAAAATCCTGAAGCATTTTTGCATCTGTCCACATCTGTCCTGCAGCTTTTACTGCCGAAGGAGCAAGGATCTCCGAGCCCTCAGGCATGTTTAAGGGATGGCTGATCCTTCCCGAATGCATAAACTGAACAAATATTTTTCCTCCCTCGAGGTGCACTGCCGAAGTCGTTTTTTTCCAGCCTTCAATCTGTTGAACACTGAAGATGCCCGGTATGCGTGCATAACCCAGACCGTTAGGCGAAGGCGATGTCCCTTCGGTAATTATCAGCCCTGCACCTGATCGCTGTTTGTAATATTCGGCAATCAAATCATTCGGCAGGTTCCCTATTGCCCTGCATCTTGTCATAGGAGCCATTACAATTCGGTTATTCAGCTCGACACTTCCAAGTTGAACAGGAGTAAATAATTTCAATTCTTTCATATTTTCTATTTGTTATTGGTTTACTGTTTTATTAATCCCGGTAAATTCCCCGCTTGCAGGCGAATAGGGGGCCTGTTTTTGTTCCGGGCTCGCTGCCGATTTGGTCTTTGCCCTTAAATTAGCCACACTTCCCGAGGGGGATAATAATCCGGGGATCTGCCCCGGCTACATTCAGGTTTGGGTCATACGAACCTTAGTTTCCTGAAACTGATCATTTCCTGGCTTGTTTCATTCCATAATCTGAAACTTATCGTCCTGAAACCGGCCCCGAATTTCAAGGGTTTGATGCCACTGAAAAGGGGATTTTCACGATGGCATTTTGCAAGCTTGTAATTGGGAATAAGCGGGCTTAAATGATGGATATGATGAAACCCGATATTTCCCGTGAAATACTGGAGGATGCGGGGGAGCTTATAGTATGAGCTTCCTTCAAGCGCCACTTTTTTATAATTCCATGCATCGCCCCTTGCCCAGTGTGTAGGATTGAACTGGTGCTGCACATAAAAGAGCCAGAACCCCAGTATCCCCGAAATATATATAATCGGGAACTGTATAAGGATGAAAGCTTTTACACCAATGAGAAGGCTCATCAGGACAGCAAAAAGTAAGAGGCCTGCATTGGTGATATATACGCCAAGACGGCCTTTGCTATCCATATGTTTTTTTGTGAAACGGTTGCCGATCAGGAACACGTAAAGCGGGCCGATCCCGAACAGGGTGACAGGGTTCCTGTAAACTCGGTAAACAATCTTTTGCCAAACAGAACTTGCTTTATACTCGTTCACGGTCATCGTCCATACGTCACCTATCCCCCTTTTATCAAGATTCCCCACGGTTTCATGGTGGATATAGTGATTGTTCGACCAGCTGTAATACGGTGTAAAGGTGAGAATGCCAATGAAAATACCCATCCAGTTACTTAATTTTCGGGACCTGAAAAATGAACCATGGCCCAGGTCATGGTAAATGATAAATAAGCGCACCAGCATTCCCGCTGCCGGTAATGCCAGGCCCAGGGTGATCCAGTTTGAAATGGAAAGGCTAAAATACATTAAAACCCAGGCAAGTGAATAAATCAGAAGGTTGGTGGATAACTGCACCCAGCTTGTTACAGGATTCGGGTGGTTGTATTGTTTGACGATTTGTACCCAGGAAGTTTCGGGCCTTGAATTTTGAATATTTAAAGAACTCATGATAAATGAAATAAAATACAAAGGTACGACAAAATCCTGATGGTTGTTTGTTTAGATTAAATAAAAATAAAACAAGGCTTGTCCCGGAATGACACAACAAGAGTTTTAATTTTTAAATTTGTATAAGAGCTGAATACCAAACTTAATCCGGATTGCTATGAATGATCTCCCCAAAGCTGATTCTGCGGATATTCATACCCGACTGCTTAACGAATCTGAAACTATCACCAGGGTGCATTATAAAATCCTTGCCATGAGCTGGGCCGGCTGGGTGTTTGATTTCTATGACCTTATACTTTTTACCTTTTTACTGATCCCGATTTCGCAGGAGTATCATTTCTCGAATCTGCAGATGTCGTATGTGCTTGGTGCCTCCCTTGCTGCAACTGCGGTGGGAGGCGTGATCTTTGGTATACTCTCCGACCGTTACGGCCGCAAACCGGTTCTGCAATGGACCATACTGACCTATTCCATAGGAACGTTCTTTTCGGGGATGGCAGGAAGTTTCGGACTGCTTATGGTATTCAGGATACTTACCGGGCTCGGTGTGGGAGGGGAGTGGGGTACTGGGCAAACGTATGTAGGGGAAACATTCCCTGCAAAAGTCCGCGGGCGCTATTGCGCCATGATGCAAACCGGTGCACCCCTTGGTATTGCCCTCGCATCCATAGTAGGCGGACTTATCTCGCCCATGATAGGATGGAGGGCCTGCTTCTTTATTTCGCTTCTCCCGGCCATCCTGGTGCTCTTCATCCGGAAACATCTACCCGAATCGGACCTCTGGCTAAGAAGGAAAAAAATTACAATCGTCCCGGCAACAGGCAGGTTTCCAAGAAATACAACTGTAAGGCAGTTCCAGGAGCTTTTTTCCATCGAAAACAGGAAATATTTCATCTTCGGGCTCATCCTGGCCATCTTCGACATGTCGGCCTACTGGCTCACCTATTCATGGATGCCGGGGTACCTTCATTCTGAAAGGCATTTCACACTTACCAAATCAGCTTTCTGGATTCTGGTGACACAAACCGGGGGATTCCTGGGCTACCTTATTTT
This sequence comes from uncultured Bacteroidales bacterium, assembly GCA_903877385.1. Taxonomy (GTDB): domain Bacteria; phylum Bacteroidota; class Bacteroidia; order Bacteroidales; family FEN-979; genus CAIRDP01. Next base: position 128,249 of record CAIRDP010000061.1, read on the forward strand.
CGGGTTTATCGCCGACAGGTTCGGCAGGCGCCCTGCCTACAGTATTTATTCGGTCATCATGGCCCTGGGGCTGATCATGGTAACCATCTTCTGGGATTACATCGTGATATACCCTCTTATCATCCTGGCCTTTATGTTCATGGTCGGGTTTGGTACCGGGATGTTCGGGGGATTTGGTTCACTTTTCTCTGAACTTTTCCCGACTTCGGTAAGGAGCACGGCCATGGGATCGGCATTCAACCTTGCCAGGGGCATACAGTTCTTCACCCCTGTCATCATCTCGGTAATTGCAGTGCGTTACGGCCTGGGAGGAGGGATCTCACTGGCGGCATTATTCGCCCTGCTTACCGGTGCCTGGATATGGACCTTCCCCGAAACCAGGCAAAAAAAGCTTTACACGGGTGACTGAAACTAATTCATTTTCTTATCTTTGAGAATCAAGAACAAGGGTTATGAAACGAAAGCTGGTACTTTTTGGCGTAATCGGGTTGATCGTCCTTCTGTTACTGATCAGGATATTTTCAGGGGCCGGTAAAAAGAAAGCCGAAACGGCCGCTGCAGCTAAACCGGCGGTACCTGTCGAAGTAATTATCGCCCGGGATACTTCCATGATCTACCAGCTGTCCACCATCGGCACCCTCAGGGCCAATGAAAGCGTGGCTATCGTAAGCGAGATCAGCAAAAAAGTTGTAAGTGTTTACCTGAAGGAAGGGTCGTTCGTAAGCAAAGGGCAATTGCTCTTCAAACTTGACGATGCCGAAATCCTTGCCAGGATCAACAAGCTGGTTATTGATGAAAAGCTTGCCCAAACGAATGAGTCCAGGCAAAAAGCACAGCTGGCAAAAGGCGGGATAAGCCAGGAACAATATGATGAAACCCTTAACCACCTCAACACCATCAGGGCCGAAATAGAAATTTTAATGGTGGACCTTTCCAAGACTGAGATCAGGGCCCCATTTGCCGGCAAGATTGGCCTGCGCAACGTGAGTGAAGGCGCACTGGTGAGCCCGAACATGGTCCTGGCCAGCCTGCAGGATGTAAGTAAAATCAAAATCGATTTTTCAATACCCGAGAGGTATGCTGATGAGCTGCACCAGGGTACCGCCATTACGTTTTCAACCGAATACTCCAACAGGGAGTTCAGGGCGCTTATCGAAGCCGTGGAACCTGATGTGGAAAAGAGCACAAGGACGATCTCCCTGAGGGCTGAATGTGAGAATAGGGACGGGAGCCTGGTCCCGGGCGCTTCGGTCAGGGTAGAACTGAATCTGAGGTCCATTGATAAAAAACTTTTCATCCCCACTTCGGCCCTGATCCCTACAATCAAGGGATATGACGTTTACCTCATGAAATCGGGCAAAGCCGTTTTGCAAGCCGTGACCACAGGCATAAGGAACCGCCAATCGGTCCAGATCACTGCAGGCTTATCCCTGGATGATACTGTTGTTGTGACAAATCTGCTTAGAATAAAACCTGATGCCCCACTGAAGCTGGTGAAACTGGATTAACATGAGTCTCTCATCTGTAAGTATTAAAAGGCCGGTACTGGCTATAGTGTTCTCCCTCCTGATCGTAATTTTCGGGCTGGTGAGCTATTCTTACCTGGGCATCAGGGAATACCCTGCCATGGATCCTCCCATTGTTACCGTCACAACCAACTATGAAGGAGCCAATGCCGAGATCATCCAGGCCCAGATCACCGAACCCCTTGAGGATGCCATCAACGGGATCGAAGGGATCAGGGTGCTGTCGTCGGTCTCAAACGACCAGACCAGCCTGATCACGGTGGAATTCAACCTGGGCAACGATATGGAAGCCGCAGCCAATGATGTGCGCGACAGGGTTTCCAAAACTATACAGCTGCTTCCGAAGGATGTAGATCCGCCCATCGTGGAAAAGCTCAGCGCCAACACCAATGCGATCATCTTCATGGTCATCCGCTCATACCAGCATAATATCATGGAAGTGAACGCGCTGATGGAAAATGTGATCAAGGAAAGGCTGCAAACCATCCCCGGCGTTGGCGACATCAAGATCTTCGGCGAAAAGAAATACTCCATGCGCCTATGGCTGGATCCTTATAAAATGTCATCCTGCGGAATCACATCCCTCGATATCCAGAAAGCCCTGACCCGTGAAAATATTGAACTTCCTTCGGGCAGGGTTGAAGGCGATATGACCGAGCTTACCATACGTACCCTCGGTCTGATGCAAAGCCCACAGCAGTTCAACGACCTCATCATCAAACAGGAGGGCGGGAATATCATCCGCCTCTCCGACCTGGGGACTGCCGAATTATATCCCCAGAACGACCGTTCCACAGTGATGATGGACCTTTTGCCAGTCATTATAATTGGTGTGGTTCCCCAGAACGGGGCAAACAACGTAGCCATTGCCGATGAGTTTTACAGGAGGATGGCCCGCATCAAGGAAGAGATACCCGCCGAATATTCCATCAGCATAGGATATGATTTTACCAAATTCGAAAGAAAAGCCGTAAAGGAAGTCCGTCAGACCATACTGCTTTCACTAATCCTGGTGATCCTGATCATCTTCTTTTTCCTGCGCGACTGGAGGTCGACCATCATACCCGTGGTTGCCATCCCCGTATCGCTGATCGGAGCCTTTATCCTGATGGCCCTATTCGGACTTTCGGTGAATGTGCTCACCCTCCTGGCCGTGGTGCTGGCGATAGGGCTGGTTTGCGACGATGCGATCATCGTGCTTGAGAATATCCACGCGAAGGTGAACCGGGGCATGAACCCGGTGGAAGCGGCAAATGAGGGGATGAACGAGATCTATTTTGCCGTCATATCAACGACCATTGTTTTAGCGGCAGTGTTCATCCCGGTGATGTTCCTGCAGGGACTGGTGGGAAGGCTTTTCAGGGAATTTGCCGTGGTTGTTGCCGGCTCGGTGCTTATCTCGGCCTTCGTTGCCCTCACCCTTTCGCCCATGATGAGTTCCCGTATCCTCAAAGACAGGAGAGATAAGAAGCCAAACTGGCTTATGCGGGCCACCGACCCGTTTTTCGAATTCCTGAACACGGCTTATAAGCAGTCCCTGGAATCTTTTTTAAAGCGAAGGTGGATGGCATTTCCCGTATTCCTTGTTATACTGGGGCTGATCTTCGTCTTCTTCAAAGCCCTGCATTCGGAGCTTGCGCCTTTTGAGGACAGGAACAACATTCGCATCCCAACCCTTGCACCTGAAGGATCCACCTATGAATTCATGGATAAATACATGGCCCAGGTTGATAAATATTTCAGGGACTCGGTACCCGAAGTCTCGACCTATTTTTACATGATCTCTCCCAGCATGGGAGCAAAGGATAACCCGAACAAGGGTATGGAAATTGTTTACCTCCAGGATGTCGAAAAACGAAGGCGTTCGCAGCATGAGATTTTTGTAAAAGCAGCGAAAGAACTTCAGCAGATCACGGGGATCCGGTGTTTTCCCTTCGAACCGCCTACCATCGGCGACAGGTTTTCGGGCCAGCCCCTTCAATATGTTCTCCAGGCCCCCAGCCTGGTGATGCTGAAGGACATCCTGCCCCATTTCCTCGAGGAGGCGAGGAAACTGCCCATATTGCAATTTGTGGATGCCGATTTCAAGATCAACAAACCCGAGTTGAGGATCACAGTGCACAGGGAAAAAGCCGCCCTTCTCAATGTTTCCACCGAGGAAATTGCCCGCACCCTGCAGTTAAGCCTGAGCGGGCAGAGGTATGAATACTTTATCTTTGAAGGCAAGCAATACGAGATCATAGGGCAGCTGATGCCCCGTTTTCGTAATGATCCTGATGCCCTTAAATCCCTGTATGTACGAAGCAGCAAGGGCGAACTTGTGCCCCTCGACAACCTCATCAGCGTGGAAGAAAATATCAATCCTGCAGCCATATATTCCTACAACCGTTATATCTCGGCAACCATCTCGGCAGGGCTTACACAGGGGGCGACCCTGGGCGACGGGATCAGGGAACTTAACAGGATCTCGAAAGAGATACTTCCCCCAAGCATCAAGACAAGCCTGGCGGGACAATCCCGGGATTACCAGGAAAGCTCATCCAGCCTCATTTTCGTATTCATACTGGGGATCGTCCTCATTTACCTGATCCTTGCCGCCCAGTTTGAAAGCTTCATCGACCCCTTCATCATCCTGCTCACGGTTCCTTTAGCCATTACCGGAGCCCTTTTCTCACTGTGGTATTTCAGGCAAACCCTGAATATTTTCAGCGAGATCGGTATCGTCATGCTGATAGGGCTGGTCACTAAAAACGGCATCCTCATCGTTGAGTTTGCGAACCAGAGGAAACTGGGTGGAATGGATAAGCTGAGGGCTGTCCAGGCTGCTGCCACGTCGAGGTTCAGGCCTATCCTGATGACCTCATCAGCCATGGTACTGGGGATCCTTCCTATCGCCCTGAACATCGGGGCCTCATCCGAAAGCCGGCAATCACTTGGGATTGCCGTTGTGGGAGGGCTGATCTTTTCGACCTTCCTCACCTTGTTCCTGATCCCCGCCTTTTATACGTTTTTGTCAAAAGATCATCCTGAAAGCAAAACCCGGGAAACATGAAAAAGATCCTCCTCAGCGGATTTATACTCTTAATGGCTGCCTTCCCGGCTTACAGCCAGGACTTACTCACGCTGGAATCGGCCATTGAAACAGGTTTGGCCAATAATTACGGGATCAATATTGCAAAGAACTCTCAGCAAATATCAGAGAACAACGCAAGCCCGGGTAATGCCGGGATGTTGCCGAGAATCGATGCCAATGCCGGGTACGTGCATGGGATCAGCAATGCCAAGGTCACCAACCTCGCGGGATTCGTGCTGGATAATCCAAGTGCCAACTCCGATCTTTTCACTGCAGGGATCAACCTGAACTGGACTCTTTTCGACGGGCTTAAAATGTTCATTACCTATGATAAGCTGAAAAAACTGGAAGAGATAGGTGACCTTAACGTGAAGATCTCGGTTGAAAATACACTGGCAAGGATCATGGCTGCCTACTATGAAATCATAAGGCAGGAAAAGGAAACGGAGATTATGAAGGAGCAGGTCAGGATCTCTGAATTCAGGCTTGAACTGGCCCGGCTTAAATATGAGACCGGAAGCGGATCCGAGCTTGAATTCCTTAAAGCCAGGGTTGAACTGAATGCCGATGTTGCCAGCCTCTCAAACCAGAAAACCGTTTACCTCAATTCCATGGCTACGCTTAATGAACTGATGGCTAGGGACGTCACCTCCAAATTCGGGGTGAAGGATACCATACTTTTCTCGTACCGGCTGAACTATGATTCATTAAGGGCAGGGATGCGTGAAGCCAACAGGAACCTGCTTCTGTACAACAGGAATGCGGAAGTGAGCGGTTTGAACATGAGATCGGCCAGGGCTGTGCAATGGCCTACCCTCGGGCTAACCACCGGGGTCAACTACCTGAACAACCAGAGCGAGGCGAATATCAACAATTACAACAGGAATTTCGGCGCAGTGGTTGGCGTAACAGCTTACATGAACATTTTCAACGGCCTGAACCTTCAGCGGGATTACCGCAATGCAAAGATTTCCTACGAATCCTCTGAACTTGAAGTGAAGCAGCTTGAAAACCAGCTCGATGCATATCTCCTGAAAGTTTATAATGAATATCTGAACCAGATGGAGCTTATCACATTTGAGATGGAAAATGTAAGCCTGGCCGGCAAGAATATGGAGATTGCAAAGGAAAGCTTTGAAGTGGGCTCCATTTCCTCCCTGCAGTTACGCGAGATCCAGAAAAACCTTCTCGATGCAAATACCCGCCTGGTCGATGCAGAGTTCAAAACAAAACTCACCGAAACGGCACTGCTCCTGATCAGCGGGAAATTACTGCGTTAGTGTTTGTTTGCGGATTACTTAATCATGTTTGCCCTCACTGCCCCGGTAATGGTGAGTATTCCGGCTGCCTGCCTGCCTGAAATTGGTTTGCCTGATCCCAGGCCGTAATCGGTGAATACCGGCTTCAGTTTTGCAAGTTCATCGGCAACCGGCTTGATGTTCGAATCGTTGCCGTATTCACCGAGAATGCGTAACAGTTTGTCGAGGCTTTCTTTATGGGCGTACATGCCTGCCGCTATCGGGCTGTTGTCAGCAGCCAGCTGGCATAAGGATGAGGTGATATACATGCCTTCAACAAATGCTCCTGCCGCTACCAGGACAGCCACCTCATTGCGGTTGTTCCTTCTCAGGAAATCGCTGGTTTCACCCAGGAACCTTATCACCATGGCAACCAGGCTGTCCCTGTTATTCTTGTATGCTTCGGCTTTCTCAAGCAGCGTTTTATCAAAAACACCTGCTATCCCCAGGTCTGAAGCCAGCTTTTCTGTACAGAATAGAAATTTATCGGTTTCGCTGATCCTCTGGTAAGTTGTTGAATAGGCCAGGTCGCTTGTGTAAATCCCCAGGTTGAGGGCTTTTGTTCTGGCCGTGAAATACCTGTTGACATTGGCGGGATCATTGGTAAGACTGAAAATGTACGGGGCCTTGGCAGCCTGCAGCATCATGGCAGCTTCGAAGGGGGTAGGGAAACGGTTAAGCATATCCTGGGTCTCGGGCGAGAGGATGACTTCCTGCTTGATGATGTCGGAACCGGATTCATCCGTTGCAGCGGAATTATTCCCCGGATTGCTGCAGGCCTGCATGAAAGCAAGGGCCAGAACCAGGTTAAGACAGCGAAGGACCTTTAGAACGTTCATTGGTATTTTTCGTTTAAATTCAATCATGCCGGGTACAGCCTCAACCCAACCAGGTTAAACCTGGATCGGGGTTTTGCACCGCGGCTATACCGGCTCAATCACCCCCGGGACAGTCTCAACCCCGCAGGGCTGCATCCGGGACCAGGGTTTACCCTGAGACCAGGACCGATTTCAAGGCCTAAATTTAATTATTTTTTCAGAATTATTTCCGGTTTCTTTTTGTTCTGATTCATAAGGTTTCAGGCTATATTGACAGATTGCCAAAGCAGGCAGGTATTTAAATACTTAATTATTTTTATATAGACTTTGTAAAAATTGGCATGCAGGTATTGACATATAATGAATATTGTATATTTTTATTCACTAAAAATTTTTAAAGCCTTCATTTATGGAGAATCAGCGCCTTACATTTTATCAGGAACTCAAAGGGAAAGGAGTTTCCCGCCGGGATTTCATTAAATTCTGCACTACCATGGCAGCCTTTATGGGCCTGGAAGCAAGTGGTGTCGCCCAAATTGCGAAAGCCTTCGAAACGAAGCCGAGGCTTCCGGTCATCTGGTTTCATTTCCAGGAATGTACTTGTTGCAGTGAATCTTTCATCAGGGCGTCGCATCCCATCATCGCCGATATAGTGCTTGATAAGATTTCACTCGATTACCAGGAAACACTCATGGCAGCATCAGGGGCTCCTGCCGAAGCGGCGTATAAGGCTGTTATGGCAAAGTATCCCGGTGAATATATCGTCATGGTTGAAGGCTCCATACCTACCGAAAATGAAGCATATTGCTGCATCGGCGGCCGCAGTGCATTGCAGATCCTCCAGGAAGCCGCAAAGAATGCCAAGGCAGTTGTAGCCTGGGGCAACTGCGCTTCTGCCGGATGTGTTCAGGCTGCAAGCCCGAACCCCACCGGAGCCAAACCGGTTCATAAGGTCATCAGTGGTAAGCCTGTGATCAATGTGCAGGGTTGCCCGCCGATTGCCGACGTAATGGCCGGCGTGGTCGTTCACCTCCTGACTTTCGACCGCATTCCCCAGCTTGACGGGATGGGCAGGCCTAAAGCTTTCTATTCAAGAAGGGTTCACGACACCTGTTACCGCCGCGCCAATTTCGATGCCGGTTTGTTTGTCGAATCGTTCGACGACGAAGGGGCGAAGAGAGGATATTGTCTTTACAAAATGGGCTGCAAGGGACCGGTTACTTATAACTCCTGCGGCATCATCAAATGGAACGACAGTGTAAGTTATCCCATCCAAAGCGGGCATCCATGTATTGGCTGCGCCGAAGAAGGGTTCTGGGACAACGGACCGTTCTACAAGCACCTCCCCGAAGTCGCTGGTTTCGGTATTGAAACAACAGCCGACAAAGTCGGGCTGGGGCTGGGCATAGGAACTGCAGTAGGTATTGCTGCACATGCCATCGTTACCAACGTACGTAAACATAAAGAGATAATCAATGAGCCCGCCGAAGGTTCAGCAGTTGAAACCAAGAAAGATTAACAGCCATGGCAGAAAGAATCGTAATAGATCCCATCACCCGTATTGAAGGTCACCTTCGGGTTGAAATAGAAGTAAAAGATGGTAAAGTATCCGACGCATACAGTGCCGGCACCATGGTGCGCGGCATTGAAACCATTCTTAAAGGGCGGGACCCCCGGGATGCATGGGCCTTCGTAGGCCGTGTATGCGGCGTTTGTACTTCAACACATTCGCTGACCTCGGTCAGGACTGTTGAAAACGCACTTGGAATTGCAGTCCCGCCTAATGCCGAGCTTATCAGGAACCTGATGGCAAACGCATTATATATACAGGATCATGTGGTGCATTTTTACCAGCTTCATGCCCTTGACTGGGTGGATGTCGTATCGGCTCTTAAAGCCAATCCCGCCGAGGCTTCGAAAATCGCCCAGAGCATTTCCCCCTGGCCGAAGAGTTCGGTAGGCTATTTTACCGATGTTCAGAAACGTTTTCAGAATTTTGTGGCCAGCGGACAGCTTGGGATTTTCGCCAACGGTTACTGGGGGCATAAAGCCTACAAGCTACCCCCCGAAGTGAACCTTATTGCCGTGGCACATTATCTGGAAGCCTTACAGTGGCAAAAGGAACTGGTAAAAGTGCATACGGTTTTCGGCGGAAAAAATCCCCACCCGAATTACCTGGTTGGCGGAGTTCCCTGCTCCATCAATATTGATGAAGCCAATGCCGTAAATGCCGAGCGCCTTGCTTTTGTAGGCCAGCTTTTCCAGGATGCAAAAACTTTTGTCGACCAGGTTTACATCCCCGACCTGCTTGCAGTCGCTTCTTTCTATAAAGACTGGGGAGCCATTGGCGGAGGCCTCAAAAATTACCTGGCTTTCGGCGATTTCCCCACCAACGGTTACAACAATCCCGACAGTTTCAAAATGCCCCGGGGTGCCATCCTTGGCCGTGACCTGAGCCATATCATGGAAGTGAAAGCCGAAGACCCTGAACAGATCCAGGAATACATCAACAATTCATGGTATGAATATTCCAAGGGGAATGATGCAGGTTTGCATCCCTGGGACGGTGAAACCAAATTCAATTATACCGGTCCGAAGCCGCCATATGAAAACCTTGATTTTTCAAAGAAGTACAGCTGGGTAAAGACCCCGCGATGGAAAGGACATCCCATGGAGGTAGGGCCTCTTGCCAGAACCCTGGTAGGATATGCATCCGGCCGCGCCGATTATAAAGAAGTGGTTGAATACGCCCTGAAAACCCTGGATGTTCCTGTTGCCGCCCTGTTCTCAACCCTGGGCCGTACGGCAGCAAGGGGGCTCGAAACCAAGCTCACCTGCGGATGGGCCCTGGAATTCTACAACCAGCTCCTGGCTAACATCAAGAACGGGGATTCACGCACCCAGAATAATGTCAAATGGGATCCCGAGACCTGGCCGAAACAGGCGAAAGGTATAGGAATGGTGGAAGCCCCGCGCGGAGCCCTCTCGCATTTCATAGTGATCGAGGACAAGAAGATCGCCAACTACCAGCTGGTAGTACCGACCACCTGGAATGCCTCTCCCCGTGACCCGAAAGGACAACGTTCGGCTTATGAAGAATCGCTTATCGGGACACCGATTGCCGATCCTAAAAACCCCCTTGAAGTTCTTAGGACGATCCATTCATTTGACCCCTGCCTTGCCTGCGCAGTACATCTGTACGATGAAAACGGAACTACTATTCATGAGATGAAATCCTATTAAGCCATGAGAAACCGTGCCGTCCCTTTGCGTGAAGTGCATGTTTGGGAGTTGCCTGTCCGCCTCTACCATTGGATCAATGCGCTTTGTATAGTCTCACTCTGCATCACCGGTTATATTATCGGTAACCCTCCGGCCTTTATGAAAGGAACTGAAGCCTATTTCAACTATTGGTTCGGAACAGTGCGTTTTATTCATTTCGTGACAGCTTTTGTGTTTTTCTTCAATTTCATTTTCAGGATTTACTGGGGATTTGTGGGTAACGAGTTCTCCCGCTGGTATAACTTTATCCCCCTGAAGCGTTGCCAGTGGAAAGAAATGCTCGAGGTGATCAAGGTGGATGTACTTCAGCTTACCAATAAAAAAATAGATTCAATAGGGCATAACTCACTGGCCAGTTTCATCTATTTTATTACCTTCCTCATCTTCCTGCTGCAATGCCTCACCGGTTTTGGAATGTACTCTGCCATGAGCAGTTCATTCCTGCCAAAGATGTTTGCATGGGTGGTCCCTTTTCTCGGGGGCGACATGCATGTGCGCCAGATTCATCATTTGCTGATGTGGGGTTTCATTCTGTTTGCTTTTGTGCATATGTACCTGGTATTTTACCATGATTATATCGAACGCCGGGGTGTGACCTCCTCCATGATCGGTGGCTGGAAATTCATCGAAGAAGATGTGATCGAACGCCATGATAACAGGACCGAAGAGTGTCCTAAGGATTAATATAACCAAAGTATCAAATTTGCCTGAATGTTAAACGATATCCTGGTCCTCGGGATCGGTAATCTTTTGATGAACGACGAAGGCGTGGGGATCCAAGTGGTCAACAGGCTGGAGAAAGAGGGAGGAGTGCCCGGGGCGGAGCTGATGGACGGAGGCACCGGAGGGTTTCACCTCCTGGGCCATTTACAATCCTATAAGACCATTATTTTCATCGACGCATCCCTCGACGTTTACCCGGCCGGATATGTGAGGGTTCTGCAGCCGCATTTTGCAAAGGATTTTCCCAGGCAGCTCAGCGCCCATGAGATCGGGCTGAAAGACCTGCTCGATTCGGCCATATTGCTGGGAAACATGCCGAAACTTTACCTTGTCGCCATTTCGGTAAAGGATTTCCAGGATATGGGAATGGACCTTTCGGCGGAAGTGGAAGCAGCAGTGCCTGAAGCCATGAAAAAAGTAAGGGAACTGGTCGGTGAAATTACAGGATAGGATGTTCAATTTACAATGTACAATGTACAATGTACAATGTACAATGTACAATGTACAAATGAAATGGCCCAAATTATAAGCTTTCAGGAAATTTTAGACAGCCACTCGTACCATTCCTGCATTCCTTCGCCGGTCCTGGCCGACATCAGGATGAACTCAAGTTCAGGGTTTAACTGCTTTGCATTAGCCATTGCGTTCTCCACGCTGAAATCCACATACGGCAAAAGGTCCGTTTTATTGATGATGCAGAGGTGAGACGTCTGGAACATATAAGGATATTTCAAAGGCTTGTCGTCACCTTCGGTCACGCTGATCACCACCACCCGCCTGGTTTCGCCAAGGTCAAAAAGGGCCGGGCATACCAGGTTGCCCACATTCTCGATAAACAGTATTGAACGGTTTTCGACTTCCAGCTTTTTAAGGGCAAGATGGATCATGTTTGCATCCAGGTGGCAGCCCGAACCAGTGTTGATCTGTATCGCAGGAGCCCCCGATTTCTCAATCCTTTCGGCATCCCTGGCGGTCTGCTGGTCACCCTCGATCACGAAGATCTTATGTGTCTGGCGCAGGGCCAGTATGGTTTTTTCAAGAATGCTGGTCTTGCCCGAACCCGGAGAACTCATCATATTAAGGCAAAGCACTTCCTTCCCTTCAAAATAACCCCTGTTCCTTTCGGCCAGGCGGTTATTCTCTGAAAGTATGTCGATGTTAAGGGCGATCTCTTTTTTCTGCGGATGAGAATGCCCGTTTGCCTCATCCCCGTGCGAATGAGGGTGTTCATCATGGCCGTGTTCGTGACCATGGTGATGATCGCTCTTTATTTCGCTACTTTCTTCCTGCCCGTGCGAATGCCAGTGCCCGTCGTGTTCATGCATGTGTTCGTGATGGTTGTGATCATTTTCGCTGTTTCGCCTTTTCGCTGTTTCGCTACTTTCTCTTATGGTGAATTCACCGGGTTTTCCGCATCCGCAGGTTTCGCACATAGTTTCTTCTTTTTATATCTCCCGGTAAATGCTCCAATCCTTTATGGAGCAACCCGGGTCCGGGGCCCTGCCCCGGGGTTAATACCGATTTATTCCCCGGCTATCGATAGCAGCCTGAACTCCTGTCCGCCCCTGATCTCCGAGGGGAAGGAGGCGCAGTTTGGACAGCTTTCGAGCCTGTTTTTCATTTCAAATTCCCGATGACAGGCCTGGCATATCCCTGTCCCGGGACTGCGGATCAGGTAAATATCCGCATGATTGAGCATGGTGTCATTGATCAGCAGCTCCAGTGCCCACTGGAAAGCATCTGCTTCAACACCGCTCAGGTCGCCCACTTCGATGCGGAGTTCGGTGATCACAACCAAACCGTTTTTCTTTGCCTGTTCCGTTGCAAGATTGATTACGTCCGTTGCCAGCGAGAGTTCATGCATCTTCAGGATTTTTCAGCAGATACGGGGTAATGGGTCACCGGTAAGCGAATCGATGATCCTGTTACTCCCGGTTTCGGTTCTCAGCACCACCTTGCCTGGATGTTCGCTTACAATCCTCCCGATAATGGCGCTTTGTTTTCCAAGTTCGTTTGTTCTCATGATGTCAAGTATTCGCCCGCTTTCCTTCTCAGCGGCTATTATGATGACCTTGCCCTCGTTAGCCACGTAAAGCGGGTCAAACCCAAGGATCTCACACATGGCCCTCACGCCTTTACCAACGGGCAGGGCGGCTTCATCAAGGCTTATACCGAATTTCTTTGTGGCCGTAAGTTCGTTCAGAACCGTGGCAACTCCGCCCCGGGTGGGATCCCTCATGAATTTCACCGAAGTGGTATGATCAAGAACCTCCATGATGAGATCGTTGAGGCAGGCGCAATCCGATTCAACAGGGGTTTTGAAGTTGAACGATTCACGGGCATTCATCACGGCCATGCCATGTTCACCTATAGGCCCATTGATAAGGACCAGGTCCCCGGGTTTTATGCTTCTGAACTTCCCTGCAATCCGCTTCGCCTTGTCTATCCTTCCTATGCCGGCTGTGTTGATAAAGAGTTTGTCGCATTTGCCCTTGTTCACTACCTTGGTGTCGCCGGTAACGATAAGTACCCCGGCTTTCTTCGCCTCATTAGCCAGCGATTTCACAATGGTTTCAAGATCCTTCATGGGAAAACCTTCCTCGATAATGAAGGAAACGCTGATAAAGAGAGGTTCTGCCCCTGAAACGGATAGGTCGTTCACGGTGCCGCAAACCGCCAGTTTGCCGATATTCCCCCCCGGGAAAAACAGGGGATCGATCACGAATGAATCCGTAGTAAATGCGATCTCGTTTGAATCCACAGGCAAAATAGCCGAATCGCTTTGCTGTTTCAGTATTTTATTCCCGAAATGTTTAATGAAAAGGCCGGTAATCAGCTCGTGCATTTTAAGGCCCCCGTTGCCATGGCTCAGCAGTATTTTTTCTTCGGTTCGGCTCATGAGCGGTATTTATAATAGGTTGCGCAGGTTCCTTCGCCCGAAACCATACAGGCCCCCACAGGATCCGTTGGCGTGCATTTCTTTCCAAAAAGCCCGCATTCCAGCGGAGTTTTCAATCCCCTCAGTATCATCCCGCAGATACATCCTTTTGGTTCGGGGGCAACGGGAACTTCAAGCGGGAACAAGCTCTCCGCGTCAAATGCTGAAAAGCCGGGCCGTATCTTCAAACCGCTTAAAGGGATAAGCCCGAGCCCCCTCCAGCGGTCATCCTTAAGCTCAAACAATTTATTCAAAAGTTTTTGAGCTACCTGATTTCCTTCTTCCTTCACCACCCTCTGGTACTGAATTTCAACCCTGGGTTTGCCGGCCTCGAACTGGGCCACAAGCATCAGTATGGACTGCATCATATCAACCGGCTCGAAACCCGAAATCACGACCCCCAGCCCGAAGGATCCGGGCAGCTCGGCGTAAATGCCGGTCCCGGTGATAGCGCTTACATGGCCCGGAGCAATAAAACCATTGATCTTTACACCATCCTTCACAAGCGCCTTCATCACAGGGGGCATCACTTTATGGGAGCTCAGCACCGAAAAATTCCGGATGTTTCTTTTCAGGGCCTCCTCAATGGCTGCAGCCGTGAGGGGAGCCGTGGTCTCAAAACCTATGCCGAGGAAGATCACGTTTTTACCCGGGTTCTTTACCGCAATCTCAAGGGATTCCAGAACCGAATAAACGATGCGGATATCCCGACCCCCTGCTTTCTCTTTTTCCAGTGAAGACGCGGATCCCGGGACCCTTATAAGGTCGCCATAGGTCGTGATGATACTGCCGGTTAGTTGACTGTAAGCGATGGCGGTATCGATGAAGTGCTGGCCCGAAACGCAGACAGGGCATCCGGGTCCCGATAAGAGGTGTACATTCGGGGGGAGAAGCGAATCCAGGCCGAAGCGGTGTATGGCCATGGTGTGGCCACCGCAGACTTCCATCAGGGAGATCTCTTTTTTGGAGATCTTTTTGATCTCTTCCGAAAGCCCGAGGATCAGGTCTTTTTTCCGGTACTCGTCAATGTATTTCATCAGCCTGTCCAGGTTTGAACCCTTCTACTTCAAGAAGGAGCCGCATGGTTTCCTTTGCTTCCTCCTCATCCACTTTCTGTATGGCAAAACCGGCATGCAGCATCACGTAATCCCCGGCTTTTACATCATCGAGAAGAAGCAGGCTGGCATTATATTCAGTGTCCTCTATCATGACCAGGGCCGATGCCCCTTCAACACGAATCACTTTTGCAGGTATGGCTAAACACATTTCAATTCCCTTCTTTTTGCAGCTACTGCCAGTTGTCCCAAAGCAATCCCCCCGTCGTTGGTGGGTACCGCAGCATGGAAAAACACTTCAAAATCATTTTTGCTTAACAAAGACTCCGTCCTTTCAAGCAGGTATTTGTTCTGGAAAACTCCCCCCGAAAGAACGACCTTATTCAGGCCTTCCCTCCGGCGGATGGCATTCACGGTTTCAAAGATAATGGAAGTTATGGTATTGTGGAACTTCGATGCAATAATTGAATTTTCAGCCCCCAGCCCGATATCCTCAACAATCCCTTTGAGGGTTTCATCCAGTTGGATCACTCCCGGAAGATTCGCCGGCCCTGCTGAGCTACTGGCCGGGTTTATCCCCGGTTTATTTTCAATGACTGCGGACCATTTGTACGTTTCATTACATCCCTGCCGGGTAAGGGCTTCAAGCAGCATAGGTCCCTGGGCGGGGAAAGCTGCGACCTGGCAAAGCCCGAGAATGGAAGCAACAGCGTCGAAAAACCTTCCTGCCCCTGATGTGAGGGGTGAGTTGATCCTGCGGTCGATCATGCCGGTGAGCATGTTTACATCTTCGGGGGCAGACTGCCTCAGAACCGGGAGGTGCATGTTCGTGAACCCTTCGCCATAGACCTTGTACAGCCATGAAACCGCCATTCTCCAGGGTTCTTCGCTGGCGCTGTCGCCCCCGGGAAGGGGGAGGTATTCAAAATGGCTGATGCGGCTGTAATCCTTAAGGTCGCATACCAGGAATTCAGATCCCCAGGTCTTATCGTCATCACCGAGGCCTGTGCCATCGAATGCCACGCCTATGACTTTTTCATCGAGTTTATGTTCGGCCATGCAGGAGGCAATATGGGCATGATGATGCTGTATGCCGATGACATTCACCTTGCCGAAACCCCCGGCCATCCTGGTCGAAATATAGTCGGGATGCAAGTCAGCAGCCAGCAATGTGGGCTTTACCCGGAACAGCTTTATAAATCGTTCGATGGTCTGCTCATAAAAAAGTGTTGTTTCCAGGCCCTTCAGGTCGCCTATATGCTGGCTGAGGAAGGCTTTGCGGCCTTTCCCCACGCAGAAGCAGTTCGACAGCTCGGCGCCGAAAGCGATGATGCCTTCAGTTTCAAGACCCGTGCGGACTGGTGAAGGCACATATCCCCTCGAGCGGCGCAAGATCCGTTCTTTCCCTCCAATGATCCTCACAACGGAATCATCGGTACGGTTGAAAATATCCCTGTTATGCAGTATAACCATGTCGGTGCAGGCCGAAAACTGTTCCAGGGCCGTTTCATTATCGATCAGTATAGGTTCGCTGCTGAAGTTCCCGCTGGTAAGGACTATGGCCGGTGTTTTCAGTTTGCTGAACATTTGGTAATGAAAAGGCATGTAAGGAAGCATTATGCCCAGAAGGTTCAGTCCGGGATTGAGATTCCCTGCAAGCGGCGGATTTGTTCCCGGTTTCCGCTCCAGGAGAACAATGGGGCGCCTCCAGGAGAGTAGGGAGGCTTCTTCGGCGGCATTGACTTCGGCATACTTACGAGCTGTTTCAGGGTCGCGGAACATTACTGCAAAAGGTTTCCCTTCCCGGTTTTTGAGCTCCCTCAGCCTGCTTATTGCATTTTCGCTGAAGGCATCGCAGGCCAGGTGCATCCCTCCCAGGCCTTTGACGGCTGCAATCCCGGCAGTATCCATGCATTGCGCAAATTGTTCAACGATGGAGTTTACTTCGGTACTCATCCGCAGTGATCCTTTATACATTTCATAGTGGGGCCCGCAACCCGCGCAGGCTGTGGGCTGGGCATGAAAACGGCGGTCGCTTACAGCTTCATACTCCTTTTTGCAGTCGGGGCACATGGCAAATTCACTCATCGTGGTTTTCGCCCGGTCGTAGGGCAGATCACGAATTATCGTGAATCGTGGTCCGCAGTTGGTACAGTTGACAAAGGAATAGTTGTAGCGGTTTCCTTTACGTTCAATATCCTCGAGGCATTCGCTGCAAACAGCGATGTCGGGGCTGATCTCGGTAATGTCCTCCGAAACATCATGGCTTTCGAGGATACTGAATTCAGTGAACTCTTCCTTACTGAACTCTTCCGAAAAAATTTCCTGAACCGAAGCGGCTGCCGGGGCTTCTGTTATTAAAGCATGTAGGAAGTGTTCGATATTTAACGGATCCCCGCTGATGCGGATGCGTACATTTTCATTGGTGTTCTGAACCCAGCCTTTCAGACCCTGCCTTAACGCAGTACGGTAAACGAAAGGCCGGAATCCAACCCCCTGTATCAGTCCGCTGACTGTTATCTGCAGTGTTTTATCCGGCATCCTGAAAAATCATATTCAAGAATGTAAAATTATATATATTTATATTTTTTTTACCTAAAAATCTTTCATGCTGACATTCCTAACCGGGTTTATTGCCAGTATAGCCCATGTGGTCACCGGCCCCGATCATCTTGCAGCGGTCACGCCCCTGGCCATCAACAGCCGTAAAAAGTCATGGATGATCGGCTTTTCCTGGGGACTCGGTCATACTATAGGGATGCTGATGATTGGCTTATTGTTTATTCTTTTTAAACAATACCTTCCCATAGCAGTAATTTCAAAACACAGCGATACGGTGATCGGGATATTGCTCATAGGGATAGGAATCTGGGCCATTCTCAGGGCATACCTGCATCATTCGCACGGGAACCGTCCCCATTCGCATTTCCATACACGACCCTTTTTATATGCCCATATCCACAAACACACCCATTCGGCAAGCGCTGATGATACCGAGGTACATGCCGATGATCACGAACATATGCATACGGGTACTGTAAGGCAAAATGCTTTTACAGCTCTTTTTATCGGGATCATCCATGGATTCGCGGGCTTCAGCCATTTGTTCGCCCTGCTGCCTTCGCTGGCCCTGCCAAGCCTGCTGGCTTCGGTAATTTATATTACTGCCTTTGCCACCGGGACGATTTTAACCATGATTTTATTCGCCTTTATTCTTGGAGTGGTTGCTTTCAGGGCTGTCGTAAAAGACAAACAGGTGTTTCTGAAGTGGTTTACGTTTACAGGAGGGTTCCTGGCAATTTGCGTAGGGATTTTATGGATTATCCATCCGTTCTGATTCCAGACCCGGTCAAATTTTTCGGTCAGGTATGAAACGTCAAAGGGAGGCTGCACCATGCAACCTCCCTTTGTCGTTTTGATCAGATGGTGGGTTTGAAGATCTTATTTGTTAATAAAGACCTTCCTCACAACCTGGGTCTGGTCATTGGCAAAGACCAGGGTGTACATGCCTCCCGGCAGGTTCCTCAGGTCGATGTTCTCTTCGTGTTTGCCCAGGACCTTGAAATCTTTGGTCCTGTAGACCATCTCTCCAAGTGTGTTGTAGATCAGGATATGGTAGGTGTCGGCATACTTTGAATTTACCGATGCGGTGAACAAGCCGTTGTTGGGAACAGGGTAAACCACAAAACTGACATTGTCCTTGTTGTCGACTCCCGTACTTCCTACCGTGATGTAATCTGAAGTATCTGAAGGACAAACGCCGTTACCAGCAATGATGAAGTAGGTCCCCATGGATGGAATAACCAGGGTCTGCCCGTTGGCTCCCTCAATAGGCTGGCCATCGAGGTACCATTGGTTGCCTTCGCTCAGGCTGCTCGTGAGGATATCCCCGATACCTATCGGGCGGTTGATGATGATGATGATGATCGGCTTGGGTGTGGGATGAAGTATGTTAACATAGTACTGGGATGATGCGCCATTCCCGCAGGCGTTTGTGCCGTTGACCGTGAAGTCCCCGCTCTGTGCTATAGGGGTAAAGGTCACCGTGATGGTCCTGGTGTTTGCACCGGAGGTGATCACCACCCCCTGAGGAACTGTCCAAACATACCCTGTTGCGTTGGCGATAGAGCCTACTGAATACACAACCCCGCTGGTTCCGCGGCATACGCTGGACAGGCCGGAGATTGCTCCTGCCGTTGCAGGGAGCGGGTTGACCGTTACCTGCAATGGAGGGGAGGTGCTTCCGTTACCGCAAAGGTTGTTCCCGTTCACGGTAATACTTCCCGAAACGGCATTTGCTGCATAATTCACCGTTATACTGTTGGTGCCTGTACCGCTTGCAATAGATGCACCCGATGGAAGAGTCCAGTTATAGTAAGTGGCATTGGGTATCGGCGCAACAAAATAGGCTGCTCCCTGGGTGCCTGCACACAAGGTGGCTGTTCCCGTGATAGTCCCCGCAGGCCCTGGCAAAGACGATACGGTCACATTGAGAACAGTAGGGATGGAAGCGCAGCCGGCAGCATTGGTGTAACTGACAGCAACCCATTGAGCGCCCGGAGTAACCCAGGAAATGTCAGCCGAGGCAGTCCCCTGTCCGCCTGAAATTGAACCTCCTGATGAAACAGTCCAGGTGTAATTGCTGTTGCCACTCTCGGTGGTATAAGTAGTCCACCCTGCACCGGGGCAAATCCCGCTGCTCTGGCCCGAGATGGTCGGAACCGGCATGGCACTCACTGTCACATTGATGGTAGTGGGTGTGGAAGCTGTACAACCGGATGCACTGGTGTAGTTTACACTGACCGTATTGGCGCCAACCGTATTCCAGGTTACCGTTACGAAGCTGCTGGTTGCAGTTCCCCCGGCCGTGATCGTACCGCCTGCCGAGACAGTCCATACATAATTGAACATGCCCGTTTCGGTGGTGTACACATTTCCCGTGGAATTAAGACAAGCCGTCGGAGGGCCTGAGATGCCGGGTACAGGAATCGGGTTCACCACTACATTGAAGATAGATGGAGAAGTTGCAGTGCAGCCCCCGGTATTGGTATAGTTTACAAAAACCGTTTGTGCCCCGGCCGTATTCCAGCTCACGGTGATAGCACTGGTCCCGGCTCCTGAGGTGATGCTGCCGCCTGCCGAAACACTCCAGGTATATCCTGTCATGCCTGCCTGGGTGGAGTAAACATTGCCGGTGGAACCCGAACAGCTTGTTGCAGACCCCGTAATCACGGGCACAGGAAGTGCATTCACTGTTACATTGTAAGTTGTGGGAGCCGCTGCTGAACATCCGTTGCCGTTGGTATAGTTCACGCTGATGGACTGAGCCCCAGAGGAGGTCCAGGTTACCGTTGTTGTATTGCTTGTTGCAGTTCCCCCTGCAGTAATGGTTCCGCCCACTATGCTCCAGCTGTAGCCTGTCATCCCAGGCTGTGTAGTATATACATTTCCTGTCGAGGTAGCGCATACTGAAGCTGGTCCGGTGATTGTGGGCACCGGCAAGGCATTGACCGTTACAGGATATGTTGTTGCTGATGCTGCAGTACAGCCGCTTAATGTGGTGTAATTCACACTGACGCTTTGGGTGCCTGCTGTATTCCAGGTCACGGTTGCTGTGTTGCTGCTTGCAGTGCCTCCTGCTGTGATCGTGCCTCCTGCCGAGACAGACCAGACATAGTTAGTAATTCCCTGAAAGGAATCGGTGGTATACACATTCCCTGAAGTTGTTGCACATACCGGGGTTGGCCCTAACAGATTTGGAGTTGGTAAGGCATTGACACTAACAGGGTAAACTGTTGCTGTTGACGCGTTACAGCCGTTGGCATTGGTGTAATTCACACTTATCGACTGCGTTCCGACCGAAGTCCAGGTCACGGTAGCTGTATTGCTTGTTGCAGTTCCACCGGCCGTGATAGTTCCGCCCACAATGCTCCAGGTATAACCTGTCATACCGGTTTCGGTGGTATAAACATTGCCAGTGGAATTATTGCAAACCGACACAGGACCTGAGACTGTAGGTAACGGTAAGGCTTTAACCGTAACAGGATATACCGTAGGCGAAGCAGCTGTACAGCCGTTGGCATTGGTATAGTTTATGCTGACAGTTTGTGCACCGGCAGTGTTCCAGGTCACAGTAACTGAATTACTCGTTGTTGTTCCCCCTGCTGTGATCGTTCCCCCTGCTGAAACTATCCAGTTGTTTGCCGACATGCTTTGCTCAGTTGTATAAACATTACCCGCAGTCCCCGCACATACTGTTGCCGGACCGGAAAGTGTTGGTATTGGAAGGTTATTAACCGTAACATTGTAAACAGAGGGATTTATTGCCGTACACCCGTTTGCATCGGTATAATTGATGCTGACCGATTGTAGCCCTGCTGTATTCCAGGTAACTGTAATTACATTTGTACCGTTACCTGCCGTGATTGTGCCGCCTGCCGAAATACTCCAGGTGTAGGCCGTCATTCCTTGCTCGGTTGAATAGACGTTACCTGTGGAATTTACACAAACAGGCGAAGGGCCGGAAATTGAAGGTACAGGAAGTTGATTGACTGTAACTGTTGCATCTGTGGAGTTATCAGGAAGACAAACCCCGCTCTGCACGACTACCCTGTATTTTGTTGTAACAGTAAGGTTGGTTGCGGTCATGCTTGTATTCGTGCTGGAAATATCTGTGGAAGTCGACCAGTCATCTGTTGATTTCTGCCATTTTTTAATAATACCCGTGTAACCTGAAAGACTTAGTACAGTATTATTGGTTCCTGAACAGACGGAGGCGCTCCCTGCAACACTGCCTCCTGCTGAAGCCGGATCAACTGTCATTTTAACGACATTGGATTCGACTGCGCCTGACCAGTCGCTTGAGCAATCAACCCTCGCAAGGCGTTTATACCATGTATTAACCGTGAGACCTGACGGAGGTTGGTAAGCAGCGGCATTGCTGTTCAAAATATCTGTAAAACCGCTGCTGCCGCTGGTGGTGGATTGCTGCCATTTGTATTCAAGGTTTCCGGTGTAACCTGATGCACCGCTTGTACTTGTTAACAGTACCGGGTCTAAAGTGCCGCAGCCGCTTTGATCTGATGCAATTATACCCCCATCAGTTGGGTTGATACAGTTATCAAGAACAGTGAACAGGGCGTAATAGGGAGAGGCGGCAGAAGGAGTTAAGTCGTAAAGATCTGTATAGGTGTTTGTTGCAGGATCGAAGTCGAAGATAACCCCATCATAATTGGAACCTCCTGAATTAGTCATCCCGTAAAGCTTTCCCCCGCTTAGGGTTAAAGTCCCGTAAGGGCGGTTGCCCCCGGTAACCTGCATGCTGTAAACCGTTGTTAGAATGTTATTAGCAGGGTCCCATTTAATAATGGCCCCATAACCATTTGCACCGCCAGAACCGGTCAGCCCATAAAGTGCTCCGCCACATACTGTCAAAGAGCCGCATGGATTGTACCCAGTACTCGGACTCAGGTCGTACTGATTTGTAATTGTATTGCTTGAAGGATCCCATTCGAAAACAGTCCCGAGTCCATTAGCCCCTCCATAATAAGTCATCCCATAAAATTTTCCCCCGTTCTGGGTTAAAGCACCATATGCACTATATCCTGTGCTTCCTGAAAAGTCGAATTTTTTTGTAAATACGTTTGTGGCAGGGTCCCATTCAAAAATGTCACCGAACCCATTTCCTCCTCCCTGGTACATCATCCCGTAAAACTTCCCTCCATATAGCGTTAAAGAACCAAATGGGTTATACCCGGTAGTTGAACCAAGGTTGACCTTGTCGGTGTATGTATTTGTTGCCGGATCCCATTCAAAAATCACCCCCCCGTTATTTGTCCCGCCATAAGCAGTCGTACCATATAATTTTCCCGAGTATGCGGCTAAATTGCAACGGGAATTAATACCCGTGGCCTGAGCCATGTCGAACCTTTTTGTAAAAGTACTGGTGGCCGGGTCCCACTGGAAAATGACCCCATTGTTATTGCCCCCTCCATTATAAGTCACACCGTAAAACTTTCCCCCGAAAAGGGTTAAACCGGAATATGGTCTGCTCCCGGAGTTAATATTCAGGTCAATCTTTTTTGTATAGGCATTTGTCGGAAGGTCCCACTGGAAAATGACCCCGTTATCCATAGAACCCCCGCGCTGAGTCATACCGTAAAAAGTACCATTAGCCAGGGATAAAGAACTATAGGGAGAGGCCCCACTGGTTGAAGCCATATCGATCTTTTTAACGTACACATTGGTAGACGGGTCCCATTCAAATATAACACCCACATCGTTTTGCCCTCCGCCGGTAGTCATACCGTAAAATTTACTGCCATTCAGGAGCAAAGACCCGAATGGATTTCTGCCAATACTCTGAACCAGGTCAACTTTATCTGTGTAGGTATTGGTTGCCGGATCCCATTCGAAAATGACCCCGCTGTAGTTTGCCCCTCCGCTCTGAGCCATACCGTAAAACTCACCCCCGAAAAAGCTTAATTTTCCATAAGGATTAATACCAGTACTGTTACTCATGTCGATCTTCTTAGTATAAGTATTGGTTGCTGGATCCCATTGGAATATAACCCCGCTGTTATTTAATCCTCCACCAAGGGTCATCCCGTAAAATATTCCTCCATTGAGTGTCAATGTCCCCTGCGGGAAGGCGCCACTGCTCTGGACCAGGTCGATCTTGTCGGTATAGGTGTTTGTAGCAAGGTCCCATTCAAATATTACCCCTGCATGATTAAGACCCCCCGCATTAGTCATCCCGTAAAACTTCCCCCCGCTTATGGCCAGGGAACCATTGGGATAGCTACCTGTATTTGAAGCCAGATCGATTTTATCGGTATACGTGTTTGTAATCGGATCATATTCAAAAATAACGCCATAGTTATATACACCTCCCATATTAGTCATCCCGTAAAGTTTTCCCCCATACAGTATCATGGAACCACGTGGAAAACTTCCAATATCGGAACTCAGGTCTATTTTCTTTGTATAAATGTTGGTTGCAGGATCCCATTCAAAAATAACACCGGCATTAGTGGCACCTCCGTTAACCGTCATTCCGTAGAACTTACCATTACCTCCGTCTGTTAATTCAGTGTAAGTCGGTGTCGCTCCTGGCTGCACGGTTGAAAAAAAGTAGTCGTTAGTTACAGAGCCGGAAGTCTGGTCATAGTGAATAATAGCTCCAAGGGCTTCATTGCCTCCATAAAGAGTCAGTCCATAGAGCATGGGACCCTGGGCGTAGGTTGTCTGCAGAACACAAATACAATAAAAAGCCATTACAGTCATGGCCATGAAAAAACGGGAAATTGCTTTCATAGGATAGTTTTAGCAAAAATTATTATAAGGTTTTAAAGATAATGGTGGAAAATCAGTTCTTGGTTTAGTTAAAGAAAATGATCTGGTTTTAGAGGAATTCAGTAAATGCAACATAACAATAACCATATACGAAAATGCAAATAACCTGATAAATAATTATCTTGTCAAATTTTCACAGATGACTTTACACCATACTGAATAACAATAACATAACATCATTACGGCTTTTCGGAAATGAAATGATAGAGCCGTTTTGAATCTTTCCCGGCACATTTAATCGCCTCTGCAACGGTATCCGGGACAAGGGTTCTGCCCCGGGTTGAAACAAATCTGTGTAAAATTCAGGAGAGCCGAGATAAATCAGCTTAGGATCAAAATGGGTTTAAGCCGATATATTATACTTGCTGATCAGCTGGTTTAATCTTTTCTCATCGAGCAGGGCAATTTTGCTTCCATGATCCCTTCGCTCAATAAGTTTTTCTTTTTCAAAGTCGGATAACTGCCGAATAATAAGTTCTTCACTGGTGCCGGCTATGGCTGCTACATCTTTCCGGCTCATATAAACATCCAGTTCATCATATTGATTTACCCCGAAACTTTTTTTCATGAAAAGCAGGGCTTCGGCCGTTTTTTCCCTCACGTTCATTTGCATCAGGTATTTCAGTCTTTTTTCGGCTATATCCAGTTCACTTCCAAGATATGTTATAATGTGCATTGAAAGTTGGGAGATATTGCACACCTCCATGAAATCCTTACTCTCGAAAAAACATATACGTGAGTCTTCCAGTACAACTGTGCTTGTAAGATATGATGTTCTGCCATACCCCCTGAAACAAAGTGATTCGCCTGCATGAACCAATCGAACAATCTGCTGTATCCCATTGATCCCGGAAGTAAATATTTTCGCTTTGCCTTTTTGGATAAAAAAAAGCCCGAGAATCGGGTTCCCTTCATGAATAATATATTCCCCTTGAATAAAATCCTTTTGTTCAACTTTCGAATCAAGTAAATTCTGGTCGATAGATGAACCATACTGCTTAAAGAAGCATGAATTATTCTGGCATTGATTGCAGGAAATCAGCTTTTGCCCCATAAATATCTGTTTACTTTAAGTACATCGTTCAGGGTTTATTCCCTTGATTAAATTTTGTTATGCAAGGGTAGAAAGATTTCAAACGGTACAGAAGCTTCACAGCTAGCGATATTCCCTGATTTAAAAGGTAATTTTACCCCGGGAAGGATGTGATAAATGCGCAATTCCATTGATACATATCAATGCCCTAATGCGCATCCTTGATGCTTAAATGGAAACTAAAGAAATAGTGAAACTCCCCGGGGCTGAAGTTAAAGGATAAATGCCAGGAGAAGTCCTGCAGTCACCGCGCTTCCAATGATCCCCGCAATATTCGGTGCCATGGCATGGCTGATGAGATGGTTGGTCGAATCTTCCTTTTGTCCCATCTCGTGGGCAATACGGGCTGAATCGGGAACGGCAGCCACACCGGCGGCTCCAATTAGCGGGTTAATCTGGTTTTCCTTTTTGAGGAAGAGGTTCATCACCTTGGCAAACATGATCCCTCCTGCAGTGGCGACCATGAACGACATTGCACCCAGCATGAAGATCAGTATGGATTCCCATTTCAGGAAGACATCCGCCTGGGTTGAGGCTCCCACGGTAATGCCGATAAGTATGACCACGATATCAATCAACACTGTTGAGACCGTTCCTGCAAGTTGTTTGGTGAGGCCCGATTCCTTTAAAATATTCCCGAAAAAGAACATGCCCAAAAGTGGCAGGGCGGCAGGTGCTACGAACGTGGTAAGAAGGAGAAACACCAGGGGAAAAGCGATCTTTTCATTCCTGCTTACCGTGCGCTGGGGTTTCATCCTGATGAGCCTTTCCTTCCTGGTCGTAAGTAATTTCATTATAGGTGGCTGGATTACCGGCACCAGGGCCATATACAGGTAGGCTGCAATTGCAACAGGACCAATCAATCCCTGTACTTTTGCAGCTTCAGGAAGGTTCCCCAGTCCGGCAGCAAGCTGGGAAGTGAGAAATATGGCCGTATTCCCGTCAGCTCCGCCGATGATGGCAATTGAGGCCGAATGCGCAACAGGGAATCCCAGTATGATGGCTCCGAGAAAAGTCACAAGTATACCAACCTGTGCTGCAGCCCCAAGTATGATCAGCTTGGGATTTGCGATCATTGGTGAAAGGTCGACCATTGCGCCAAGACCGAGAAAGATAAGGGCCGGGTAGATACCCTTCAGCACACCAAAAAACAAATAGTGAAGTATGCTGCCTTCGGCATATATCCCCAGGGGATACGGAGTGCTGTGCATAAAAGGTATGTTGCCGATCACTATGCCGAGGGCAAGGGGGATAAGCAGTATGGGCTTCAGGTTGAATTTGATGGAAAGGACGATCAGGGCCAGCCCCACAAAGATCATGATGCCATTGTCCCAGTAAAGGTTTGAGAAACCTGTATCGGCCCAGATGCCCTGAAACATATTGTTAATAAGGAGGAGTTTCATATCTGGTTGCCTTTATTCGATTTCCACTAAAGTATCATTCTGGGCAACGGTCTGTCCCGGTTTTACGTTGACTATCCTTACCGTGCCGTCTTTCTCGCTGAGGACATTGTTCTCCATTTTCATGGCTTCCATGGTAAGCAGTTTCTGCCCCATGGCAACTTTATCGCCCGGCTTGACCAGCACCGTAATGATGGTTCCGGGCAAAGGCGCCTTGATAGCCATATTGCTTGTCTGTGACTGTGTTTTCGGTATCCTTGCTTCCTTTGGGGATGGCTTCGGGGGTTCTGCACGGACGAGCGTCGGCGTTTTTGTGAGTTTAAGCTCACGCTGCACCTCTACATTGTAAAGCGTCCCGTTAACTTCCACATGGGCCGTATTTTCTTCAAATCCCAGGATGTCAACTTCGTAGTTGTTCCCGTTGATGGTAAAGCTGAATTTTTTCATATTTTGTCTTACCTCTTGTTTTTACCAGTATTTCATATTGTTCCAGATGTTGTAAAACTTGGAGCTCCAGGGTGAATAAGTGCGGGAGACTTTTTTTATGGTCATCACATATTTCTCCTGGTCATGCAGCTCTGAAAAGAAAAGATAAAGGGCGGCTGCAATGGCTGCATTTTCCTCTCCTGTCATAACCACTTTTACAGGAGCTGCCTTGGCCTGGGTGGTTTCTTTCTTCAGTTTCTTAGCCCTCATATAGTCGCGTACCGAATGAAAGCGTACCATGAAATAGGCCATGGCCGAGAGGGTGAGAAGTACGATGCAATACCCAAGTATGCTGAGGATCAGGGTTTGGCTGCCGATCAGGCTTGGATTGAATGTTATGGATAGGGTTCTCATATTCGGTATGATGATTACAGGGGAATATTGCTGTGTTTTTTGGGAGGCAAGCTGTCTTTCTTGGTTTGCAGGGTTTGCAGTGCCCTGATGATCCTGAACCTGGTGTTCCTGGGTTCGATCACATCGTCAATATAGCCGTACCGGGCAGCATCGTAAGGATTTGCAAACTTGTTTTTATATTCCAGTTCTTTATCATTCATGTATTTCACTTTCTCACGGGGATCGGTGATCTCGCCTATCTTCTTGCCTTCAAGTATTTCAATAGCGCCTTTGGGACCCATTACGGCAATTTCAGCGCTGGGCCATGCATAATTAATATCGGCCCTCAGTTGCTTGCAACCCATAACGTCATGGGCGCCCCCATATGATTTCCTGAGTGTTATAGTGATCTTGGGAACCGTAGCTTCACCATAGGCAAAAAGGAGTTTGGCCCCGTGAATGATAATGCCCCCGTATTCCTGGAGGCTGCCGGGAAGGAAGCCTGGTACATCAACCAGGGTGATTATTGGGATGTTGAAAGCATCGCAAAACCTAACAAATCTTGCAGCTTTGCGCGAAGCTTCTATGTCCAGGACGCCGGCCAGGTAGTTTGGCTGGTTGGCGACAATTCCGCAGGAGATGCCGTTGAACCTGGCAAAACCCACAACTATATTTTTTGCATAATGCTGATGGACCTCCATGAACTCATGATCGTCGACCACCAGGTAAATCACATCCTTTACATCGTATGGCTGGTTTGTGTTTGCCGGGATGATCTCGTTGAGGGCGTCCTCAATTCGGTCAATGGGGTCAAGGCATTCGGTCTGGGGAGCATCTTCAAGGTTGTTCTGGGGAAGGTAGGAGAGGAGCTTCCTGATCATCAGCAGTCCTTCATCTTCATTCACAACCCTGAAATGGGCCACACCCGACTTGGTCGAATGCACTGTTGCACCACCGAGATCTTCGGTGGTGATATCTTCACCAGTCACGGTCTTGGTTACCTTTGGGCCGGTAACGAACATATAACTGGTTTTTTCGCTCATGATCACAAAATCGGTGAGGGCGGGAGAGTAGACTGCTCCTCCTGCACAGGGGCCGAAAATGGCCGAGATCTGGGGGACGACTCCCGAAGCAGCTATGTTGCGCATGAAAATCTCGGCATAGCCTGCCAGGCTGTTTACGCCTTCCTGGATACGGGCACCCCCGCTGTCGTTAATGCCGATCACAGGCGCCCCAACCTTTACGGCCTGGTCCATGATCTTGCATATTTTACGGGCAAATGTCTCTGAAAGGGAACCTCCGAATACTGTGAAATCCTGCGCAAATACGAACACTACCCTCCCGTCGATGGTACCCCGACCGGTTACCACACCGTCGCCCATGTAATGCTCATTCTCAAGTCCGAAATCGGTGCAACGATGCGTTACAAACATGTCGTATTCCTCAAAACTGCCTTCATCAAGAACTTTTTCAATCCTTTCCCTGGCAGTGAATTTGCCCTTTTTATGCTGGGATTTTACACGGTCTTCACCGCCCCCTTTCCTGGCTTCCTCCCGCTTGTTTAGAAGCTCCTCAATTTGATTTTGTTTCATAATTAACAATGTGAATTAATTAACAACGCTTAAAGCCTGCAAGTTAGTCGAAATTTTGTTTCTTTTTATTAGTCAGTGCTTAAAATTCAAAAAAAATATTCCCCGAAATTTACTTAAAGCTAAAAAGACCAATTATTTAAATGCTTAACTTTGCATTTGTTATTTAATTAACAACAATTTTAACAACCCTGAAGCATGTCTCGCCGAAAACTACTGATAAGGGATCTCACCCTCCGCGACGGACAACAGTCCCTGTTTGCAACCCGTATGACCCAGGAGCAGGTCGACCGCGTGCTCCCCTTTTATAAAGACGCCGGGTTTTATGCCATGGAAGTATGGGGCGGCGCCGTCCCCGACAGCATCATGCGCTACCTCCATGAAAATCCCTGGGCCAGGCTTGAAAAGATTAAAAAATCCATAGGCGGGGTTTCCAAACTCACTGCCCTTTCAAGAGGCCGCAACCTCTTCGGTTACAACCCCTATCCCGATGAAGTGATAGAAGGGTTTAACCGGAATGCTGTAAAATCGGGCATAGGGATCATGAGAATTTTCGATGCACTGAATGATGTCGATAATATGAAATCGACCATCAGATATGTAAAGGAAAGCGGTGGGATGGCCGACTGCGCCATAAGTTTCACTGTGGATCCCAAATTCAGTACAAGGCAAAGACTGAGATCGCTTATCCATCTTAAGGCATTGCCGCACGATATTTTCACAGTGGATTACTTCATGGAAAAAGCCAGGCAGCTTGAAGCCCTTGGAGCCGATATGATCAGCATCAAGGATATGGCTGGGCTAATACCTCCATTACAATCTGGAGAGATGATCCGCAGGATGAAATCAGAACTGCGTGTCCCTATTGATTTTCACACCCATTGTACTCCAGGTTATGGGCTTGCTTCAGTACTTATGGCCATTATAAACGGGGTGGATGTCGTGGATACCAGTATCTGGCATTTTGCCGGCGGACCGGCTGCTCCTGCTTTTGAACTGATCCAGGTCTTCTGCGATAAACTCGGGATAGATACCGGGGTCAACAGGCAGGCTGTGAAAAAAATCGACAATGAACTTAAAGAGATCAGGGCCGAACTGAAAGAATTTGACACAACCGCCTTCCCGAAAGAATTTGACATTACAAACTACAAACTCCCCAGGGAGATCAACCGGCTCTTTGTACAGGCCATTTACCTTGCCAAACATGATAAGGAGCCTGAACTCCTCCAGGTTTGCCAGGAAATAGAAAAACAATTCGGTTTTCCTGAACCCGATGAGGAAGTTAAAAGAGCCGAAATCCCGGGCGGAATGTATACCAACATGCTTGCCCAGCTGAAACAGCTGAAACTCGACCACCTTTTACCCCGCGTGCTTGAGCTGGTTCCATTGGTACGTATCAAATCGGGCTGCCCTCCCCTGGTAACCCCAACTTCGCAGATCGTAGGCGTTCAGGCCGTCAACTGCGTGATCGATGAGAACAAAGGACAGGCCTTTTTTACGACCAAATCCATACAGTTTGTAAACCTGGTTAAAGGCCTTTATGGCAGGACCCCCATTCCAGTAGACCCTGATTTCAGGGAACTTCTCACCGGGGTAAGGGAAGAGACGCCTTACGATACAAGGAATTATAAAAAGCAGGAAAATACTGTTTTTGAAGAATACGGCGGACTGCGATTGGCGGAAAATGAAAAGGATGAATTGCTGCTTGAGCTGTTCCCGACTGTTGCCCGCGAGTTCCTGCAGAACTGCGTGGAGGATAATTACACTACCAATATCTGGGCTATAGAGGAGGAGAAGCGCCGCAAAGCCCGCGAGGCCCGTGAAGCCTATGAACGGCTGAGCCCCGAAGAAAAGCAGAAACGCCTCATGGAAGGCTTGTACCACTGGTACGACGTTGAGGGAGCTGAAGAAGAAGAAGCCCTGGGAAGATCATAGGGATGTACAATGTACCATGTACAATGTACAAATTCTGAATTATTTCAGATCTGAAGTTTCGCTACCTCGCTACTTCGCTACCTCGCTATTTCTTCGTAAGGCTTAACTGGTAATACTGCCAGGAAGAATACACTGCTTTTATAGTCACTGTGGCAGAGGTGTCGACTACGAATTCGCTTAACCCGATTGGATGCAGGGGTGTGGCCCAGTCATAGGTATATCCTAACCTTGTCCATGGAAAAGCTGTGGTTGTCGTGGTGTCGTACTTGTTTTTGATCTCATTATTGAACCAGTCACGGTACCCCTGGCTTACCCAGGAAGGGAAATACAGTTCTGCTTCGTGGTCGGTTATTTCAGGGTCAGGCGCGGGACGGAACAGGTTTTCGGGGTAAACCCAGTATTCGACAAAGAAATTGTTCTTCGTATCGGGAGGCATCCCCAAAACCTGTGCAATCCTGAGGTGCAGGGCCGAACTGTCGGTGAACGGATTCTTTTTCAAAAAATCAAGCATCTCGGGGCAACTGGTGATCCATGACATATATGCCTGGACGTTACTGGTTTTAATGGTCTTTCCAACAGGCCAATACGTTGTCGAGGACTGTTTCATCCAGGAAACAACCAGCAAACGCGGCCTTCCCACCGAATCTTTGGACCATACCAGGTTTCCCTGTCCGGCACTGCTGTCGGCATAATATACAATAGCGATAAGGCTCCTGTATATCTCCCAGGGTTCGGCATACTTAGCATCCATCACCGCCATGTTATATTGTTTTTTCAGGGACGCCATATCAGGTCCGGCAGGGGTGTAAATGGTATTGTCGCTCTTTTTGCAGGCTGAAACCAGGATCAGTGTTGCGAACAGAATACACGAGTAAACCGTAAATCTTTTCATAATTGACCATTTATTGAGTATGTTATTTCTTCTTTGCCCTAAGGTACTGGTTTGGCCATGCAGGCTCAGCGCCCAGTTCAGAAGCCGCATGTAATGCAAAATATGGATCGCGCAGGAACTCCCGGCCCATCAGGATCATGTCGGCCCTGCCGTTTTCCAGAATTTCTTCTGCCTGGGCAGCAGTGGTGATCAGACCGACTGCGCCTGTAAGGATACCGCTTTCTTTCTTTATAGTTTCGGCAAACTTCACCTGGTACCCGGGTTCCAGGGTGATCTTCACCCCTGCAACATTACCTCCACTGGAGCAATCTATAAGATCGACCCCAAGCTCTTTCAGGATCTTTGCAAGGGCAACGGATTCCCCGAGGTTCCACCCTCCATCCACCCAATCGGTTGCCGAGATGCGCACAAATAAGAGACAACTTTCCGGAATATTCTGCCTTATCCCTCCCGTGATTTCAAGGAGCAAACGGATTCGGTTTTCGAAAGATCCTCCGTACTCGTCCGTCCTGTGATTACTTGCGGGCGAAAGGAACTGGTGCAGGAGATAGCCATGGGCAGCATGTAATTCCACGACCTGGTACCCGGCCTGTATTGCCCTTTTCGCTGCCGATATGAAATTATTTTTCACCTTGATTATGCCTTCTGCTGTAAGAGCCTCAGGAATGGCATTATCTGCTGTAAAGGCAAGGGTGCTGGGGGCATAGGTTTGCCAGCCTCCATCTTCAGGGCCAAGCAGCTTTTCTCCCAGCCAGGGTGCCGCATGGCTTGCCTTACGCCCTGCATGCCCAAGCTGAACGCCGGGCAATGATCCCTGGCTCCGGATAAAACCTGTGATGGTCTTCAGGTAGGAAATATGCTCGTCCTTCCACAGGCCAAGATCATTGATCGAGATCCTACCTTCGGGACATACAGCCGTTGCTTCGGCTATTATTATTCCTGCGCCTCCCACAGCCCTGCTACCCAGATGCACCAGGTGCCATTCGTTGGCAAATCCGTCAGTGCCGGAATACTGGCACATGGGAGAAACCATGACGCGGTTCCTGATTTCAATACCTCTGATATTGATTTTACTGAAAAGAAAACTCATACATTCTATTTAAGCAAAACTTTCACTGCCGGGAACGATCTTCCCCTGCTGTTGTTCAGCAAAAGTACATAAAGTCCGCCAGGCATGCCATCCTTGTTAATAAAACAGCTTCTGCCCGTGAAGCTGCCGCTGAGGCATTTGCGGCCAAGCGGATCATTGACGGAAAATGTAAATCTTTCGTCCTGGTCTGTCCCGGGAATTGAAACAGAAAACCCTTCACTGGCAGGGTTCGGACTTACCAGAACATTCAAGCCTGCCGGGTTCTCCTTAATCCCCGTACCTTCACATTTTACATCCACCGGGCTGCCCCAGCTTTCATTTCCTTTGCTGTAGTATTTCAACTCCAGCCATTCTCCGGTGGAATGACCCTCAGTTGTCATCCCGGTCATGCCAAGCCCCGGGGCAAAATAACTGTTCCCCGCAACCAAAACCCCGCCTCCGCCACCCGATTTCCAGCAGCTGTCGGCAGTATAATACCAGTACTGGCCATACCTGGAGTAAGAAGTACTGCGCTGGTTATACTGATGATAGATGATGTCATGAGCCCAAACCCCGTCTTTCTCCCCGGGTAACCTGACCAGGTATGTATTGTTCCATGTTTCAGAATAGTTGTACTTCCAGTCAACAGTATCGGTGTAAACCGTGTCGACCGGGTATTCCCATACATGCTGTATATGCATACACCGACTGAAAGTGTATGTTACGCTTAAGGAATCCGCTGTCCAGTTAACGCCCAGGACTTTCCGTATTTCGGTCGTGTCGAAATGACGGGGATAGGCAATATCCTTCCTGTGATAATAATGAAACTCATCACCAGGGGAAAAGTTGAAAACATCCTGCCAGCGGGTGCATTGCTGAAACCCTGCTTCGGGAGAAGTCTTTCCGGCCAGGGTATATAAGGATGATAATGCAGGGACCATATAAACGTCGGGCATCAGGCAAAGACCATAATGTTTTGAAAGCCGGATTGACTGCACGCTTCCCCTGGAGGAGCCGCTCAGGGAGATCAGTTTGACCGAATCGGCCATCCCCATAACCGTATCAAGCCTGATATCCGACACAGTCGCAGTTATCGTGCTGCCTCCGGCTGAGCTGTAAAACACCCAGGAATCGTTCAGCCCGGCCCTGGTATTGATCCAGACTGAATCATCCGAACTGTTGAAGAAACAAAACCGGCCATCGGATTTCGCGATCACCCTGTTCCCCAGCAGGGAGCCATGCAGGCTGTCGAGGCAGGCTCCCGAAAGCCCGCGTAATACATTGTAGGAATAATATATGGTGTCGCCGGCCCTCGCCGAAAACGCGGAGTCCAGCCTGAACGCAGCCATCCTGCCACTGTCGGCAACATAAAACGTTTTACCTGGGGAGCAGATATTCCTCCAGTTCTGAGCAGGCACACTAAAGCCTGAAAAAACCATGATGACCAGCAGCAGGCGTTTCATCGGGTAAGAATTTGAAGATGTAAGATACTAAAATTAAGAATACATTAGCAAGCTTTCGGGCTGTATTGTTGATATTTTGATATTTTTTGAGGATTGCCTGGTCCTGTGGGAAACAGAAATCCGCCTATATTTACAATTCAAATTCAAAATATCATGAAGAATAATTTAACCCGGCGTGAAGCATTGAAAACCCTTGGTCTGACGATAGGGGGTGCAGCAATCGGTGTTCAGGGATTTTCAAGGGTTACCGATAATACGGTTGAATATTCCCTTGGACTTGACGAGGTGTTCAAACCTATCGACAACCCCATGGGAAGGCCCATAACGGCCATCACATGCGGTGCGGGCAACAGGGGGAACGTTTATGGGGGATACGCAGCAAATTTTCCCGACCAGATCAGGATAGTGGGGGTTGCAGAACCCATCGCGATAAGGAATGATAGGTATACTAATATTCATCATATTCCCGAAGAAAACAGGTTCAAAACCTGGGAGGATGTTTTCAAAAGGCCAAAGTTTGCCGATGCGGTCATCATCACCATGCCCGATAACCTGCATTACCTGCCTTGCATGACGGCCCTTGAGATGGGCTATGACGTATTGCTTGAGAAGCCCATGGCCCAGACTGAACAACAATGCCGGGACATACTTGCCAAAGTAAAGAAGACGGGAAGGATTGTCGCCATATGCCATGTACTGAGGTACACTCCGTATTTCCTCAAGATGAAACAACTTATCGCCGATGGCGCAATAGGTGAACTGATCAGTTTTCAGCATATGGAGCCCATTTACCATATCCATATGTCGCATTCCTATGTTCGGGGCAACTGGCATAATTCAAAGGAAACCACCCCCATAATCCTCGCCAAGTCATGCCATGACCTGGATATCCTTCGCTGGATGATAGGCAAGCCCTGCAAAGACATTGTGGCCATGGGTGACCTCAAATGGTTCAGGAAAGAAAATGCCCCTGCCGGGAGTACCGGCCGCTGCATGGACGGCTGTACGGCCGAGGCAGGCTGCCCATACTCGGCTCTTAAGGTTTACGGGGGATCAAGGGACTGGACTTATGTTTTTGACCTGCCCGATGATAAAGACAAGCAGCAGGCTGCCGTTATGGAATACCTCCGCACCACGAATTACGGTCGCTGTGTCTACCATATGGATAATGACCAGCCCGACCATTATATCACTTCGATGAGGTTTGAAGGCAATATTACCGCGAACTTTTCCATGGAAGCGTTTACATCATACGGCGGAAGGAGGACCAGGGTTATGGGTGCCATGGGAGATATGGTTGGCGACATGGAAGAGCTGAACCTGAACGACTTCCGTACAGGTAAATTGGTGAAACTTGTGCCCAGGGCCGAAGATTTAGACCAGCTTAAGAACAGCGGCCATGGAGGCGGTGACTGGAGCCTGATGCGTGATTTCATTCTTGCAGTTTCAAACCAGGATCCCAAATACCTGACCTCGACCATTGACCAGTCCATCGAAAGCCATGTCATGGGATTTGCTGCTGAGAAAAGCCGGCTTACAGGAACCGTAGTCCCGGTAACAATGTAAGTTTCACCAGGAATTGTTATAAAAACGAACGCCCCGTGAAGGGGCGTTCAAGCATTCTTGCTTTTATCCGTTAAACGGATCTTTTTATTGAGCCGTGGGCTCTCTGAAGCGCATCAGGGTTTCCCCTGATGTGTGAAAACTCGAAATTTCAATCTGTTTTTCTTTCTTTTTTCAGATTAGTTTATTACAAATGTAAGCATGGCTGAACATCTTGTCAAGTGGTTTAACATTAATTAACATCCCTTAACATTTTACTTCCCGGATTAATTTTCCTGACCCCTTTTTTGTTTTTATTTAGAATTATTATAAATTTGTGAAAGATTCTTTTATCAATGAACAAGGTAGTTAAAAATGCACAGGAAGCGATCCTCGGGATCGAATCCAATATGACACTGATGCTGGGTGGTTTCGGTCTTTGCGGAATTCCCGAGAATTGTATCGAGGCCCTTGCAGCATCGGATATTACAGGTCTTACCTGTATCTCAAACAATGCAGGTGTCGACGGCTTCGGGTTGGGAATGCTCCTTCGTAAACACCAGATCAGGAAGATGATCTCTTCGTACGTAGGTGAGAATAAGGAATTTGAACGTCAGCTCTTAAGCGGAGAACTGGAAGTGGAGCTCATTCCCCAGGGCACCCTGGCCGAACGCTGCCGCGCAGGCGGAGCCGGGATCCCGGCATTTTACGTTCCTGCCGGTTACGGGACCGAGGTGGCTATAGGCAAACCTGTGCGGCAGTTTGGCGATAAAATGTACCTGGAGGAACAATGGCTCAAAGCAGATTTCGCCATAGTAAAAGCCTGGAAAGGTGATACAAACGGCAACTTGGTTTACAGGAATGTGGCCAATAACTTTAACCAGGCAATGGCTATGGCAGGAAGGATCACTATAGCGGAAGTGGAGGAATTGGTACCTGTGGGCAGCCTCGATCCCAACCATATACATACGCCGGGGGTGTTTGTACAAAGGATATTCCAGGGTAGCAAGTATGAAAAGAGGATTGAGTTCTCCACAACAAGAGAGTAATAACAATTTAGAAGTTCACTATGGCACTTGATAAAAACGGAATAGCAAAACGCATAGCCCGGGAACTGCACGACGGGTATTACGTTAACCTGGGAATAGGCATCCCCACCCTTGTGGCAAATTATGTTCCAAAAGGCATGCAGATCATTCTGCAATCTGAAAACGGGCTCCTTGGAATCGGCCCCTTCCCGACCAAAGACGAGGTTGACCCCGACCTGATCAATGCCGGGAAGCAAACTATCACAGCCCTGCCTGGTTCGGCATTTTTCGACTCTTCAATGAGCTTTGCCATGATACGGGGGGGGCATATCGACCTGACTGTTCTGGGCGCTTTCGAAGTTTCCGAAACCGGCGATATTGCCAGCTGGAAGATCCCGGGCAAACTGGTCAAGGGAATGGGTGGAGCCATGGACCTGGTGGCATCAGCCCGCAATATCATCGTCGCCATGATGCATACCAATCCCCAGGGAGAATCGAAGCTTCTTAAAAAATGCACCCTCCCGCTCACCGGGGTGGGCGTTGTAAAACGGATTGTTTCGGACCTTGCCGTCCTGGATGTCACCCCCGATGGGTTTAAACTTCTTGAACGTGCACCGGGTGTTACTGTCGAACAGATCATAGCCGCCACCGAAGGCCGCCTTATCGTCGAAGGCGACATCCCGGAAATAACAATTTAATTTCACTATTTCGCTATTTAATTATGCCCCACTATTATAAACTCGGCAATATTCCTCCCAAACGGCATATCGCTTTCCGCAAACCCGACGGAAGCCTGTATGCCGAACAGCTTGTGTCGACCGAAGGTTTTTCAGACCTGTCTTCCCTGGTTTACCATTGCAACCCGCCTGCACAGGTCCTGAAGATCGACCCGGCCTATTCAGTTGCCCCGGTGATAGCCGAGGCCGACAATATGCAGCACAGGCTGTTCAAAGGCCTGGAGATACCCCCGGCCGACGATTACCATGAAAGCCGGGTGACTGTCCTGGTTAATGACGACTGCCATATCAGCCTGGCTGCGCCCCGCCAATCAATGAAGGATTACTTCTTTAAAAATTCAGGAGCCGATGAAATGGTTTTTGTCCACAAGGGCGCAGGCATCCTCAAAACCATGTACGGCAACATCCCCTTCAAACCCGGCGACCACCTTGTCATCCCGAGAGGGGTCATTTACCAGTTCACATTCTCATCAGCCAGCAACAACTTATTTATTGTCGAATCAAACCAGCCCCTGAGGTTCCCGAAACGTTATGTAAATAAAGCCGGACAGCTGCTCGAACATGCGCCTTATTGCGAGCGCGACATCCGCAAACCCATGGAACTTGAAACCCATACCGCAAAAGGCGACTTCCTTGTAAGGATCAAACGCGGAGGCAGGATCTGGCCTTATCATTACGCCACCCATCCTTTCGATCTTATCGGCTGGGACGGATATCATTTTCCCTATGCCTTGTCGATCTACGATTTTGAACCGATAACCGGACGGCTCCATCAGCCCCCGCCTGTGCACCAAACGTTTGAAACGCCCTCATTCGTTGTTTGCGCCTTCGTTCCCAGGCTTTATGATTACCACCCCCTGTCGATCCCTGCCCCGTACAACCACAGCAACGTCGATTCGGATGAGGTGCTTTACTATGTTGAAGGAGATTTTATGAGCCGCAATAATATCAGGCAGGGATATATCACCCTGCACCCCAAAGGCATTGTTCACGGCCCGCATCCGGGAGCCGTGGAGCGCAGCATTGGCGCTAAAGAGACTAAAGAACTGGCCATTATGGTGGATACCTTCAGGCCGCTGATGATTACTGAACAGGCATTCAAGATAGAAGACCCGGAGTATTACACATCATGGTTAGAAAAAGAATGAATTTCGAATATTGAACAACGAATTTCGAATTTCAAAGCTCAGTATTATTTTAAGTTCAACTTCAATGTTCGATATTCAATATTCTTTTTTTTCTGATCAAGTATTAATCGCTTAAACAAATAAATATGGCAACAAATAACAACACCGATTTCCTTCCCATCAACGGGACCGATTATATAGAATTTTATGTGGGAAACGCCAAACAGGCGGCCCATTATTACCAGGCCGCATTCGGGTTTCAGCCATTGGCTTATGCCGGGTTGGAGACAGGTCTTAAAGACCGCACATCTTACGTTCTGAGGCAGGGTAAGATCACCTTTGTATTCACCAGTTCCCTGCTGCCGGGGTCCCCTATTGCAGAACATTGCAAACTGCATGGCGACGGCATCAAGGTAATAGCCCTTTGGGTTGAT
This sequence comes from uncultured Bacteroidales bacterium, assembly GCA_903877385.1. Classification (GTDB taxonomy): domain Bacteria; phylum Bacteroidota; class Bacteroidia; order Bacteroidales; family FEN-979; genus CAIRDP01. The sequence goes on from CAIRDP010000061.1 coordinate 167,444, forward strand.
GATGCCCGTATGTCGCATGAAGAAACCGTTAAGCGGGGAGCCATATCCTGCCAGGAACCTTCCACCTCCTGTGACGGGAATGGCAAGGTAGTGAGCTCGGGAATTCACACCTACGGCGAAACTCTGCATGTTTTTGTTGAAAGGAAAAATTACAAAGGAGTTTTTCTTCCCGGTTTTGTAAAATGGGATCCTGTTTACAGGCCTCCTTCTGCCGGGCTAAAGTATGTGGATCACATAGTCGGCAATGTCGGATGGGGTGAGATGGAGACCTGGGTTAAATTTTACCACGATGTGATGGGGTTCAACCAGCTGATCTCCTTCGACGACAAGGATATTTCAACCGAGTATACTGCCCTGATGAGCAAGGTGATGGCCAGCAGCAATATGTATATCAAGTTCCCTATTAACGAACCGGCCAAAGGCAAGAAAAAATCCCAGATCGAGGAATATATTGAATTCTACCAGGGTGCCGGGGCTCAGCATGTGGCTATGGCGACCGACAATATCCTTGAGACGGTAAGTGAGCTGAAAAACAGGGGAGTAGAATTTCTCAGGGTCCCCGACAGCTATTACGATACGCTTATGGAAAGGGTAGGAAAAATTGATGAATCACTTGCACCGATCAGAGAACACGGCATACTTGTTGACCGTGATGAAGACGGCTACCTCCTCCAGATCTTCAGCAAGCCTGTGCAGGACAGGCCAACGGTTTTTTTCGAGATCATCCAGCGAAAGGGAGCAAAATCGTTCGGCAAAGGCAACTTCAAAGCCCTTTTCGAATCCATAGAACTTGAGCAGGGGAAAAGGGGAACTTTGTAAAGATGCGGCAAGAATTTACCGGGAGAGATTAGAATTTTACGAATATTGAGCAATTATCATGTAAAAGCATGGATAAAATCACTGAATATCCACTGAAGTCCTGGCTCGATGTGAGCCCTGGCAGCGATTTCCCCATTCAGAACATCCCCTTCGGGATCTTTAAGGCCGGCCTTGCTTCCCCTCATGCCACTACACGTATAGGGAATACCGTGATTGACTTGTTTTCACTGGCCGAACATGGCTTTTTTGACGGGCTGGGGATCAATCCCGGGGTTTTCAACTCTCCTGACCTGAACCCATTTATTAAGCTTGGTCCGCCTTACTGGCGCTCTTTGCGAAACCAGCTTGCCGTACTGTTCAGCGAAGGCAATACCCAGGCCCGTGAAAGGATCAGCGGGACCACCGATGTGCTTTACAATGCAACATCGGTTCAAATGCTTCTTCCTGTCAGGGTGGGGGATTACACCGATTTTTATTCAAGCCTGGAACATGCCACCAATATAGGGATCATGTTCCGCGACCCTGCCAATGCGCTGCTTCCCAACTGGAAACACCTGCCTGTAGGTTACCATGGCCGGAGTTCGTCCATAGTAGTTTCGGGAACGGCTATCCACCGTCCCAGGGGGCAAATAAAACCCGCAAACTCTGAAAGCCCTGTTTTCAGCCCTACCAGGGAGCTGGATTTTGAACTGGAAGTGGCATTTATTACCGGGAAGAAGACGGCTCTCGGATCATCGGTAAGCACTGCCAATGCTGAAGATCATATCTTTGGAATGCTGCTGTTCAACGACCTTTCGGCAAGGGATATCCAGAGGTGGGAGTACGTACCGCTGGGGCCTTTCCTGGCAAAGAATTTCGGATCGGTTGTTTCACCCTGGGTTGTGACCCTGGATGCCCTGGAACCGTTCAGGGTCCCCGGGCCTGTTCAGGAACCGGAAGTGCTGCCTTATCTGCAGTTTACCGGCAACCATAATTTTAACATTCAGCTGGAAGTGTTCATCCAACCCGAAGGCCAGGCCGAATTCAGGGTCTGTCACTCCAACTATAAATTTATGTACTGGAACCTGGTCCAGCAACTTGCCCATCAAACTGTGAACGGCTGTAACATTAACGTTGGCGACATGTATGCCTCGGGCACGGTGAGCGGCCCAGATCCGGGATCCTTCGGTTCCATGCTTGAAATTGCCTGGAAAGGCACAAAACCGGTTAAAATGCCCGACGGCAGCGAACGCAGTTTTATCTGTGATAACGACACAGTGATCATGAGAGGTTACTGCGAGAAGCCCGGCTTAAGGATTGGCTTCGGGGAAGTGTCAGCAAAAATCCTCCCCTCAGTTTAATTCCTCATCCTATGGAAAACCAGACAGCAGAATACCTCCGCTTCGATCCCAAGGACCTGAGCATCCCGAAACTCCAGGCACTGGTGCAGGGAGCCGTTGCTCCAAGGCCCATTGCCTTTGCCAGCACCATCGACCTGCTGGGAAGGCCAAACCTTTCGCCTTTCAGCTTTTTTAATGTGTTCGGGATGAACCCTCCCCTCCTGATCTTTTCACCTTCCCGAAGGGGGCGTGAAAATACCTTGAAAGACACTTACCTGAATGTTAAAGAAGTCCCCGAAGTTGTCATCAATGTGGTTAACTACAGCATGGTGCAAAAAGTAAGCGATGCCAGTGCCAATTTCCCCCGGGGAGTGAATGAATTTGAAAAGGCCGGATTCGGGATGATCCCTTCGGACCTTGTAAAACCTTTTCGTGTAAAGGAATCCCCTGTTCAGTTTGAATGCAGGGTACTGCAGCTTATTGAAACGGGAAGCGGGGGATCGGCCGGGAACCTTGTATTGTGTGAGATCCTCAGGATGCATGTAGATAAAAGCATACTGGATGAAACAGGAAAGATTGATCCCCGAAAGATTGACCTGGTAGGGCGTTTGGGAGGGGATTATTATGTAAGGGCTTCGGGGCCTGCCCTCTTCGAAGTAGCGAAACCTGAGGACTCATAGGGCGTTTAAAATAATGAATCCATGGAAATGAACGCGATATTGGAAAAATTGCCTGAGCATCTGATGAGCCTGGTCATCGACCAGCCTTACGATGAATACAGCCCCCAGGACCAGGCTGTGTGGAGGTATGTAATGCGTCAGAACGTAAGATACCTTGGCAGGGTGGCCCATGAAACTTACCTGGAAGGACTCAGAAAAACAGGCATCAGCCTGGACCGGATACCCAGCATGTACGGGATGAACCGTATACTCAAAGATATAGGCTGGGCAGCCGTGTCGGTTGACGGTTTTATCCCGCCTTCGGCATTCATGGCCTTCCAGGCCTATAACATCCTGGTTATCGCAGCTGATATAAGGCCTGTAGACCGGATCGGCTATACCCCGGCTCCGGATATCATTCATGAAGCTGCCGGGCATGCTCCCATCATTGCAGATCAGGAATACTCGGATTTTTTAAGACGCTTCGGCGAGATCGGCTCTAAAGCTTTTTTATCTCCCCAGGATTATAAACTGTACGAGGCCATCCGCCATTTATCAATAATAAAAGCAGACCCTTATTCAGGTAACGAAGCAATCGGCCTGGCCGAACGCCATCTTAACGAATGCAGTAAAAACATGGGGGAACCCTCTGAACTTGCCAGGATCAGGAGCCTGCATTGGTGGACTGTTGAATACGGACTTATCGGGAACCTGGAAAATCCAAGGATCTATGGCGCCGGTTTGCTTTCGTCAATTGCTGAAAGTGCAAACTGCCTTAACCCTGAGGTTAAAAAGCTGCCTCTTACCGTCGAAGCCGCGAATGTCAATTTCGACATCACCGAACCCCAGCCCCAGCTTTTTGTCACTCCTGATTTTAAAACCCTGAACAGTGTCCTGGACGAGTTTGCCCGTACTATGGCCTTTCGCAGAGGCGGGCTGTACGGCATGCAACAGGCCATACGGTCGGAAAATACGGGTACCTGTGTTTACAGCTCAGGCCTGGAAGTCTCAGGGACGTTTGTGAATGTACTGGAAAAAAACAGAGAGGCTGTTTACATTCAGGCAAAAGGCCCGGTAAACCTTAACTATGCCGGCAGGGAACTCCCCTCACATGGTAAAACATACCATAGCGAAGGTTTCGGTTCACCTGTTGGGATGATCCGCAACCTTTCGGTTCCTCTTGAAAACTTTTCGGAAGAAGAACTGGGACAAATTGGTCTCTCGGCTGGCGAACAGCTGAACCTGGATTTCGAATCGGGAGTTCATGTGGCCGGAATCGTTAAAGAACTGACCATACGTGATGGCAGGCTAATCTTACTTAGCCTTAACGATTGCACTGTGAGCTGCGATGGTAAAGCCTTGTTTGAACCTTCCTGGGGCACCTACGACATGGCGGTTGGTAAAAAGATCGTTTCGGTTTATTCAGGACCTGCCGATCCCGCGGCTTTCGGGCTCATTTATCCGGCACCCGCCGAAAAAACGCATAAACTGAAACATGACGGAAAAACTTTAAAGCTTCATGCCATTTACCGGAAAGTGCGTGATATCCGTGAAAATACCTGCTCTTTTGCCCTCCTGCCTTCCTTATGGGAAGAACTTAAACAGGAACATCCAACTGACTGGCTTTGCGCCCTGGAAATGCTGGAATTACTTAAAACCAATAAAATCGATGACAACTTTAGCAGGGAGCTTACCGCCTTCCTGCTCTCGAAACAGGCTTCGGAACCTGCACTTTCAAAGCTGATAGCCGACGGGCTGGAAATGCTTGCCGGGATGGAACCAGGCACAGCAGGGTTCAGCGTATAAACCTCTGCAAGATATCAAGCAGTCTTTCTTCTTCGAAGGGTTTGGATATAAAATCATTCATCCCGGCCTCAAGACACCTCGATTTTTCTGATTTAAGCGCATTGGCGGTGAGGGCAATGATGGGAATGGTTGTGTTGATCTCCTTCCTGATCATTACAGTGGCGGTTATCCCGTCCATCACCGGCATCTGCATATCCATCAATACCAGGTCGAACATTTCATTCCTCAGTTTTTCCACGGCAATTTCACCGTTCACTGCCTCGGTCACCTTCAGCCCGAAACTGCTAAGGATGCTGTTAGCAACAAGACGGTTCAGCTTGTTATCCTCAACCAGCAGTATTTTCTTTCCTTTTAATTTCTGATTGCGGATGAGGTGCTTCGGTTTCTCAGGCTTTTCACTGGATTGGCCAATAGGGAGGCTTATCCCGATTGTAACACGGGTGCCTTCGTCTTTCCGGCTTTCGATGGTTATTTTCCCGTCCATGATATCCACCAGCTGTTTGGTGATAGCCATGCCCAGTCCCGTTCCCCCATACTTTCTTGCCACATTCACGCTTTCCTGCGAAAATTTCTGGAAGATCTTTTTCAGGTACTTTTTGTCGATGCCCATCCCCGTATCTTCGACAACCAGTTCTATCGTCTGCTCCTTGGCATTGCTCTCGTTAACCCTGCAAACGAGGCGGATGCTCCCCTTTTCGGTAAATTTGATGGAATTGCTGAGAAGGTTCAGCAGAACCTGGTTGATCCTGAAAGGATCGCCTATAAGGACCGGGGCAATCTGCTCATCCACCTCCAGCTTGAATGTCAGCCCTTTCTCTTCGGCTTTTGATTTCAGCATATTGCTGATCTGGCCGATCAGGTCGGGCAGGCTGAACCCTATGGCTTCCAGGTCAAGTTTGCCTGATTCAATTTTTGAAAAATCCAGGATATCGTTGATTACCACCAGGAGATTATCGGCTGCAGTATTGATGGATTCGAGAAATGACCTTTGGTGGGTGTTCAGTTCGGTTTTAACAAGCTGTTTTCCGAGTCCGAGTATTGCATTCATTGGGGTGCGTATCTCATGGCTCATATTGGCCAGGAAAACCTCCTTGGCTTTGGCAGTATCCTCAGCCATTTGCTTTGCTTCCCTGAGGGTAAATTCCAGCTGTTTACGTTCGGTAATATCCAGATGTATCCCTGTGGATCCAATCTGTTTCCCTTCATGGTTGAACAAGGGAGCCCCGGATATCAGCCACCACTTTTTATGGCCCTGCTTATTGGTGACCTCCAGCTCATAGGCATCAGATATGCCCTTTTCGCGGGACCTGTTTTTCTTTACTATAACATGCCTGTTCTCGGGGGTTGTGAATAGTTCCTCTCCGACCTGGCCGTACATTTCTTCCCTTGTAAAGCCCGACATGACGCAGAAACTCTGGTTTGCATATTTGATCCTTCCTTCCATGTCCACCTCAAGAAGGCCAAGGTTCATGTTCTCGATCAGCAGCCGGTATTTCTCCTCGCTTCTGACCAGTGCATCTTCATATTTCCTTTGCGAAGTGATATCGGAATATTTCCAGAAATGCCCCCTGTATGATCCCTCGATCAGGATAGGCACGTAATCCCGCGAAAAACTTCTGCCGTCTTTCAGAAGCAGTATCTCCCCCGTGGTTTTTTCCCTTTTTGCCAGCAGCTGGTTGATGCCTTCGACAAATCCTTCCGGATCGGCAAACAGATGCTTTGCCTGTTCGGCTGAACCAGAGCAGTCGGTCCCTATAAGGAGCTCTGCTGCGACAGGGATTCCGAACATGGTGCAGAACCCGGGGTTCACGAGGGCGATCCTGCGGTTTTCATCCTCCACCAGCACCCCTTCCTGCATGTTTGAAATGACATTGGAAATCCTTAATGCAGTCCTGCGGAGTTCTGCGGTTTTTGCGGCAACGGCTTCTTCCAGGCCTTGTTTTGCGGCCTGCTTTGCCTTTCGTTCCCGTTTAAGAGAATCTTTCAATTTATCTTCCGATTCCATCTGGGAGGTAAAAATACTGAATTATTTCCCAAGCTTGATCAGAAGGCCAAAAGTGGCGTCAAACTGGGGAAGATCAGAGTTGGCATCGATGGACTTGCGCAATTTCAGGTAATCATCGCTGTATAAGAAAGGTGCATTCGTGGAATGAACCTGGTACAGCAGCTGTGTCTGAAACCGGAATCCGACAACCTTGCTGACGTATAAACAAAGTCCTATCCTTCCTCCAACCGCAAAGTACCAGACATCCCTGAAATCAGGGTCTTTCATTACCATGTTCACACTGCCGAAATCAAAACCTGCATAAGGTTGCAGCATGCCGGAATGAAGAAAACGGTAAATACAACTGATCAGGATGTAATTATTGCTGATGGGCAGACCTCCTTCCTTGGGATAGGTTGGTGAACTTATTTTGGCAAAAGTATCTTCCCTTTTATAGCCTACCCCGATGTAGATACCTTTATAAAGATCAACATTGAATTCAACTCCGTAATCCGCCCCCGGCTCAAAAACCGCCTTGCCATCGGTAACAGACATGGTTGCCCCTGCACAATATCCGCCGTAAAACGCAAATTCAAACGTTGTAAGGCCTCCATTATTGAGGTATGCCGGCTTGGGCGATACAGCAGGATGCCTTGCAACAGGAATGCCTTTGAGCGAAATTGCAGCGGTATTTCCGACATTGGCATCGGAGGCCTTTATTTTTTTTGAATAGAATGGGAGTAGAATACCGGAATCGGAATTTGTTTCAGGCCAGAATAACAAGGCCTCGGAACTTGAAGAATACTCCGCTTTTTTAATGGTCGTGGGTTTGAGAAGATGCTGCGCATACACTCTCCCGCTTGCATCCTGCACCATTACAGTGCTTGGATCCGTCCATTCAATACTGTCGGCGCGAACACTCACCCTGACCTCAAGAAAAGCTTCATTGGATGAAAGCGACCTGATCTGTCTTGCCTTCCAGGCCTGTAGGCTCAGGGTGTCGCGTCTTTCATAGAATAATCGTTTGTACTCATACCCTTTATGGTTTAATGCATTTTCTATCGAATTTACCGCATCGGCATAACAGCTGTAATTTGAATCCCCTTCAATATAAGCCCAGAACCTGATCTTCTGTACTTTCCCTGAAAAGGCCGCCTTCTGGTCCCAGCCTGGGGTTTGTGAGCTGACTTTGAAGGGAACGGAAATAAACAAAATAACAATCAGGAAGAAATAACGCATACGGGATTGAATTTAAAACCGTGGCGGACGGGGAGGGGGGCCGGGTTTCCCTGGCTTGCCTGGTTTTTGAGGTGCCGGGGGTTTTTGAGGTGCCGGAATTGGCTTCGGTTTCTTCGGACTTTTAGGATGCGGAGGAGGTTTCGGCCTCTGTATCCCGGATGTCGCAGGATTCATGCCGGCAAATGTCAGGGTCGGCGGGATGAACCCAAAAAATCCGATTATGGCCAGAACTGAAATGAATTTCTTCATGGGTTGGGAATTCTGGTATAAAGGTACTAATAAAAAGCGCCTGGATTTCTGAAAATTCCAGGCGCTTGATTAAAAACAGAATAAATTACCTCAGAAAATAGCACAGCCCGACCCTGAGTTGCAGCATTTGCAGGTTCTTGAAAGAAGTGCCGTTTGAAAAATCAATCTTGTTTGTGGTCCACTTGTAGTTGAAAGCAACATTTGCTCCCCAGTTGCTGAAAGCCCCGAATTTTATGATGGCGCCGATTTCGGGAGTAAGCGAAAAATCCCAGTAGGTCTTGTATATGTCATACTCCTGGATGAGCAGGTGATGCTCCATATAGTCGCCCCCGATTCCAAGGCTGATGTATGGAGAAATCATCTTCGAAGGCATGAAATAATAATCGATCGCAGCCTGGAAAGGCACCATCCACGTAAAACGGTAGTTCATGGCTGTTAGGGCAAGACCGTTATCCCCGTAAAAAGTCTGGGCAGGATAGTCCTGCCATACCCTCTGCCACTGTATGTTGAAACCTGCGGCGAAGTTTGAACCGGAAATAAAATAGCGGCCGCCAAGATTAAAACCTGCAGGGCTGCCGTTGCCGATCCATTTGTTAAAGTCACCTATGCTCCACAAGGTGTTCCATCCGAATGAATAATAAGATGAAGGCTTGTACCCGAAGGTCGATTTTGTGCCCTCATCCTGTGCATTGACGGTTCCTGCTAGAAGCAAACCAACCATCAGGAATAAAAATATCTTTTTCATAGTTCTTTCAGTTTTCAGGGTTACGGTAAATTGGTTTTAATGGCTGGCGTTTGTGTGAAAGCCTGGTCAATGCTGCCTGTCACATCCGAAGTGGTATGCGTGCCCGTTAGCAGGCCGCGGATAAATACATCCCAAACCACAGGAACCTGGCCATTATCTGTTACCTCTTTGAAATTTACCATTTCAATAACAAGAGTGCCCGCAGAATATGAAGAATAATACGTTGGATAATAAGGATAGTAATACGAGCTTCCGTAGCCCCACCAACCTGCAGGATAGTAACCCGGGTATCCCCAGTACCATCCGGGATAATAAACCGTGACGGTAGTGGTCTTAATGGCAGCTACATTGATGCCGAGATCAGGTTTGGCCGATTTGGCTACCTTTTTAAATCCCCTGGCATTCATGTTCCCGATGATCTGGTTCAGAACAGCCTTGGCATCAGGAGTAAGAACCATACTGCTGTCTTTTCCTGTGATATAATAGATGGAATCGACAATACTGTATGTTTTGTAAAGGCCGAAATTGGTGTTGACGTCATACTGCGTCAGCACGGCCAGGTCCTCAAGCAAACGGCTCGAGGCTGTTGGGTATTTCGAGCATGATGCCATGGCAAGAATCCCCAATGCAATGAATGACAATTTTAATAATTTCATGTCTTGAGTCTTTAAGTTAATGGATGTGTATATCTGTTAGTACTTGATCCTCGTTGAGTTTGCGTCGGGAACATGGCCCAGGCGAAAAATAAGTCCCCCTGTAAACCCGAACTGAACCATGGTGGAGTAAGCCGAAACCCCTGAACCGGCTCCACTGGTTCCAAAATAAAATGTATAACCTGCAGCCTGCACAGGAACATACATCTGGGCCTGCAAACGCAATCCGAAATGTTTGCCGAAATATACTTTGGCACCTCCGCTTATACCAAAATCAAAAAACCAGTAGTCATAGCTGTTCCCGCTTTTTGGCGCCATCAGGCAAGCCCCCAGGCTGAACCCGACAAAAGGCGAAACAATGGGGTTAAGGCGGAAATTCTTTGTGAAACCGATATTCATGTAATTGATACTGAGCGGATTTACCGAGTACGGGTAACTGTTAAGGTTTACCTGGGCCTTTGTATCGCTACGGTTATAAATCAGGTCAACGTCCATCGAACGGCTAACCCCGATAGAGATCATCCCGCCATACTGGGCATTGTCGACAAAGCGCACGTATCCGTCGGCTCCGCTCATTCTCGATGAGAAAACATAACCTCCGAATGGAGTGATCTCAACAGTCCTCTGTGCCTGTATCAGCATGGGCAACAGGAAGATGTAACAAAGTAGTATCAGTTTTTTCATAGATTTACACATGTTAAATGATCAGATTGTTATTATTATAATTAAACAGGACAGCAATATAACAAATACCTGCTGATATCAGGCTGCAAATCTAATAAATTTGATTAGAAACAAGAATAAACAAACGAATTGAATTTTGCATATTTTTGAAAAGAAATCGCATGGAATTTTTCCCGGTAATTTACTCCTCCATCGTGGCGGCACCCGGGTCCCGGGCTCTGTCCCGGTTTAATTTTCATATAATTGACTGCGGATGAACGAGCTCCATGATTATATCGTTATCGGATCAGGCTTTGGCGGAAGCGTTTCTGCCATGAGGCTGTCAATGAAAGGGTATTCTGTCCTGGTCCTCGAAAAAGGCAAAAGATACAATACCGGGGATTTTCCGAAGACCAACTGGAACCTCAGGAAATATCTCTGGATGCCCAGGTTCGGCCTGTACGGGTTCCAGCGGCTTGACCTTTTCCGTCATGCGTTCATCCTAAGCGGGGCTGGAGTAGGCGGAGGCAGCCTGGTATATGCCAATACCCTGATGAAACCTCCCGACCAGTTCTTCAGGCATGAACAATGGGGAAGATTCAGGGATTGGAAAACAACCCTGGAACCTTTTTATGAAGAAGCCCACCGCATGCTGGGCAGGGTCAAACTGCAGAAGTTTTATATCGAGGATGAAATCCTCAGGGATGTTGCCAGGGACATGGGCCAGGAAGATTCTTTCGATCATGTTTACGTGGCGGTGTATTACAATGAGGACGAAAAGGCCTGCGACCCGTATTTCAAGGGCGAAGGCCCTCCAAGGAACCCATGTATCGAGTGTGCCGGATGCATGGTGGGCTGCCGCGAAAATGCAAAGAATACGCTCGACAAAAACTACCTGTTCTTTGCCGAAAAACACGGGGCAGAGGTCCTGCCCGAGACCCATGCGTTTAAAATCACCTGGGAGGATGGTATTTACTCGGTGCATACCCATCAGCTCAATAAAAAGGGAGAGCAGGTGTTCCGTTCGAAAGGCCTTATCATTGCAGGCGGAGTGCTTGGGACCATGAAACTTCTCCTTCACCAGAAACATATTTACAAAACCATGCCCGGCCTGAGCGACCGCCTGGGTGAATGCCTCAGGACCAATTCAGAGACCCTCTGCACAGCTTCAGGCGCCAATGTAAAACTGAACAACGGGCTTGCCATCAGTTCCATCTTCAAACCAGCCGATGATACCTGGATAGAGATCGTGAAATATCCCGACGGATCCAACGTCATGAAAGGCCTCGTAAACCTTGCTACCGGTATGACAAACCCGCCTTTTTTGCGGCCCCTTAAATTCCTGCTGAATGTCGTTGTACATCCACTGAAATTCATTCGCATGCTGTTCAACGGGAAATGGGCTACAAACACCATCATTTTCCTGGTCATGCAAACCGCCGATAATTCCATGCGGATGACCCTGAAACGGGGCATCTTCAGGAAAAGGCTGACCATCAAAAATGACGGGAATAAAAAAGTGAATGCCTATATCCCTCTAGGCCAGGAGGTCATGAACCGCTATGCGAAAAAGGTAAATGCCATCCCCCAGAACTCAAGCATGGAGATCCTTTTCAACGTGCCTTCAACAGCTCATATCCTGGGGGGCAGCCCAATGGGAGATGATGTTTCGGAAGGTATTATCGACAGCAACTTCCAGGTCTTCGGCTATCCAAACATGTATATTGTCGACGGTTCTGCGATCCAGGGAAATATAGGGGTGAACCCGAGCTTTACCATCACAGCCCAGGCCGAATACGCCATGTCGAAAATACCCGAAAAATCAAAGTGAAAGATTAACAGTAATGCGAAGTTGTCCCGAATACATGCTGTCATTCATGTTTAAGCGGGTATGCCATCAGGGCTTTGCCGTGCCTGATGTAAAGGATGCCGCGGTATATCACAGGATGTGAGAAGTGTTCTTTCGTTCCCTTGGGAACCCTGAAGAAACTTACTCTCTCCATTTTCTCTTTATCTGGATTGATAAGGTTAATATCACCTTTCTGGTTGTAATAATAAAGCATTTTCGAATCGGAAATGATAGTACCGCTGCCGCATTTCAGCGAGTCAGTAATATTGCCTGTTTTAGCATCCAGGCATAAAAGCGACTTACGGCTGTCGGCACAGGTATAAATTTTTTCACCTGCAATGATAAATCCCCCCATATAATTGTCCAAAGTTGGGTTCCTCCATACCTCGCGCACCGATTTTCCTTTGTCCTCCAGGGCCAGTTTTACCGCCCCGTTCCCGTCACCGGCAATATAATATATAGCGCCGTCCTCGTACCATACTGTATTGCTGTGGGTGTCGCCGTTACCGGGTTTCCGCTCTGCAGGCGGGGTGTTTACCTGTTCATTTACCCACAGCAGTTCCCCGGTCTTCGCATCAATCCCAAGAAGTGAATAAGCCGTAAAAACAGCGATGATGGATTTTTCTCCGTATTTCACCAATAGCGGGGAATTATATCCTGGTCTTTCGCCCCTTCCTTTGCATACCCAGATGATCTTCCCGGTGAAACGGTTCAGAGCAACAACGTTGGTGTCTTTGCCCCCGGGAGTGAAAAATACCATATCCCCGTCAACCAGGGGTGATTCGGAATGACCGTGCATGGGTGAAACCCCGTGAAGATCAGCTTTGCCTACCATCCACTTCAAAGCCCCGGTTTTTAGCTCTATACAGGCAATATTCCCCATCCCTGAACTGACATAGATCATGTCGTCATAAATGGTGGGGCTCATCCGTGATCCGGGGAAACTTTTAGTCCATTCCTTGCCAAACGCGGTTTTCCAGATGATCTTGCCGTTCAGGTCAAGGGCAAAAAGGTAAGCTGTTGAATCAATCTCCCCTGCAACAAAGATCTGGCTGTTGTGGAAAACAGGTGATCCGAAACCATTCCCGATATCTTCATTAACCCACATCAGGGCCGGCCCTTCAGGCGGCCAGAATTTCTGAAGTGCAGGTTCACGGTAAATGCCCCTGCGATCGGCGCCTCTCCACTGGCTAACCGTTTGTGCACTGATGCTGCCGTACATCAGGAGCAACAGCGTCAGGTAAAAAAAATGCCCGAAAGTGAATGTCTTTTGCATTTGGTTCTTTTATAATCAGCTAAGGTAACAATTGCATTTGTTTTTTATTTCACAAATAATAATTACTTTTCGGGTATGAATCAGGATAATAAATCCAATATTCTCATTGTCGACGACATCGAACCTAATGTTATTTTGCTTGAAACAACATTAAGGCATTTAAAAGCCAATATCATCCGGGCTTTCTCTAGTAAAGAAGCGCTTGAGAAAATTCAGGGGAGGGAACTTGCCCTGGCCCTTCTTGATGTGCATATGCCCGAAATGAGCGGGATTGAACTTGCCTCACAAATCCTCAGGGATAAAGGCCGGAATCTGATCCCGATTATTTTCATCACAGCCTATCCCTGCAACGATTCTGAGCTTGAAAAGATATACGAAACCGGAGTCATCGACTATATTTTCAAACCGGTGCATCCCAAACTGCTGATCAGTAAAGTGAAGATACTTCTGGAACTGAACCGGCAGAAGCATAAAATCCTGGAATCTGAAAAACAATACAGGATGCTGCTGAATGCATCTCCCGAAGGAATCATTATTATGGATACCTTCGGTTCTGTAAGGGAAATATCCAATGTTGCAGCCGAAATATTTGGCCTGTCCAGCAAGGAGGATTTTTTAGGCAATAACATCATTACGCTATTTCCGCCGGATGAACAGATCAGGCTTCAGGAAGTAATCAGGCTTACTATCGAAAAGGGCCCGACCCACAACAATGAATTTCTCATTACCCGTGCCGACCAGACCCGGCTCAATTGTGAAGTCAGCCTGAAAATGATCATTGATGATTATGGAAAACCCACTGCCCTTATGGCTGTTATCAGGGACATCTCGCAAAGGAAAGTCATTCAGCAGCAGATGATCCATACCGAACGCCTTGCAAGCATCGGGGAAATGGCAACCGGTATTGCCCACGAAATTAACCAGCCCCTGAATATTATTTCGCTCGGACTGGAAAACCTGCTTGTCGAAATAAGTAAAATAGAAACTATTGACCCCGACTACTTTCATAATAAGGCAAAACTCATCTTCAATAATATCAGCAGGATTACATACATTATTGATCATGTAAAAACGTTTTCAAGGGTGAATCATGATTTTACCCTGATTGAATTCGACATTCACGATGCACTAAGGAGTGCGGCATCTTTAATTGAAAACCAGTTCCGGAATGCCGGGATAGTCCTCAATATGCATTTTGATAAAAAAATTCCCAGAATTATAGGTGATCCGAATAAATTCGAACAAGTGATTCTTAACCTTCTATTAAATTCCCATGATGCAATTGAAGAAAAAATGGGGATAGTGAAAACTGATTTTAAATGGCTCATCGAATTATTTACTTATAGAAATAAATACCATCTGCATATAGAAATAATGGATAATGGAATGGGGATTAAATCGGCTGAGCTGGATAAAATCATGCTGCCTTTTCATACCACGAAGAAAGCCGGGAAAGGAACCGGGCTTGGCCTTTCTATTTCATACGGAATCATTAAAGAGATGAATGGAACTATCGAAATAGAAAGTGAATATTCAAGATGGACAAGGGTAAGGATCACACTCCCGCTAAACCAGGAAAACGGTGATAACCCGAAACGTAAAAACTGTAAGGGAAAATAAATCAGGAATGCCCTGCACTGCAGAAGAAGGAAATCAGGTTCACCCGCCTTGAATGCAGCACATTTTGATAAAATGAGGATGGCATCCTGCCGGGCTGAAACTTATTGCCTGGCAAGCACAAGGATCATGTACTTCTTCTCCTTAATAAAGGTCCCGCTGTGGAGTTTCGAAAACTCCCTGTTCATCTTCAGCGAAAGCTTCTCCCTGATGTCATTGGTGAGATGGTGCAGCCATGCAAGTTTGATCAGAAGCTTGCTCTCAAGGTAAAACAGGAGGGGGGTCACGATACGAGTGACATACATATTCGCAAATTTCAGGGTTGGCAACACATTAAGTGTGATGTCTTCCTGGTAAATGATCTTCCAGCCGTGTTCAGCTGCCAGTTTTTCAAATTCTTCAAACCGCTTCTGGTTCTTTTTTTCATTTACGGGACTAATCGAAAAATAATCACAAATAACCCATCTCCCTTCAGGGGCAATGATCTCGTCGGCTTTTGCGAAACCCTTCTTCATGTCGATGTACTGAAATGACTCGGCATTAAGAAGAACCCCGTATTTCTTATCGGCATGAAAATCCTCGAACCTCACATTGTAAGCCGATGAAACAGGGTACTTGTTCTTTACATAGTTAAGCTGATTGATGTTTGGTGAAAGAACATCCACCGTAAACCCCTTTTTTATAATCAGGTTCGCTATACCGCCTATACCGCACCCGATATCCAAAACCGCAAGCGGTTTATCGGGGATATGCGAAATGAGTTTCTCGGCATAATTGATCTGTGCAGCCTCCACATCATGAAACGATAACCTGTCAGGTTCAATATCGGGATTCTCGAAATAACCATAATGCAGCATGTCGTTTGAAAGCATTTCGGAATAAAACCTCAGCTCCTGGTCATGGCTTACTTTACAGTATTTTTTTTGCTTTCGGTGGAAGCTTACTGCACGGATAATCCTCAGGGGATTAAAAAGACTAAGAATGTATGCTGATGGCTTTTTCGGCGGAATTTCCTGACTGCTTTTCATCTCCGGCATCGGGTCGGAATTATTTAATATTAGGGTTGATGATTTTTTAAAAAGACGTTCCTGACATCTACCAGATCTTTACCCTCAGGCTGTCGGGCATCCACATGGCATCACCCTTCTGAACAGAGAAAGTTGAATAAAACTCCGGAAGGTTTGAAAGTGGGCCCAAAACCCTGAACCTGGGAGGAGAGTGCTCGTCACTCTTCACCTGGTTTGCTATAGCCTCGGGGCGTGTATTCACCATCCAGGCCAATGCATAACCAAGGAAAAACCTCTGGTCGGGACTTAGGCCTGCAATCATTTCATGGTTTTTATACTGCGCGGTTTTCTTAAAGGCTTCGTAACCCATAATGATACCTCCGAGGTCGGCTATATTCTCTCCCTGGGTAAGCTCACCGTTGATATGCAGGCTGTCCACGGCAACAAACCCGTTGAATTGCTTTACGATCAATTTGGTCCTGGCAAAGAACTTCGCACTGTCTTCTTTGGTCCACCAGTTGTGAAGGTTGCCGTATTCGTCATACTTGCAGCCCTGGTCATCGAATCCGTGCGTGATTTCGTGGCCGAAGGTAGAACCCCCTATGACCGAATACAGCAGGGCATCATCGGCCATGGTCCTTTCATAACCGGGAATGATAATATTGCAACCGGGAATCACGATCTCGTTGTTCGAGGGATTGTAATAAGCATTGTACGTCTGGGGCTGCATATCCCATTCGGTGCGGTCGACAGGCTTCCCGTATTTGGAGATGTTGTAGGCAAATTCCCATTTGTTTGCATTCATCGCATTGCGCACAAATGAAGACCTGTCAATTTCAAGGGAACTCATATCCTTCCACTTATCGGGGTACCCCACTTTGATGATCACCGTGCTTAGTTTTTTAAGGGCTTTCTCCTTCGTTGCATCGCTCATCCAGTCAAGGTTCTTTATCCTTTGGGCATAAACCTCCATGATGGATTTGCCGATCTCAAGCAGTTTTTCTTTAGTGCCTTTCGGCAGATACTCATTCACGTATACCTGTCCTACAAGCTCTCCGAGAGAATGATCGGTTTGCTCAACAACCCTTTTCCACCTGGGCTTGGGTTCTTTAACACCCCTCAGAACGGTTGAATAAAAGCTGAAAGATTCAAGAAAGGTTTTGTCGTCGACAAAACGGGCCAGGCCTCTTACCATCTGGAACTTCAGGTAGTTTTTCCAATCATCCAGGGGAATGGATTTGAGAAATGCATTTTCGGCAATTAAGAATTCAGGCTGGGCTACAATAACAGTATCCACATTTTTCAGCCCCACGCATTGTATAAAGAGGTCCCAGTCAAAATTCGGCATGGAAGCCTTCAGTTTTACCAGGGGAATTTTATTGTAATTCTTCAGGGGGTCCCGGGTATCCTCACGTTTGCGCGATACCTTGGCCAGCGCTGTTTCCAGTTTAAAGGTATGTTTCGATGCCATCCTGGCAGCGCTTTCTGAATACCCCATGAGTTTATACATATTAGTAAGATGCTCCGGGAATTTCTCGCGTATCATCACAGTCCTGGGGTCAGAATCAAAATAAAAACTGCGGTCGGGAAGGCTTAACCCACCCTGGCTGATATAGACCGCATATTTGCTGCTGATCCTGTCGTCCTGCACAACATAAAAGCGGAACAGGGGAGACCCTGCAACTGCATGAATGTTTGCCGCCTCCTTTACAAGACCCTTGATATCTTGAATCGCATCGATGCGGTCCATGTCGCCCTTCAGGTCACTAAGCCCCTTCTTGTTCAGGCTTGCACTGTCCATGCCTGAGTAAAAGAAATCGCCGATTTTTTGTTTATTACTGCCCCTGGGCGCATCTTTCAGGGCGGCAGAGGTCTCACAAACATTGCGTACCTGTGCGTTGATTGTGTCCTGTATCAGCTGCCACAAGCCGTTGGACTGCTCGCTGGCCGGGATTGGGTTTGCCTTGAACCATTTACCGTTTGCGAACATGAAAAAATCATCGCCAGCCTTAACGGTCGAATCGATATGTGACAACAGGGGGTCAATACCCTGGGCCGTGTTTTTCCCCGATTTGCAGGAAAAAAACAATGACATTATGGCTAAAAAAGCCATAGGGAAAAACAGTTTTCTCATAAAATCCTGATTTGAATGCCCCAAAGATCGGAAAATTAATCCGATATCATGATCGGGTATTGTCCGAATTCCTGCACTGTCTCAGAAATGTTCATAAGTGTTTCCTCGCTTACCTGCCAGGGTATTTCCCCCTGGTCATCTCCAAGTATAAAACCACCACCCGGGGCCGCTTTCCGAATGATGTCTTTCACCGTGTCAACGGTCTTTATTCTACCCCAGTTTCGCATTTCAGCGCTGTCCATATTCCCAAGGAGGGTGATCCTGTGTTTGCAGTCAAACTTGATCCTTTCTATATCCTCATGGGCGCCGGCCCGGATAATCGCAGCCCCGGTCTTCTCTATATGATCAACGAGCTCAGTCATCCGCCCTGAATCAAAATTAAGGATAACAGGGCCTTTGATCAAGGGGATGGTTTGTTGTGCGATCAGCAGCCTGGTTTTAAAACAGGACTCCCAGGGCATGAATGCCGCCGGCGGAACAAGATCGGAATAACAAATAGCCGTTGCCCCGGCCTCGAGCTGCATATTCGCATAGTTTACACAGAATTCCCTGTTTATTTCAATAAGCCGGTCGAATAAACCCGGAGCCGAATGCATAAGTTCAAGGTATTTGTCAAGCCCCAACTGCATCACCGGCAATGAGAACGGCGACATCACAGTACCTATGATTGGTATTTTATTCCCGACTTCCCTGTTTAATCCTTCCGTGGCCTTGAATACCTTCCTGAGAGCCTTGGAGGTACGAACGTCCGGCACCGCAAGCTGCCCGATTTGTGCGGCATCGCCTATCAGTGGTTGGGCGGGATTGGGCTCACCGTCATCGGCCCAACTCACTGCCCCCCCGAATGCTTCAAACTCAGAAGCGGAACCAAACGAAGTGCAAACACAATCGTTCTGGTATTTCTGTCCCAGCCTGAGCTGGCCTTCGATAATATGTTCGGCTTTTGAAAAATAATCCCTTGGGCTCAGCCCGAGTTCTTTTGCACCGTGCATCGTAAGCATGAGAAAAGCAGGCAGCCTGTCGGGTTCCTTCTGCCCCATGGTCTTCAAAACACGTTCAAGTGAAGTCATTGCTGCTACACTCATTACCCAAAGCTTTAAAGCTGCCTTACGACTTCCTCGAGTGGCTTGCGGTATCGCTGAGCAGTTTGTTTTCGTAAAAGGTCGGCAGGCAATTCGGCTTCATTACCGGGGTAACCTGCAGCAATCATCACAACAGGTTCAGTATCCGGGCCGAGGTTCGCAGCTTTAGTCGCTTTCTCAGTGTCAAAGCCCCCCATGGGATGGGTCTTAATACCCATGGCCGTGGCTTGTATCATCAAAAGCGAGTTGGCAAGACCCGTATCGTGCCAGGCATGTGAATTGACAAACTCCTTGTCCTGGTAAAAGTATTTTGTTTGAGCGGCTGATAATATCAGAGCCCCCGCTTTATTCGCATAACGCCGGTTCCCTTCGTTAAGGCAATCAAGCAGCGTTTCAAAACCACTGCTGCCATGGATCGCATAAAAATATCTCCATGGCTGATTGTTCATTCCTGAAGGTGCAAGTGTGGCAGCTTCGATAATCTGTAAAAGTTTTTCCTGCCCGACCGGCTCCCCGGAAAAAGAAAAATGGGCTCTGCGTTTAGTAATAGGCTCAAGAAGCATAATTAGTTTATAAAGGCGCTATCGTTAGCTGTATGGTTCCGTCGAGGAACATTCCGACAGTGACGGCAGGTAAAGACCCATTGATCACTCCGTAGAGCCTGAAATAGAAGCTTGGTTGCGTAAGATAAGGACGGATATTTACGTTGTTCGTGGTAATAATAACGGTTTTTGCATTCGGATCTGTATTGGTCACGCTGCCTATCTGGTTCTCGGGCTGGAAATTCTGGTTGTCGGCAACCGTGGCCCGCATTGAACTCAGCCAATGGAATGTGGAATCGGCAGGCTGTTCAATTGTTACAGAAAGGTTGGTGAATGAAGTGTTCTGAATCGTACCGGATGAAAAACCATTGGCGTTGCACAAACTGTCGAGGTTAATATGCACAAGGCCTGAATAAAGGATTACTTCTCCCCCGGTTTTAAGCGTGCTCCCGGTATATGTGAAATGCTGCCTTGGCAGCTTCATTGAAACATTAATTGAAGTGAGCTGTTTTACTTTATCGCATGAGGTAAAGTATATCATAGGAATGGCCAGCAAGACCAATAAAAAAATATAATTACGCGTTTTCATGGGATCAATTTTAAAAATTTAACAAAATTGTTTTACGGGACCAAAGATAGGTAAAACTTATGGTATTTCCAAATTATTTCATTGAATAATTTCGCCTGCCGTTCCGGTAAACCACGATGAATGCATCATGTATCCCTTTCTCCTGCATTTTTTTCTTCAGGGCCCTTGCGCATTCAATGTCGGCGCATTTTCCCACGATAAACCTCTCAGTTTTCCCAATGGTCTCAACCCTTACTTCCCCGGCAATATGGTAGTGGTTTTTTATCCATCCGGCTGTATATTTATGATGTTCCACTGCAAAGATCTGCACTGAATACCACACCGCTTCACTTGCCTTCGGGCTTGCCCTGGGAGGGACGATTAACCTGGGCGGGAGGATGACCTCCTGGTTCCCGGCACTTGTTGTTTCTGTGACCGGCATAGCCTGTTCTGTATGCCTTGTTTCAGGAGGAGATGGATGAACAGCTTCATGCCCGGTATAGAAAGCCGGGTAATCGGAGGGCTGCAACTGCGTGCTCTTCAAGGGCCTGTTACCACGCTCCCTGGCCTGGCCGGTTCCCAGGTTGAATGAAATATTCAGGGCAACATAATGAACCGCATCATAAGGATAACCCCCCGAGGTATTGTCAATCTTATCGGAGAGATACGTCCTGTAACTATACTCCAGCCCCAGGTTAAGCCTGTTGCCTATCCTGTAATAAAATCCGAGACCCGCAGGTATTACAAAGGATGCATGGAAATTGCTTAAGGGATTATCGGTTGCCAGGGAGTCATAATTGTAAACTTTGTTGTTCAGCTTTGAATACCATCCTGCATAACCCAGTCCTGCGATTCCGTAAACGAAAAACCTTCTTTTCTCACTTTGGCCGAAAAAAAGGTTCGAGAAATTAAGCAGGATATGAAGGTCGCCCTCGAGTATGATCCCTGTAAACGAATCTTCAACAGGGGCCCCGTTTTTCACATAACTCTTAATTCCTCCGTTCAGTATCCCGCTGTAGAGCGATACCCTGAACCCGAAAATATTTGAAAAATAATACTGGCCGAAGATGCTTGCAGCAAGCCCGGTTGAGCGCTTAAAGGTAAAATTGCCAACGTTCAGGTCGCCATGGTAAATTGCCGGTCCAAAGGTCAGTCCGAACTGCCCTGTGTTCGATAGCACTGCATTGTAATTCCTGCTGGCAGCCGGGACCTGCGAAAATCCCCGAAGACTGAAAAATAGAATCAATAAAACCAGGATAAAACCCGGGCTGGTCTTCATACCTCTGTCATTAAAAGCCTGGTAAAAATACAGTCAAATCCTTCAGGCCCCGGACCCCAAAAAGATTTTTTGTCAACAACCCAATGTCAGTCCCGCATCTTGCATCGGTGCGAAGCGCCCTCATCCCGCATCAACGCGCAGCGCCCCCATCCCGCATCGGAAACGCAAAGCGTTGCCCATCCCGCATCGGCGCGCAGCGCCCCAATCCCGCATCCAATCGAATCAGACATGAATGTTCAGCATTTATTATACCTTTGTTATGTAAATCATCACTGCGCAAAAGATCCATACCATGTCGTATATTACTTTTAAAAGAAAGGAAATTCATTTTACCGATACAGGCAAAGGTGATGCCATAGTACTTCTGCACGGATTCACCGAAGACCTCAGGATATGGAAACAATTCTCGGCAAAACTCTCGAAAAACTACCGGGTGATCTGTATCGACCTCCCCGGTCACGGGAACAGCCAATGCCTTGCCGCAACCCATACCATGGAACTCCTGGCAGAGGCGGTATCCGCAGTGATAAAACAGCTTAATGTAAAAAAATGCCTGATGATAGGCCATTCCATGGGGGGATATGTTACCCTGGCTTTTGCCTCGAAATTCCCGGGCATGCTTAAAGGGTTCGGGCTTTTCCATTCCCATTGCTATCCCGATTCACCCGAAGATAAAAAAAACCGCCTCCGCACCATTGAGATTGTAAAAAAAGACCGCTTCAGTTTCCTCTCCATATTCATCCCCTCGCTCTTTCCCGAGGAAGTCCGCAGTAAATTCGGTAAGGATATAGAATTCCTGCAATGGTGCGCAGCAGAGATCCCCCGCGAAGGTATTATTGCAGCTCTGAAAGGAATGAGCGAACGTATGGATCAGTCCGGGCTGCTGAAATCGACAACACTCCCGGTGCTCTTCATCCTCGGATTAAAAGATTCAAAAGCGCCGGTTAGCCGGCTTTGGGAGATGATCTCCCTGCCTTCGGTAAGCGAGAGCCTTATCCTGCGCGAATGCGGACATATGGGGTATATCGAAGCCCCTGATCTTACCCTCAGGTCGGTCAGGAATTTTGCAAAAATGGTTTTCTGAATCTTACCGTTTATCACCACGGGAGTCGGACCTAAAATGTAAATCCCAGCCTGAACATCAGTATCTCCTGGTACGCAAGGACGTTTTGGGTATATTCAGTGGCGACGGAATGGGTCTCACCGGTCCCGTCCGATGTGGCCTGGTAAATCCAATAATGATTTGTTCCATGAACCGACCATACTGAGTAATCCACCGAAGCGTAAACTCCAAAACGTTTATACACCTTTGTATTAACCCCGATCTCAAGTGTCGCAAAACCGCCCCCACTGTGATACGTATCATAATTGTAATAGTAATTCCAGGCATAAGGAGGGTATATCCATTCCAGCCATTCGTCCATCTGGGTCGAGGGTGTGTTGATGAGAAACTTATACCCTCCCTGCAAAGCCACCACCGGCGAAAACCTCCGCTTCAGAACCGTATACCTGAGCTCGGCAAAAACAGGTAAAAAAGTGAAATTGCCTTTATAATAACTGTATGTTGGCAGATCAGTGAGCCGCTCGATGCCAATCCCTCCTCCAAGGCCAAGGTATGGATTGAATTTGTACCCGAATGCAGTCTGCATCCCGCAAAAAATATTCCCCCTTAAGCTTGCTATCGCAAAACTTGTATTGTTGTACAAGCCCCGGGGTTTTTCATCAAGCCAGCGCCGGAACCCGCTTTCGCTTTTAATTTTAAAGTCAGTGGCCGGCTCAGCCGCTTTGCTGCTGCTGTCAGCCTGGGCAAATGCTTTTCCCTGGCTTATCATCATGGCCACCATGATCAGGTATAAAATGATCCCTCCCGCCTTATTCATGGTTTTCTCCTAACGAATTATTAATTAAGGCATGCTAAGGCCTGATGCGTAAATTCCGGTCAGGCTCACGGCCGTATCCTTTGATTATTATGCTGTCTTTTGTAAGCGTTACCACGGCAAAAGCATTTTGCCCGGTATCCACCATCCCCCTGAAATTCACAAAATGTATTCCATCCTTCTGTTTATATCCGCCCGAATGGTAGTGCCCGTTGAAATATGCCTTCACACAGGGATAACGCGAAATCAGTTCAAAGATCTCCTTGTTGTTGAAAAGCAGGTGGTCTTCTTTCCCGAACAAAGGAAAATGGCAAAGCACGATCACATTCTGACCAAGCTTAAGGGCTTCTTCGAGCTGAGCCTCCAGCCATTTCACCTGGTTTTTCCCTATGCCCCCATTCCAGGGCATCCCTGAATAAAGCAAATGCATATAAGAGTCGCTGAGCATTTCGTTTCTCTCCTCTTTTTGTTCCCCGCTCTGAGGGCCGGTAAAGCTCAGGTCATCTCCGTTCAGGGCGATGAAACGCCAGATCCCTTTCACTGTTGAATAGGCTCCTGCCGGGCATCCTGCACCCATCCTGTTCCCATCCTTCACCCGCACTGTATCTGAACTTCGAAGGTTCTGCGATATCCCGATATGATCAATAAGGCCTTTCTTGTACCTGTTTTTGATCATATAGTCATGGTTCCCCAACACAAGGTTCAGGGGCGCTTTAAACCTGTGAAAGCGGGGAAGTATGCTGTCGTAGCTATTGTAATTATGATCTATCATGTCGCCAAGATGGAATACCGCATCCAGCTGAAGGGCATTGAATACTTCAATGCAGCTGTCAAGCTTTGCCAGCGATAGCCGGTATTGCCTTTTGTCATCCGAATTGCAATCACAATACTGGCAATCGGTAAAAACCCCAATCCGTATAACAGCGGCCTCCTGTGCAGATGAAGCAAGGGCATCAAATAAAAGAAGGAATATGAATGTGATCCTAAGCTTCACAGGCATCAGAGCTATTTAATTCTACTTTGGTAGATTGAGAAGATGAAAAATGAGGTTGAGATAATTTTTTATCTATCTGTAAATCAATTTGTTAATGTTAATATCTTGTTTATAAAAACTCTAAATAAATGAAGTTAAGGTCCTGATAATCATTA
>CAIRDP010000062.1 GCA_903877385.1 uncultured Bacteroidales bacterium
TATGGCCCCCCTCTGGGAGTTGGAAAAAGAAAACGATTCGAAGGCAGCGGATCATGATCCGCTGCCTTCGAACACTCCCCGGAGTGTCAAACAGTTAACCGTGGCTTAATTATTTTACAGAAAAAAAGTTGCACATCTCCCCCCGAATATGCCGTCATGATCATACACTTATGTTTCAGATTATCAAGAGCATTAAATAACAATAATGCTTCCTGCTCACTCAATACTTCTGGCAGTATTTTTTCTTTTCTTGGCCTCTCGATGTAATACTTTTCTCTATTCCCTCCTAAAACTCTTTCGTAATAAAACTTAATTGAATTAATTGCCTGGTTCTGATATGAATTGGAAACACAGCGCTTTTCCACGAGGTATCTCTGGTAATCCATAATTTCAGATTGCGTTATTTCATTAATCTCTTTCTCACTGAAATAATTGATAAATTCTTTGAAGCATTCAGTATAAACTCTTATTGTATTCCTGCTATACCTCATGATGGTTAACTTTTCGATATATACTTCAGGACATTGCCTGTAATTTTTAATACTCTCCGGTCCTGGCCTTGAAACTCGCTGTAACTGACGTATATCCTCAAGATATTTGTATTTCCATCCCTTGGATTTACAAAAATTTACCATCTTTTCCAGGATCTTTTCTGTGTGGGGGATTGTCCAGGTAAGAGTTTCAGAATCCCAGGCATAAAATGGTTGTTGCTTTATATGGGCTATAAGATCCGGATTGAATTGGAAATATAACCTGACCCTGCCATTATGATATTTGACAATGTATAGTGTTTCCTTCTCTGCCGGATACCTTTCTTTGTTTATCCCCGATCCATTCCCGGGTTTTTCAATCCATTGTAACCTGTTCCCAAAATATTGACATATTTTTCCAATATGTTGCTGATTCTGAATAACTACCCAACAAAAAGCTGACTTGTCCCATCGTGAATTGGGTAAACTCTTGATAAACGTGATGTCTTGTTGACTTTTTCTAAGTCTTAATAGTATTCTATGCCCAGTTGCGGTTGCTATAACCTCATTGGGCATCCCCTGTTGCTCTTCTGCTTTCATGTCTTTAAATTTCTGTTATTTCTTGATATTGGATGCAATACGATTAAACCAGTTTAGATAAGGTTCAATTATCATAAATATACGCTTCAATTAATCCGCCTTAAAGAAGAAAGTGATACGTAATTCAACTTCTTTTTTTCTTTGCTTTTAATATTCCTCACCTATTCCGATACGGATCCCGGATTCAGGTCTCTGCCTGGGGTAAATACCGGTTTAATCACTCCCGGTAAATTCCCCACCTTTTCAGGGGCGGAACCCGGGTTCAGGGCCTTGGGGTTAATACCGGTTTTATCGGAATTGATGTTGAAAATAAATCTAAGAAATCCTTGAGCAAAAAAAGAAAATTAATTTGCTTTCTCTCCCGCGATTTTGTATCTTTGGCTTCCTGAAACAGGCCATGATCAAAAGATGCATGCTATCCCGGCTTTTTTTGGCGAAAATGGACCCCGGGGCTTGTAATATATAAAACCCGGCCTGTTCCTTTAAGCTTTCCTTAAGCTTTTATAATCTCCTGTCTGGTCATCGTTCGCTCAAGCTATGGCATGTGGTTCTATGGCTAAAAAAAATGAAATTAAGGACATTTACAGGGATGAACTATGCACAAAGCATTGAAAACATCATAGCTTCCAGGGTCTTAGCCGGCTCTTCACGTATTGCTTTTTCTTTTTAGTCTTTGAAAATTCGAGGACGGATGCCGGGTCGGTGTCGAAACAGGGGTAGGGGAGTTCCATATAAACTATGTTCCCGGGGAGATCCATAGCTATCACAACCAGTTTCATATCAGTTGACTGGCCTAGGTCGGTCATGAAGTCAAAATTCCAGCAAAGTTCTGTATCACTGAAGACTGCCTTTCCCTTTTCAATTTCACTGCCGTCGGCTGCCATGAGGTATACCAGCACTCTCTGAACTTTATACCGGTCCCGGACATCGATACAGAGCCGGCTTATTGCACCGGCCCGGGGAATGCCTTTGGAGATCTTCCCGATTACCGGGGGATGGCAGTAATCGCTTATGGCAAATTGCCATGCGCCCTGGTTTTTAAACTTCCGGGCAAGTTTTGCATACCAGCTGTTTAGTTCGGGATCGGAAGTGGCTATGCGGGCGTATTCCTTCACCTCGTCCCAACGGTTTTTGTGTTCCTGCTGAAGCTCCGAAAGTTTGCGCATGGTAATTGCCGCTTTCCTGCGCACATACCCGTCACTGGTATACACCGTTTCACCGATTGTACCGGATAAATAACCAAAAACGCTGTGGGGCTGACGTTTTGCCATACGCTCGAAGTTTTAGCTGACGAACTTTTTTTTGCCGAGAAAAAATAGAACTCCCATCCCGCAGAGTGCCGAGAGAGTGGAGCCTGCAAGTATGGACAGCTTTGAAACGTCGAGAATTGCGGGTTCTTTATAGGACAAGCCTGCAATAAAGATCGACATCGTAAACCCTATGCCGGCCAGCAGCCCGGTTCCGGCCAGCTGCTTCCAGTTGGTGCCCGCGGGCAGGGCGGAAATCTTCATTTTAACACCAATCCATGAAAACAGGGTGATCCCCAGGGGTTTCCCTATGAGCAGTCCGAATATGATCCCTGCCGTGAGCCCGTTGAATAAGCTGGAACTGTCAAAGACCATCGGTATGGCTGTGTTTGCCAGCGCAAATAACGGAAGTATGTAATAGTTTACCGGCCGATGCAGGCTGATCTCAAGTTTATGCGCCATCTTCTTCGGGATGAACATAGCGGCCACTACTCCCGCAATGGTGGGATGAACCCCCGACCTGAGTATAAAATACCATAACCCTATGGCAGGGATGAGATACATGAACAGGTACTTCACTTTGAAGCGGTTCAGGGCAAACAAAACCAGAACAAACAACAAAGCAATACCCAGCATCCCGAAATGAAGATTATGGGTGTAAAATGTGGCTATGATCACAATAGCCCCGAGATCGTCGATAATGGCCAGTGCGGTGAGAAAGATCTTTAACGATAAAGGTGCACGTTTACCCAAAAGAGAAAGTATCCCCAGCGAAAAGGCAATGTCGGTGGCCGTTGGTATGGCCCAGCCGTTAAGGTGTTCAGCTGACCCGCTGTTGAACAGGAAAAAGATGATAGCAGGGAAAATCATCCCTCCAAGGGCCGCCAATACCGGGAGTATGGCTTTTTCTTTCTCGGCTAGTTCCCCTTCCTGAAGCTCGCGCTTGATCTCCAGTCCTATAAGGAAAAAGAAAATGGCCATGAGCCCGTCGTTGATCCAGTGCAGCACACTCTCATGCAAAAAATCAAAACCAATCTCCATATGCCAGATGCTCAGGTAGGATTCGGCCCGACCTGAATTGGCCAGGGAAATCGAAAGCACCGTCGCAACGATCAGCAGCAAACCCGCCAGCTTGCCGCTTTCGGCCAGGTCCCTGATAGGGTCGGTGATAAGGTTCTTCACTTTCATTTGAGGCATCGTTTCAGCTTGCCGCTTTCGGCCAGGTCTTTAATGGGATCGGTGAAATGCTTTACCTTCATCTCAGTCTTCGTCTTTTACAACAGGTTTTACAAAAGCCGACCTCACCGGGGCGGGGCAGAGCGTTGATTCACCCCTGGCCGCAAACCACAACACCTGGTTCAGGAGCTCGTCGGGAACCCTGTCCTCACGGCTGAAATCAAACTCCTCGCTCATCCTCTGCCACTGGTTAAGAGCAATATTTTTTTCGCCCAGGTTTACAAATGGCCCCTGAACCCTGAACCCCGAGGCTTCAGGCTTTGCAGTGAAACAACGCCATAAGGGAGTGGCCGCCGCATCGTACTGGCTCATGGGCGGGAGGCCCAGGATCAGCTCTATAGTCCTGAGGACCGAGGCCGTGGAGTAGGGCGTATGATCCACGAAATGCCGTTTTACATAGCCTCCCGCTATATACACCGGGCTGCGGTGGGCATCCACATGGTCGGGACCGTTCTGGGCGTCATCCTCCAGGATAAATATCACGCTTTCATTCCAAATGGATGATTTGGCGAGGTATTCAACCAGTTTGCCCACGGCAAGGTCATTGTCGGCGACCTGTGCAAAAGGTGTCAGTTTGCCTGCTTTCAGGCCCTGGGTATGATCGTTGATGAAACGTATCGTATTCAGCCGGGGAACAGCGCCAAGCGCAAGCAATGAGTCAAAATCCTTCTTCCATTGGGTGAATCGCATGGTATCCATCACGTCCTGGTCCCAGCTGGTGAAATACCTGCAGTAATGTCCCTTAAGCACGGGGATGTTCGGTTTGAAATTATCGGCGAACTCCCCGTAAGTGCGGTACGAAACTCCCTGGCGGGCGCAAAAATCCCAGATAAAGCCGTCCTTGTTGTTGGCTATCTTGCGGTTTCCTTCCGAATCGTAATCTCCACCCCTTCCGCCGTAACTGCTCGGCCAGGTCTTTTCAAGATAGTCCGTAGCATATGCGCCCATACTCCAATTGTGTCCGTCGGCGCTCACTTCGCCATCCACATAAAAATTATCAAGCAATACAAAATCCTTCACCAGCTGATGCTGGTTGGGTGTGATCCTTTTGCCGAACAGAACCAGTGAAGTGTCACCGTTGCCTTCGGCCACATCGCCCAGCACCTGGTCGTAGGTGCGGTTCTCCTTGACAACGTAAAACACGTATTTAATTGGTGAGACTGCGGATGGCATTTCGGGTATGGCCGTCCCCCTAGCTTCGGGCGTTACGCTTACTTTTTCGGGTTTGTAAGGCGTGTTTTTGTAAACCATGGCCGAATAGGCTTCAAGCTTTTTTAGATCGGGTTCAGAGATGATGCTCATGCTCCCCCTGAACAGGCTCCCGATATATTGTACCTTCCTGTTCTTGCGGCCTTCGCTCTTCTGTGCATTCACTTTTTGTGTGCGGACCGCCGGGTTCGGCCCCCCGGGATTTGCCATAGACGTAAAACCTTTGCCGTTGGTTATCCAGAGCTGCTTATTGACCACCCTTACACAGCTGGGGTACCAGCCTGTAGGAATAAAGCCCTTGCTGAAACTTTTCCCCGGTATTGAAACGTCGAAAACCGCGAGGCAGTTATTATCGGCATTGGCGATGTACAGGGTTTTATTATCGGCGCTGAGCGCCACGCTGTTGGTCGTGCTTCCCGAGGGGGAGGATGGGTACAGGGCCGAATTCAGGGTCTCGACAACTTTGCCGGCTTTAAGGTCGATGCAGGATACCGAATTGTCGTTGGAATTGGCTACGTAAAGGTATTTCCCTTTACGGTCAAGGCAGATGTCGTTTGGGTTGCTCCCGACGATGATGGATTTTGCGAAAGTCCTTGTCAGGGTGTTGAATATGTGCAGCATCCCGCAACCCCAGCAGCTTATATACAGTTCCCGGCCGTCGCGTGAGAGAAGGCAGGTGTAGCCCTCGCCTCCGAGGCCGAACTTCAGGGGAGGCTGCTTATGCTTCAGGTCGAGTATGTAAAGTGAGTTGTTTTCCTTGGTAACGACATACAGCAACTGCTTCTTTTCGTCAAGCGCAAGGCCTGCAGGGGATATCTTTTCGGGCCAGGCCTTGCCTAATACCAGGCTGTCGGCCAGGGCAAGCTTATTGTTTTTTATAGTGTAGCGGTAGATGAGGTTCCTGTTCCCTCCCGAAGCGTACAGCGTTTTTTCATCTTTCGTAAAAGCCAGTCCCACCCAGGCGGCCCTGATGAGGATGGTGTCAAGAACTTTGGCTGAGACGGCATCGATGAGGTATATGCTCTGGTCGCTTTCACCGTTATTGGTGACAGCTATCAGGCGGCCCGAAGATGAAACCGCAATGTTCAGAGGGAGGTCCCCTAGCTGCAGGCTTTTCCCCAGCCGGCTGATCCCCCAGCCGTTGGGCAGGTTTATTTGTTTATAGGCAGTTTCATCCTGTCCCGATACCCGGAAACAGGACTGTATCAATAGAAAAGCGAGGAAAAGTCCGGTATATTTCATAAGAATGGAGGTGATTTCGAATGATCAAAAATACAATTTTTGCATAGAAAAATGATCTGCATTTGTTTATAAACAATTCTTCTCATTTTCGTATCTTTGCACTTTTATTTTGAGGCCTATGTTTACAGATTCAAATAAATTCCTCGGAGAAGGTCTTACCTACGATGATGTGCTCCTGATCCCTTCATATTCAGAAGTGCTTCCAAGGGAGGTCGACATCTCTACTCTTTTTTCAACAAACATCCGCCTGAATATCCCTATTGTCTCAGCTGCAATGGATACCGTTACCGAATCGGGGATGGCTATTGCCATGGCCCAGGAGGGCGGTATTGGGGTGCTTCACAAGAACATGTCGATTGAAGCACAGGCTGTGCAGGTAAGAAAAGTAAAGAGAGCCGAGAACGGGATGATCCTCGACCCGGTGACCCTGCACGAATCGGCCCTGGTGGGCGACGCTCTGGCGATGATGAAGGAACATTCCATAGGTGGTATCCCTGTGGTAAATGAACGCGAGGAGCTGGTTGGTATAGTTACAAACCGTGACCTGCGTTTTGAACGTGAGATGGGGCGCCCTGTTACCGAGGTGATGACCCATAAGGTGATCACTATCAGCGAGTTCATGAATTTCGAGAAAGCCGAGCAGATACTACAGGAGTACAAGATCGAGAAGCTTCCCGTCATCGATAAAAACAACAGGCTGGTGGGCCTGATCACTTATAAAGACATTATCAAGATTAAGGCCAGGCCCAATGCCTGTAAAGATATTCTCGGGCGGCTGCGCGTTGCCGCGGCCGTAGGAATAGCCTCCGACACCCTCGACCGCGCAGCCGCCCTCGTTAAGGAAGGCGTCGACGCCATCGTGATCGACACGGCTCACGGCCATACAAAACCTGTGATCGAAATGGCCAAACGGGTGAAAGCAGCCTACCCCAACATCGAAATGATCGTGGGAAACATCGGCACCGCCGAAGCCGCCAAAGACCTCGCAAAAGCCGGGGTTGATGCCGTGAAAGTAGGCATTGGTCCGGGCTCCATCTGTACCACGAGGATCATAGCCGGCATCGGGATACCCCAGCTTACAGCCGTTTACCAGGTCGCCAAAGCCCTCAAGGGAACAGGCATCCCCGTGATCGCCGACGGAGGGATCAGGTATACCGGCGATATCGTCAAAGCCCTCGCAGCAGGCGCCCATTCCATCATGGCAGGTTCCCTGTTTGCCGGAGTCGACGAATCCCCGGGCGAAACCATAATCTACGAAGGCCGCAAATTCAAAACCTACCGGGGAATGGGATCCCTCGAAGCCATGCAGCATGGCTCCAAGGACAGGTATTTCCAGGATATGGAAGACGATGTAAAAAAACTTGTCCCCGAAGGTATCGTGGGCCGGGTGCCCTATAAAGGCTCCCTCTCGGAAGTGATATACCAGATGACAGGCGGCCTCCGCTCTGGCATGGGCTATACAGGCTCCCCAAATATGGAAGCCCTGCAGAAGGCAAAATTCATCAAGATCACATCGGCCGGCGTGACCGAAAGCCACCCCCACGATGTCACTATTATCAGCGAAGCACCAAATTACAGCCGTTAATAATGTTTTCAGGATTTTTGCGTTATAATTAATTATAAAATTAACACTTCAATACTATGAACTTGAAATTTTCAGGATTACTGCTTTTTCTCGTATTGGTTTTTAATGCCACTGCCCAGGTTGATAACAATACTAGCCTGATGACCATTGCCGGGAAACCGGTCACTGTTGGCGAATTCATGTCGATCTACCAGAAGAATAATGTCAAGGGCGAAGCTTTGGACAAAAAGTCAATGGATGATTACCTTGAACTTTTCATTAATTTCAAACTTAAGGTCCTGCAGGCCGAAGAACTCGGACTGGATACCGTTTCGTCTTTCGTTAAGGAACTCGACGGCTACCGCGAACAATTAGCCAAACCGTATTTTACCGATGAAGCTACACTCAACCGCCTCGTCCAGGAAGCTTACGACCGTAAAAAAATCGATCTCAGGGCAAGCCATATCTATTTCAGGGTTAAGGCTGATGCCGGCCCCCAGGATACCCTTAACGCTTTCAAAAAAGCAAAGGAAGCCAGGGAAAGGATCGTCAAAGGTGAGACGTTTGAAAACATAGTCATGGAATATTCCGAAGACCCCTCGGCAAAAGACCGGGAAGCTACAGCCCAGCATCCGTTTATGAAAGGGAACAGGGGAGACCTCGGCTATTTTACCGTTTTCGATATGGTTTATCCTTTCGAAACAGCGGCCTATACTACCGGCAACGGGCAGATCTCACAGATCATCAGGACCGATTACGGGTATCATATCATCAAGGTAACCGACAGGATAACGGCCCTGGGTGAATTCACCGTAGCCCATCTCTTTCTTGGAATCCCCAAAGGCGCATCGGCTGCCGACTCGGCAAAGGTGAAAACAAAAATCGATTCCCTGTATGCCTTGCTCAAAGCCGGTGCAAAATTTGAAGATCTGGTAAAGACAAATTCCGAAGACAAAGGATCATCGGCTAAAGGCGGGGTGCTCCCTCGACGTGGCGTGAACCGCCTCATGCCCGAATTCATCGCGGCCATTTCGAAAATCCAGAACGTGGGCGCTTTTTCAGAACCTGTGCTTACCCCCGGCTATGGCTGGCATATCGTAAAACTTATCGAACGTAAACCCATAGGTACCTTCGATGAGGAAAAAGCCGAGCTGAAACAAAGGGTGCTTAAGGACAGCCGCGCACAGCAGGTGACCAGCGCAGTCATTGCCCGCATTAAAGCCGAATACGGCTTTACCGAGAACGCTAAAGCCATCGAAGCGTTCTATACCCTTGTAACCGACAGCATTTTCAACGGGAAATGGGATGCCACCCTGGCCTTCCAGAAATCCGATATGATGTTCAAAATCGGGGCCACTACCTTCAGCCAGAAGGAGTTTGCCCAGTACCTTGACGTTAAACAGAAAAGAACCGATAAAAAGGATATCCGCATTTACGTGAACAGCATGTATTCCGATTTTGTCGACGAAAGCCTGCTGAAATATGAAAACGGCTTCCTCGAACAGAAATATCCTGATTTCAAGGCCCTTATGAAGGAATACCGCGACGGGATCCTGCTGTTCGACCTTACCGACCAGAAAGTGTGGTCAAAAGCAGTGAAAGATACCGTGGGGCTCCAGGATTATTATCTCAAAAACAAGTTCAACTACATGTGGGGCCAGAGGGTCGACGCCAGCATTTTCACTCTTAAAAGTCCTTCCCTGGAACAAAAGGTGAAGAATTTCATCAAAAGCAACCTTAAGGAGGATGACATCCTGAAAGAAATAAATTCCGATACGCTGAAAGTACTTTCGGTGGAATCAGGGAAATTCTCAAAAAAGGATAATTCCTATATCGATACCGTTGCATGGGTGCCCGGCATTTCAAAGGATATCATGGTTAAGGACGGCATAGTGTTTGTAAATATCAAAAAGATCCTGAAATCGGAACCTAAAACCCTGAATGAAGCCAGGGGCCTTATCACCGCCGATTACCAGAATTACCTGGAAAAAGAATGGATTCGCAGCCTCAGGGCAAAATACCCTGTGGTAGTGAACCGCGACGTTCTTGCAAAAATCAAATAAGCGAATTTCATTATGCATTGGCGCCCTCTTCTGTTTGCTCTTATCTTACTCACCTCCTGTTCGGGTTTCTTCAAAAAGAAAACCGAAAGGACGCTTGCAAGGGCTTATGGAGAGTACCTTTTCGAGTCGGACATGAAAGGTGTGGTGAGCCCGGGAACGCCTGCAAAGGACAGCATCATGATGGTGAAATCGTATGTGGATAACTGGATCAGGCAGCGCCTGATACTTCACCAGGCGGGTAAAAACCTCCAGAGTTCACAGCTTGATTTTTCAAAACAGCTCGAAAATTACAAGAACTCACTCATCATCTTTGAATACGAAAACCAGCTGATCCACCAGAAACTCGATACGGTGGTCACCGACGATGAGATCAGCAATTATTATAATACCAACCCGAACACATTCCTCGTAAGGGATATCATCGTAAGGGTGCAGTATGCCAAACTTCCCCTGAAATCAAAGTTCATTCCCCAGGCCCGTTTACTTCTGCTCTCCGATAAACCCGACGACAGGAACAAACTCGCCGACCTTTGTGAGCAGAAGTCTTTCGGGTATTTCATCGACGACCAGAAATGGATCTACCTCTCGGAACTGATGAACCAGATCCCTTTAAGGCCTCCCGACAGGGAAGACTTTTTGAAAAAGAACAGGCAGGTCGAAGTAAGCGACCCCACTTTCACCTACCTTATCCGTTTCAACGATTACCGGCTGAAGGACAGCAATTCGCCTCTTGAACTGGAGAAACAGAAAATCCATGACATCATCCTGAACAAGAGGAAAATGGAACTCCTTGGGAAGATGCATGAATATATCTATCAGGATGCCCTGAAAAAAAACGATTTTGAAGTATTTTAATTTCATTAAGGAATTTTCCCATGCAGCTAAAACACAGCCTTTTCCTCATAATACTGATGAGCCTTTCACCCTTGCTCAAGGGATACTCTCAGCAACCCGATACCACAGTCGACGGGGTTGTTGCGGTGGTTGGCGGAAATATGGTCCTTAAATCAGATATTGAAGGACAGTACCTGCAGCTTCGCGGGCAGGGGATCATCAAAGGCAGCCCTGCAAAAGTGAAATGCCAGATCCTAGATAAGCTCCTCTATTTGAAGCTCCTTTTGCACCAGGGACAGGTCGACAGCATCAAGGTGACCGATAACCAGGTGGATACCGAAATGGACAGGCGTATGAGGTACTTCATTTCCCAGGCCGGTTCACCCGAAAAACTCGAAGAATATTACGGTAAAACACTTCTTGAGATCAAGAACGAACTCAAGGAAATCATCCGCGAACAGATGCTTACCGAACAGGAAGAACAAAAGATCACCAAGGACCTCACAATAACGCCATCCGAAGTCAAAGCCTTCTTCAGGAAAATTGACAAGGACAGCATCCCCCTCATCAACGCCGAATTCGAAATCGGGGTCATCATCAAACAACCCGTGATGGGCCTTGAAGAAAAACAGGTCGTGATCAATAAGCTGAAGGGGTTCAAGGACAGGATTGCCAAAGGGGATGAGTTTGCAACTCTTGCCGTTCTGTATTCCGAAGACCCCGGAACTGCAAAGCAGGGAGGGGAACTCGGGATGTTCAAGAGGGGAGATATGCATGCCGAGTTTGAGGCTGCATCGTTCAAACTGAAAACCCCTGGCGAAGTTTCCGATATCGTTGAAACCGAGGACGGGTTCCATATTATCCAGCTCATCGAGCGAAGGGGCGATTATATCAATGTGAGGCATATCCTGCTGCAACCCCAGGTTTCAATGGCCAACCTGAACAGGGCCAAAGTCAACCTCGACAGTGTTTCCATGCTGGTTACCACAAAAAAAATGAAATTCGAGGACGCTGTCGTCAGGTATTCCGATGACCCTTCAAAAAATAACGGGGGATTGCTGGTCAATAATGCCAGCGGCAACACCCGCTTCGAAGCCAGCCAGCTTTCGCAGCTTGACCCCAAAGTGTTTTTCGTGGTCGATAAACTGAAAGTAGGCGATATCAGCGCCCCGGTGCTGATGAAAACCGAAAGGGGCAAGCAGGAATACAGGATTTATTACCTCAAGGACAGGACAAGCCCTCACCGTGCAAACCTTGAAAATGATTATGCCCGCATACAGGCCCTGGCCCTTGATAAGAAAAAGGACAAGGTAATTAACGACTGGGTGAGCCAGAAGATACCGGGCACCTACATCAGGATTGCCGAACAATACCAAAAATGTGAATTTACCAGAAAATGGATACATTAAAAAACAATATAATCGAATATAAATCTGACGTTGAGGCTGTTGATGCACTGGTCGAGAAATACGGCCGGCTTAAACATGAAATATCAAAAGTTATTGAAGGCCAGAAGGAGGTCATAGACGGGCTGCTGATCTCGGTTTTCAGCCGCGGACACTGCCTGCTTGTGGGCGTTCCCGGACTGGCAAAGACCCTGATGGTCCACACCATATCAAATGTGCTTGGCCTCAGCTTTAACCGTATCCAGTTCACTCCCGACCTCATGCCATCGGATATCATTGGCACCGAGATCCTTGATGAGTCAAGGCATTTTCGCTTTATCAAAGGGCCTGTTTTTGCAAATATTATCCTGGCGGATGAGATAAACCGTACCCCGCCCAAGACCCAGAGTGCGCTGCTCGAAGCCATGCAGGAGAAAGCCGTCACGGTAGCCGGGCAGACGTATCACCTGGAAGAACCTTTTTTTGTGCTTGCAACCCAGAACCCCATTGAACAGGAGGGAACCTATCCACTGCCCGAAGCCCAGCTCGACAGGTTCATGTTCAATATATGGCTCGATTATCCTTCGCACGAAGAAGAGATCAGGATCATGAAGATGACTACCACCGATACATCCAGGAAACCCGAAATCGTGCTGAATGCCGCCGAGATCCTGTTCTTCCAAAACCTGGTCCGCAAGATACCGGTTCCCGAGAATGTGTATAATTATGCGGTGAACCTTGCCTCAAAGACCAGGCCTGGGACCCCTGCGGCTCACGACTGGGCAAAGGAATACCTTACCTGGGGAGCCGGTCCAAGGGCCTCCCAGAACCTTATTATAGGGGCTAAATGCCATTCAGTGCTCAGGGGAAAATATTCCCCCGATATAGAAGATGTTAAAGCCGTTGCTGTTCCTGTGCTCAGGCACAGGATCGTAAGGAATTATAAGGCCGAAGCCGAAGGCATTCGCGAAGAAGCTATAATAATGCATCTTTTATAGTGAAACTTTTCACCTTTTCATGATTACTTCAAGGGGTTACCTTCTTTTGAGATAATTTCGCTGAAATTTCCACCAGGCATGAACTTTAAGATATCGTCTCAACTACTTGTAATACTGATGCTTGCTTTCTTTTCAGGCATAATGGTTTCTTGCAGGCATAACGATAACTCAGCCACTTCAAAAGACAGCCTGAAAGGCAAGCTCACCATTTCGGGAGCATTTGCCCTTTATCCGCTCACCATCAGATGGTCGGAGGAATTCCGTAAGATCCATCCTGGCGTCACCATCAATATTTCTGCTGGCGGAGCAGGTAAAGGGATGGCCGATGCTTTGTCAAAAATGGCCGACCTGGGGATGTATTCCAAGGAAGTGAGCCCCGAGGAAAAGGCCAAAGGCGCCTGGACACTCGCCTGTGCCAAAGATGCGGTATTGCCCGTGATGAATGCATCCAACCCCCTGGCGAAAACGATACAGGCTTCGGGTGTGACAAAGGATAAGTTCTACGGTATCTTTATTTCGGGTAAGGTCAGGACCTGGGGCGATCTCATCGGCATGAAAGATGCAAATACCATGCAGGTGTTTACCCGCTCCGATGCCTGCGGGGCTGCCGATATGTGGGCGAAATTCATGATGAACAAGAAGCAGGAGGACTTGCAGGGTATTGGTGTGAACGGGGACCCGGGTGTTGCAGATGCTGTGCGCAAAACAATCTACGGAATAGGATATAACAACCTGAACTTTGTGTTCGATGTTCAGAGCCGCAAGCCCTACCAGGGGCTGGCTATTGTGCCCATCGACCTGAACGGCAACGGGAAGATCGACAAGGAGGAGGATTTTTACCATTCCATGGATGAGGTGATGACCGCCATTAACGACGGGAAGTATCCCTCGCCTCCGGCCCGACAGCTTTATTTTGTATCGGCAGGCAAACCCGATAACAAACTTGTGCTGGCTTTTCTTACTTTTATACTCTCCGACGGGCAGAAGTTCGTTAACGAAGCAGGGTATGTTCGTTTGAAGGAGGATGTCATCCGCAGTCAGTTAAACAAATTGCAATGAAATGTACTTACTGAACAGGCAGCAAAGGCATGTGGTGAATTACAGCTGGATGCTTTTCAGCCTGCTCATCATTGCGTTCCTGCCTTTCATGCTGTTCGGGGGGCTTTATTTCAAATCATTTCTCCTTCTTAAGACGCATACGCTCAAGGACCTGATCTTTTTGCATTCCTGGCATCCTTCGAGGGGAGAGTTCGGGTTTTATCCTTTCATTGTAGGTTCCATCTGGGTCACCCTGCTTGCGATCCTCATCTCGACTCCCATCTGCCTGCTTACGGCCATAAACGTGACCCAGTACGCTAAAAAACGCTTCCTGAGGATCATGCACCCGGTGATCGATATACTCGCCGGAATTCCCTCGGTGGTTTACGGTGTTTGGGGGATACTCGTCATCGTGCCTTTTATTTCGCGTTACCTGGGTCCCTGGTTCGGGGTACAGTCTATGGGGTACAGCATACTGGCGGGCGCATTTGTGCTGAGCGTCATGATTATCCCTTTCATCCTGAACATCATGATAGAGATCTTCAGGACCATACCTACTGAACTCAAGGAAGCAACGCTCTCGCTGGGTGCAACAAAATGGCAGATGGTCAAGCATGTGCTTTTGCGCAAAGCCCTGCCGGGTATCATTGCATCAGTGGGTTTCGGGCTTGCCAGGGCTTTTGGCGAAACCATGGCCGTGCTCATGGTGGTTGGGAATGTGATCAAGGTTCCTCATTCGGTGTTTGACCCGGGCTATACCTTACCCGCTCTTATTGCCAATAATTACGGTGAGGTGCTCTCGATACCGCAGTATGATTCGGCTTTGATGTTCGCAGCCCTTCTCCTGCTGGCGGTTTCGCTGTTCTTCAACCTGTTGATGCATTTCTTTATTGCCAGGTATAATAAGTACTGAGATGAAACGGACTCTGAAAGCTGAGGAAACATTTTTCAGGATTCT
Source organism: uncultured Bacteroidales bacterium (assembly GCA_903877385.1). Classification (GTDB taxonomy): domain Bacteria; phylum Bacteroidota; class Bacteroidia; order Bacteroidales; family FEN-979; genus CAIRDP01. The sequence goes on from CAIRDP010000062.1 coordinate 14,845, forward strand.
GATGAACCTGACCACGGGCTTCATCTTTATCATACTGGGAATAATCATCTACAGCGTGTTTGAAAAAGGGATGAAAGCCATGTCGTGGGAGATGCTGACTTCTGTTCCGAGCGGTGGCTATTATTACGGAAAGGGAGGGGGCATTCTCAATGCTATCGTGGGTTCCCTGGTCCTGGCTTTTGGCGCTACCATACTTGCTTTTCTCATAGGGCTGCCTGTCGCTCTTTACATGAATGTTTTCCTGGTCCGCCGCAAAAAACTGGTCAACCTCATCCGTTTCATCCTCGACCTCATCTGGGGCGTGCCTTCTATAGTATACGGCGCTTTCGGCTTTACCCTGATGGTGTTTATAGGCTTGCAGACTTCCCTGCTCGCGGGTATCATCACCGTGACCCTGTTCATACTTCCTATTATGATAAGGTCTATGGATGAGATCCTCAGGACCGTACCCATGGGGCTCTCCGAAGCCACTTATTCGCTTGGGAGCAACAAATCGGAACTTGCCTTCAAGATTTTTACCAGGCAGTCGGTCTCGGGTATCATCACCGCTGTACTATTGTCATTTGGGAGGGCAATCGGCGATGCCGCCTCGGTGCTGTTCACCGCCGGATATACCGACAACCTGCCCAACTCACTGATGGAGCCTGTGGCTACGCTTCCGCTTTCCATCTTTTTCCAGCTGGCTTCGCCTGTGCCTGAAGTCCAGGCCAGGGCTTATGCTTCGGCCCTTGTGCTTACCATTATCATTCTCATAGTCAGCCTGTTTTCACGCGGACTCGGGAAGCGTTATCATAAAACAAAAATAAATTTCTGACCTTCGCATTATGGAGACTGCCATCAGGATAAAGGATTTGAATGTTTTTGCCGGGAAAACGCAGATCCTTCATGATATCAATGTAGAGATCCCGAAAAACAAGATCACCGTGATCCTGGGCCCCTCCGGCTGCGGCAAGACCACCCTCCTCAAATGTATGAATCGCCTCACCGACCTTTACCCCGAGCTTAAGGTGAGCGGTGAGATCCTGATCAACGACAAGAACATTTTCGATCCCGGCGCCGACATCAGCAAACTCAGGCAGAGCATGGGGCTTCTCTCGCAGAGGCCATACCCACTGCCCATGACTATTTACAATAATATCGCTTATGCCCTCAAGCTGAGAGGGGTTAGGGGCAGGCGCAAACAAAGCATCCTCGTCATGGATTACCTCAAGCAGGCGAACCTGTACGAAGAGGTCAGGAAACGACTTAGGGAACCCGCCTCGAGACTCTCGATAGGACAGCAGCAGAGGCTTTGCCTTGCCCGCGGACTGGCTGTGAACCCCGACATCATTCTTGCCGACGAACCAACCTCGGCCCTCGACCCCATCTCGAGCCGCTTCATAGATGAAAAATTCCAGGAAATCAAACCCCACTTCACCATAGTCGTTGTCACCCACGTTCTCCGCCAGGCCCGCCGCATAGCCGACAACGTCATCTTCATGTACATGGGCGAAGTGGTGGAACAGGGCTCCGCCTCGGAATTTTTCGAGAATCCGAAAGAAGAGAAGACGAAGTCGTATTTGGAGGGGATGTTTAATTGATGTACCATGTACAAATCACGGGTCCCGGTTCTTGGTCAACCAAAAACAGCGGAGGGTGCTCAGATGATACTTTTATCCTGAGAATGACTATATTTGCATAATACTCCAAATTAGTTATACTAATTTGGAGTATTATGAACAGATTAGAAAGGATTTTACTTTGGAGCTTCCCAAAAATCAATCAGCATTTTTATGGGGCCCAAGGAAAACAGGCAAAACAACCTATCTTAAGTCAAGGTTTCCCTTCAGCATCAGGTATGATTTTCTCGAAACAGATCTTTTTCTGGAATTTTCCAAGAAACCGTCGCTGTCGAGAGAACAATTGATGGCAAAAGATGAAAAGGCTTTATCCCGGCCAATCATTCTGGATGAGGTTCAAAAGATCCCTCAGATCATGGATGAAGTTCACTGTCTTATAGAGAATCAAGGCCTGAGTTTCATTTTATGCGGTTCAAGTGCGCGAAAGCTTAAAAGGGGCGGTGCAAACCTTTTGGGCGGCAGAGCCTGGCGTTATGAGATGTTTCCACTGGTCACTCCTGAACTCATGGAATGAAATCTGCTGGAAGTTTTAAATCACGGATTAATACCTTCACATTATCTTGACGACAATTATTTAAGATCTTTGCGCGCTTATACCCGGGATTATCTGAAAGAAGAAATTTTTGCAGAAGGAATAATCCGTAATGTCCCGGCCTTTTCCCGATTTTATGATGCTATGGGATATTCCCATGGTGAGCTTGTGAATTATTCGAATATCGCCAGGGATTGCGGTGTCGATTCAAAAACTGTGAGAGAATATTACCAGATACTGGTTGACACCCTGATGGGACGACTGATCGAACCGTATAAAAAACGGCAAAACCGTCAGGTGATCAGTAAAGCCCCGAAATTTTATTTATTTGATGTTGGTGTGGCAGGAGCAATAACCAGACGAAAACTGCAAGAAGAAAAAGGAGAATTATTCGGAAAGGCTTTCGAACATTTTATCCTTATGGAGCTGATGGCGTTTAACTCCTACCATGAGCTGGATTTTGAGATCAATTTCTGGAGAACCAAATCAGGTCTCGAGGTCGATTTTATTCTTGGCGGGGGCGAGGTTGCCGTGGCAGTCAAGAGCAGCTCATCTGTCGGCAACAAGGATCTTTATCCGCTGAAAGCCTTCATTAACGATAATCCTTCAACACCTGGGTATGTTGTGTGTAATGAAAAAACGGAGAGGATTCATGATAAGATCCGGATCATGCCATATCGAAACTTCTTATCTGACTTATGGGAAGGTAAAATCATTAAGTGATTAAGTTGCTGCAGGTTGTTTATTAGAGTGTTCTTTCTGGCTTTGCCAGGCCCGGGTCAGGGATCACGATTCACATAAGGATTTTTCTTGCAAAACATATTAAAACGTATTATATTTGCCAGACCATCCCGGTTTGGGGTAACAGGCTTTATATGCCTTCTGTCAATAAACATATTCTTCCACTGCTGATCCTGATTTTATTCTTCGGACCTCCGTCAGGAGTAGTGTCCGCTTTTAACTATACCAACCCTCTCAGTGCTGTAACAACCGACTCCATTTCATTACCTTTTACCGAGGGTTGGGACCAGGGAACCTATGCATACCATAGCTGGGTGCACTCGGGTAACTGGAGTATCAGCAGCATTACCGGTAATCCATATCCTTCTGCAACTTTTTCAGGCCTGCCTCCCACGGTTAATTATAACGATACCCTTCAGAGTATTACGCTGAGTGCGTCAGAGTATACCTGCGCTTCAATTTATCTTGATTTCGATTATATGCTTGTTGATCAGAATCATACCGGGGCTGAATTTCTTACTGTGGAGGTGCGGACCGACAGCGTCTGGAAAAAGATAGGCGAACACAGCAATTCAGGGAATGCAGGCTGGACAAACCAGCATATTGAAATCGCATATGCCAAAGGCAAATCCTTTACGATCCGTTTCAGGGCGCATGGCGCCAACTCTGCTGATATCCTTCACTGGTACGTTGATAATATTCATGTATATGCTATTTGCCGCCCGCCCCTTAATCTGACCGTAAACCAGTCGCAGTATCAGGTGATATTAACCTGGAGTCCTCCCGACTGTGGTTACGATGGATCCAATCCCAAATGGATCCACTGGGATGATGGAGTAAACTATAATGCTATTGGCACCTGTAACTGTGAAGTTGATATTGCCGCCCGTTGGACACCTGGCCAGATCGCCCAATTTTCGGGAGCTTCTGTTACGAAGATATCTTTCTTCCCTAACAGTGCGGGTTATGCTACTTTCAGGGCACGCGTCTGGCAAGGCGTCAATGGGAACAACATGATCGTTGACCAGGATATACCTTCTGTAAACTGGGATCAGTGGAATATAATTGACCTTGTTTCACCTGCCCTGATTGATGTGACACAGGATCTTTATATTGGTCTGTATATCCATTTTATTGCCGGCTACCCTGCCGGCACAGATGCCGGACCCGCAATCGACGGATTTGGTGATATGATGTACTATCAGGGTTCATGGTTAACATTGATTTCTCTCAATCCCTCACTGGATTACAACTGGAATATCCAGGCTTATGTGGAAAACCTTAAATCGGCCTCCCAGCCAGTAATCCTCACTCAACCGCCCATTCCTGAGCTATCCGGGCCGGTTACTGTAGCTGGACCTAATGCAGGCAGAGGCCTTCGATTTATGCCTGACGAAATCACCGGCAGACCCAAAAACAATTCCATCCTTATGGGCTATAATGTATGGCGCACCGATTCTACAGGAGATACTTCCACTTTTCACAAGATCAATGGCCCCATCGTTGCTGATACTACCTTTACCGATAACATTCCCCACGACAGCCCGGGTGTTTACAATTACTATGTGACTGCTGTGATGAACGACTCCGCCACCAACAGCTTCATTTGCGAATCACCGGGAACAAACAGGCTCGCTGTTTCGGTTCCGGCTGTGGGCATCATCAGCAACAAGCCCTCAGGCGGCCTGAGTGTTTTCCCTAATCCATCCGCAGATATTATTAATGTGAGCAGCGATCAAACCATCAGCTCCGTCGCAATCCTGAATTATACAGGCCGGGAGGTTTACACTAAAAACAATATAAATTCGAAAACCTTACGCCTGAACGTATCGGCATTTCCCTCAGGCATCTACTTTGTGAAGCTTACCCGGGAAAAGGGTATTGGAATTTCCAAAATCACGGTTGTACGCTGATCATTTTTCCCAAATCAAAGGGAATAATTCGGATTCTGTCAAGGATTTAAGGTCAATATCAAAATCGGCCCAGGATTATTACCGCGATCAATACTAATTCTTTCAATCGTAAATCGTAATTTCTTTTTACGATTTACGATCACTTTTCCCTAATGCCCGGATTAATCTTTACCAGTACGTAGTTTTGGTTCATTTTTAATTCAAGTTCCCAAATGTGGAATTTTTGCAGTATCTTTGTAAAAGCAATTAAAATGGAAAGAATTCTTTCCAAAAAAGTTATGAGGGAGTTTTGGGCTAAACATCCTGATGGCGAGCAATATTTGAAAACATGGTATGAGACGGCAGAACATGCAACCTGGGATTCACCATCAGAAATTAAAAAAACTTTTACCACCGCAAGCATTTTAAAGAACAGCAGGGTGGTATTCAATATTAAAGGAGGTTCTTACCGGATGATCGTAAAGTTTAATTTCCAAAGAAAATGGTGTTTTATCCGATTCATTGGTACACATGAAGAGTACTCAAAAATTAATGCAGATAAAATATAAGATAATGAACATAAAAATAATACGGACCGAGGCAGATTACGAATCAGCCCTTAAGCGTCTGAATGAAATATTCGATGAACCGAAAGAATCCAAGCTGGGGGAAGAAGCCGAAATTCTTAGCTTGCTGATTGATGATTATGAAAGGAAGCATTATCCGATTGATCCTCCCGATCCGGTTGAAGCAATAAGGATACGAATGGAAGAAATGCAACTGAAACAAAGGGACCTGGTGGGGATTTTTGGCGGAAAGAACAGGGCCTCCGAAGTCCTTAACCGCAAACGCAAGCTGACCCTTGAAATGATCAGGAATCTAACTTTACTGCTGCACTTATCCCCCGAGATACTGATACAGGATTACTCTCTTTCAAAACAACAGTAATTCTATAAATTACAAGAGATACGATGTATCCCCAATCATGTACAATGTACCATGTACGAACAGAGGTTCACGGTTCTCAGTCTTTCAGGCATCTCACTGCAAAGGCATTCGAGCGGTTCGAGTAATAATCTGCAACGCTGAAATTTACCTGGTTCATGCTGTGGGATAAGGCTTTGATGGAACCATAGGGGTTTGAGGTCCAGTAAATGCTTGCAAATCCCTGGTATTTCCAGGTGAAATTGCTGTATTCAAACCCGCCGGCAATGGCCCTGAACCCATTGAAGACAGAGTCCTGCAGAGGTTTGGCAGCCAATCCCTGGCCCAGGCTGGAATTGAACAATGTGAGCCAGTCTGACTGCGTCGGTACATGCCAGCCCGGGGGACAAAGACCCTGGGCTGCAAGTGAATTGGTATAAGCCATTAACTCATCCCACTGGTACAATCCTCCGTAAAGATTGCAGTTCGCGGGATTGTCTCCGTAACAGTATTTCTCATTGATGCAGTTATCTGTTTGCCCTGTGTTGCCTTGAATTGATGTGCCATAATCTAGGTTTTTCTGCATCCAGCATTGTGCCCCTATCCGAACGGTAGGATAGACCTTATTATCCCGGATATCGGTAAGGTTGCTTCCGCAATTAAAGACCGGAGCAGCCTGGACAATGATATTCTTTGTCATCAGCGCGCTGCATGATGAGACATTGGTATAGGAATACGTTATTGTCTTTGTTCCAACGCCCGTTGATGAAGGTGTGAAAACCCCTGTTAAAGGATCCACCCCCGGTCCTGAATAGGTACCGCCCAGGGGGATTCCTCCTTTTAGTATAAACGGCGAGGCGCCTACAGTTGTGATGCTGTCAAAGCAAAGGGTAAACGATACGGAGGGTGCCGTTAAACTGCTCATGATGATATTGCCTGATGATGCAGGATTATTCTGGGTACAACCCAGGTTCGAAGTTAATACACAGCTTACCTGGTCTCCATTTACCGGGTTATAGGTGTATGTGGATGTGCCGGTCCCTGCATTCACTCCATTCACCTTCCATTGGTAAGCAGGCAGTGTTCCACCGTTGCCTGGTGTTGCGGTGAAAGTTACAGGGTTTCCCTGGCAGAAAGGATTGGTAGGGGTGGATATGGAAATACTCACAGGCAGGTTGGTATTGACTGTCATTGTAAGTGAATTGCTTGTTGCAGGATTTCCTATAGGGCAAACGGCATTTGAAGTCAGCACACAACTGACAACATCCCCGTTCAGGGGAATGAAAGAATAGGACTGGTTATTTGCACCTGCATTTGTACCATTGACTTTCCACTGGAATGAGGGTGAAGTCCCTCCGTGCTGGGCTGTTGCCAAGAAAGTGACCTGTGTACCGGCACAGATTGTGGTGGTTGGTGTGGTAATGCTCACTGAAACAGGTAATATGGGGTTTACAACCATAGTGATCGTATTGGATGCCGCCGGATTATTCGAAGTGCAAAGTTCCGAGGAAGTAAGAATGCAGCTTACAAGGTCGCCGTTAACGGGTGCATAAATAAAGACCGGGTTGTTTGTCCCTGCGGCAGCGCCATTCACCTTCCACTGGTAAGCTGGTGTTATACCCCCGTTGGTGGGCGCTGCTGTGTAAGTGATAAGAGTTCCTGCACAAACATTATTGCCGGATGCCGAAATGCTCAGGCTTATCGGGAGCGGATTGATGACGGTTGCAACAAGCACATTCGAGGCGACTGCCCCGCTCCAGTCCTACATGCAGTTAACCCTCGCAAGGCGTTTAAACCAGGTTGTTTGAGTTATCGCAGCCGGATTAAAGGATGCTGAATTGCTCCCTGCAATATCAGTAAATCCTGAACTGCTGCTTACGATAGACTGCTGCCATTTATATTCCAGTGTTCCTGTCTGGCCTGTTGGTAAAGCGATGTTGTTCAAAATGGCCGGTGTATAGCTTCCGCAGCCGCTCTGGTCGTTGCTTATAGTCCCGCCGTTATCCGGATTGACACAAGGGGGATTGTAAGTCCAGGTAACAACCGATGTGTTGGAATTGAACCCGAAGCAATCAGCATAAACATTGTCAGTCCCCGGTGTTACCCCCGTTTGGGTATAGCAGTATACGGCATTCCCGGATGCATCGGTATAAGCGTTTCCGCTCAGGGGATTGATCCCACTCACATGGAAGTTCACCAGTACTCCCGCTACCGGGTTTGAGTTGATGTCAAGGACGTTAGCAGTTAAACAAACGCTGGTAACATTCAGCTGCCCGCTGGCGGTTAACGGTGACAGGGTAATGCTGTTTACGGTTCCCACAGGCGAAAGGGAACATCCCCCGGGATACCCGTATGAATTGGCAGCATTCCATCCGTATACAAAAACACCAAATGGGAAGCTGCAGCTAAAAGTGTGGGAACCGCCTGTCACAGACCTTTGTGCTCCGTAGAAATTCGTGGCCCCTATCTGGATAAAAGCAGCCGGAGGAATTAACACTCCATCCTGGTATATGATGCTTATGGCATTTGAAGGTGCAATGATATTCACCCACTGGCCCCCAAATCCCGCAACATTAACCACGGTATAATTGGTAAGAAACTGTTCCTCAGGGGGAATGAGGACCATGAAAGGGTCACCTGTATTCCCTGAACAAAACTGACCCTTGGCAAACTGGGCAAGAAGACTGGCATGGTTGGTCGAAATGGAATTGTACCCGGTAAGGATTGCTTCGTAATACTCACCTGTATTGATCGTAGTGACAATTACCCCGTTTACCGTTACGGTTGTTCCATCCTCAGCTGCCAGCACCCTGAATACATCCCCGCTTGCATCCCGGCCTGCAAGAGGCACGGTCACAAAATTCTTTCCCCATGCATAATGGGGAAACATCTCTTCAACGATATGGTCACAGGTGGCGCATCCTGATGGTATATCCACACAGGTAACCGATCCGTATACCGCAACAGGGAAATTGGATTGTATCCTTGACCCTGTGAGATCGTCATTTAAATTCGTGGCTGTGACGATATAGGTTTCTCCTGTGTTCAGGTTCACATTCGAGGTTAAATTCGTCAGATGATTGTAAATTGTAAGCGCGGTACCGTCCTGTGTTGCAACAACACTGAAACAGGTTCCTAAGCCAATTGTATTGCTATAGGTCATTACCGTGTAATCCAGGCCTAAGGCGTTGACCGGCAAAGCGAGGTATGCATCTGAAGAAGCGGTTTCATAGTTTAGCCCGTAAACCGTTATCGGATCAACAGAGGTGATCCGGATCCCTTTATTCTCTGTACCCGCCGACAGCACAACATTCGACGGAAGGGTCAACGTAGTCACCACACCCGGGACGACCGTAAAATTTTGATTTACACCCGGGTAAGCCGAAGATACAGAACCGCTGGTTGAAACATTTGATGATATATGAAGCTCAATAATTGCCGTTCCCGCGTTAGGAGGGAAGGCAACCCAGAAATCAGTCCCCACACTCGTAATCGTTTGTGAAAACACCGGGCTGATGATCCAAAGAAAAAACAGTATCGGCAATAACTTTTTCTTAAACATCTTTTCTTAATCAATCATTTGTACATGGTACATAGTACATTTTAACTTCTTCTTCCCTGCCATGTCTCCCTCCTCTCGAGCTCCCGCTCAATCCTCCTCAGCACCTCGTCATATCTCAGCAATCCCCAGTTATGGTCTTCGATATAACGTGGCGGGACTTCGCCTGCAAAACGCTCGATTGAGACCCCGGGGCTCAAATCCTCAAGGAATTCAATAATGAAATTGATGTAGGATTCCAGTGTGAACTGATGGAAGTCCTCCTGCTGAGCTATGTATTCCTTCTCCATCACCGTCCCTTTGATGATCTGCAGCTGGTGGAATTTCACGCTGTCGAGGGGCAGGGCCGAAATGAAATCAGCATACTTATGCATCATCTCATGGGTCTCCCCGGGTAAGCCGAATATAAAATGCGCGCCTGCGCTGATCCCCATGGCATGAGTCCTCTTTATGGCATCCACGCCTTCTTCCACGGTATGGCAGCGGTTGATGCGCTTCAGGGTCTCATTATAGATGGACTCGATGCCGAATTCGACCTGTACGAAATATTTCGGGGTCAAAGATGATAAGTAACGGAGGATGTCATCGTCAATGCAATCCGGCCGCGTTCCTAAAACAAGGCCAACGACGCCAGGATACGAGAGGGCTTCTTCGTATTTCTGCTTCAGCACCTCAAGCGGGGCATAGGTGTTGGAATAAGGCTGGAAATAGGCGAGGAATTTATTTGCACGCCTGTAACGGACAGAATGGAACTCAATCCCAAGCCTGATCTGCCCGGTGATAGAGGATGTGCTTTCGCAATAAGATGGATTGAATGCTTCGTTTACACAATAGGTACAGCCTCCGCTCCCTTTGGACCCGTCACGGTTTGGGCAGGTGAAACCAGCATCAATGGCCAGTTTTTGCAGGCGTTCACCAAAAAGGGCTTTCATTTTCCAGGTATAGGAATTATACCTGTGTGGCCCCCACGTATGTGGTATTGAGTCCAAGATGTTTTAGCTGGTTGTTGCCCGCTCCAGCTTTTTAAGGATTGAGAAAATGAAGATTGCCGATAAGAGGGTAAGGCAAACAAGGAGTAAAAAGAATTGCCAGATCTGCCATTTATCCCAGAACGGCCCTATGAAACCGGCCATGATATTACCTATGGCTGTAGCTCCGAACCAGCCACCCTGTGCAAGTCCCTTATGCTGGGGAGGTGCAACCTTCGAAACAAATGATATCCCGATGGGGCTGAGGAAAAGTTCTGCGATGGTAAGGGTGAAATACATGCTGATTAGCCAGTAAGGTGAACGCAGGGTGTCGGAAACGCCTCCTTTTGCAGCCAGGTCCGCAGGGCTCATCAGGCCCTGGGAAGCAATGATCATGATCAGGAATCCGACCGCAGTGATGAGCATACCGAACCCTATCTTCTTGGGTGAGGATGGTTCTTTGCCCCTTTTATTAAGGTAGGCAAAGTACCCGATCACGATAGGAGTGAGGAACACTATGAAAATAGGATTGAACTGCTGGAAGATTTCGGGCGAAATTTTATTGCCTTCGGGCTGCAGCATATTAATGGTAAAATAAGCCAGGATGAGCGATCCGAGAGCGACAAGCCCTCCAATGATCTTTGTCTTCTTTGAATTCGCCTTGCCTAGAAGTAATACGAATCCCATAATGGCAATCAATAAGGGAAGCAGGGTCGACAGGTTGAAGATTATCGCTGAACCTTTAGATATCGCCGAAACTGTATAATCCCTCGCAAAAATGGTGAGGGTGAATCCGTTCTGTTGAAATGCCATCCAGAAGAACATAACCACGAAGAATACGAGGCCGAGGGCGATAAAACGGTCCTTGATCTGGCTTTTGGTAAGCACTACCAGGTTTGGATCATGTGCTGCTTTCTGCTGTTTATGGGTAACATCGGCGGTCTTGTAATATTTCCTGAAACCGATAAAGATTACCAGGGAGGCGATCATGCTTAAGGCTGCAACTCCGAAACCTGCATTGTAGGCCTGTCCTATGCTGTCGATATACTGCTGGCAGAAAACCCCGAGGTCGGTGATCCTGCCTCCTGCCTGGGAATGCATGAACTGCTCAAGCTGTGCGGTATTCTGAAGGGTGTGGTCAAGGTATTTATGTGCTAGGCTGGGAATAGCCGAATCATAGGTGAAACCCGAACGTGCAAGGATCCAGTTACGCATCCCGCCTGCGGCGCTGGGGGCGAAGAAAGCGCCTATGTTGATCCCCATGTAGAACAGGTTGAAGGCCGAGTCCCTGAGGTGGCTGTATTTGGCTTCGTCATACATATTCCCAACAAGCGCCTGGAGGTTGCCTTTGAACAAACCTGTTCCAAGGGCAATCACGGCAAGGGCAAAATACATGAAAAACACCCCGTTGCCAGGGACTGCCAACAGGGCATAACCCAGAAACATGACGATGATCCCCAGGATGATGGTCTTTCCGTATCCCAAAATGTTATCCGAAATATACCCGCCGAGCAGGGGCAAGAAATAAACCCCGAACAGGAAGATACCGTAAATGCGGCCTGCTTCCGAAGTGGTCCATCCAAATTTCGATTGAAGATATAAGAGGAAGATCGCCAGCATGGTGTAATAGCCGAAACGCTCGCCCATGTTGGCAAAGAAAGCTACGAAAAGCCCTTTGGGATGTCCTTTAAACATAATCCGTGTTTGTTTTGTAAATACTAAATCAGGTCAGCTCAGTTTGATACAAAAGTAAATAATTTTTCCTGCTGACGAAAGGCTGAAATGCCGTTTGGCGGATTTGTTTCAAATTAATGTAATAATTTTAACTTTCAATCGTCTTAAACTCCAGATGAACCTACAGGACTTCAACAGCAAGGTCTATCCTTTAAAGGACAAGATATTCAGGTTTGCCAAACGTATGCTTGAGCAAACCGAAGAGGCTGAGGACCTGGTACAGGAAGTGTTCATCAGGATGTGGAAGCACCGTGAAAAGCTTGACGAATACCGTAGCCTGGAGGCCCTGGCAATGATCACCACTAAAAACCTTTGCCTCGACAGGCTGAAAGCCAGGAAGTTCCCGGTCGAAAGCTGGAATGCACAGCAAAGCTTCATTGAAATGATTGCCGAAGAAACCAGGCCCGATCATTCTGATCTGATACTGGGAGTTAAGGAGGCGATGAATAGCCTGGCCGAATCCCCAAGAATGATCGTCCACCTGCGCGATATTGAGGGATATGAATTAGGGGAGATCGCCGATGTGATGGGAATGCAGGAGAATACGGTGAGGGTTGCACTTTCAAGAGCACGCAAACGCATACGCGAGATACTGATAAATAATGAAAATTATGAATACCAGTGAAATTGAACAACTGCTCGGGAAGTACTTCGAGGGCGAAACAAGCCTGTTGGAGGAAAAGCAATTAATAGAGTTTTTCTCGGGGGATGACATACCCGAAGACCTCAGGCAGTATCAGCCGATGTTCAGTTTTTTCAAGAGTGAAGCTTCCCTCTCACTCAGCGACGAACAGCAGGAAAAAGTCCTGGAACGCAGGCTTGAGCAATACCGGGAGGAAACATCCACGGTTAAATCCCATCCTGGGAAAAAGAGATTGTATTATTTCAGCGGGATAGCCGCCGGCCTTTTACTGCTGGCCGCACTGGTATTTACTCTCAGGAACGAAATCGGCAGGAGGCATCATAATGAGCTGTCAAACCCTGCGGCTGAGGTGGCCTACTCTCAAACAAAGCAGGCTTTGCTGCTGGTCTCGGTCGGGCTGAATACCGGGCTGGATGCGGTACAGAGGATCGGAATGCTGAATAATGCAATGGAACAGGTTCAGAAGATCAATAAATTTTATAATTATCAAACCCAATTTATAAACCCGGAATGGATGCAATCTCCTTCCACAAACAAATAAACCAATGAAAACAAAAATCATCATGCTCGTTTTTGCAGCATTCCTGGCAGTTCCACTGTTACTGAATGCCCAGAGCCCACTGGATAAGGTCTTTTCAAAATATGCCGACCAGGACAGGTTCACTACCGTTAATATTTCAAAGGAAATGTTTACCAATATCATGGCTATGGCCGGGAACCAGAATGATTCCGCAAGCAGGGAAATGAAAGGGATAGTTGACAAGCTTACAGGCCTCAGGGTCATCACTTACAATATCGACACCACCGATTATACAAAAGCAGTTTCTATCTATAACGAATGGGCAGGACTGTTCCCGGCCTCTACCTACAAGGAACTCATGGCCGTGACCGAAGGCCGCGACAATTACAAATTCATGACCAAACAGGATGGCGACAAGATCAGCGAAATGGTCATGCTGATGAAGGGTAAGAAAGAGATTCTTGTGCTCAGCCTTACCGGTGTGATCGACATGTCGAACATCTCGAAGATCTCAAAGAATTTCGGGATACACGGCATGGAAGGAATCCAGCATATGCACCAGCATCACCAGGGACCTCCTCCTTCAAATCAACCCCCTGCAAAAAAGTAAACTAATACGCTAAAGAGGCCGCCCCGTTAAGGCGGCCTCCTTACTTTTTAAGCTGCCCCTGCCAATGCGGGGCCTTTTTCATATCCTGAGCTGCAGCTGTATGCCCAGGTCGAGCCTCCAGTTCGCATCAATCAGGTCAAGCCCGCTTCCTATGGTGTTTTTATCATTGTAACGGGTAAGGCCGGCTTTGAGGCTGAACACAAAATGCCGGCCGGGGGCTAGACGTATAAGGGCGGCAGCCCGTATTCCCTGCCCGTAATATTCAGGCATTGAATAAGTATAGAGCACATCCGGCTCATAAGCCCAGATCCTTGAGTCATAAAAAGGACAGTCAAATACCGAATACCTAAGTATGATCTTCAATGGCGGTTTTAAAGGTTTAAGGCAGATATCCTGTAACAAAAGCCATCCCGTGGTTTCCTTCTGCAAACTTTGCCTTGCCTTTTTTAATTCGATCCGGCTTTGAAGGCTTACTACTTTGGAACCGGCCCAGCTCATCTGAAAACGAAAATCCTCGGAGCTTTCGTTTCCCGTGCCCCTTACCACCTCATCTTCTTTCACGACATTGGTCTCAGCTGCCGAATAAATGTACCTCAGGGCGATGTTCAGGCTGCCGTTCGTTTGCCAGCTAAGCTCCGCCCCCATATCATTGGCTGCCGAGGGCTTGCTTACAGTATATTTTGCCCAGGGAAAGCTGCAGAAATCCGAAAAAAGCTTAAGGCTGAAATGCAGGGGAAGGTTTGCCGAGAGACTCAGGAACCAGGCTTTCTCATTCGCACACCAGGTGTTCTGCCTGAAAGAGTTTGCATACAGGTTCTGAAAATCGGGGGGATAGTTACGGTAGAGAATCACAGCGCTGAACCTTGGATCGGGGTTGAGGTTCAAACCTGCAATCAAGGCGATGCTGCCATTACGGCTACGGCTGAGCTCTCCCGTGAGCCTTGCAAACCTGTAAAAAATATTGAAATCGGCCCCGCATACAAAATTATACCTGCCCGAGAATGCCATGAGGTTGTACAGCTCGTTCCGGGGCTGAAGCCGGGCGCTGAGGGTTGCTGAATAAGCGGTAAGACCGAGGCTGAAAAAATCACCCCTGAAACCGAGGTTTCCTCCAAGGATAAATTCCTTTACATCCCCCATTTTACCAATTTCGTTCGGCGTACGGTGATACCCTGTTTCGATGAAAGAACTGAATGCGGGTGGATTTCCATTTGTAGTATCTTCAGCTGTCATTGTAGCATCCCTTTTGCGGTATGAGCAAATTGCATTCAGGGTAAACCGCCTGGCTCCAAGCGCTATCGCTACCCCCCTCAGGTTGCTGCCTTCCGAAATCGACTGGGAGGGCCGTATACCGCCGCCTGCCCTGAATTCCTGGTTGAAGCCGGGGTATATACCCAGTGATCCCCCGGTATTGAAAGTAAGCCCAAGGCCCCAGCCTGCCCTGTAATTCCCGATAATGACCCGCCTGAGAATTTTCCCGGGCTTAATACTTATATACCCCGAATAGTAATCCATGCCGTACTTCTGCCCACCAGCAAAAAACTGCTCGCCGGGATCCTTGTCGCCCGAAAAACCTATTGCCAGTCGGTCGGCAAATGAATAGGTATAGCGAAAACTGATCCCGTAAGGGCTGCCGGGATAATAATTCGCAGCTTTTTCCTTCAGCTTGTCGGGAACCATGTAGCCGGCTGATCTTGGGAAAAAACTGCCGCCACCCAGCAAAAAGTCACTTTTACCGAGTTTCCAGAGGTTCCTGAAATTCAGGGGAGGGGAATGAGAAGCCGGGGTATAGCAAACGTAAGCTGCAATTTTTTTTAACAGGGCCGAATCAAAGCCCTGGACCGAAAGCAGTTCATAAAGGGAGAACACCTCCCCGTAATCTTTCAGGTAATTGAACAGGTTCTTCTGCTGAAACATATTCAGCCCGGGGATCCTTGAGAGCTCCTCCTCCGTTGCCGAATTCAGGTTTAGCGGATGTGACACAAGCTCATCCCTTTCTTCGGCTATCAAACTGTAATCGTTCCCGCTTTCGGCTCTCCAGTCAGCATTTTCCACCCCTTCGACCGACCAAACAAAAGGATCTGACTGGGCACTGGCCATGCTTATGCAAAGGAGCTGAGCCAGGAAAAAACAATACCTTTTGACTGCAGTATTATCTTGATTTCTTTTCATGGTCTGCGGATGAGGAAGTTTTATTTCCGGAGCTGGTACTGCAGCGAGATGGCCGGGCTGAAGCCCAGCACCTGGTTGTATTCCGATGCAAAGTCAAGGCTGAAACGGCTCATCACAATTCCAGCTCCCATGCTTAAACGGAAAGGGCCCGACGCAATGCCGACCCTGGCCGAAAGGATTTTTGCAAAACGATACTCTGCCCCAATCCTGCCGCAGGCCTTGCTTAAGGGGTCTTTCTCAATCTCGGCCGATACCACAAGGTCCCCGGTAAAATTGTAGGCCAGGCCCAGCCTGAACAGGCTGGGGATGGACTCGCCCGAAGTCTCGGACAGTTTCACAGGCACGGGATTTACACAATGAAACCCTATCCTGATCTGTTTTGAGGGACTGAACATGAGGCCCAGTTCGCAGTTGAAAATATTCTTCGAACCGTAATCCTCCGAAATCCTGAAACGGTAGTAATCAAGCTGCAGCCCGGCCGAGAGGTGTTTCCCGAATTTCCTGGCATAGGCAAGACCTGTTTTGAGCTCACTATAGATCCCTGTACCGAAGTACACACAGTTGAATGAGAAAGCTCCGGGCCTGGTGCAGGCGGTGAAAAACAGGGCCTTATACGACAGCTCCCTCAGCATGTAACGGTTCTCGAAATAAACTCCGCAGAAGAGACCCTGGTTCCAGGCGTTCCCGGCCTGGTTGTTGGCTGCAGACCAGTAATCGGGGATAGCCGTGCTTATCCCCGCCATTCCTGCCGCCCTGCCGCCCAGGGGCCTGAACTCACCCGCCGCATGTAATTGCATCAAGCGGGTAAGCAAAACAAGCCCTGCAATGCCCAAGGCGGTTTTTCGCATGATTTTCATCCCTGTATTTTTCACGAGCTTTGTCACAGTTTACTTGCTTAACCACAAACGACTGGCTTTCTTTCTCCTTAATCCGCAAAACCCGAAAAAGTAATACACCCGGGGTGAAATATTTTTCGAACATCGTACATCAGCGCTGGCACTGATACCATTTATTAATTATTCCAATTCTGTTTCTTTGCAGAAATTTCTGTAATTTTCGGCTTTAATCCCCTGGAGGAGGAATTGCCAAATCCTGTGAACATGATCATCCGCAAGGCTGTTGAAACGGATCTGCCTGCCGTTGTTGAAATCCTTAACCATGGGATAAAGACCAGGAATTCTGTCGGATACAATGAGAGCCAGACCGTAGAGGCGATGAAAGAATGGTTTGAAGAACATCTCCTTGGCCTGAGATTCCCTATCCTCGTTGCCGAAGAGGAGGGCCGGGTTTTGGGCTGGATCAGTCTTAGCCCGTACCGCAAGGGCCGGGAAGCCTTCAACCGTGCCGGCGAAGTGAGTGCCTACATTCATGAGGACCACCACAGGACAGGCCTTGGACAGAAGCTGCTCGACGAAATGCTGCGCCTTGCGGGAGGGATGGGATATAAAATTATTTTCGCCATTGTCCTCGACAGGAATAACCCAAGCATCAGCCTGCTTGAGAAAAATAATTTCGAGCGCTGGGCGTTTCTGCCCGAAGTGGCCGAGATTGACGGGATACTGTTAAACCATATCTATTTCGGCCGCAGGTTATCATAAAACTCACAGGTAAACGATGGGATCGCTTAAACTGCTCATAGATACAATCCCGGGCCTGCCGTTATCGCTAAGGCCCTGGAACAATTCCGACATCCATTCCCTTGTAAGGTATGCCAGCAACAAAGCCATTGCCGATAATCTCCGCGATGCATTCCCCTACCCGTATGGGCAGAAGGATGCAGTGCGCTTCCTGGAGATGGCCTTGTCGAACGACCCCCACCTCCTGATCCTGGCCATCGACAGCAAAGGTGAAGCTATCGGCAGCGTGGGAGCCACCCTTAAACAGGATGTCTACCGCAAGAATATCGAGATCGGTTACTGGCTTGCCGAGCCGTTCTGGAATAAGGGAATAATTACCGAAGTGATCAGGAGGTTCACTGCTCATTTATGGCTTACGTACGACATAAGGCGTATTTATGCAGAGCCTTTTGCAGGGAATGCTGCTTCTCGCAAAGCCCTTGAAAAGGCCGGGTTTACATACGAAACCATCTTCAAACAAAACGTAATAAAGAACGGGGTTTACCTCGACAGTTGCATATATTCGCTCCTCAGGGAGGATGCAAGCTATGAAAGCATGGCAGGACCTTCGTCCACGACCCGCAACGGGATATAAAAAAACCGGTGAAGGATTCACCAGGAAGTGATCAACCTTAATTATGCATTTATGAACACTATAATTCTTGATTTCCTTAATGAGTTAAAGGAAAACAACAACCGCGAATGGTTTCAGAAGAACAAAAAAACCTATGATGCAGCAAAAGCCGAGATGGAGGCTTTCGTCGATGTCCTGATCCCCCGCATCGCTGTTTTTGACCCTTCGGTCAAATTCGTGACTGCGAAGGACTGCCTGTTCAGGATATTCAGGGACGTGCGTTTTGCGAAGGACAAATCGCCCTACAAAACAAATATGGGAGCCTGGATTTCGAGGGCAGGGCGTAAAAGTTCAGGTCCGGGTTACTACCTTCATATCCAGCCGGGTGAATCCATGCTGGCTGGTGGAGTGTATATGCCTGAGCCCGAACAGCTTAAAAAGATACGCCAAGAGATCTATTATAATGCCGCGGAATTCAAGGCCATACTTGAAAACAAAACTGCCAGGAAATATTTTAACGGACTGTCGGAATGGGACAAGCAGAAGCTTGCTCCACGTGATTTCCCAAAGGATTTCCCCGATATTGACCTGCTTAAATACAGGCATTATACGGTTGCGCATATGCTTGACGACAAACAGGTGAAAGAAAAGGATTTTGCCGAACTTGTGATTAAGGTTTTCGGGCTGATGCACCCCCTGAATGTATTCCTCGACAGGGCGTTTAACGGCTGATCAGTCGAACCTGCCGATGATGGTTTGTTTGCCGGTGACTTTCTGGCCCAGCTTTACATCGAGTTTTGTCCCTACGGGCAGAAGGAGGTCCACCCTTGAGCCGAATTTGATAAACCCGAGCTCCTCGCCCTGCATAACAGGTTCGCCTACCCTGGGATAGCATTTGATCCTGCGGGCCATCGCGCCTGCGATCTGGCGGATGAGAACTTTTTGTTTTACCCCGGTTTCGATGACTGTAGTTGCCCTTTCATTTTCAAGTGATGCCTTGGGGTTGAAAGCAACCATATGCTTGCCCGGGTGGTAAAAATAATATTTGATCTCGCCGTCGACAGGGAACCAGTTCACATGTACGTTGGTTGCCGACATGAAAATGGACACCTGTATCCTTTCGTCCTTGAAATATTCAGGTTCTATGGTTCTTTCTATGACCACCACCTTGCCGTCGGCAGGAGCGATAATGAGGTTTTTACCGGCATTCGTATCCCTGCTGGGGGAGCGGAAGAAGCGAATAATCATCAGGAAAAACCAGAGGCCGAGGATGTAAAGGAAATAATGGAACCAGGTTTGGGCGGGAAAAATATGATTCAGGCCGAGAAGGACAGCAACTACGAACAGAAATACTATGATAATGGTCTTATATCCTTCTCGGTGTATCGTCATCCCGTTTAAATATTTCTCAAAACAAAATACAAAAATACAAAAGGCGCTGAAATAAAAACAGTATCAAAACGATCAAGTATTCCCCCGTGTCCCGGCAGGATATTCCCTGAATCTTTGATTTTGAGGCTGCGTTTGAAAAGTGATTCGGTGAGATCCCCGAATGTTCCGAAAACAACTACCAGCAAGACAAGCACGAACCAGTCGGCCATGGTAACACCGGGCACCAGGTAAGCAAAGCCGGCAGCTGTAAGTCCGGCTACAACGGCCCCTGCAATGCTGCCTTCCCAGGTTTTCTTAGGTGAGATCCTTTCGAAAAATTTATGCTTCCCGAATTGCTTTCCGTAAAGATAGGCCCCGGTATCGTAAAACCAGGTGAGTATGAAATAACCTAACAGGAATGCGGGAAAGCCGAGAAAGCGTGCCGAGCCGGCCGTATCCATCAAGTTCAGCAGGGCGAGGGGCAGGGCCACGTACAATATTCCTATAGCAGTAACAGCAATATTCTCGAGAGGTTTTTCCTTGCGCCTGTATATTTCAATGATGAATGAAACAAAGAATATAATCATGGAGGCGTAGAGGGGTAAATTATTCCATACGGGCGAGGCTGCGTGAACGGTATTGTTAACCAGGAACAGTATAAGGTAAAGCAGGCTGCCGCAAACTGTTCCGTAGATTCTCTGAGGCTGTATCTCTTTGGATGTAAAGAGATTGTAGAATTCCCAGATCCCGAGAATGGCAACTACAAGAAAGATCCCTGCAAACAGCCAGTTATTGTACCATAACGAAAAAAGCAGGAGGAAAACCATGCTGAGGCCGGTGATTGTACGTGCCCAAAAGTTACTCATCGCTGGCAGCCCTTTCCATGATTTGTTTTGCATCCAGCACATTCTCCCTTGGTACGAAGAGTTCGATCTCTCCGAACGCGATATAGGATGAATCCTGCTTGTTTACTATTACTGCCTGTATCCCTTCTTCCTCAAGCATGCCCTTGATAATTTCGGCTTTGTACAGCAGGGTTGTGCTGAAAACAACTTCCCAGTGGGAATCTTGATCCTCAGGAAGCCTGGGCATTCTGGTCGTCGATTAGGAATACAAAAAGTTCACGGGGCCCGTGTGCTCCCAGAACCAGCGTTTTTTCAATATCTGCAGTCCTGCTGGGCCCGGTTATAATAGAGATCATCGAGGGGTAATTATGGTTGTATTTCTTGCGGATGGCAGCCAGGGCGTGTTTCAGGTCGGGTACCAGTTGCGAGGTATATCCAAGCACCAGGTGAACCTCTGGGTATACATTGATTTTCCTCCCGGGGCTGAGGTGGGATGAAACCATGACCGATCCCAGCCTTGCGATGAGGTATTCGCAGCGGGTAATTCCTATCTTCGATTCAAGGAATTCCTGCTGCTTTGACACATAAGGTATGCCGGCCTCCCTCAGTACCTTTTGCACAATAGGGTCAAGGCAGAAGAGAACCGACCAGTCCTTTTCAAGTATGAATTGCTTAAGAAGGGTAGTGAATTCATCCTCGCTTTCGCAGTAGACAAATTTACCTGAAACTTTAACAAGTTCCTGGGCGAAATTTACGTCGAGCGCTTCTTTGATCTCCCCGAAAACCGGTGATTCCTGGTCAATGATAGGATAGGGAGGCTCTGTCTTTTCAATCAGGGCATCTCTGACCTTTTTAAGTATCTTCTCTCGGGAGGTGGATTCTTCCATCGTTCTTGCGCTTAGGTTTTCTGTTCCTTTTCTCAGGCAGAGGAATTGTTATTCCCCGACTCCTGCAGGGGTTTGACATCTGCAGGGGGATCCGTGAGTGATGTACCTGCCGGTAGCGACAGGCCTGATTCCGTATTGGGGTTCTTTGAGGGAAGAAATCTCTCTTCCTCAACTGCAAAGGGCCGGGGGCCAAATATGGTCTCAAGGTCTTCCCTGAAAATGACTTCCTTCTCGAGCAGGAGGTTAGCCAGGGCAGCGACTTTATCCTTGTTTTGGGTGATCAGCTCCTTGGCTTTGGCATAGGCCTCGTCAATAATCTTCTTGACTTCAAAGTCTATGACCTCGGCGGTATGTTCACTGTATGGTTTCTGGAATGCAAACTCATTCTGGCCGCTTGAATCATAGAAACTGATGTTGCCGATAGCTTCGTTGAGACCGAAATAAACCACCATGGCATACGTTTGCTTGGTCACTTTTTCCAGGTCGTTCAGGGCGCCGGTTGAGATTTTACCGAAAAATACCTGTTCCGATACTCTTCCTCCGAGAGCTGCGGCTAGTTCGTCGAACATCTGTTCATACGTAGTGATCTGCCTTTCGTCGGGCAGGTACCATGCTGCACCTAGAGCTTTGCCGCGGGGGACAATGGTTACCTTGACCAGGGGATGGGCATATTCAAGAAGCCAGCTTACTGCGGCATGCCCTGATTCGTGGAAAGCAATGACTTTCTTTTCATGCTGGTTGATGATCTTGTTCTTCTTCTCCAGCCCTCCCACGATACGGTCTATAGCATCGAGGAAGTCCTGTTTCTCAATAATGTTTTTATTCTTTCTTGCGGCAATTAGGGCCGATTCGTTGCATACGTTGGCAATATCGGCGCCAGAAAAACCGGGAGTCTGCCGGGCAAGAAAATCGATATCAAGGTTAAGGTCCATTTTAAGAGGTTTCAGATGGACCTTGAAAATGGCTTTCCTTTCTTCCAGGTCGGGAAGCTCAATATAGATCTGCCTGTCAAAACGACCGGCACGCATAAGTGCACGGTCCAGGATATCGGCACGGTTGGTGGCTGCAAGCATGATCACACCTGTGTTGGTTGCAAAACCATCCATCTCGGTAAGCAACTGGTTCAGGGTATTCTCACGTTCGTCGTTAGCGCCGGTAATGGCATTACGGCCGCGTGCCCGTCCTATGGCATCGATTTCATCTATGAATATGATACAGGGTGCTTTTTCCTTGGCCTGCCTGAACAGGTCGCGTACCCTGGAAGCCCCCACGCCCACGAACATTTCAACGAAATCGGAACCTGAAATGCTGAAAAAAGGAACCTTGGCTTCGCCTGCAACTGCTTTTGCAAGCAAGGTTTTTCCCGTTCCCGGAGGCCCTACCAGCAATGCCCCCTTGGGGATCTTGCCCCCGAGCTGGGTGTATTTTGTAGGATTCTTCAAAAAGTCAACGATCTCCATGATCTCCACCTTGGCTTCCTCAAGCCCGGCCACATCGTTGAAGGTGATGTTTACCATGGTGTCCTTATCGAAAAGAGTAGCTTTGGATTTCCCAATGTTAAAGATCTGGGCTCCACCGCCACCTCCGCCGCCCCGGCTCATGAACCTCATGATGAGGAACCATGCGCCTACAAGTATGATGATAGGCAGGAGATACCCCAGGATATCGCCAAAAAGGTCTTTCCGTGTCTCTGTCCCCGGGGGATAAGGAAACTGTTTCTTGAATTCAGCTATTTTAACTTCGGCAACACTGTCATGCCTCATATGGGAGGCGATGGAATCACGGGTGTCCTTAAGCAGGCCGTAAAAAATATCAACGCTGTTGATCTCGTATGAGAACTGGGGATTGCCGCTGTTAAATGCAGATCCCAGGCCTTTTTTGTTGAATTGCTTATACGCGGTATCGCTCTGTATCTTGTCCTTCTTGATGTAAATCTCGGCCTTTTCCTTGTTCACCACAACGATCTTCTCCACGTCCTGCTTGCGGAGCATCTCTTCAAACTTTGTATAATCAATAGGTTTTACAGGGTTGGTATAGTTAAATACCTGTAAGGCAATAAATCCCACAAGCAGTATCCCGTAAATCCAGTAGAAGCTGAATTTAGGCTTCTTGCCTTTGGTAGGATTAAAATTAGGTTTGAAATTACCTTTGCTGTTATTATCTTTTTCTGCCATTCTGTCGTTTACCTTCAATGAAATTTAATGGATCCCTGTCATTCTTCAATGTTCACGACCCGGGCATCGGCCCATAAAGTCTCAAGGTTGAAGAACTTACGCTGTGCTTCCTGGAAAATATGAACCACTACGTCAATATAGTCTATCAAAATCCATTCCGCATTTTCAACACCCTCTTTATGCCAGGGATTTAATCCGGTCTGTAACTTGACCCTTTTGACAACTTCATCGGCAAGTGCTTCCGACTGCGTCCTTGAATTCCCATGGGCAATCACGAATGCATCGCAAACCGAATGCCCCGCTCCTTTAAAGTCAAGGATCAATGGATTTTTTGCTTTTTTTTCAAGCAAAGCTTCCGAAATTGCTTCCAGCAATAGTTCCTGTGCGTCTTTTTTCTTCTTTCTGGGCATCTGGTATGCTATAATGAGACAAAGGTAAGCAATTAAAAATTAGGTTTCAAAGCATATGTTTTGTAAAAGTCGGTGATGTATTTCACGGCTTCCTCGGCAGTGTCTACAACGGTGAAAAGGTCAAGGTCCTGGCTCGCGATCATATTTTCCCCTAACACCATTTTGGTGATCCATTCGGTAAACCCCTGCCAGTATTCCCTGGATAACAGTACGATCGGGAACCTCACAAGCTTGTGGGTCTGTATGAGGGTGATGGCTTCGGTAAGCTCATCCAGGGTCCCGAATCCCCCCGGCAAAGCGATGAAACCCATTGAGTAACGCATGAACATGGTTTTACGTACATAGAAAAAGTCAAAGTTCAGAAGCCTTGTCCTGTCGATAAAGGGATTGGGCTTCTGTTCGAAAGGTAGTGAAATGTTCAGTCCCACCGATTTGCCCCCTGCGAAATGGGCTCCTTTGTTTGCCGCTTCCATAATACCGGGACCTCCCCCGGTTATTACCCCGAAACCGTTCTTGGTGAGAAGGTACGCGACTTCCTCGGCAAGGCGGTAATACTTGTTGCTTTCGTTCATCCGGGCCGAACCGAAGATAGAAACACAGGGCCCTATCTTGCTTAATTTGTCAAAACCTTCGACCATCTCCGACATCACCTTGAATATCTCCCAGGTGTCGACCGAGATCGTTTCGCTCCAGCTTTTCGGCTGGAAGGATTCCTTTAACTGTTCAATGTCCTTGTTTTCCATAATGTTTAAGTAGCGAAGTAGCGAAATAGCGAAGTAACGAAATAGGCTCTTCGCATTCCTTGTACCGTAATTTCAATATTTGTTTTCAATGGATCCTCAATAGATAACATTAGAAATATGTAAAAAAATATGATATTCGATCTTTTTATTTTAAATTTCGCTACTTCCCTACTTCGCTACTTAATTCCTTCCTCAAATGCATCCCTGTGTAACCCAGGTCCTGCCCCGCCACTTCTTCAGGAGTTCCTTCGCAAATAATCCGCCCCCCCCTTTCACCTCCGTCGGGCCCCAGGTCGATGATGTAATCGGCAACTTTTATTACTTCCATATTATGCTCGATTACAAGAACCGTATTGCCTTTGGCAACCAGCTTGTTCAATACACAGAGCAGAACTTTCACATCTTCAAAGTGCAAGCCGGTGGTGGGTTCGTCAAGAATATACAGGGTGTTCCCCGTATCGGTCTTGCTGAGTTCCGAAGCGAGTTTCACCCTCTGGGCCTCTCCGCCCGAAAGAGTGGTTGATTGCTGCCCCAGGGTGATGTAACCCAGGCCGACTTCATTCAGGGTGTTTATCTTATTGAGGATCATCGGGATGTTTTCGAAAAATTCAACGGCCTGTTCTATCGTCATATTCAGCACATCGTTGATGGACTTCCCCTTGAAACGCACTTCCAGGGTTTCCCGGTTGTACCTGTGGCCCTGGCAGGTCTCGCAAAGCACATAAACATCGGGAAGGAAATTCATTTCGATCACCTTTAAACCGCCGCCCTTGCAGGTTTCACACCTTCCGCCCTTAACATTGAATGAGAACCTCCCCGGCTGGTAACCCCTGATCTTTGACTCGGGCAGGGATGCGTACAGTTTGCGGATTTCATCAAAGACCTTGGTGTACGTTGCCGGATTGGAACGCGGTGTGCGGCCGATCGGAGACTGGTCGATCTCTATCACCTTATCAATGTTTTTTATGCCTTCTATCTTCTCATACGGCAGGGGTTTCATGTCGGATTTATAGAAATGGCGGCTGAGGATGGGATACAGGGTTTCATTGATCAGGCTTGATTTCCCGCTTCCGCTTAATCCTGTAATACAGATGAATTTGCCAAGTGGGATGCTGAGATCGACCTTTTTCAGGTTGTTCCCGCTGGCGCCAAAGAGCGAAAGGGTTTTTCCGTTTCCTGTCCTTCGGCTGTCAGGTACATTGATCTTTTTGGTCCCGTTCAGGTATTGGCCTGTTAGATGACCGTTCTTCATGATCTCAGCGGGAGTGCCCTGGGCAACGATGCGGCCGCCGTGAACCCCTGCCCCGGGCCCTATATCGATCACATAGTCCGATGCCAGGATGGTTTCTTTATCGTGTTCCACTACGATCACTGAATTGCCTGCATCACGAAGGTTCTGCAATGCCCTGATGAGTTTCATGTTGTCGTGCTGGTGAAGCCCTATACTTGGTTCGTCAAGGATGTACAGCACCCCGACAAGCTGGGAGCCTATCTGGGTCGCAAGCCGTATGCGCTGGCTTTCGCCTCCCGAAAGGGACCTTGCCGGGCGGTTAAGTGTAAGGTACCCTATCCCGACATCCAGAAGGAACCTGATCCGGTTCAGGATCTCCCTCACGATCTCGTACGCGATGGTCTTTTTACGCTCATCCAGCTGGTCACTGAGGTGGTTCATCCAGTCCTCCAGGCTTAACATATCCATCCCCGCGAGTTCCGCTATGTTTTTCCCGCCTATTTTGAACTGCATCGAATCTTTCTTCAGCCTTGAGCCCTGGCATTCGGGACAGGACATTTTATTCATAAAACTGCTTACCCATTTCATAATACCCGCAGGGGCGGTTTCGGCAGTCTGGGAATTGATAAAGCTTACAATGCCTTCAAAATTCAGGGAATAGGTGGATGTGATCCCCAGGTAATCATTCTTCACCCTGATCACCTCGTCGGATCCGTAAAGTATAATGTTGATGGCCTGTTCGGGGATTTCCCCTATTGGGCTGTTAAGGTCGAAGCCGTATTTTTCGCCAATGGCTTCGATCTGCTTGAAGATCCAGGTATTCTTGTATTCGCCTAGGGGAACGATACCGCCTTTTTTAATGCTTTTGCCGTTGTCGGGAATGATCTTCTGTATATCGATCTCCGAAATGGTCCCCAGGCCGTTGCACCTCGGGCAGGCGCCATAAGGGGAGTTGAACGAGAAGGTATTGGGTTCAGGCTCGTCATAGGATATCCCGCTCGTTGGGCACATCAGCATGCGGCTGAAATGCCTGGCCTTGTCCGCAGAGATATCCAGGACGGTAAGCGAATCCTTGCCCTGTTTCATGGCCGTGTTCACCGATCCTGCAAGCCGTTTTACTGATCCCCGGTTTACCTGGACCTGGTCGATGACGATCTCAATGTCGTGTATCTTATACCGGTCAAGCTGAATGCCATGGGAGATCTCCCTTACCTCCCCGTCAATCCTTACATTGAGGAATCCCTGTTTGCGTATCTGCTCGAACAGTTCACGGTAATGCCCCTTTCGTCCCTTGACAACCGGCGAGAGTACCAGAACATTGCTGCCTGAATATTGAGAAAGGATGAGTTCAACAATCTGCTGCTCGGTGTAACGTACCATCTTTTCGCCCGTGGCGTAAGAATATGCATCGGCAACCCTCGCATAAAGAAGCCTCAGGAAATCATAAATCTCGGTAATAGTGCCCACCGTAGAGCGGGGATTCCTGCTGGCCGACTTCTGTTCGATGGAGATTACGGGGTTGAGGCCGGTTATGCGGTCCACATCGGGCCTTTCGAGGCTGCCGATAAACTGCCTTGCATAGGCCGAGAAGGTTTCCATATACCGCCTCTGGCCTTCGGCATAAACGGTATCAAACGCCAGGGACGATTTTCCGCTGCCGCTTAAGCCCGTGAAGACCACTAGTTTATTCCTTGGAATGCTCAGGTCGATATTCCTGAGGTTGTGAACCCTTGCACCGGATATTTCTAACTTGTCTTCCAAATTGAGGAAAAGCCTTAGTGGATCTCGTTAATTTTCAAAGTGTCGTGGAAGTATGTTTCGGAAGGAACCAGGCTTTTCTGAAGCAATTCAGAATTCAAAGCTCCCTCTTTGGGCAGGATGATCTCGTAAGTCTTTTTAAGCTTGTTTGGAAGAGTGTATTTCCTCAGCCATGGATTAAAATCGCGGAATACCCTGTAGCTTACCTTGTTCCTGAGGGCGAAAGCCGGGATGTCATGGATGGGTGAGTCAACTTCAATCGTATAAGTGGGGATTACAGGATAAAAATCACTGGCCCTCAGGTAAAGCCCGTATTTTACGGGACGATTATAGATCTCCTTCAGGGCGACTATCCTGTAGATGTACCTCGAAGTCTCATCGTTGAGGTAAAGTTCATAAAAACTTTTTGCTTTCTGGTTGTCCACTGCTTCGCTGAGCCCTTCCTGTCCGCGGTTGAAAGATGCTGCAACCAGGGTCCAGTTGCCGTATTTTTCGTAGGCTTCAAGGAAGTATTTGCATGCAGCTTCAGTAGACTTGGCCACGTTGTACCTTTCATCAACATCATCGTTCACTTCAAGGCCATAATGGACGGCAGTGGCTTTAAGGAACTGCCAGAACCCTTCGGCTTTGGATGGGGAAACCGCATTATAGAAATTGCTTTCGGCCAAGGCCAGGAACTTGAAATCGTCGGGAACCTTGTGCTTTTTAAGTATGGGCTCGATGAGGGGGAACCAGCGGTTGGCCCGTTTGAACATCAGTATGGTGGAGGCATGCATGAAGGTGTTGATCATGATTTCCCTGTCGAAGCTCTCTTTCACATAGATGAGTTCAAGCGGCATCTTTTCACCTGCAAAATCAGCCTTTGCCGGGCATTCGGGGATGAAAATACGATAGGAACGCTGGGCTACGTCCCGGTAATCTTTCGCGGGATTTTTCTGCTCGAGGACGGCGAACACCAGTAAAGCGGCTATCACCAGGATTGCAAGTACGAGAACTGAATATTTAAGGACAGGTTTCATGGTCAGAAAGGGCTGGTAAATTCTTTGAAATCAGGTGAGATATGGTCTTTGCCTGAGACTACAGGGTCTGCGATGCCCCAGTTGATATTCAGGCCCGGGTCGTTCCAGAGAATACTGCCCTCGGATTCCTTGTTATAAACATTGGTACATTTATAAAAAAAGATCGTGTCATCTTCGAGGGTGGCAAAGCCATGGGCAAATCCCTGGGGGATCCAGTACATCCATTTGTTCTGGCCCGAGAGTACGATGGATTCCCATTTCCCGTATGTAGGGGAATCTTTACGGATATCCACGGCTACGTCCAGGACCGACCCCCGCATCACCCTGACCAGTTTTCCCTGGGCAAACGGGGGTGCCTGGAAATGCAGTCCCCTTAACACCCCTTTCTTTGACTTGGATTCATTGTCCTGGAGAAACTCCAGGTCCAGCCCGAGTTTAAGGAATTTCAAATGGTTGAAGGATTCAAAGAAATATCCCCTTTCATCTTCAAACACATCGGGTTTGATGATCAGCAGGCCTTCGAGGGGAGTCTTGATGATTTCCATATTGGCTGATTGACGGATTGACTGATTGATTGATTGATTAATTTCGCTGTTTATAAATGAATGCATTCCCCGTATGCCTGGGCCACAGCCTCCATGACCGCTTCGCTCATGGTCGGGTGGGGGTGAACTGCATCAATGATCTCCCTTCCCGTAGTTTCCAGCTTGCGGGCGGTTACAACCCCCGCTATCAGCTCCGTTACATTTTCACCAATCATGTGGGCGCCCAGCCATTCACCGTACTTTACGTCGAAGATCACCTTGATAAAGCCTTCCCTCGCCCCTGAAGCCGTAGCTTTTCCCGAAGCTGTAAAAGGGAATTTCCCTACCAGTATCTCGTATCCTGCATCTTTTGCGGCCTTTTCGCTCATGCCAACCGAAGCGATCTCCGGGTGGGTGTATGTACACCCTGGAATGTTACTGTAATCAAGGGGCTCAACATGCTTGCCTGCGATCTTTTCGACGCAGATGATGCCTTCGTGGGAAGCGACATGGGCCAGGGCCGGGCCTTTGACGATATCGCCAATGGCATAGAAACCTTCAACATTCGTACGGTAAAAGTCATCAGTAACAACTTTGCCTCTTTCCACTGCAATGCCTGTTGCCTCAAGGCCAATGCCTTCGATATTTGTTGCAACGCCTACGGCGGATAGCACTATATCGGCTTCAATGACTTCCTCGCCTTTCTTTGTCTTTACGGTAACCTTGCAACCTTCGCCACTGGTGTCGACCGATTCAACGGAAACACCTGTAAGCACTTTCATCCCTGCTTTTTTGAAGGAACGCTCCAGGGTTTTTGATACTTCCTCGTCCTCAACAGGAACTATATTGGGAAGAACTTCGATAAGGGTCACTTTGGTGCCGAGCGAATGGTAGAAATATGCAAATTCCGAGCCTATGGCTCCCGAACCAACAACAACCATACTGCCCGGTTGAACGGCCAGGGTCATGGCTTCACGGTAGCCTATGATCTTTTTTCCATCCTGTTTGAGGTTGGGCAGTTCTTTCGAACGGGCGCCCGTGGCTAGGATGATATGTGAGGCTTCATACTCAGTGGCCTTCCCGTTTTCATCGGTGACCTCGACGATCTTTCCCGGCTTCACCTTACCGTTCCCCCTGAGATGTTCTATCTTGTTTTTCTTAAGCAGGAACTGTATACCCTTGCTCATGGTATCGGCAACCTCACGGCTGCGCCTGATTATGGCAGGGAAATCGGCTTTTGCCTCCGGGGCCGTGATGCCGTAATCAGCTGCATGCTGCAGGTACTGGAAAACACTTGCGCTTTTTAACAATGCCTTGGTTGGGATGCAGCCCCAGTTGAGGCAGATCCCGCCGAGCTCGGCTCTTTCCACAACAGCAACTTTCAACCCAAGCTGGGCTGCACGTATGGCGGCAACGTAACCTCCCGGGCCGCTGCCTATGACAATGATATCAAACTTCATACTCCTGATTTTTACAATCCGCGAAAGTATGAAAAATAAGGGAGTAAGGCAAGTAATCCTGACCCAAATTATCAGCAAAACTGAAGTCAGTAACCCAAATGTTTACCCGGGCGATTAAAGTTTTTATTATCTTTCACTATCTCTCAAATTTAATTGTAATACAGCCTGCTATAAAGGAATTGTAAATTTAAGTATGTGAATTGTTTAAAAATATTATTTATTTTTGAGAAGCAATTTTCAACATATAATTTCATAAACAAGGCATTTGCAACGGAGCACCCTGGACAACATTTTCTTCAAACTCAGGAACAGATCAGGCAGTATCCCGGTTCAAATCATTACCAGGAAATCAGGCAAATACTGTGCTGCCAAAACCATCGGCTTTGGTCATTGCCGGGCTGGCGTTTCCTTTGAGTAGGTTGAAAGCAGGAAAATCTTTATGTTAAAAACAATTTTTATATAGCCAGGAATGCCGACAATCAGATATCAGCCAACTGATTATTATTGGGTGGATGAGCTTTTTACCGATGAACATAAACTGTTGCGCAGCGCAGCCAGGGAATGGGTGAACCGGGCAAAAGCATATCATCAAAGGTTCCTGTAGGTCAATACAGATGAAGATTAAGGATACGGCAGCGATCATACTGGCGGCAGGAATGTCGAAACGGATGAATTCTCCCAAAGCCCTCCTGCCTTTCGATGCCCGTCATACGTTTATCGAAAAAATCAGCAGTTCCTACTTTGATTGGGGATGTTCCGAAATAATCGTGATCGTTAATATTAAGACTGCCTCGCTGGTCAGGCAGCTTGAATCAATGCCCGCGTTGGTTACGCTGATCATCAATGAGCATCCTGAATTCGAACGGTTTTATTCCCTGAAACTGGGCCTGTCGGCGGTTAAGAGATCGGAATACTGCTTTTTTCAGAACGTGGATAACCCGTTTATTGATGATACAATCCTGGATTTACTGTATGCAAGCCGCAGCCCCGATACTTATGTTTCGCCGGTTTTTGAGGAAAAAGGAGGCCATCCCATACTGCTGAACCGGGAAAATATGGATTTTATACTTAATTTCCAGGCAAATGATGCAAATTTGAAATTTGTCATGAGCTCGATGGATTGCAAAAAAGTTGAGATGCCGAACAGCAAGGTGCTCATCAATATTAACTGCCCCGAAGAATATGATCGATTATTTGATTTACAATGAAGTTTGAGGGGATCTTCCGAAGTTAATGCCTGCATTGCCATGCAATGTGATCACTTTCCTTGTCAATGCTACCCTTGATCATCCAACCGAAGGTGAAGTGCTTGCATATTTCGGGCATATTTTTTTTGTATTTTGCCCGGGAATTATTACTTTTATCTCTTACAAAAACCTGAGGAAATATGTCAAAACAAGGATTCAGTACCAAAGCTATTCATGCCGGTAATGTTGAGTTCAGCCCCGGTTCTATGATCACCCCTCTGTACCAGTCTGTTGCATACCCCTATGCTGATGCAAAGGAGGCGGCAGCCATTTTCACCGGTGAAAAGCCGGGATATACATACGGTCGCTGGGACAACCCGACAGTCGACCTTTTTGAGCGCAGGATGGCGGCGCTGGAAGGTACGGATGGTGCAATTGCGACAGCTTCGGGTATGGCGGCTATCTTCCTCTTATGCCATCACCTGCTTTCGCCTGGCGATGAGGTGGTTTCTTCGAACCGGGTGTACGGAGGCACTTTCGGGCTTTTCGAGACAGGCCTGAAAAAGATGGGATCGAAAGTGAACTGGGTCACAAAGCCTGAGGACCTGAATGCCTGGAGGGATGCCATCAGCCCGAAAACAAAATTTTTATTTGTTGAATCCCCAAGCAATCCTGCGCTTTTTATTGCCGATATACCGGCCCTTGCCAAGCTTGCCAAATCGAAGAAGCTCCCGCTGATGGTCGACAACACCATTGCCACGCCTGCACTTCAGCTGCCCATATCACTGGGAGCGGATGTGATCGTTCATTCCACCACGAAATATGTTTGCGGTAACGGCAGCAGTCTGGGCGGGATTATTTGCGGTTCAAAGAGCCTGATCGATGGAATCCGCCAGAGTTCAATCCGGTACCTGGGCCCGTCCATGGCCCCTTTCAATGCCTGGCTTAACCTCCTGGGGCTGGAAACTCTTTCGCTGAGAATGGAGAAGCATTGTTCGAATGCCATGGCGGTAGCTGAATTCCTGGAGAAACATCCAAGGGTGAAACATGTAAATTATCCCGGTCTGAAATCCAATCCTTACCATAAGATGATCAAGCCTCAGATGAAAGGCTGCAGTTCACTGCTTTCGTTCGAAATTGACGGGAATTACAAAGACGCCACGAAGTTCATCGATTCGCTGAAGATCATAACTCATGCGACGCATCTCGGGACATGCCGTTCCATTGTAACCCATCCTGCATCGACCACGCATTCGGCTATGGGTGAAAAGGAGATGAAGAAAGCCGGGATATCCCCGTCGATGATCAGGTTCTCAATCGGCATCGAGGACGAGAAGGATATTCTTGACGATCTTGCACAGGCTTTCAACATCGCTGGAAAACAGGGGAAACGCAAAAAATAATTTCTGAAAGGCCCTCCATTTGGCGCAGCCAAATGGAGGGCCTAATCCCGGGATTTTAATGGACAAACCGCTTCAATTCTATTCAACCAACCTGAAGTCTGATAATCTCAGTTTTCATGAGGCTCTGCTGAAAGGACAGGCCCCTGATAAAGGCCTTTACATGCCGCTTGTTATTCCTTTTATCCCCATTGAAGAGATTGAGAGTTTCAGGACGATGGAGTACCGGGAGATCGCCTTTCATGTGACAAAGCGTTTTCTCGCCGGAGAGATTCCCGATACCGAACTTAAGGAAATAGCCAGGGATTCGTATGATTTTGATGTGCCTCTTGAAAAGGTCTTCGGCCGGAATTACATTATGCGCCTCGACCATGGGCCAACGGCCTCTTTCAAGGATTTTGCCGCCCGGATGATGGGCCGGCTTATGCAATATTATCTCAGGGCCGGGAACCGGCGGCTGCTCATACTCACGGCAACTTCAGGGGATACCGGCAGTGCCGTGGCGAATGCCTTTTACGGGCTTGAAACCATCGATATCGTGGTACTGTTCCCTAAAGCCGAAGTTACCGACAGGCAGAGAAAACAAATGACCACCCTGGGTAAGAATGTTAAAGTTCTTGCACTGGATGCGAAATTTGACGACTGCCAGGCCTTGGTGAAACAGGCTTTTGCCGATCCCTCGCTGGACTATTTACAATTGTCATCCGCAAACTCAATAAATATAGGAAGGCTGATCCCCCAGACCGTTTATTATTTCTATGCCTACGCTAAACTGGCTTTGCCGGGGGAACAGATCATCTTCTCGGTTCCCTCGGGCAATTTCGGCGATATGATGGGAGGGGTTATGGCTATGAAGATGGGCCTCCCTGTAAGCCGGTTCATCATTGCCACGAACGAAAACGATGAGTTCCCGAATTACCTTCTAAGCGGGAAGTATAATAAAATTGAGCCTTCACGTAATTGCATATCCAGCGCCATGAATGTGGGGCATCCCAGCAACCTGGCCCGACTGTTATCCCTGTACGGGGGCATGATGGATGAAAAGGGCAATATCCTTCGCGCAGCGGATATGGACCTGATGAGAAAAGAAATCTGGAGCACCAGGGTAACGGATGAGGAAACGCGAAATACCATAGGCCATGCCTGGAAGGAGTGGAAACTTCTTCTCGAGCCTCACGGTTCGGTCGGCTTTACAGGCCTAATGAAATATATCGGTGAGGATGAAACACTGCCTGGTGAGGGCAGGCTTTGTGTTTCACTGGAGACTGCACATCCGGCGAAATTCCCGGTTGAAATACAGAAGATGACAGGCATAGTGCCTCCCCTTCCGCCAAGCTTGCAGGGGATAGACCATAAACCCGAATTTTTCGAACAGTTCCCAAACCATTACCCGGATTTCAAAACCTGGCTTCTTGAAAACTATAAATGATAATTAAAACGATATTTGTACATTGTACTTAGTACATAGTACCTAGTTTTATAAACCGCTAACTGTAAGAACATGTATATCGTCTGCTCCGACCTCGAAGGTGTTTTCACACCTGAAGTATGGATCAATGTTGCCGAAAAAACCGGTATCCCCGAACTCCGCCGGACAACCCGTGATGAACCCGACTATCATAAACTGATGAGGTGGAGGCTGAGGATACTGGATGAGCATGATCTCAAGCTTCATGATATTCAGAATGTGATTGCGCAGATCGAACCTCTTGACGGAGCGATTGAATTCATTCAATGGGTGAAGGAAAGAACACAACTGATCGTGGTTTCCGACACTTTCATACAGTTTGCCGAACCCCTGATGAAAAAACTGGGGCGCCCGACCCTGTTCTGCCATACGCTGGTCATGGACGAGACCAACCGCATCGTCGACTTTAAAATGAGGCAGCCCGACCCGAAACGCAGGACCGTTGAGGCCCTGCAGGGATTAAAGTACCAGGTTGTAGCCATGGGAGATTCCTATAACGATATCTCCATGTTGCGACAGGCCGAAGAAGGCATTCTTTTCCGTCCTCCCCGGAATGTGATCAATGACCATCCGCAGTTCCCGGTAACCTGGGAATACGACGAGATAAAGAAAATACTGGGGAAATTTATCGGTTAAGTCTTCAGCCTTAATAACTGGTTTCCAGGCTTAAAAGGGACGGGAATTTCAAGCTCTGCCTTGCCGGTTTCAATACAGCTCCTGAAAAAGCTTGTTATGGTGAAGGACTAACATCGTTTTCTTTTTTTCGCTGAATTCGGGATTTTTCTTAAGCCCCAATTCCGGGACCTTTGTAACTTTGCTGAAATATCCCGGAATTATGAAAAAGACGAACGATCCATCAACCCGTATATTCGACCTCTTGCAATTTGGCGAATACGGAGATGTGAATCCATCGATTACGGATTCAGCCACCTACACTTTCATGCAGGCCATCACCATGAGCGAAACATTCGCAGGCCAGCAGGAAGGTTGCTACCTCTACTCACGCCACTGGAACCCTACGAACAAGTACCTTGCCGATGCGCTTGCAGCGCTTGAAGGTACAGAATCTGCCTGGGTCACCGCATCCGGAATGGCGGCAATCACTTGTGCAATTCTCCAGCTTGTAAAGAGCGGGGACCATATCGTTTGTGCCATGACGATCTACGGAGGAACCTTCGCTTTTCTTTACAACTACATTAAAAAGTTCAATATCGATGTCACTTTTGTCGATATCCGCAAGCTGGATGATGTGAGTAAAGCGATCAGGCCGAACACGAAGATCATCTACACCGAATCAATGACGAACCCCCTTCTCCAGATCAGCGACATTCCTGAATTGGCAAAAATTGCCAACGAACATGGGATTAAGCTAATGGTCGACAATACGTTCACACCCATGATGATCTCCCCGGCCCGGCATGGAGCCCATATCGTGGTGCACAGCATGACCAAGTTCATCAACGGCAAGAATGACTGCGTTGCAGGGGCAATCTGTGGCGACAAGGAATTTATCGATGCACTTTGCGACGTCAATAACGGCACGGCCATGCTGCTTGGCCCTTCGCTCGAACCTTTGCGTTCATCCAGTATTCTGAAAAACCTGCATACCCTTCACATCCGCATGAAGCAGCACAGCAAGAATGCAATGTACCTGGCCGGAAAGTTCAAAGAATATGGGGCAAAGATCATTTATCCCGGCCTCCCCGAACATAAGGGTCACGAAGTCATGAAAAAGATCATGAATCCTGAGTTCGGTTTCGGCGCCATGATCGCGATCGATATGGGGACTGCAGCTCGTGCCTCCAGACTGATGGAAGCCATGGAACTTGAAGGTGTGGGCTACCTGGCTGTAAGCCTCGGGTACTTTAAAACCCTGTTCAGCAATTCGGGCAAGAGCACTTCTTCGGAAGTCCCCGAAGAAATACAAAGGGAGATGGGATTATCAGAAGGACTGATCCGTTTTTCGGTGGGCCTCGATAATGACATCGACCGCAGCTGGGAAAAGATCAAGCATTGCCTGGATACCATGGAAAATTAGTTTCCCATGATGTCACTCGACCCGAAAGCCAAAGCTATCCTCACTGCAGAAGCCGCAGCCGGTTCTGTTTCGGTGCACACCATGCCTGCTGCCCAGGCCAGGGTTTTCTTCGAAAGCAGGTATGAGCAGATCAGTTTCCCTCTGAAGCAAATAAAATCTTTAGAAGAACGCAAAATCCCGGGACCTGGAGGCGATCTTACGCTTAGAATCTATACTCCTTTTGGCCGGGGCCCGTTCCCGTTGCTTCTGTTCATTCACGGAGGAGGCTGGGTCCTGTTCCGCCCTGTACATTATGATTCAGTTTGCACCTACCTGTGCGAAGGTTCAGGTTTCATCGTGGTTTCGGTCGACTACCGCCTGAGCCCTGAAACCAAATACCCCGGCGCCCTTAACGATTGCCACGCAGCACTTAAATGGGTTTCGGCCCATGCAACCGAGATTGATGCCGATGCTTCCCGTATCATTATTTCGGGCGACAGTGGAGGGGGGAACCTTGCAGCTGCCCTGGCCCTGAAAAACAGGGATGAAGATGCCGTGAATTTGCAGGGACAACTGCTCATCTACCCGGCCCTGGCCTGGTATGATCCTCCCACACCTTCATTATCTGAATTTGCCGGCGGGTATTCCCTCACACTTGTTGCAATGGAATGGTTTTGGAAGCAATATCTTGCCAGTCCCGCTCAATCTTCTGAACCCTATGCAGTGCCTATGAAAGCCGCTTCCCTGGCCAATCTCCCCGAAACCCTGCTCATTGTTGCAGGCTATGATCCATTGCGGGATGAAGGCGTTGATTATGCACTAAGGCTTGAAAAAGAAGGCACTGCCGTCACCTTAGTCAGGTACGACAGCATGATCCACGGATTTTTATCCTACCTGGGCATACTCGAACAGGCCGAAACTGCCATTACCGGTATCTGCGGATGGCTGAGAACGAGAACTCAAAGGAGCTAAACCTGGCTGCAGGTGCTTACCAGGTTCCTGTCGCCGTAAGCGTCATCAATACGTGTAACTGTTGGCCAGTATTTGTCGTCGGCCGACCAGGGCATGGGATAAGCCGCTTTTTGCCTTGAATAGGGCAGGGTCCACTCATCGGCCGTAACCATAGCCGCAGTATGGGGCGCTTTCATGATCACATTCACAATCCTGTCGGCCTTGCCCGATGCAATCTCATCAATCTCGCCTTTGATGGAGATCATGGCCTCGATAAAACGGTTCAGTTCATAATAAGGCTCACTCTCGGTAGGCTCTACCATCAATGTGCCGTGCACGGGGAATGCAACCGTTGGCGCATGGAAACCGTAATCCATCAGCCTTTTTGCAATATCAATAGCCCCGATATTGGTCTGGCGGGTAATACCGTTGCAGTCAACAATCATTTCATGCGCACAGCGGCCGTTCTTCCCCGAATATAAAATCGGGTAATAGGGCTCCAGGCATGATTTGATATAATTGGCATTCAAAATAGCCATCTTCGTGGCTTCAGTCAAGCCTTCTCCTCCCATCAGCTTGATATAAGCATAAGATATGGTGAGGATCAATGCGCTTCCGTAAGGGCCTGATGCAACGGCTGTGGTACCTGTTTTTCCACCGGTCTCAACCTGGGTATGGCGCGGCAGGAAAGGCGAGAGGTGCTTTGCAGCTGCAATCGGGCCTTCTCCCGGTCCGCCTCCCCCGTGAGGAATGGCGAAGGTCTTATGAAGGTTAAGGTGGCATATATCGGCCCCTATCATTCCCGGGTTCGTGAGCCCGACCTGGGCATTCATATTGGCCCCGTCCATATACACCTGGCCCCCGTTCTCATGAACGATCTTCACGATCTCAAGTATGTTTTCTTCAAACACACCGTGAGTCGAGGGATAAGTCACCATCAGGGCCGAAAGCTTGTCCTTATACTGAACTGCCTTTTCGCGAAGGTCGGCAGTTTCGATGTTACCGTGATCGTCGCATTTTACCACAACCACCTGCATCCCGGCCATGGCGGCGCTTGCAGGATTCGTACCGTGGGCCGAAGACGGGATAAGGCAAACGTTCCTGTGCCCGTCGCCCCGGCTTATATGATACTGCCTTATCACCATCAGCCCGGCATATTCACCTGCCGCACCCGAATTGGGCATGAATGAAACAGAATCAAAGCCTGTGATCTCGCAAAGGTCTTTTTCAAGCTCTTTGATCAGGTACTTGTACCCTTCGGCCTGGTCGCCGGGCACGAATGGATGTACCCCTCCGAATTCGGGATAACTCAGGGCAAACAGCTCCGATGCGGCATTCAGCTTCATGGTGCAGGAACCCAGGGGGATCATCGAACGGTTCAGCGAAAGGTCCTTGATCTCAAGTTTCTTAAGGTAACGCATCATTTCGGTCTCGGAATGATAGGAATTAAATACCTTTTCTGTCATGAATGCGGATGTCCTCGTAAGTTCAGCCGGCACAGTGGTGATCATCTCACATTCCTTCGGGTTGCAAACGAACTCTGTAAACCCTTTCCCGTTGACTTCGGCAAAGAGTTTAAGGATGATGTTGATGTCGGAGAGCCCGGTGGTCTCGTCCACGCTGATGCCGACATGTTTTTGGCCCATATACCTGAAATTCATGCCCAGCCCGATAGCCTTGCTCCTTACTTTTTCGACGGTCACTCCTTCGGGCAGTTCAATGCATAATGTGTCGAAGAAATGCCTGTTTAGC
Organism: uncultured Bacteroidales bacterium; assembly: GCA_903877385.1. Taxonomy (GTDB): domain Bacteria; phylum Bacteroidota; class Bacteroidia; order Bacteroidales; family FEN-979; genus CAIRDP01. The sequence continues at coordinate 54,146 of CAIRDP010000062.1, forward strand.
TGAATGTACCCGTATTTCACGATTTCCTGTGAAAGTACTCCCGTGAGTATGTTGATGTGTCGGGCAATCTGTTTTATTCCTTTCGGGCCATGGTATACACCGTACATTCCTGCCATAACGGCCAGCAGAACCTGGGAAGTACAGATGTTGGAGGTAGCGCGTTCGCGTTTTATGTGCTGTTCGCGGGTCTGCAAGGCCATTCTCAATGCCCTGTTGCCGTTGGCATCCACCGAGATTCCGATGATACGCCCGGGCATCTGCCTCTTGAATTCCTCCCTGGTGGCAAAGAAAGCTGCATGGGGTCCTCCGTATCCCATCGGGATACCGAACCTCTGGGATGAACCGAATACTACGTCGGCTCCCCATTCGCCCGGGGGGGTGAGCAAGGCCAGGCTCAGAAGGTCGCTTGCAACAGCAACGCCTATCTTAAGCGCATGGGCTTTGGCAATAAACGGACGGTAATCAATAATTTCGCCCTGCTGGTCGGGATACTGCACAACGGATCCGAAGTACGTATTATCGGGAGCAAACTCCGAAGGTTTCCCATAAACAAGTTCTATCCCGAGTGGAACTGCCCTTGTGCGGATCACATCGGCGGTTTGAGGGAAGATGTCATCCGCCACGAAAAATTTATTTGCTCCCCGTTTAGCAGTCTCCCTGTCGCGTGAATTGAAGAGCATGATCATGGCTTCCGATGCGGCCGTGCCTTCGTCAAGAAGGGAGGCATTGGCAATAGGCATGCCTGTAAGATCACTGATCATGGTCTGGAAATCGAGCAGGGCTTCGAGCCGGCCCTGGGAGATCTCGGCCTGGTAAGGTGTATAGGCCGTGTACCAGCCCGGGTTCTCCAGTATGTTTCTTAGGATGACGGCAGGGGTGATCGTATTGTAATATCCCTGGCCGATGTATGTTTTGAAAAGCTTGTTTTTAGCTGCAATACCCTTGATGTGATTCAGGTACTGGTATTCATTCATCCCTTGGGGAAGGTTCAGTTTTGATTTAAGGCGGATGGCTGCAGGCACAGTTTCTTCGATTAACTGTTCGAGTGTTTTAACGCCTGTTTTTTCAAGCATGATGTCAATTTCGGCGCCGAACGGGCCGTTGTGTCTTCTTGCAAAATTATCAGTGATCATATTTTAAGTTTTTGATGGCAGATTGAGATTCGCAAAAATACCAAGAATCGTTTACAAAGTAAAATGAAATCAGCATGCATAAAAAAAGAAACCCCTGGAACAGACCGGGGGTTTCTTCAGCAGCAGGATTATCCCGGGCTAGCTTTTCCTGATCCTCATGTTATAGAAGGAACGGTATACAAAGTATAAGGCAACAGCGAAGAAACCAACGCCGATATAAGGAGCTATGCTATAAAAATGTTCCGAAATCGCTATTTCCATTGCAAGAAGACCGAACAGTGTGGTGAACTTGATGATGGGGTTCAGAGCAACCGAAGAGGTGTCCTTGAAAGGATCGCCTACGGTATCGCCAACAACGGCAGCATCATGCAGGGCAGTGCCTTTTTCCTTGAGGTCCACTTCAACAACTTTCTTGGCATTGTCCCAGGCACCACCGGCATTAGCCATGAAGATAGCCTGGAAAAGGCCGAAGAAAGCAATGGAGATAAGGTAGCTTACAAAGAAGGAAGCTGCCGCATACCTGAGCGGATCGGTTTTGGCAAGCAACTCATCCTGGTAACCCGAGAGGAATGCTATGGCAAGAGCGAAAGAGAAAATTGCGACGAAGATGTTGAACATCCCGGTTTGTGCGTATTGTGTGCAGATCTTGACAACTTCTTTGGATGTTTCAACGGATGCTTTTTTGTCGGCATGCTCATCGAGGCGGATGTTCTTTTTAATGTATTCAACAGCCCTGTAAGCGCCTGTGGTAACAGCCTGGATGGAAGCCCCGGTAAACCAGTAAATCACTGCTCCGCCCATGAGGAATCCAAGGATGCTGTATGGGTTCAGAATGTTGAGGATCTGCTCGGGGCTGATGCCGAACTTGTTCTGTATCACAAGGATCAGTGAGAAGATCATGGTGGTGGCGCCTACGACTGCGGTGCCGATGAGCACCGGTTTGGCCGTGGCTTTGAAGGTGTTCCCTGCCCCGTCGTTGGCTTCGAGGTAATGTTTGGCTTTTTCGAAATCAGGTTTGAAACCGAATTCTTTTTCAATTTCCCTTGATGCCTTTTCCTTATCTTCCTCGATCAGCGAAAGTTCATACACTGACTGTGCATTGTCGGTAACCGGGCCGTAACTGTCGACCGCGATGGTAACAGGTCCCATACCGAGGAACCCGAATGCCACAAGGCCGAAAGCAAAAATTGAAGGATAGGTCATGTATGCATCCAGGCCGTGCTTGCTTGCGAGGTAAGCAACAAACATAAGCACCAGGAATACCATTCCCTGCCAGAATGCGCTGAAGTTACCTGCAACGAGGCCCGAAAGGATGTTAAGGGAAGCGCCGCCTTCGCGTGAGGCAGTAACGACTTCATTGACGTGCCTTGATTTGGGGCTGGTGAAGATCTTGGTGAATTCGGGTATAAGGGCAGCTCCGAGAGTTCCGCAGCTGATGATGATCGAAAGGGTGAGCCAGAGGTTGTTTGCCAGGTCGCCTATCATCACCTTGCTGGCGATGAAAGTGACGATGATCGACAAAATGGAGGTGATCCAGACCAGGTTGGTCAGGGGGCGCTCAAAATCGATGTCATCCTGTTTACTGTAAAGAGCCTGGCTGAGGGCTTTATTGATGTAAAATGCGGTGATTGAAGTGATGACCATCAGTACGCGCATGACAAAGATCCAGGTTAAAAGTTCCCTCTGGTGATCGAGGAAATCGCTCCCTTTAACAACGGCGAGTACGATGAAACTGATAAGGGCAACTCCCGTTACACCGTAAGTTTCAAAACCGTCGGCTGTGGGGCCTACGCTGTCGCCTGCATTGTCGCCTGTGCAATCTGCGATAACACCGGGATTCCTGGGATCATCTTCCTTGATTTTGAAAACGACCTTCATGAGATCCGAACCGATATCGGCGATCTTGGTGAAGATGCCGCCTGCGATACGCAGGGCGGATGCGCCAAGGGATTCACCGATTGCAAAACCTATGAAACTTGCTCCTGCAAATTCCCTGGGAACAAATAATAAGATGATAAGCATCATGATTAGCTCAACACAGATGAGCATGACCCCTATACTCATCCCTGAATCAAGGGGGATGTTCAATAATTTTATTGGCTTGCGCTCCAGGGAGGCAAAAGCCATCCTGCTGTTGGCAAGGGTGTTCATCCTGATTCCAAACCATGCAACACCATAGGATCCGAGGATACCGATGATAGTCCATGAGAGGATCAGAAGAACTCCGCCAAACGGCATGGCCTGAAGGAAACCAAAATAAAACGCAATACAAAGCCCGATGATGATGAACAGCATCACCAGGAATTTACCCTGCTGGATCAGGTAGGTCTTGCAGGTTTCAAAAATGATCTTGGCGACATCCAGCATCGACTGGTGTGCACCTAATTTCCTGACCTTCTGGAACTGGTAGTAGCCGAACAGCATTCCCAGCAGGCAGATCAGGAACCCGAACATCAACAGGTTGTTCTGCGAGGAAGTCAGGGCAGGGATTTTAAGGTCTGCCTCTGAGGCAAACATCGATAATGGCAGCACCAAGGCCGCAAAAAGTATAGCCAATCTTTTCATATGAAAATAGTTACATGTTGAGACCTCAAATTTATGAAGGTTTTTCGAAACAATCCCATTAAAACTATTTTTTTTTCAGTAAGAAGGTAGTTAAAATCCCGAAGATTAGGCGTAAGTTTGTATTTGGAATCATAACCTGCCTGATGGAGAAGATCCGGCTAGAAATCATCGGAATGTCATACAGCCAGTCCCAGACCGGGGCTTACGCCCTGATCCTGGGAGAGAAGAACGGAAAGCGGAGGCTTCCTATTATTATTGGAGGGTTTGAAGCCCAGGCAATTGCCATCGAACTGGAAAAGATCAAAACTCCGAGACCGCTTACCCACGACCTTTTTAAATCCTTTGCCGATGCTTTCGGAATAGAGGTACGTGAGATCGTGATCAATAAATTTCATGAAGGTGTTTTTTATGCCCAGCTTGTATGCAGCGACGGCGGCAAGGTTGAAGAAGTGGATTCCCGTACTTCCGATGCCATTGCCCTTGCCCTCAGGTTCAGTTGTCCTATTTATACGTATGAGGAAATCATGAAATCGGCTTCCATCATGGTCGAAGAGGATGCGGATGCTCCGGCTGAAGTCAAGCCCGAAACACAGCCAAAAATATCAACCAGGCAGGAGTTTACAGGCTTGTCTGTTGCCGAACTTAATGAAACCCTGCAGGCTGCCATCGAAAATGAGGAATATGAAAAAGCTTCCCGTATAAGGGATGAGTTGAACCGCCGTAACCGCAGCAGAAAGTAATCCATGAAACAATATCTTGACCTTCTTGATTTTGTATTAAATACAGGAGTTAAAAAGGAAGACCGCACAGGAACCGGGACCCTGAGCGTTTTCGGCTACCAGATGAGGTTCAACCTGGCAAACGGCTTCCCGGCGATGACTACCAAAAAACTCCACCTCCGTTCGATCATCCATGAACTTTTATGGTTCCTCCAGGGCGCAACGAACCTTAAATACCTTCACGAGAATAAGGTTACGATCTGGGACGAATGGGCAAAGCACAATGGTGAGCTGGGCCATATCTACGGCTACCAGTGGCGTTTCTGGCCCGATCACAAAGGCGGGCATATCGATCAGATCAAACAGGTGGTGGAATCCATCCAAAAGAATCCCGATTCACGAAGGCATATCGTAAGCGCATGGAACGTAGGGGAACTTGACCTTATGGCCCTGCCGCCCTGCCACCTTATGTTCCAGTTCTATGTCGCCAACGGAAAGCTTTCCTGCCAGATGTACCAGAGGTCCTGTGATATCTTTCTCGGGGTCCCGTTTAATATTGCATCCTATGCGCTTCTGCTGATGATGATGGCCCAGGTGACGGGGCTAGAGCCCGGTGAATTTGTTCATACCCTGGGCGATGCCCATATCTACCTCAACCATATTGAACAGGTGAAACTTCAGCTTACAAGAACCCCTTTTCCCTTGCCGAAAATGACCCTCAATCCCGGGGTTAACGACATCTTTAAATTCAGGTTTGAGGATTTTACCCTGAGTGATTATCAGTCGCACCCGCATATCAAGGGTGAAATTTCTGTTTAAATTTGTACTATGCTTTCAATCATTGTTGCAATAGCCGAAAACCTGGCGATAGGAAAGGATAATGACCTTCTGTGGCATATTCCCGAGGACCTGAAACGTTTCAAACAGATCACCCTGGGGCATACTATTATCATGGGAAAACGAACCTGGTATTCACTCCCGAAACGCCCCCTGCCAAACCGTGTAAGCCTTGTAATTACAGATATCCCCGCTGAGGTCATCGAAGGCTGCATCATGGCGTATTCCATTGCCGATGCCATTTCAAAGTGCAGGCCGTCAGAAGAAAATTTTGTGATAGGGGGGGCCTCGGTTTACGGGCAGTTCCTGCCCCTGGCCTATCGTCTCTATCTTACCCGGGTGCATAAACCCTTCGAGGCTGACGTTTTTTTTCCTGAAATAAATTATACTGAATGGAAGCGTATCCATAAAGAAGATTTCCCTTTTGATGAAAAGCTTGGTTTCGCATACAGCTACGAGACCTATGACAGGATCAGATGATCACGGATGTATTTACTTCAAATCAGGGCCCCTCAACCGGCTTATCCAAGGCAGCTGATGGGAATTCAGCCCGGGGGCCCAAGCCTTCATCCAGGGGTTCGGGTATCGGGATATTCCTGCTAACTGCAGTAATCCTGATTTTGGCCACGGCAGGCTGTAAAAAGAAAAGCACTGCCTCGGACCTGGGCCCTAACGTGAATGTTGCCGATGACATTGTGTTTACTGAACGGGGGCTCTTTCATACCTTCGACCTCCTTTTTAAAGCCAATCTCGATTCAAATATCATGGTGAACGGAGCCGGAACCATCGACAAAGCCATCATTACATATAACAGCACCATCAGGCGGTTTTCTGTTTATTACCAGAATAAATACTGTGCCGACTGCGTGACCAGGAACGGAAATATCGTGATCACCCTTACGGGGGATTTTTTCACAACAGGGACCCAGGCCACCGTGGTATTCCAGGATTATTCGGAAGATTTGCGCAAATTTATCGGCAGGGACAACCTTATCAACTATGGATATATCCTGGGCGGGCACAGTGGCTATAACTCAACCATTGTCGGCCTCTCAATCGTGAAAGACTCTCTCCATTCAACAGTATGGAATTCACTGCTGGATTATCATATTCCCGCTGTTCTTAAAATGAATCCCGACAGCCTTTCACCCATTTCCATAACCGGAACTGCAAACGGTGTATCCTCGGCTACCTATGCCTTTTCATTTCAGATCAGCACCGCCCTTGTGAACGATACTTACTGCCGGTGGATCAGGCAGGGCGTCATGCAGATATCAGTGCCGTCGGCAGATGTGGCAGATGGGACCATTGAATACGTGAACAGCGGCAAATGCAACGACAGGGTCACTTATAATTTTGAAGGGACTGTATTTGAATGGTGGATAAACAAAAGGAAACTGAATTACTGATCTCTCCTGACTCAGGTCTTTCGCTTTTCTTTTTTGGCAGCAGGGAACAGCACATTGTTTAATATCAGCCTGTAGCCCGGCGAATTGGGGTGGAGGTTAAGGTCGGTGGGAGGGTCGCCAACGAGGTGCTGGTAATCTTCAGGGTCATGGCCCCCTAAAAAAGTCCATGTGCCGTTTCCAAAATCCCCGTGAATATACCTGGCCTCACCAAGGGATTTGTTCTCGCCCAGGACCAGGACGCTTGGTTTAATGTATTTTTCATTGAAAGCCGTGGTCTGGCCCATAAACCCGTGGATCAGGGATTCGTGATCCTGGCAAAGCATGGTTGGCACGGGATCCCATTTTGCAGAGAATTCGAAAAGAGAGAAAAAATCATTGTTCCAGGTCAGGTTCTTGGGCCTGGTTTCGGTGACATCTATGGAGGATATCTCGTATTGGTACGGATTATGGACCAGGCTGAAATTCTGGAAAGCGAAGCATTTCGAATAATCCAGTTTAGAGTCGGCCTGCTGGTCCATGGGGTCTCCGTCAAACATGACGTCGCAGATGTCTATCCCTTCGGCTGCAAGGGCAACATCATAGCTGTCGGGGGCGGAACACATCGAAAAAAGATACCCTCCCCCGGCAACAAAGTCCCTTATCTTCTGAGCCACGGAGAGTTTCATCTGTGAAACTTTGGCATAACCCAGCTTATGGGCCGATTCCTCCTGCAGCTGAACGTCTTCCTCGTACCAGGGGAAATTTTTATAGGCCGCCCAGAACTTTCCATACTGTCCCGTAAAGTCCTCGTGGTGCATATGCAGCCAGTCGTAAAGGGGAAGCAGTCCCGTGAGGACTTCCTCGTCATATAATATGGTATACGGAATCTCGGCATACGTGAGAACCAGGGTTACAGCATCGTCCCAGGGCCTTTTATTCTTGGGTGAATAAACTGCAATCTTCGGAGCCTTGTGAAGTTTTATCCTTTCCATATTTACCTGCGGATCGGCAATCTCCTGTAAAATTGCATCCACCTGGGCATCGGCAAGGGCCTGGAAAGTCACACCCCTGATATTGCACTCATTCTCAACCTGCTTATTGTACTGTATAAGGAAACTGCCTCCCCTGTAATTAAGAAGCCAGTCAACTTCCATATCCTTCTGCAACACCCAGTATGAAATGCCGTATGCTTTAAGGTGGTTCTTCTGGGCCTCGTCCATGGGTAAAAGCAGGTAAGCCGCCTTTGAAGAGGCGCATAAAATCAAAAGTAAAACGATAATTATCAGCCTGTTTCTAAAACGGCATATCCGGCTGGTCATGGTCATCCATTTTCGACATGATGGTGCGGGTGCGCACCGAACCATCAAACGATGTATTGGCCGAAATAGTATTCGCCGGGGTGTACTCCTGCTCGGTATCGGTGAACTTCGCAAATTTCGAAATGAACTTGAGGGGAATATCTTTCAGGGGGCCGTTACGGTTCTTTGCAATACTTACTTCGGCTGTGCCTGATGTTGAATCCCCGTGTTCGTCAACATCGATCTTGTAATATTCGGGCCGGTAGATAAACATTACCATATCTGCATCCTGCTCGATGGAGCCTGACTCACGAAGGTCGGAAAGTATGGGCTTGGCGGCTGCTGAACGTTTTTCGGGTGCGCGGCTCAGCTGCGAAAGGGCAATCACCGGGATGTCGAGTTCCTTGGCAAGGCTCTTAAGCCCTCTCGAAATGCTGCTGATCTCCTGTTCCCTGTTCCCTTTCGTTTCATGGCCTCCCTGCATCAGCTGAAGGTAATCTACAACAATGAGCTGGATATCATGCCTTGCTTTAAGCCTTCTCGACTTGGCACGGAGGTCGAAGATCGATAAGGCGGCTGTGTCATCAAGGTAGATCGGGGCCTCGAGAAGGTTCCCGATCTTGGCATTAAGCTGCTGCCATTCATATTCTTCCATGGTCCCTTTACGGAGTTTTTCCTGGGGGATTTCCGTTTCGGAGGAGATCAGGCGGGTCACCAGCTGAACTGCCGACATTTCAAGGGAAAACACGGCCACCGGTTTTTTAAAATCAACAGCTGCATTCCTGGCCATAGTCAGTGCGAAAGCTGTCTTGCCCATACCGGGGCGGGATGCAATGATCACAAGATCCGATTTCTGCCAGCCGGAAGTGATGCGGTCAAGTTCGGTAAACCCCGAACCGACTCCCCTGAGCGATCCTTCATGCCCCCGGGCTGCAGTGATCTCCTTGATGGCTTCCCTGATGATCGACTGCATGTCCATGTATGTCTTGCCTATGCTGCTTTCGCTTATCGAAAACAAGCCTGTCTCGGCCTTGTCGAGGAGGTCGAATACATCGGTTGAATCTTCGTAGGCATCCTTAATGATCTCCGAGGATATTCTTATGAGTTCCCTTTGAATGTACTTCTGCAGTATGATCCTGGCATGGAATTCTATATTTGCGGCAGATGCAACCCTGTTCGTCAGGTTCGTGATATAATACGCTCCCCCTACTATTTCAAGTTCCCCTGCCTGCCTCAGGTCTTCGGTCACAGTAAGTATGTCAACCGGCTGGTTGCTTCCGTAAAGCCTGTGGATAGCCGCGTAAATTTTCTGGTTCTGTTCCTTGTAAAAAACTTCAGGTTTAAGGATCTCGATAACTTCGGCAAGCTTGTCGTTTTCGAGCATCATAGCCCCTAAAACCGCCTCTTCCAGGTCAACAGCCTGGGGAGGGACCTTCCCGTGCTCAAAAAAAGCATTGGACCCCCCGGCAGGGCTGGCTTTCCTGCGTAATCCCCTTGCCTCGTCCTTATTTGCAGGCCCGTCCGCCGCACCTCGCTTATTCTGGTTGCTCCCTCTGTCTTCCATTTGCCAAAAATACTATGAAAGTCAAATATCCCGGACTATTCCTGCATAATTAGTTTTCAACAATCACAAAGCAAACAATAGGCCGATATGCCCCCAGGCATGCCACCACCTGTGGCTGAATTCAGGGCTTAATACGGTCTGTTCCAGTTCAATCCCTATGGCTCCGTATGTAATCGTAAAACCTGCCGATGATTGGGTCACAACACCCGAAACCGAAGAGGCAGGGAGGGTGTACGGGCTGCTGCGGTTTATCATGCCTCCCTCGAGTGTTGCATCATAGGCAACCAGCCTTGCCGCTCCCCTGAAGGTAAAGAAATACTGAGCAAGCCTGTACCCCCCGGCTTTCAGCAACCGTTTCTTGCGAACCCCGAGGTCGGAGAAATAATCGTTGAACCATCCTATCCTCAGGCTTGCACAACCTCCTATATTGTCGTACAAGGTACCCAATGATCCCGATCCTGCAAGGATCAGCTGTAAATGCTTTGAATTTATGACACCCTTCTCAAGCGAAAAATTGTAACTCAGCAGGGCATCGGTACCCACCTGGTAGTCCCAGCCCAGGGGCTCTGAATTGGTTGGCACATATTTGTGAAAAAGATCCTGTACCGTTCCTCCCAGTGAAAACTTGCCTATAATTCCTATGTCAAATTCAGACCTCTGCCTGAAATGGTGCTGCTCATCGTTGGTTATTTTAAAGCTTCCGATATAAAGGTATGCGGCATAGGGCCGATCCCCATAAAGGATCCCGCCCAGTTTAGTGGTTGAGGGGGTATACAGGTTCTGGACCAGCGAAAGGCCATAATAATTCTTTGCCCTGCCCCAGTATGGCAGCAGCATATATTTAACCGGATTGACGCTGATTGCAGGGGCCACATAATCAAATCGTATGCCGTTCGTATAGAACTGGTCGGTATAGTCAAAAATATCATTATCGAAACCGATTTTCAGTATCCTGTCATTGCTCAGGCTGATTGCCGATTGAAATAGAGTGTCGGAGCCCTGCATGCGGGCCAGGTCCTTGTTCAGGGGCTCCGAAAAGTCGGGGTTGATGCCCGATGGCCTGAGGCTTTCGATGTTTCTGACCCGGGTTGAATCTGAATGTTTGTACGAAGTAACAATCACCACTTTTACCGGCTTGTTTTTATGTGATTTGTGTTTTTGACTGCGGATGTCGTCTCTGGTTTGAGCCATGGGTTTTCCCGGCCCGGCCTTTGCCCGGCTTTTGCCCGATTGTTCAATGATTGCTTTTAGCCTTGAAGGCGGGATGACTTTGTTTTGCGCCTGCCGGCCATCCGGAGAACAGGCAACAAGAAAAGAAAGAATGATAATGGTGATATAAAGCCTCATTGGCTGCAAAGGTAGCTAATTCAAAGGCTTGTTTTATACCTGTTTACATAGCCCAGAACCCGGCTGTCGAAAAGCTCTTTATCGCTTCCGTGAAATTCAATGCTTATCGGGATGTAAAAGATGGGAAGATGTTCCAGTAGAGGCGAAAGTTCGGCAGTCCTGAGCCGCATCGCATCTTTCTCGGTGGTTATAATGACTTTTTTCTGAGTGGGGATTTCGTTGAACCTGGTTTCTATCAATGCAACATCAGATGCTGTAAACGCGTGATGGTCGTTAAACCTCAGCAGAACAATATCAGAGCATAATCTTTCGATATGTTCCTGCAGGAAGCTGTGATCGGCAATGCCAGTGAGCAGGAGAATGCTCAACAGTTTCAAAGGGAAAGCCGAAGGGGCAGGCTCAAGCAAAGGAACAGGTTCATTGTAAGCAATATACGAGAAAAAAATCTGCTGATGCTTTTGGATCTTAAGGTCTTCTATGACCCTTCTTCTTGAAATAGGGGAGAATATCTTCGGGGTTTTGGTGACAACGATTATATTCGCCCTGTTTGCCCCTGACGGGAATTCCCTCAGGGTCCCTGAAGGAACAACATGGTCTTCGCTGTACAGCTTTGAATAAGAAGTCAGAAGAATAGAAAGCCCGGGTCTTACATACCTGTGCTGGAAAGCGTCATCCAGAAGGACCACATCGAGATCGTTGTACCTGCTTATCAGATTGGTAAGCCCCCGTTTCCTTTTCTCATCAACGGCAACTTTGATATTGTCGAATTTGCTTACAAGCTGAAGGGGTTCATCCCCGATCTCGTTCACCTTTGACCCTGGGGATGCAAGAATAAATCCCTTGCTTTCACGGCCATAGCCCCGGCTTAAGGTGGCTACAGAAACCGAACTTGACAACATGCGGATAAGGTATTCGATATGAGGGGTCTTGCCGGTACCTCCCATCGAAAGGTTACCGACCGAAATCACAGCTTTGTCAAAATGGGCAGATGGAAGTATCCTCAGGTCGAACAAGATGTTCCTCAGCTGCATTACAAATCCGTAAACCAGGGAAAATGGATATAATATGTATTGAAGCAACTGCATATATTTCAATGCCGAAATTAAGAAAAAATCAGAATGTTATGGCAGGCAGGGATTAATATTGATTAGCCTTTTTGAGAAGATACTTCAGATTTTTGAGTAATTCCGATATTCCGTTCTCCAGTTTGCTTGTCTTAACAATGAAATCAGCTGCCCCGGATTCAAGTAATTTCATAGCCAGAACAGGATCGGCAATGGACGAAAAATAAATCACCCTCACTTCCGGAAAAGAATCGCTTACTTTTCTGAGGAAATCAAATCCTGTATAGTTGCCTATATCGTAATCGGTGATGATAATGTCAGGGACTGTGCCTCTTTGCAGTCTGAATAAACATTCCTGCCCGTTTGGAAAGTTTTGGACCTGGCTTAATTTATTGATATTCAGATGGTATTTGATCAGGCTGTTATGGATCGGGTTCCTGTCGACAATGAAAATACTTGGTGTTTGCATAAAAACCTGAGCAGGTGTTTTCTAGTATTCAAATATTCAAAAAAAATGGACTTTCTTTCCAGGCCTGCTCCGAAAACTTTTAAACAACTTACTAACACGAAACCTCTTGTAAATCCTTGGATTTCTTATTTTTGCGGGATCAATTTCAGAAAAGATGCAACTGAAGGAACTTACCGGATTCCTCGAGAGCTTTGCTCCGCTTGCTTTCCAGGAGGATTATGACAATTCGGGGCTGATTGCAGGGAACCCTGAACAGGAAATAAATGCAGCCCTTCTTTGCCTGGATATTACCCGGGGTACGGTTGATGAAGCTATAAGAAGGGGCTGCAATCTCATTATTTCGCATCATCCTTTTATATTTCACGGGCTGAAAAAGCTTGAAGCGGGGAAAAGTGAATCCGAAATCCTTGTCAAGTTGATAAAGAATGATATCGCGGTATATGCCATCCACACGAACCTTGATAATGCCCGTGAGGGTCTTAATGCATACATCTGCAGTAAGCTCGGCCTTTCGGGCCTGAAGATCCTGAGTGAAAAAAGCGGAATGCTGTCAAAACTGGTGACTTTCTGTCCTTTGGATTATGCTCCCGGGGTACGGCAGGCAATATTTGATGCAGGCGCCGGTATTCTTGGAAAATATGATTTCTGCAGCTTTAATGTCAACGGGCAGGGGACTTTCAGGGCATCTCCTGATGCAAATCCTTTTATTGGGGAGAAAAATTCCCTGCATTTTGAAGACGAGACAAGGATTGAGGTCATTTTCCCCTCCCATATCGAAGGACGGCTTTTAAAGGCCCTGAGGGAAGCCCACCCTTACGAGGAAGTTGCCTTTGATATATACCCCTTGTCAAATCCGTATCCTGCATGCGGGGCCGGGATGTACGGCGAACTCACCAAAGCCATGAATGCAGCAGACTTCCTGGAACTGGTGAAGCATAAGCTGAAAATAAAAATGATACGGCATAGCCAGCTGCCCGCGAAGCCGGTTTTAAGGGTTGCAGTATGCAGCGGATCAGGAGGTTTCCTTCTGCCCGGGGCGATAAAAGCCGGGGCCGACGTGTTTCTTACCGCCGATGTGAAATACCATGATTTTTTCGATGCAAACGGGAACATTCTCCTGGCCGATATAGGGCATTATGAAAGCGAGCAATGGATAAAAGACCTGCTGACCGAAAGATTAATGGAAAAATTTCCTACCTTTGCAGTCCTTTCCTCAGGACTCAATACTAATCCTGTTCATTATTTATAAAGATTGATATGGCAAAGACAAAAGGAGAACCTATCGCAACTTCAAAGCCTTCAAAAATGGCCAAAAAGCCGGCTGTAAAAGAAACTGCTGAAATAGCTGTGACTGAAAAGAAGGAGACTGAAAAGAAGGAGACTAAAAAGAAAGCAGTTCCTGCAAAAGAAGAAAAAACTGCGGTAAAAACCCAGCCAAAAGCAAGGGCCGAAAGCGCCGACGATAAAGTCGAAGTCCCGATTGAAAAGAAATTAATCGCATTGTACAGCCTCCAGCAGGTCGATTCCCAGGTTGACAAGATCAGGATCATCAGGGGGGAACTCCCGCTTGAAGTACAGGACCTGGAAGATGAAATTGCCGGGCTTGAAACAAGGGTTGAGAATTATATACAGGAAACCCTGGCCGTTGAAAAGTCAATTACCGAGAAAAAAACATTCATTAAGGATTGCCATGCCCTGATCAAGAAATATGAGGATCAGCAGATGAATGTGCGAAACAACCGTGAATATGACTCGCTTACCAAGGAGATCGAGTTCCAGAATCTCGAGATACAGCTTGCCGAAAAACGGATCAAGGAATTCCAGGCCTCCCTGGATGTAAAGAAGGAAGAGATCGACCGTTACCAGAAACTCCTTTCCGACCGCAAGAATGATCTCGAGATCAAGAAGAATGAGCTTGATGATATCATTGCTGAAACCGAGAAGGAAGAGCAGGACCTGATCACGTTTTCAGAAAAGAACCGCAAGTATATCGAGGAAAGGCTGCTTACTGCCTACACCAGGATACGCAAGAATGCAAGGAACGGGCTGGCCGTGGTACAGATTGAGAGGGATGCCTGCGGCGGATGTTTTAACAAGATACCTCCCCAGCACCAGCTCGATATCAGGATGCATAAGAAGATCATTGTTTGTGAATATTGCGGAAGGATACTTGTTGACGATGAAATAGTGCAAAGCGTGCGCTGATGTGCCCTTATCACACAAGAAAAAAGGCCCGGTTGAGCAAATTTCTGCTGCTAAGCTGGGCCTTTCTGTTTCCCTTTGTTTCCTTGTTTGCCCAGTTCCATTATTCCCAGAATTGCCAGAAGGCATACCAGGATATCATCAACCTGCATTTCCAGGAAGCCCGTCAGCTCATCTCTTCTGAAAAAGCTTCCGATCCCGGCAACCTGGTACCTGCCTACCTTGAGAATTACATTGATTTCCTTACCGTGTTCATAGGGGAGGAGCGAAGCCAGTATGATCGTATAAAGCCCTTATTCCTGGCCCGGATCGATGCTCTTGAAACAGGCTACAGGTCTTCGCCGTATTTAAATTTCTGTTTGGGCGAAGCCAATCTCCAGCTTGCTTCTGTACAGATGAAATTCGGTGAATTTACACAGGCTGCACTAAGGGTGCGCAAGGCCCATCATTATTATACCGAAAATGAAAAGAATTTTCCGGAATTCCTTCCGAATTATATTGGCCTTGGGATCACCCATGTATTGGGGGGGATAGTCCCCGACAGTTACAAATGGATAGCCAACCTGATGGGAGTCGACGGGACTATAGTCCAGGGATTGCAGGAATTGAAATCAGCTGCAGATTACAACGGGTCTGATGCAGTTTATAACCTGTACCGGCCCCAGGCCCTGGTATACCTGGCGATGGTGAGCGCTAACCTAAGCAGGGACAAAAGCGAAGCCCTCAGGATTTTTGCGCAAATCGAAAAGAACAATAAGTCACAAAGCCTGCTCATCATTTTCGCGAGGGCTAATGTCATGATGAAGAACGGTTTGAATGCACAGGCGCTTGAACTGCTAAAACAAAGGCCTCACGATGCGGCTGCTTACCCGTTTTATTACCTGGATTTCATGGAAGGAGTGGCAAAGCTCAACAGTCTCGATACCTCGGCCATGACCGATCTCAGGTTCTTCGTGGATCATTTCAGGGGGATCAATTACATCAAATCGGCCTGGCAGAAAATGGCCTGGCTGCAGTTTTTAAAAGGAGATACAAACGCTTACAGGAAGTGCATGGATAAAATACTTGCTTCGGGCAATCCGGGAGGGGAGGAGGACAGGCAGGCCATACGCGAAGCCCAGTTAAAACAGCTCCCCAACCTGGTCCTGCTGAGGGCCCGGCTGCTGTTCGACGGAGGGTATTACGACCGGGCTTTGTCGGAACTCCTGAACCGGTCAACCAAAACATTCCTGTTCAACCGTAAAGACCTCCTTGAATACTCATACCGCCTGGGCAGGATATACCATGAATCGGGCAATCCCGACAAGGCTCTCTCATATTACAGGCTTACCGTACAGCGAGGGAAGCATGAGTCCTGGTATTTCGCAGCAGCTTCAGCCCTTCAGATGGGGCTTATTTATGAGAATAAAGGTGAACTTTCAAAGGCCGACAGTGCTTACCATGTTTGCCTGAGCTGCAAGCCTGCCGATTATAAAAACAGCCTCAGCCAGAAGGCCAAGGCTGGAATCAGCAGAATTAAATCGGTTCGTCCTTAAAACCTGAAGCCAATGGTAGTCAGGACTGTGCTTGTGGTCAATGTGTTTGTCGATGGCAGCATACCGGTATAATTATACAAGTAGTATTCCTCTTTCGACTGTGCCCACTGGTAGGTCACATCGGCATAGAAATGTTTGATCCTGTAACCGGCCCCGCCTGAGATCGTATACCTTGCCCCGTCGATTCCTGAAGTCGTATAGGGATTGCTGTAGTATGCCGCTCCAGCCCTGATCCTGAAATCGGCTATTCTCCATTCAGTTCCCACACGGATGTTGCCCCAGGACTGGAAACTGCTTTTAATGTCATTATTTTCATTGGTAAATGAATAATCCGGGGCAGAGAGCCTGGCCTGGGAATAATTGACATATTCATACTCGGCGCTGATCAGCCCGAAGTTCCCTATGACAAAGGCAAGGCTGCCAATGGCCCTGAAGGGTGTACGCATGTAATAAGAATAGTCACCAACGGGGGAATTCTGGCTGTTATTATTCAGGCCTGATCCCGGGTCGTAATATGCCGATGTTGTTGAGAACCAATGGTCGTGCATATTGGGGTACCAGGTTGGGGAGTGAATGGCAACACCTATGCGCATCCAGTTAAGGGGACGGTAGATCACTCCTCCCTTGATCACAAAACCAGTTCCATGGGTCTCGAGATGATAATCATAATACATTGAACTGAAGTACCGGATTGAGTCACCATTGTCTTTTTCGGAATACGTTGAATTCTCATAATAGCGTATGAAAGGAACCCCGAATGTTACTCCGAAATACAGCTTATCGCCCAGGTTTCCGCCCATGGTGATATCGAACTCGTTTATGGAACCTATGGTGGTTACCTGCTTGGATTGGTAAGCGCCTCCATGAGGCTGGTCGCTTGTGTACCTGTTGTTGCTGTCAAGGTATATAAGGCTAGCATCAGAGGCAGGGCCTATATCGAAAGGATAATCAGAAGGTTTGCTTCCGGGGGTGTTGTTTAATTTATCGGTGTACACATTCAGCAGAGAACTGGAATGGTTAGGGCCTGAGATGGTGAAGGATGAATTGAAGTCATTCTGGCGGTTCATCCCGAAACCGACGTTAAAGTTAAAAAATGAGCCGGTTCTCACCTGGGGTTTGAATGTAAACACAAAGCCGATGTTGCCCATCCCCACATTCAAGGTATTGGTTGAATTCATCTGGCTGAGGTAATCAGTTCTGATGTTTTCTACTGCAGGTGCAATTGTCATTGAGAACTCCGAACCCTGGTAAAGTCCTATCCCTGCAGGGTTTATTGCAAGTGCAGAGAAATCAGCACCCACTGCACCGAATGCTCCTCCGGTTCCTACAAACCTGGCCGTTCCGCTGTAGTATATTCTCGAGTACCTGAGAACATCTGATGAGGATTGGGTAAAAGCGGCCTGGGAAAGGAGGATTGAGATAAAAATCACTGTCAGCTTTTTCATGGTTGTAGTATTTATAGCAAATGGGTTTTAAGATTTTCTACCTTCTTCCGCCTCCGCCTCCTGAATGGCCGCCACCGCCGCCACCGCCGCCACCGCCGCCGGAACGTGAGCCGCCTCCGCCTCCGCTGTAACCACCGCCGCCGGAACGGCCTCCGCCTCCGTTGTAACCTCCGCCTGAGCGAGAGCCTCCGAAAGAGGAAGAATGAGAGGGTGTAAATCCTCTTGAAGGAGAGTAATTCCTTGGTGCGCTATACTGCTGGGACCTGGCCCCGCCTGAATTTCCCGAAGAAACATTTCCTCTCTGGCCAACGGCTGAACCGCCGCGGTTTGATGAGGATGCTGCCTGCCTGCCTGCCGAGTTTTGTGCCTGGACCCTGGGATTGATGTAGTCCTGGCTGGAGCGTGCCTGCCTGTAATTGCCCGGGGTGTAATTCTGAACCTGGCCCTGGCGTTGAACTGCCGTATTGCCGGGTTGGGTATATCTTGGCGAAGGCTGCTGTTTTGTTGCGCGGTAAGCGTTGACCTGGCCTGTGTTCCTGCTGTAAGTTCCCTGCCGTTCATTTGCAGGACGGGTATAATGATACCGTTCCTGGGATGCAGTTGGGTTGCGCTGGTTTGTTGCGGGGTCAGTTGAGCGCACAGTACCGTTATTCCGGCCTGTTGAGCGGACCGATGGGGGCGTAGCCGAACGCGTATTGGCTGTAGGGGAAATGCTGCTGTTCCTGCTTGCCGGTATGGCGGTAGAATTACCCCTGGAGCTGGGTGCATAGGCGGTGTTTCTTACCGAGCTTTGCCTTGGACCGTAATATGAATTGTAATAGCCTCCCTCCCGATATGGGTAATAACCTCCGTACCAGTATGGATAACCCCAGTAAGCGTATGGATTGTAATACCACCAGTAAGGTGAATTCCAGTAATAAGGATACCCCCAGCCGTAACCCATACCGTAGCCCATTCCGAAACCGAATGTGAACGACGGGCCCCAGTCGTAATATCCTCCTCCATAACCGAGATTGATGTTAACATTGGAGCCCCCGCAGCAAGCAGAGGTTGTATCGGCAGATGAACCATCAAAATAACTTTTGGCGGTTTGGGGATGCTGGAATTTCTTTATCCTGTCGGCATAGGATATATCACTGTAATCGAGTGTTGCAGCATTGGCTTTGAGACTGTCATGTGCAACGGCTGATGAGTTTGAAGCCAGGGCTGTAGTGAGGTCCTGGTTGTAATTCGGGGCCGTGTTGCTCTTGGCTTTTTGTCGTGAGGGTGTGGAATACACATCGTCGTTATTTACCGAAAGGGCCTGTTGCTGGGTTTTACAGGCACTCATCATGAGACTGATGATCACTGCGATAAATGCTGCTCTTTTCATGGTTTTGGTTCCTTTATAATTCAATTTTTAGTACTTTTGACGGGCTAATAATAGCAAAGCATAACAGCAAATATCATACCAAAGTATTAAATGGCTAAAGATTTTCCAACCCGTTCAGAGAATTATTCACAGTGGTATAATGATCTGGTAATCAAGGCCGATTTGGCCGAAAATTCAGCTGTCAGAGGTTGCATGGTGATAAAACCATACGGTTTCGCAATCTGGGAAAAAATCCAATCCATATTGGATAAGAAATTCAAGGATACCGGTCATTCGAACGTTTATTTCCCGATTTTTATCCCGAAATCCTTCTTCAGCAAGGAGGCAAGCCATGTGGAGGGATTTGCAAAAGAATGTGCCGTAGTCACCCATTACAGGCTGAAGAAGTCCCCTGACGGCAAAGGAATCATCGTTGATGAAGACGCCAAGCTCGAGGAGGAGCTGATCGTTCGCCCCACTTCCGAAACCATCATATGGGATACATACAGGAACTGGATAAAATCGTACCGTGACCTTCCACTTTTATACAACCAGTGGGCCAACGTTGTGCGCTGGGAAATGCGTACGCGTTTGTTCCTGCGTACAGCGGAATTCCTTTGGCAGGAGGGACATACGGCTCATGCAAGCCAGGAAGAAGCTTTGAAGGAAGCAGAAACCATGCTTGGTGTTTATGCCGATTTTGTTGAGAACTGGATGGCTATTCCTGTTCTGAAAGGTGTTAAATCACCCAATGAGCGTTTTGCCGGAGCCATTGAAACGTATGCCATTGAGGCACTTATGCAGGATGGTAAAGCGCTTCAGGCAGGAACATCGCATTTCCTCGGACAAAATTTCGCCAAGGCATTTGACGTGAAATTCCTGAACCGTGATAACCAGCTGGAGTATGTTTGGGCTACTTCCTGGGGGGTTTCCACCCGTTTAATGGGCGCCCTGGTGATGGCCCATTCCGATGACAATGGACTTGTGCTCCCGCCCAGGCTGGCGCCAATCCAGGTTGCCATAGTGCCCGTATTCAAAAACCAGGAACAACTGGACCTGATCTCAAAGGTGGTCCTCCCAGTTAAAAAGGCTCTTGAAAGCAAGGGTGTACTTGTCAAGTATGACGACAGGGATACGCATAAACCCGGGTGGAAATTCGCTGAATACGAATTCAAGGGAGTACCTTTAAGGATCACTATCGGTCCCCGTGATATCGAGAACAATACGGTTGAGATCGCCCGAAGGGATACCCTCGAGAAGGAAACCTTCCTGATCACCGACATCGAAGAAAAGGTGGTCCACCTTCTGGATAAAATTCAGAAAAACCTGTATGACAGGGCATTGTCGTTCAGGGAACAAAACACTTTTACAGTGAATACCTGGGATGAGTTCGTTGATACCATCGAGAAAAAGGGTGGCTTTATCTCGGCTCACTGGGACGGGACCACCGAAACCGAAGAAAAGATAAAGGAAGCGACCAAAGCGACCATCAGGGTAATTCCTCTGAATAATGTGAAGGAAGCCGGCCGTTGTGTTTTTTCGGGAAAACCGTCAACACAGAGGGTTATATTTGCCCGTGCTTATTAAAGTCAGAAAGGTTCAAGAACCCCTTTGCCTGTGAATTTTCCACCCACCCCGGGAGGATTGCCGGTATAGTATACGCTTCCTATATTTTCAATGACCGCATAGATTGAAACGCTCACATTGACATAACAGTCGTTGCTCCCCTTGCTGGTCACATAACAATACATGGTTTTAAGATCTTTGGCCTGGAAAAATCCCAGGTCATTGGTATAAACAGATGCCATGTTGCAGGTCCCATGGAGGTTATAGTCGGCAGTCCCCATGAGCAGTCCGAACCATCCCTTGCTGTAATTCAATGCAAGGTCAATGGTCCCGCAGCCACCCCAGACTTCAACCTTGACCGAATCCCCTGCCAGGGTATTGGTCGAGCTTACATCCCCCGAAGCATTATAATAGATTTTCCAGAGGTTTTTTACCGAGACATGTGCGTTTATCGGTTTATCGTAGCTTCTAAGCCAGTTGCAGGTATTGAGGTTGCGTATGACAAGCTGCCGGTTTTGTATAAGGGTCGTGATCCCCGAAATTATATTGCTCCCTGCTTCGACGGTAACCTTGTCCACCGTATCCTGTGTAAGGATAAGGTTCACGTTATCGGCCAGATCAATGCTGTCGAAAGGGGTAACCGGTCTCTCCTGCATGATAACGGAGCCCGAATTACTGAAGCATTTGCCTCCCTTGCTGCAGGAGACGAATCCAGCTGATACGGCGACGACTGCCGCAAAAAACAGGAAGAGGCCGGTAAATGCCTTATTTGATCGTCTTCTTTCCATAAAACACATCAAATTTATACCCTATTCCCCAGCCTATATAGTCTGCCCTTCCGAAATGAACTTTAAGGAGCACATGGGCGAAGAAGTTATCGAAAAAAGTATACTGGAAGCAGAATTTCTCATACAGGGGCCCGTTGGTTTTTTCCTTTCCGCCCAGGTATACCCCGAGGTTTGTAATAAATCCCAGTTTCCCCAGCATCAGTTCGTAAGCTGCATTCACACCGGGTCTCATGATCTGAAACGGGCTGCCGGCAGGATTGTTGTTCATTTCGAGTATCTTCTTCTGGGATTCGTCGTACGAAAGGTCCAGGCCCAGGCCCACCTTGCTTTTCCTGCTGACCTCGATAAACGTGTTTTCAAAAAAATGATAAACAAAATAGTTGTATCCAAGCTCGGAGGTCATGTTCTTATACCCGAGCGCTCCTCCTATATCGAATTCAATGGAATGTCTTATTGTTGTGGAGAATGGGGCGGTAGGGGCGAAGTAGCGGTCGCCTATATCCTTATTCTCCCTCACCGGTTTGACAGCAAGCCCAATGCTGACCAGGGGGGCGTTAAGACCATAATTGGGAGTTTTAAGGGAGCCGTTTGAAAAATGCTGGAAGCTGACTCCCCCGGTAAGGGTGAAATATTCGCTGAGGCGGTACCTGGCTTCGAACATTAGGTTGATTGCCGCATTGATATGGGAGCCGATGGCGATATCCTTGTAATTGGTGAGCCTGTCAAATTTTTTAGTGAGATATCCTGCCCCGAGAGAAAACCGAAAGCCAAAAGTGAATACCCTGGTTTTATACAGGGGGAAATTTATGAACGGCATAAGGGCAAAAGCGCTTCCCAGTATTGGGTTGTTGCCCAGGGGGGTGTACAAAAAAGTCATCCCGAGAATCGGGTAGTTGTATGCTCTTTCCCAGTTCTGGCGCCCGTAGGTCTGCTGTTCAATGCTGAATTCAAAGGCCGGGAAATGCGCGTTAAACAGCTGCAATTCAAGGTGCTGTGCATAGAGAAATCCGTAATCCGCCTTGGCCTCGATGATCAGGTTGGAGGTGAACAGCTTATGTTCGAACTGGGCCGGGCATATTGCAGGGCTCCCCAGGAGGATCACAACAGTCATGATCTTCAGGTATATCCGTGACAATATGGGTTTACAGCTCAGGGGCATTTCGGGTTTTTGATTGCAGCGCAAAATTATGGAACATTGGAGTTCAGCCGCTAATGCTGAAATGCTTATTTTTGCCAAAAGAACAATAATGCAGGAAAAGACAGCAGCTTTTGCACGTTTGCTTGAGATAATGGATGAGCTCAGGGCCAAATGCCCCTGGGATAAAAAACAGACTATCGAAAGCCTAAGATACCTCACCATTGAGGAAACTTACGAATTATCCGATTCAATTATAGAAAATGATCTCGATGCCGTCAAGAAGGAGTTGGGCGACCTCATGCTCCACCTGGTGTTTTATTCAAAGATTGCTTCTGAAACCGGGGCTTTTGACATCACCGACGTCCTGAATAACATCATAGAGAAACTCATCAACCGTCATCCTCATATTTTCGGAGATGTTGTTGTTAAGGATGCCCGGGAGGTTCACGACAACTGGGAAAAGATCAAGCTTAAGGAGAAGGGCATCAAGTCGGTACTTTCGGGCGTGCCCAAGTCGTTGCCCGCCGTGGTTAAGGCATACAGGATTCAGGAGAAGGCCAGCGGGGTAGGGTTTGACTGGGAACATCCCGAACAGGTGTGGGAGAAAGTCAAGGAGGAATTGCAGGAGCTTCGCGAAAACGTTGAGAATAACGCAAGCCATGCAAAAAAAGAAGATGAGATGGGCGACCTGCTTTTTGCCCTGATCAATTATGCCAGGTTCATCGAAGTCAACCCTGAAGATGCGCTGGAAAAGACAAACCGGAAATTTATCCGCCGTTTCCAGTTCCTCGAGGAGAATGCGAAGAAGATCGGAAAATCACTCCACGAGCTCAGCCTTGCCGAGATGGATGTTTACTGGGAGCAGGCCAAAGCTATGGAACAGCCCTTATTATAAGTGAGAAGGTCGTTATTTTTTCTTGCAGTTTTATTCATTATGGTGGGGGCAACGGCCCAGGATGCCGGCGATTCCCTGCGCAAAAACCCATCGATGATCGATCTGCGCCTGGTCAAATCGGGGCTCATCGATGCAGGGGATGTTGCCATATCCCCGGTAAGGTGGAACCAGGCGCAATGGGCCATTGCCTGCGGGGTGGTCGGACTTACCATCGGTTTGGTCACACAGGACCTGGTCATACAGGAATTTGTGCAGAGGAACAGGACGTCGGCGCTGGATGCCGTAAGCAAGTATGTGCTGGAGCCATGGGGGAGCGGCTTGTACACCCTGCCTGCACTGGGGATAATGTATGGCTGCAGTTTTGCATTTCACGATAAAAAGGCAAGGATGACCGCCATCAAAGGGGTTGAAGCGTTTGCCTACGCGGCTATTGCAACCGAGATATTCAAACAGGTCTTTCACCGGCAGCGGCCGTACCAGGGCGACCCTCCGAACCCATATTTATGGGTAGGGCCCATAGGTCCTTTATCATACACCTCTTTCCCCTCGGGACATTCGGCAGTTGTTTTCGCCGTGGCAACCGTCATCGCATCTTCCTATAAAAAAACGGTCTGGGTACCCGTGCTTTGCTATACGCTGGCTTCACTCACCGCCTTGTCCAGGGTTTATGATAATGATCACTGGATGTCGGATGTGGTAATGGGATCAGCTATAGGCTTGGCAATAGGCCAGACCGTTTTCCGTAATTCGGTCAGGTTAAAACTGCTGCCCGAGAGCCCTACAGGCCCCGGCTTGACTCTTGTTTACCGTCTCTGATCAATGCCTTGAAAGGTAATCGGCAACCCCTTCGGAAGTTCCCTTCATACCTTCGTCACCCTTATGCCAGTTGGCAGGGCAAACTTCGCCGTTCTCTTCGAAGAACTGCAATGCATCAACCATGCGGATTGCTTCATCAACGCTGCGGCCGAGGGGAAGGTCGTTCACCAGCTGGTGGCGCACAACACCCTGTTTGTCGATCAGGAAAAGGCCACGGAAAGCAACAGGACCGCCTTCAAATTCCATGGACCCCTCTTCGGTATACAGATATTCTCCTGCAAGAACATCGTAGTTGGCCGAGATGGTTTTGGAAAGATCCGAGACGATGGGAAATTTCACGCCCTTGATCCCGCCGTTCTTTTTCTCGGTGTTCAGCCATGCCCAATGTGAAAACTTGGAATCGACGGAACAACCAACAACAGCTACATTGCGTTTTTCGAATTCGGCCAGTTTTTCCTGGAAAGCCAGGATCTCGGTCGGGCAAACGAAAGTGAAATCAAGAGGATAGAAGAAGAATACAACATGTTTCTTGCCAAGGTACTGGTCAAGAGAAAAATTTTCTACAAATTCACCGCCGTTAACAACGGCATCAGCTTCAAAATGAGGAGCTTTTTTTCCTACTAATACTGCCATAATAAATCTATTTGAATTAATTACTGTTAAACTGCTGCAAATATACGACAATTATTTAGAAACGTTATGAATAAATGGTTAAATTTCTTTTTGGGTGCTTGGTGCTGGGTACCGGGTACCTGCTATTTGATATCAGATGTTAATAACATAGCCCAGTGCTTAACCCCAGTGCCTGAAATCTAACGCCTTCATCCCGGTGCCAGGAGCCCAGTACCCGGCACCTAACGCCTAAAGTTTAATATCCTTGATGTTGAACTGAAGCAGTTCATTCTTGCGGAAGTCGAAGAGAGTGAGCTTTCGCAGTTCGTAAAAGCTTTGCCAGTATGTTTGCAGGGCATTGTAATAATTTTTCTGGGCATTATCGGTCTCGATCTGGGCATTGTTAAGGTCGAGTATGCTGTTAATCTTGCCGATCAGGTAACGGCCCTTTGTAACGTCGTAGCTTTTACTTGCAACGGTATCGGATTTGGCTGCTATCATCAGCTGCCTTTCCTGCATATTGAACTGAATCACCTTCAGGTAGATGTTCCTCTGGAAGTCGATGAGCTCCTGTTCTACCGAGTTTTTCACAATTTCCTCCTGGGACTGGGCCATCTTGATTTTCCCCCTGGCAACCCCCCAGTCGACGATAGGGACGGTGAACTGTAATCCGACCTGCTGCTGGTCGAGGGGTTTGACATAGGCTTCCTGAACATTCGGGGCGCTTTGGGTGAGGCCGAATACAGCATTCAGGTTGGCGTCGAACCTGCCTTCCATCCTTGCCCTGTTTACATCCCTTGCTGCCTCGAGCAGGCGTCTTTGAAAATCCAGGGAAGTGGAGGTATTCATGTTGGCCTGGTGAACGGCGTTCAAAGGGTCAATTTTAAAAAAGCTGATATCGGCGGGGGGGATAAGGACCATACCCGTGGTATCTTTGATCCTGAGATAGGACTTTATCTTGAAAAGTGCATTATCCACAGCCAGGTTTGCATTATCCACAGCTGCCTGGGCTTTGAGGAAATTAAGCTCAAGCTGGAGGAGGTCGTTTTCGGCGATCTTTCCCAGCTGGTACCTGCCTTTTGCAATATGGTAAAGAGTATCGTAATTCTTCAGGTTGGTGGTCGCGATCTTGTAGTCTATCTGAGCCTGGAGAAGTCCGAAAAAATAGGATGTCGTTGTCATCGAAAGTTGTTCAATATCTTCGAGATAGCGTTTTTTCGCCTGGTCGTATTTCAAAGGCTCCAGTTTTTTATCCCAGCGGTAGGAATTATACTGGAACAGGGGTTGGTTGTACCCGATCATGATTGGTGTTGACAAATACGATGTGACCGTTGAATCGGTATGATTGTCGAGGCGCTGAAGGCTGCTTTTAAGATAGATGTTACCGCCGGTGAAGCCGATCTTCTGGTTGAGGGAGGCATTTGCAGTATAGGTGGTATTTTGCTGGCGCACATAGCTCACGCTTCCGTCGGGATAAGTGTATTTGAGGTAGTTGTTTGAAATTTCGGGAATGGTCCCGTCAATGCTCAAACCCGGAAGATACGTGGCACGAAACGTCCGGTACGACCAGAAGCTTGAGCGGAACAGTTGTTTGGCGTTAAGTGCATCGGCCGATTGATGTTTGGCTATTTCAATGGCCTCCTGGAGGGTAAGGGCGTGAACAGGAGCTTGGGCGCTTGCCTTGCCAAACGCCAGGAAGGCAGTAAGAAGCGATACGGGCAGTAGTGAAAACAGGGCCTTCATACGTAACAGTGATTATTATTCGTGTCTGAGTGATTCCACAGGATCTGCAACAGAAGCCTGTTTTGCAGGCATATAACCAAAAATGATCCCCACCGAGGCCGAGACCCCGAAAGAGATAATGATTGAAACGGGAGAAATGATGGTAAGGATGCTGGTAAACTGCATGATGATCTTCGAAAAAATTATCCCGAGCACTATACCGACCAGTCCGCCGCTGATGCTGAGCAGGGTTGCTTCCATCAGGAACTGGAGGACGATATCGCGTTTTGTAGCCCCGATGGCACGGCGGATCCCTATTTCCTTTATTCTTTCCATGACCGAGGCAAGCATGATGTTCATGATGCCTATGCCTCCGACCAGCAGTGAGATGCCCGCAATACAGCCCAGCACTATGTTGAAGATGTCCTTGGTCCTTTGTTCCTGTTTTAGCAAAAGTTCAGGGACCTTGATCTCGAAATCTTCCAGTTTCTGATGCCTTCTTAGAAGCATCCTTTTCAGCAATTCGGTAGTCGGGGGGATCTGGCTGCTTTGTTTAACCTGGACAACGATTTTGTCGACCTGGTTCTTTGCCAGTTCATCTCCCTCGGTCGAGCCGGCGATGACCATGTCGCCGAAATCCATCTCATAGCTTGAGCCGTGAAGAGAGGAGGCAGTGACCATAGTGCGGTCCTTCACCCTTCTCATCATGGTCTGGATAGGGGCAAACACCGAATTATTGTAGTCGGAGATGCCAAGGTTTTCCATGGTTGACTGGTTCACCTCTTTTTTCCTGAGCACCCCTTTTACCTTCAGCCACAGCCTGCCGCATTTGATATCCTGGCCTATAGCGCTGCCGTTAGGGAAGAATTTCGACTGTATTGTTGAGCCGATGATGCAGACCGATTTTCCGTCTTTCAGTTCCTGGGCAGTGAACATATCGCCCTGCTGGAGATCTATGTTAAAGAGATCGAAAAAATCGGGTGTTACACCGCTGATCTTTGTGGAATACCTCACCGCATCCCTGATCACATCAGCATCATAGATTACAACCGGGCTCACTTTAAGCACCGTGGGGATCACTTCCCTTATGCTTTCGGCATCTTTCAGTGAAAGACCAGGAGAGAATTTGTTTTTATTCTTATCGTTGGATGAAGTTGTTGATGAGCTCTGGCTGCTGTTCTGGTTTGAGCTGCCTTTTTTTTCAATTTTCGGAGTGATGATGATGTTGTTCACTCCGACCAGTTTCATCTGGTCGAGGATTTCTTTCTGGGCCCCGTTTCCAATGGCCATCATGGCGATAACTGCAGCCACGCCAAAGATGATGCCAAGGGCCGTAAGCATTGAGCGGAATTTGTTCAGGAAAACCGCTTCAAGTGCTATATTGAAGATATACTGATAGCGTTCGAGCACGGTTTTTCGGTTATTTCTTGATGATAATGTTTGAGGCAGATGCCCCGGTTATGGTGACCTTTTTAGAAGTGTCGCTCTTGGGCGGGGCCGCTTTATTCGGTTTAGGCTTGTACTTGTCAAGAACCTTTTTATCAAGCAGAACCAGTTTTAACTTATCTGCTTTATCGGGAGGCACCAGCATGACTTCATCGTTCTTCTTCATCCCCTCGCGAATAACAATTTCATTTTCATTGCTTTCGCCCGCGATGACCTGCTGGCGTATAACGGAACCCCCGTCTTTTTTATACACGAAGCTGATGCTGTCGGTATTGAAAATGGCCTCGATAGGGGCATACAGAACGCTGTCGATAATGGTTGTAAGAATGGTGTTCTTGGTGGTCATGGCAGGCCTCAGTATGGAGTCGAATTCATTGATGATGATCCTGACCTCGTACACCTTGGCATTGCTGTTCTGGAGCTGCTCGCCTATGTTGGCCACTTCAATAACCTTGCCTGTGAATTTCTTTTCGGGGAAAGCATCTATGCCAATTTTAACCTGCTGGCCGACTTTCACTTTACTGATATCGATCTCGTTCACGTATGTTTTCGAGATCATCTCCTTAAGGTTAGGGAGCTCGGCCACTACATTGTCCCAGGCATTGATCATACCCCCGACTCCCAGCTTGCTGCCGTCCCAGTTCCTTTTGTATATAACCATCCCGGCTTTCGGAGCCTTAACGGTAAATTCCTGGAGCCCGGTTTGCATATCGTCGAGCTTCCTCTTCGCCTGGCTGTACGATGCATTGACTTCCTGCATATTGGCTACGGCTTTCTGGTATTTCAGCTTGTAATTCTTTTCGGCCTGGTCAAGGGCCCTGGTAGCTTTGTCAAGTTCTATCTCAACCTGCCGGATTGTGGCCGGGGGTTCGTACTTTGATTGTTCCAGGGTGATCTTTTTTTCTTCCAGACCGAACTGCAGGTTGATCAGTTCATCCCGGGCCGACCTGAGTTCCAAGGAGGTATCGAGCCGGGTTTTTGTGAGCTGTGACTCAAGTTTCTCGGTATTGGTCTCCTCGTCCTTGATCTTTCCGGCGATCTCGGTACGGTCCAGGGAAGCAACATACTGCCCCGAATCCACCACGGTTCCGTCGGGAATGATATCCTGCATTTTCACCTGCCAGATACCCACCTGCCGCAGGCATTGGGGACCGAAGATCTTTTCGGAGCTTTTGGCAATGAGCTCCCCGGTAACTGAAACTTCGATAGGGAAGTTGCCTTTTTTGATTTTGGCGATGATCTGCTGTTCCTTATTTCCCTTGGGAATGAAGAAGTAGACAGCGATGGCGGCAACAAGAATGCCTGCGAAAATGAGTAAATACTTCCGTGAAGCCATAAAAGAAGTAATATTTAGTCCAGGTATAAAACCTGAGTGTTTAACAACGCCGAGAATTATTCAATAATTAAGCGTCGATGTTGGCGTACCTGGCATTCTTCTCGATGAATTCGCGTCTTGGAGGAACGTCGTCGCCCATGAGCATCGAAAAGATACGGTCGGCTTCAGTGCCATTTTCAATCGTTACCTGCCTGAGCGTCCTGAATTGCGGGTCCATCGTAGTCTGCCACAGCTGTTCGGCATTCATTTCTCCCAGACCTTTATAACGCTGAAGGTGAACACCTGATTCTTTCCCATTCCCCGAGTATTCCGCTAAAATCCTGATACGCTCTTCTTCGGTCCAGCAATACTCCTGTTTGCTCCCTTTTTTTATAAGGTAAAGCGGGGGAGTAGCTATATATACGTGGCCGTTTTCGATCAGTTCTTTCATATACCTGAAGAAGAAGGTAAGGATTAGGGTAGCGATATGGCTTCCGTCAACATCGGCATCCGTCATAATTATTATTTTATGATAACGGAGTTTTTCGAGATTTAGTGCTTTACTGTCGTCTTCTGTGCCGATTGTGACCCCCAGGGCAGTAAAAATGTTTTTAATTTCCTCGCTGTCGAAGATCTTATATGCCATTGCTTTCTCTACGTTCAGGATCTTTCCCCTGAGAGGAAGAATAGCCTGGAACTTCCTGTCGCGGCCCTGTTTCGCGGTACCTCCTGCTGAATCTCCCTCAACCAGGTAAATCTCGCACTGGGCGGGATCGCTCTCGGAACAGTCGGCCAGTTTGCCCGGCAGCCCGGCGCCTCCGAGAACCCCTTTTCTCTGCACAAGTTCCCTCGCTTTGCGGGCAGCATGCCTTGCAGTGGCAGCAAGTATGACCTTGTTGACGATGGTCCTGGCTTCCTTGGGATGTTCTTCAAGGTAGTACGAAAGCAGTTCGCTGGCAAGCTGGTCAACCACCCCCATAACCTCGTTGTTGCCGAGTTTGGTCTTGGTCTGGCCTTCAAACTGGGGCTCCTGCACTTTCACCGAAATGATGCAGGTAAGGCCTTCGCGGAAGTCATCCCCGCTGATATCGAACTTGAGTTTTGCAAGCATGCCGGTCTTTTCGGCATAGGATTTCAGAGTGCGGGTGAGGGCTCTGCGGAAACCGGCAAGATGGGTACCGCCTTCATGGGTGTTGATGTTGTTTACGTAGGAATGTATGTTTTCGGCAAACGAGGTGTTGTACTGCATCGCGATCTCGATGGGGATGCCCGAACGTTCACCTTCCATGGAAATGGGCTCAGGGATGAGCTTTTCGCGGTTAGCATCGAGGTAATTGATGAAGTCGGTAAGGCCGGTGCTTGAAAAGAAGACATCCTCGAGATGGTTCCCCGAATCATCCTTTTCACGCTCGTCGCGGATCGTAAGGGTAATTCCCTTGTTCAGGTAAGCCAGTTCCCTCAAACGGGAAGCAAGGATGGCGTAATCGTACCTGCTGGTGATAAAAATGGAGGAATCCGGCAAAAAATTCACTATTGTTCCCGAATGTTCCGTTTCTCCTATGACTTTTACAGCTTCAAGGGGTTTGCCGTATGCATATTCCTGTTCAAATATCTGCCCGTTCCTGAGAATGGTAACTTTAAGCCTTGACGAAAGGGCGTTTACAACCGAAACACCTACCCCGTGAAGACCACCCGATACCTTATAGGAATCCTTATCGAATTTACCCCCGGCATGAAGCACGGTCATAACGACTTCAAGCGCCGATTTCTGTTCCTTTTCGTGAAAGTCGGTGGGGATACCACGGCCATTATCGGTAACGGTAATTGAATCATCGGGGTGAATGATCACATCAATAGTATTGCAATACCCTGCAAGAGCCTCGTCAATAGAGTTGTCAACAACCTCATACACAAGATGATGAAGCCCGCGCACGTTAACGTCGCCAATGTACATGGCAGGCCGTTTGCGAACAGCCTCCAGGCCCTCTAAAACCGTAATGTTTTCGGCAGTATAATTCTGGCTTGCTTTATCTTTTTCTATATCAGTCATAATCAATAACTTGTATTAAAATTTATAATTTACAAAGATACGAAAAATTAATGTTAAAAATCGCTTCAAAACATCAATAAAATCAAGGTTTTTATTAACAATTTACAGTGGAAAAATACGGATGCGGGATAAAGGCGCTAAGCGCCGATGACCGGATAATGGCGCTTCGCGCCGATGACGTGATATCCAGTCCTCCGGTTATCTTGATTTCAGTAAATTTTCAGCTATTATCCCTGCGGATTTGCCATCACCGAAATCCTGACGCTGGGGGGCATGGGGCAGGGCTGAATTAACGGCCAGGACGATTTTATCCGGGTCGGGGCCTGTGACAATATTCCAGTTGTCGTGAAGGGTTTCGACCCATTCGGTTTCGGTTCTCATGGTAATGCATTGTCTTCCCAGGAAGTAAGCTTCCTTTTGAAGTCCGCCCGAGTCGGTAAGGACCTTGTTTGCATGCATGGTAAGCCATAGCATTTGCAGGTAACCCACTGGTTCGATGAGGATCACATTGGAAGGGATGTTTATTTGGGTATTCAGCAACCTGGCCGTACGCGGGTGGACCGGCAGAACGACGGGGCTTCCGATGCGTGAAAACGCCAGGAAGATATTTTTAAGGTTTTCGGGATGGTCGGTATTTTCGGCCCTGTGTATGGTTGCAAGATGATATGCCGGCGGTAAGCCCGGGGTACGGTATTTATCCCCTCCCGAAACAATCATTTCCCTGTAATACAGCACCGAATCGTACATCACGTCGCCGCTGAACACCGTCTGGGCTTCAAGTCCCTCGTGTTTAAGGTTATTGATGGCGGTGAGGGTAGGGGCAAACAGCAGGTCGGAGATCCTGTCGGTAATGATGCGGTTGATCTCTTCGGGCATCATCCTGTTGAAGCTTCTCAGACCTGCTTCCACATGGGCAACAGGGATATGCAGTTTGGTTGCAGCCAGGGCCCCGGCAACAGTCGAATTGGTATCCCCGTAGACCAGGGTCCAGGCGGGTTTCTCTTTCAGAAGAACGTCTTCAATCCCCTGGAGCATCATCCCGGTCTGGTAGGCATGGCTTCCCGAGCCCACTTCGAGGTTGTAGTCGGGTTCAGGGATATGGAGCTGGCTGAAAAAGATATCCGACATGTTCTGGTCGTAATGCTGGCCAGTATGCACCAGGATCTCCTCCAGGCCGGCCGTAGCCCTGAGCACCCTCGACACTGCTGCCGCCTTGATGAACTGCGGCCTTGCGCCTATTACGGAAACAATTTTCATATTCTCAGGATATCATCCGCAAACAAATAAAAAAATAAGCAACAGTCCTGTAAGCAGGATCCTGTTCCGGTAAACCGGCTTCTGTCATCTATCTAATCCGGAAGTCGTCCTCCGGCTTCAGCGGCCTACCCCCCGGCATCGGACGAGCAATCCTTGGCATCCGGTGTACATGGCCTTTCAACACATGGGGTTTACCCTCAGGGGCAGTTGCCTGCGCCCGACGTGAGCTCTTACCTCACATTTTCACCCTTACCTTGCGGCGGTTTTTTTCTGTGGCACTTTCCGTCACCGGCTTTGGGCCGGCGCCTTCCCGTTAGGAAGCATGGCGCTCTGTGTTGTCCCGACTTTCCTCTGCGTTGCCGCAGCGACAGAACGAACTGTTGCAGCACAAAGGTACAAATAATCGGGATATTTCGCCTACCTTTGCAGCCCCCAAAAACCTCCCTTTTGAAAGATCTGAGCAGCGGCAACGAAGGTAAACTTATATTGAAATTTGCGATCCCCATGTTGCTTGGCAATATATTCCAGCAATTTTACAGCCTTATCGACAGCATCATCGTAGGGAAGTTCATCGGCAAAGGGGCGCTGGCGGCAGTAGGCACATCCATGCCTATCAGCTTCCTGCTGATCTCGCTGTTCATCGGCATCACCATGGGGTTCACCATCATCGTTTCACAGTATTTCGGGGCAAAAGACATGGGGAGGGTGAAAAAAGCCATCAACACTCTCTACATCTTCATTTTCTTTACGTCCATCGTGATGAGCGTGATAGGGATACTGATCTCGGGCTGGATCTTCCGCATCATAGGCATGGATCCCGCCATCATCCCACAGGCAAAACTCTTTCTCGACATATTCATGGCCGGCCTTCTGTTCCTGTTCGGGTATAACGGCACCAGTGCCATCCTTCGCGGGCTGGGCGATTCCAAAACACCCCTGTACTTCCTCATCGGTTCGGTAGCCCTCAACATCATACTTGACATTATATTCGTTCCCATCCTCGGCTGGGGTGTATGGAGCGTGGCTGTGGCAACGGTGATCTCAGAAGGCGCCGCTTTCATCTCGCAGATCATCTATCTGAACCGTTACCATAAAGTGATCAATTTTTCGTTTGCCGACCTGAAATTCGACAGGGAGATCTTTAACAAAGGCATCAGGATAGGGTTGCCCACCGGGCTGCAGCAGACCTTTGTGGCAGCGGGCATGGTCACTTTGTACGGAATAGTGAACAAGTTCGGGCTTGATGCCAATGCCGCGTACAGTGTAGCGGGGCGGATAGATAATTTCGCAGCCATGCCCGCCATGAGCTTTTCTATGGCCCTGAGTACTTTCGTTGGGCAAAACCTTGGCGCCAACAAGCCCGAGAGGGTGATTGCCGGGCTGAGGTCAACCCTGGCCATGACCGCGGTGATCTCGGTCGCGGTATCATTTGTAACGGTGATCTTCGGGAAGTACCTGATGCATATGTTCACCAATGACCCGGTAGTTATTGAACTGGGCCGGGGCTACCTGGCCGTGATAGGTTCCTTTTACATTCTGTTTTCGACCATGTTCGTTTTGAACGGGGTCATGCGGGGCGCAGGGGATACCCTGATCCCTATGTTTGTCTCCCTTATCGCCCTGTGGGTTATCAGGATCCCGATCGCCACCCTTCTGTCAACTCATTTTGGCCTGGGGATCTACGGCGTTTACTGGTCCATGCCCATCGGCTGGTTTGTAGGGGCCTCCCTTTCATTCGCTTATTTTCTTACCGGCCGCTGGAAAAGGAAAGCGGTGGTGAAATATTCGAAGGAGGGGAAGAGAGTTGAGTAGCGAAATAGCGAAATAAAGGGCTTATGAAACAAGACCGTCGAGCAAGGTTGCAAGCTTCCCGGTGAGTTCCTTCCTTGAATATTGTTCAATGCATTTGGACTTCGTGCTCACTGATCCGCATACAAAATCATTATAAAGACTGCGGATGTGATCCTTCATTACCGAAACATCCCCGAAACCGGCAAGGAGGCCGGCCTGGGTCTCTGCCAGTATGGCTGCGGCATCCCCGTTCGGGGGCCCGAGGCAGAGGATGGGACGGCGGGCGGCAAGGTATTCAAAGAATTTCCCCGTCAAAATCATTTTCGCATTGGGGGTATTGTTGATGATCAGAAGCAGGACAGCCGATTGCTGCTGGCATTTCACCACCTCGTCGTGCGGGAGGTAATCGATTTTGTTCACGAAGGATTTCAGCCCGTAATGCGCTATGGATTCCATCACCTTGTAATCAACCTTGCCCACCAGTTTGATCTCGAGATCCCTGGCAAAAGCGGGGTCCGAGGCAAGCATCTCCTGCAGGGCGATCCAGAGGGTTTCGGGATTCCTTGTACTCACCAGGGTCCCGATATGCGCTATGGAGAATTTCTTATCGATTTCGGGCGGATGGCTTTGGGCGGTATCATCCGGGTCGTAACCGTTTGTGATCACCTCGTACCGGCGTTCATGCAGAATGCGGCAGTCTTCGGCCATGCTGCGGCTGATCACGGTAACTGCATCGGCCCTGCTTAAAACCTGCTTCTCCAGTTTTTTATGCCTGGCATCGGCCCGGGCCGAAAGCCTGAGATCCTTATAAAAATCTATATTGGTCCAGGGATCCCTGAAATCGGCAAGCCATGGCAGCTTAATTTTTTTTGCCAGGGCCATGGCGATCAGGTGCATGCTGTGGGGAGGACCTGTGGAAATCACTGCTTTTACAGGGTTCGTTTCAAGGTAGTTGAGAAGGAATTTCACCGAGGGCCTGATCCAGAATTTACGTGCATCGGGGATGAAAAAATTACCCCTGACCCATACCGAGAAATTTTCGAGCATGGAATTCTTTTTCTTCTCCGAAAGAAAAGCCGCATTGATCTTGTCCTCCTTTTTCTGGCCCAGGAGTTTTTTATAGGTATCGTAAGGTTCCCATATAGGCTGTTTGATGACTTCGAGCCCCGGGGGAATGTCTTTTGCCAGGGAAAGGTCGGTCTCGGGGAATTCGGGATTTTCGGGGGTATACACCACGGGCTCCCATCCGAAGCTGCGGAGGTATTTCACAAACTTAAGCCAGCGCTGAACACCGGCTCCCCCGCTGGGAGGCCAGTAATAACTTATAATAAGTACGCGTTTCATGCCTTTTTGGCAAACATCTCCTTTGCTCCGTATGCAATCCCGGCAACAACAAGCAGTATCAGCACTATGGAAGAGACCAGGCTCACTTTCTCGCCAAGGTAATACGCCCTGGGTTCGAATCTGAATTCCACCTTATGTTCTCCGGCGGGCAGAATCATAGCCCTCAAAACATAATTGGCGCGGAAATGAGGGGTAAGGGTGCCGTCAACATAGGCGTTCCATCCCTTGGGATAGTATATCTCGGAAAACACTGCAAGACCCGGGTTTCTGGCTTTGTAATTATATTTCAGGTCGTTGGGCTGGTAATCGGTAAGCCTGATATAATCGAGGGTGTCTTTTGAGGGGGTCCAGGATTTAAGGTTCTCGCCGAACTTTTTGTCAACAATAGCCAGATCCGAAGGATTGAAGCCGTTAAGGGCCGCCAGTTCCTGGTCGGCATTATCCACCAGCTTGTATTCGTTCACAAACCAGGCGTTGCCAAGGGCCTGGGGATTCTGCTGGGCCATGGGCTGCTTGTTCTGGTCGGGGACGATCACGTAACGGGTGTTCAGCATGTTGATCACGGCCATATTGTTTTTCTCGATATGGGTCTCAAACAGTTCCTGGTAACGGCGCAGCTTGGCACCGTGATATCCTCCCAGTGACTTATGGAAGTATGAAGTGCTGGCATCCATCAACGGGCTTACCGTAACATTGAGCACCCTGAAGTCGGGATCCTTGTCATTAAGTATCATCTGATCGGCAGTCGAGGGGTCGAACGGGGTGTCGACCCTTGATTTGGATGTAAAGCTCTCATCATTGAGGTACCTTTTGTCGACGGTGAACATATCGCCCAGGATAAACACTATGAGGCCGATATAGGCATATTCTTTTTTGATTTTCTTGTTGATGACGAGCCAGAGCGTACCTGCCGTGAGGGTTATATACATGAAGGACCTGAATGCATCGGCCCTGCAAACGGCCTTGCGGTCGTCGCGTATGGCCTGCATCAGCCAGTCGGGGAATGATTTGGCATAAGAAGCATCATTGGGAGAGGTGAAATTCAGGAACATATCGGGGACCACGGCAAAAATCAGGGTGAGTCCGCCGGCTATGCCGAAAGCATAATAAAGAGCCTTGTTGAGTTTGCCGGTTGTTGACATTTCGTCAAACACCACTTTTATGGCCAGGAACCCCAGAAGGGGCATGGTGAGTTCAGCTATGATGAGCGTCATGGTGACCGCCCTGAATTTGTTGTAACCCGGGAAGTAATTAAGGAAAAGATCGGTGAACCACATGAAGTTATGCCCCCATGAAAGCATCAGCGAAATCAGGGTTGCCGCAAGCAGCCACCATTTAAGCGGTCCTTTCACTATGATCAGCCCGAGAAAGAAAAGGAAAATGATGATGGATCCTATATAAACAGGGGATGTCCAGGGCTGGTTCCCCCAATACATCAGGCCCGACTGCCCGGCGAACTGTCTGATATTATCTTCAGGGACATTGTTGGTGCGAAGGGCTTTGGCAACATTGGAGTTCTGTCCCGGGGCTTCGTTGGAGGAGCCACCGTAGAAATCGGGAATAAGCAGGGTCATTGTTTCGCCCACACCGTAACTCCACTGGGTTGCATAGCTTTTATCCAACCCCGAGGTACGGTTCTCTTTCTGGGATGTGAGATCCGATTTCCCCCTGATGGTATAATTGCCGTATTCGTAAGTAGTCCAGAGCAGAGAAAGGTTTGTGAGGACTGCAAAAGCGAGGGCAACGACCAGGAGTGAAACCGATTTCAGGTAGGGAACGAAGGATTTGTTCCTGAAAGCATACACCAGCTCCACCAGCCCGAGAATGAGGGCTGTGAGGGCCAGGTAATAAGTGATCTGCAGGTGGTTCTGTTTGACTTCAAGGGAAAGGAAAACGGCCGTAAGTATGAACCCCCACAGGTATTTCTTTCTCAGGGTCAGAATCATCCCTGCAAGCACAGGTGCTATATACCCTATGGCATGTGCCTGGGAATTATGCCCCGCCTCAATGATGATGAAAAAGTAGGATGAAAAGGCATAAGCTATGGAGCCTGCCACCGCAAGCCAGGGATTGAGGTCAAGAACCAGCAGCAGTATGAAAAACCCTATAAAATAAAGGAATACGATATTCGCCGGATGAGGGAGCCCGAGAGTAAGAACATTGTCGACAAAACCAAGCAGGTTCCCGGCATATTTCGTTGAGATCTGGTAAGCGGGCATGCCCCCGAACATGGAATTGGTCCACAAGGGTTCCTGGCCTGTTTTAGCCCTGTAGTCGATAATTTCCTTTGCAGCGCCTTTCCAGTGAACGATATCACTCTGGAGGATCTGTTTGCCTTCGATAAGAGGGGCAAGGAAGGCCATGGTGATGGCCAGGAAAATAATAATGGCGACCAGGTACGGCCATGCTGACTTAAAGTTCAGGTTTTTCATGCGATTGTTCTTTAACGGATTGAATGCTAAAAATAAAAAAAAGAAGATAATGGGAATTATCTTCTTTTTATAACGTCAGAACCGGGTTAGCGGTATTTTCAAAACCGGGAAAATTATTTCTTGTCGGTTTGTTCGTCAGATACGGTCAGTTTTTTTCTGCCTGTTGCCCTTCTGTTAGCAAGAACCCTGCGTCCGTTTGCTGTAGACATTCTTTCACGGAAACCATGTTTGTTCTTTCTTTTCCTGTTCGAAGGGTGAAATGTTGGAGCTGCCATTGTGTTCTTATTTTAGGGCTGCAAAATTACGATATTATTTTAAATCCCCAAGGAAATTATTTCAAAGGGATGTTTTTTAATGTTTCAACCAGGTAATCCCAGAATTTTTTCACCGAAGCAATCTCTGTTTTTTCATCAGGGGAATGTGGTGAAACTATGGTCGGGCCAACCGATATCATATCCCAGTTGGGATAGGTGCCTCCGAGGATACCGCACTCAAGTCCAGCATGGATTGCCTTGATGAGGGGTTCTTTCCCGAACATTTTCTTGTACAGCTCAAGCATCAGCCTGAGGATCTCTGAATCGGGATTTGGTTTCCAGCCCGGATATTGTCCGTCGAAAGTGATTTCGGCCCCGGCCATGGTAAACACTGCATCCACCATGTTTTCAAGGTCGTTTTTCGCGGTGTCGACCGAACTGCGCAGCAGGGTTTGTCCAAGTATCACGTTGTTTTCGGTTTTAAGCACCCCTATATTGATGGACGTTTCAACAAGCCCTGGCATTTCGTTGCTCATGCGGATCACTCCGTTAGGGCAGGCGTAAAGGGCGCTGATGATATTTCCCTGGCTTACTTCGTCGATCAGGGATACAGGTTTTTCGGCGGGGGTAAGAATTATTTTCATGGTAGGCTCCACAGCCGACAGTTCTTTCCTGATGATCTTTTCGAGATCTGCAACAACGGCAGCGAATGCAGCTTTATGTTCAACCGGTATCACGATCCAGGCGGCGGCTTCCCTCGGGATGGCGTTCCTGAGGCTTCCGCCTTCGATTGTTGCCAGCCTCAGCCCGAAATTTTTAATTCCTTCCCAGAGAACGCGGGTAAGGACCTTTATTGAATTTCCCCTTTCAAGACGGATGTCAACACCGCTGTGGCCGCCTTTCATGCCTGTAACGTTCAGTTTAAAAGCTTCAACAGCCAGGGGAACGTTTGCCGTTTTGAAACGGAACGTAAAGTTGCCGTTTGTTCCCCCTGCGCAACCGATATATAATTCGCCTTCTTCCTCGGTGTCGAGGTTCAGGAGGATGTCACCTTTAAGTGTGCCGGCTTTTACGCCCATAGCGCCTGTCATCCCGGTTTCTTCGTCGGTTGTGATGAAAGCTTCGATGGGGCCGTGTTTCAGGTCTTTCGATTCAAGCACCGCCAGGGTTGCTGCCACGCCCATCCCGTTATCGGCTCCCAGGGTAGTGCCTTTGGCTTTTACCCAGCCGTTGTCGATATAGGTTTCAATCGGGTCTTTTTCAAAATCATGGTTGGTGTCGTTGTTCTTCTGGGGCACCATATCCATATGCCCCTGCAGGACAACGCCTTTGCGGTTTTCCATGCCTGGTGTAGCGGGTTTGCGGATGATTACATTGCCCACTTCATCTATAATGGTTTCAAGGCCAAGGTTCTTTCCGAACTGGTAAAGAAAATCCCTCACCTTGTCTTCGTGCTTCGAGGGGCGTGGGATCTGTGTAAGGCTGTAGAAGTTTTTCCACAGCAGAGCGGGTTCGAGGTTTAAAATATCTTTACTCATAATAAAAGGGATTTTACATTGGTTGATATTGCAAATATAGCGAAATTCATAATCGAAGCCGTCCTATGCCGGTTAATTCAGCATATTATATGCCTGCGGATCAAGTTTCACCAGGGTATCCATCAGAAGTTTATTGAGCGCCGCATCAGGCTTGGTGAATACTTCCCCGAGAAGCTCCCTGAACCTGAGCAATTCCTTCATAAGATTTGGATTCTTTGGATCACCAACAGTAAGATCGGTCAACTCAAAAGCCCTTTCCCAGGAATGAATAGCGTTGTCATAATCCTGTTTTAATAATGCATTCTGTGCGCGGTTCAGTTCATTGGCAATCGTTAGCAACTGCTGGTGGCGGGGGTATGAGAACCATTTATCGGTGGTGAGGTTTTTGTGATAGATTAAGGGATACATGCTGTGGATCAGAGATTTATATAATTAAACGGTTAACGATTGCTTCAATCTGCTGTTTGAGGGAGTTATCCCCGATCTCCATGGAACGGTTGCCCTGAGATGGCCTGATATTTATGAATGACGTAAATTCCAACCTTTCATTCCGTCCTTTGAAAGGATAAATATTGGCCCCCCAAAGATCCTGCTGGGCCGATCCGTTTTCAAGTAAAAACTGCTCAAGGTCGGCATGCATATCGGCATCAATTGCAAGAATCCCCTGACCGACATCAACAACGATCTTCATCATTTCGGTAAAATCAATTTCCCTGGTTTCCCAAAGCCTGGCCAGGTCGGTCGGAACTGTAATAATTCTCATAAAGTGAAAATGTATTGAGTTTTCAAATGTATAAAAGGCAATTTTAACTGGAGGAAGTTCCTTTAGATTATCCCATGATCTTATCAATAACAGGCAGGAGATTCGGAATATCAACCGCTACTGTTTGATAAACAATATTCAAATCTACATCGATGTAATCATGAATTAGTTTATCACGAATTCCTGCCATGTCTTTCCAAGGCACTTCCGGGTGTTTTTCTTTGAAGGTGTCGGAAATCCTTTTTGTTGCTTCACCCATGATTTCAATCTGCCTGATACAAGCATCCTGAAGCTGCGTATTTTCAAGAAAAGCTTCCCGATTAATATCAGAAGAGTAAGTAATAATCTTATTCAGGCTGTTTTCAATGTGTTCCAGGTATATTGAATCGTCTTTCATGCTTGAAAAATGATTTTCAGATCAGCCTCAATATACTTTCGTAGTTTTTGATTTTTAATGGCACCGTCGGAAACAAGGTCGACCTTTACCTCCAGTAATTCCGATAATTCACGCTCAATACGAACCAATTGAAATAAGGAAATAGAAGTATTCAGGTTTATCAGAATATCAAGATCACTGCCAGGCATGTTTTCCTCCCTGGCATAGGATCCAAATATGCCTACTATTAAAGGATTGTATTGTTGCAGGTAATCAACAATTATTTTATTTTTTTCAGCACCGAGCATTCCTTTAATTCTTTATACAAAAATACAACATTTTGAGCAATTCCTGATTTAGTTGAAAAAACATCGACAATGGATCAGACAACAGCTATTGAAATAAGCAAAAAGTATCTGCGGATATTGTTACAGCGCAATTATCACGATAATCAAGTCGTTTTATAATCTTGCTCTCCAAAAGACCTGCGAATTTAATTTTTTAAACACCTCACCGCAAACGCGTTCGACCTGTTCGAGTAGTAATCAGAAACTGAAAAATTCTGCAGGTTCACCCCATGCGATAAAGCTTTTATAGTACCATAAGGATTTGAGGTCCAGTAGAGGATTGCAAAGCCCTGGAACTTCCAGCTTATGTTACTATAAACAATCCCGCTTTCTTTGGCTCTGAACCCATTGAAAATGGAATCCTGCAAAGGTTTCCCTGCCAGGGCCTGGTTCTGGTAAATGGTGAACAGTGTGTTCCATTCGCTTTGGGTAGGTACATGCCATCCCGGCGGACAAAGTCCCTGGGCGCCGGGAGTATTAGAATAGGCCATCAGCTCATCCCATTGATATAGTCCACCGTAAAGAGTACAGTTTGCAGCATTGTCACTGTAACAATATTTTTCATTGATACAATTGTCGGTCTGCTCGCTTGTGCCTTGCAGAGAAGTTCCGTAATCCAGGTTCTTCTGCATCCAGCACTGGGTTCCAATCTGGACCGTAGGAT
Organism: uncultured Bacteroidales bacterium; assembly: GCA_903877385.1. GTDB lineage: Bacteria > Bacteroidota > Bacteroidia > Bacteroidales > FEN-979 > CAIRDP01. Next base: position 96,177 of record CAIRDP010000062.1, read on the forward strand.
AGACTTTATTATCCCGGATATCGCTGAGGTTATTCCCGCAACTGAAAACAGCCGCGGCCTGAACGATGATGTTTTTGGTCATTGCCGAGCTGCAGGATGATACATTGGTGTAGGAATAAGTGATCGTTTTTATTCCCGCGCCTGCAAAAGAAGGCGTAAATATCCCGCTGAAAGAATTCACACCCGGTCCTGAATAGACTCCGCCGATAGGTACCCCGCCTTTGAGTTTGAAAGCTGCCGCATTGATGGTGGTGATGCTGTCGAAGCAGTAAGGAAATGATACCTGGGGAAGCGGCAGTGAGTTCATCACGATTTTGTTCGAGGATGCAGGATTGTTGGTCACGCAGGACAGGTTAGACGTTATGACGCAACGGATGCTGTCGCCAGGCTGGGGGGCATAGGAATAATTGGAGGAATTGCTTCCCTGGTCAGCCCCGTTTACTTTCCATTGATAGCTTGGCAATGTCCCTCCGTTTATCGGGGTTGCCGTATAATTAACGTTCGTTCCCGGGCAGAATGGATTGGGGTTTGCAGTGATGGAAATTCCTGCCGGGATACTATTGTTGACCACCATGGTGATGGTATTGCTTGTAGCCGGATTACTTTGCGTACAAGGCAAGTTGGAGGTGAGTGTGCAAGTAATCACATCAGTATTCACCGGATTATAGGTATAGGTTGAACTATTGTTGCCGGTATTGGCTCCGTTTACTTTCCATTGATATGTTGGAGCTGTTCCGCCATTGGTTGGTGTCGCAGTAATAGTCACTGCATTCCCGGAGCAGAAAGGATTTGCTGATGCGGTAATTGCAATACCGACGGCCAGGTTTGGATTGACCGTCATGCTTACTGCATTACTTGTTGCCGGACTTCCCGTTGCGCAAACGGCATTTGATATCAGCACACAACTAACAATATCCCCGTTAAGCGGAATATAGGAATAGACCGGATTGTTTGAGCCAAGACTTAGCCCGTTCACCTTCCACTGGTAAACAGCTGAAGATCCGCCGTTAACAGCAGCAGTTGTAAATGTCACTGAAGTTCCTGAACAAACCGGGTTTGCCGATGGTGTGATATTAACCGAAACCGGCAACAAAGGATTGACAAGCATTGAAATAGTATTGGATGTTGCAGGATTGTTGTAAACGCAAACTGTGTTGGATGAAGTGAGGATGCAGCGTATGACATCATTATCAGCCGGAGTATAAGTATATACAGATGAATTGCCCCCGGTGTTAAGGTTATTGACTTTCCATTGATAGGAGGGAGAAGAACCTCCATAGGTTGGTGTTGCTGTAAACGTGACGGAAGTTCCTGCGCAAATATTATTCAACGATGTTGAAATGCTCACTTTCACCGAATCCCCAGGATTTACAGTAACAGGAAAATGCAGCGCTGATCCGCTGCAGCTTCCGATCTTTGGAGTGATATGATAGGTTACAATACCGGGAGTGGAAAGGGAATTGACCAGTACCTGGTTTATGACCAAACCGGAATCTGCCGAAAACCCTGTGACATTGCCGAGGGTAAGGGTTGCAGTCCAATGAAACGCTGCGCCGGGCGGAGCGGACGAAAGGGAAATGTTGGTTAATTCTCCTGTACAAATGGTTTTATTCAATGGGTTGTTGGCTAAGACAGGGATGGCTGTGGTTATAAGCTGAACGGTATCTCTTCCGATACAACCGTTAGATCCTGTAACTATAGCGGTGTATGTCCCGGTTAGCCCTGTTTTGAAAGTTTGATTAGTTCCTACAGTAGTTCCCAGGCCAAGGTTTTTCCACAAGTAAGTGCATCCGCTGCAGGCGCCTGCATCAAAGGTCACAGAATCACCGGTACAAATGGTTTGATCGGGGCCAAGATCAGGTTGGGGCCCGGGTAAAACAGTTACAAGCTGCCAGGCAGTGTCCATTCTCCTGTCGTTATGCCTTACGATCAAGGCTACATTGTATGACCCGGCAGAAGAGTAGATATGGAATGGGGTTGACAGGTTTGAGAAGTTCCGGTTCCCTGAAGAGGGATCACCGAAATCCCAGTGAAGGCTATCCACCGGTGGAAACAGGGTTGTTGAAAAATTAATGCTGTCACCGCTGCATTGCCCGTTATGGCTTAAATAAACATAATATCGTTGTAATAACTGTGGAAGTCCGCTAAATCCATCATGTCCAAGCAAGTCAACCGCATTAATCTGAAAATTACATCCCGACCCCTGAACGGAGGGGTTGTTTATTAAATTAAGGTATGGCATTGCGTTAACCGAACAATATATCTTCCGATCAGGACCCAACTGTAATCCGGAACTCCAGTTCCCTAAATTTGGAGCGATTGTATCTCTTGACTGAACAAAGGATAGTGAATCTTGTTTAGTAGCATCGAATTGAACAATTTGTGAATGGCCTGTTAAAATATTGTATTCGCTTGCGTACAAATATTTTGAATCAAGTGAAAATTCCATTGAGGCCATACCACCATTGGGCAGGAACGATCCGGCTATCAGGAACAAAGGGGTTATCTGCCCGGTCTGGGAATTAAAATTACATACTTCTAAAACAGATGATGTTGGTTTTTTGGGGTCAAAATAATTGTATGCAGCTATCAATTGATTACCATCAGGTGAAATTTTAATTTCACGCATCAGATGTTCATGAGGTGTGTTTGGATTGATAGGGAGTAAACTATTGCTTAAAACCGCTGTAGTATCTAATCCTGTGTCATTGATCAGGTAGGATGCGTAATAGGAAGAATAATGATATTTCCTGCTCACAATCCATGCAAATTTATTGTTGCGATGTCTTGTGCCGGTAACATTCATACCAGCATCCCAGGCACTTGGAATCAAAATGTTTTTCTGCCCTGAGGGGATATCACCCAGGGCGGTATCCAATCGCATATCAATAACTGAATACCTTAATCCTTCCGGATTTCGGTGTGCTGAGTCCCATGGAATCCCGACAGTAAACACATAATAAAAATTGGAATCGTGTAAATATGGCACATAAAAAATAATCTGAGTTCCAAGGTCAGGATATGGATTCAACCCATATCCGTTCGGCATAACGAAGTGATGCCTGTTATAAACTTTGACTCCATCAGAATAAAATAAAAGATGACCCAGGGAATCAGATACAGTAATCGATGTGCCTGTTTCCCAGAAAGCTGTTGAACAGTTTGTCAGGGCCACAGGCGTTCCATAATTAAACGTACTACCCGCATGATCTCCGAAATACCAGTTGTTGAATTCACCCTGGGAAAAGGAAAATACAGGGAAAATAAGGCTGATGAAACAAAGTACCAGAAGCCTCATTTTAAGGGCTGTTTTACCGTACCTGATCATACTTTTAGTCTCAATCAAGCTGTAAGCCGGGCAATAAAGGGTATAATATTTCCTGTTTGGTTGAAGGCCAAACCACAAAATAAAAACGGTGAAGAGTTTAATCCCCACGAAATAAAGACTTTAATTCAGGTTTTTCGTTGTCCTGTAAAGAGTAAAGATATAGTATTTTGCACAATTATATTCTAAAAGGCAATTTAAACCCCCGGGTAAATTCCCCTCAGCCTGCATAGGAATAGGAGGTCCGGGGTTTGCAGGGGTTAGTACCAAGAATTCCTAGCGGATCCCGGGGTCTTTCTGGATTTCCCTGAAGCTGATGAACCTTTGCTGATATAACATTGAGAGGAATTTGCCCACCCTTTCCTCGGTTTCTTCGATGGGCTGGAGCTTGTCGGGGAATGTTTGTTTGAGATTGTTACAGATCTCGCCCGTACTTTGTTTGCCGTCGATCTGTTCCCATACAGCCGAACCGAAGGCGTCAAGCTTGATCTTTATGAACTCCTCCTTCCATTTGGGCTGAAAAAGCTTGTTTGCCAGGTTGTTCCTGAAGCGGGGCAGGAGAATGTTAAGGGTGTCTTCCTCCCTTTTTTCGGTCTCCATCAGCCTCAGGGGATGAAGGTCAAGGGTATTGGCTGCTTTGAGGATCTTTCGCCGTTTTAAAAAGGATACTTCCATAGGATAAGATAAAATGGGGCTGGCAACTGAAAAGTTGCCAGCCCCGTGATGAAGGATATCATAATTACATGCCTGATGCGGGGGGAGCCGGTTCGTCGGGCTTGCCTGCATTCTTCAGGGGGATCTGGATCAGCACAAAGGCGATGATCGCAATGATGACAAGGCTGATGAAGTAATTCGGGTTCCTGAAGAATACGAAATGGTCGTAAAGGAAGATCTCGAATGCCGCGAATATGGCTATGACAAGTCCCATTAGGGCCTCGCCCGCGATCATGCCCGATGCCAGCAGCACGCCTGTGTTCTCGACCCGTATCTTCTGGGCTTCGTTAAGCTTGCGCTTTCCTGTGAAATAGTCCACGCCTCCCTTGATGAGTCCGCCTACAAAAATGGCGAAGGTTGTTTCCAGGGGAAGGTACATCCCTACGCTCACAAGCATCGGGCTGCGCACCTGCATAAGGATAAAGGCAACGCCCATGAGCATTCCCGAGATGATAAGGGGCCATGCCATGGCGCCTTCAACAATACCGCGGGAAAGGATGGCCATAAGACCGGCCTGGGGTGCCGAAAGGTTACGGCTTCCGAAACCTCCCTGGTAACCCAGGTTCTTGCCCGAAGCAATATCGCCTTCGTTGAGATAAGCAAGTACCACGAACATGACTGCACCTGCAAGGATAACGCCGATGATGTCACCGATCTGCATCCTCCAGGGAGTACCGCCAAGGATATGGCCGGCTTTAAGGTCCTGGAGCATTTCACCTGCCACGGCTGCCGAAACACAAACGATGGCTGCTACCCCGAGTACGGTTGCAACGCCTGCATTGCCCTGTACGCCCAGGCCTACAAGGATCAGCGCGGTTACTACCAGGGCGGTAAGAGTAAGCCCGCTGATGGGGTTGTTGCTCGAACCCATGATACCTACCAGGTAGCCCGATACGGCTGCGAAGAAGAATGCCAGGATGATCATGACGGTTGAAGCCACGATGGCGATCAGCAGGTTGGTCTGGAAAATAAAGTATGTAATGGAGAAAGTGAGGACGGCGACTGCAAGAATACCTACGATGATAGCGCCAAAGCTCAAGTCTTTTTCGGTACGGGGAGCTGATTGTCCCATTCCCTGGGCTGCTTTTTTAACGTCGGTGATGGACCGACCCACGCCTGTGATCAGGCTCTTTCTCATTTTATAAAGGGTAAATGCTGCGCTCACAAGCATGCCGCCTATAGCGATAGGCCTTACAATGAATTTCCATATCTGCAGCATCTGGTATGCAGGGTCGTTTACCTTGGTCATGGCTTGTTCCAGCGTAAGGGTTGCATCCTTGCTCATAAGGAAGGAGGCCCATGCCTGGAAATCCATGCCTGGTAAAATAAAATACATGATCATGGGAACCATAAGTCCCCAGGCCAGGAGGCCTCCGCTGAAGTTAAGCGCTCCGAGTTTCGGTCCAATGATATAACCAACGCCCATGTATGCAGGGCTTACACCGGGAGAACTGAGCATCATGCCGCCCTTGCCAGTGAATACCGTACCTGAGATGGTCTGTTTTCCCCAGAAAACGAATTTTTCCCAGAGGTAAAGAAAGAATTTAAGTTCGCCAAGCAGTTTTACGGCAGCTCCAAGGCCCATGGCCCAGAAGAGGTATTTGGAACCGCCTGAACCGCCTTGTCCTGCCTTGTGGATCTCGGCAGCGGCAACGGATTCGGGGAAGGGCAGTTCGGCATCTTCAACCATCACGCGGCGAAGCAGGGCCACGAACATGATGCCCAGGATACCGCCGGCTATGAGGATAAGCGATGAGGTGACATAATGACCAAACGTGAAAAATTCGGGCCAGATACCTGATACGAAAAATGCCGGAAGGGTGAAAATTGCGCCTGCGGCAACGGATTCCCCTATGGAACCTACAGTACGTGTGAAGTTCTCTTCAAGGATAGTCCCCCGCATGATACGGAGCAGGGCCATCCCAAGAACGGCAGCAGGATAGGTCGCGGCGATGGTCATCCCTGCCTTAAGCCCCAGGTAAGCATTTGCAGCCCCGAGGATAACGGCAAAGAACAAGCCTACGATCAGCGCCCGCACCGTGAATTCCTTCATATGCGTTTCGGCGGAGACGAAGGGTAAATACTTTTTAGCTTCAGCCATAATCGTGAGTTTTTAATTTTTTGCTAAATAACGAAAAAAGGAGCAACCTAACAAGGAATATTGAAATAGTGAACAATGAATAATCACCAGTCCCCAGCCCCCAGGTCCTGGTCACTGGTACAGGTGAAGGAGTTTCTTGGTTTCGAAGTACTCTTCGGTGAAAAATTCCGATAAGGGATAAATCTTCCATTCGGCCCTGATCAGCTTCAGCTCTTCCTCGAAATCGCCTCCCTTGAGATAAAGAAAACCGTTTTCAAGGCTGTTTTCCCCGCCTTTGATGACCAGCTTTTTCAGAGCCGAGCTGAAATCGGCTACGTTGGTTACCGAACGCCCCAGTATGAAATCATAGGGTTGTTTCAGGTTCTCATACCTGCAGTTCAGGGCTTTTGCATTGCCCAGGCCCAGTTCATTGATAATGGAATCGGCTACGTGGATCTTTTTCCCGATTGAATCCACCAGCACAAATTCCGATTCGGGGAACATGATGGCAAGGGGTATGCCCGGGATCCCGCCCCCGGTGCCGGCATCCATGATCCAGCTGCCGGGTTTGAACTGTATCACTTTTGCAATACCCAGGGAATGCAGTATATGCCTTTCCTCGAGATGTTCTATATCCTTACGGCTGATGACATTGATACGGCTGTTCCATTCGGGATACAATTCGAGCAAACGGGCAAACTGTTGGGATTGCTTTTCGCTGAGGCTGGGGAAATATTTCCTGATCAGTTCCATAAAAAATCCGGGTGCTGAAAACACCCGGACTACATTATTTTATATTCTCAAGCACGAAAACTAAAGTTCAGGCTTTATTCCTTTGGAGCTTCGGCTGCCGGTTCTTCGGGAGCGCCGGCTTCTTTGGGTTCGGCTTTCTTCTTTGGCTTGGCAACTTTTGGCTTTGCTTCAGCTTCTTCGGTCTTTGCTTCAACTTTTTTTACAGCTGCCTTCTTTGCAGCTTTCTTTTCTTCTGCTGCGACCTCAGCTGCGGCAGGCTTTACATGCTCATCAACCGGCTTTGCTTTTACTTTTATTTCTTTTGGCTTAGGGGGCTCAACAATTCCTTTTTTCTTCCTGCGCGGACGTCTTACTCCGAAGGATCCGATAATGATCTTCCCTCTCCTTGATTTTTTATCTCCTTTTCCCATATTTGTTCATTTTTAGTTTTCCTGAAAAAGCAAAGTTAAAAAAATGATCCGAGAAATCAGGCTTGCTTCGTATTTTTCTTCAGAAAGTCACGGATAATCATATCCGATTTCCTTATCGAACCCGATGCCCACTGCAACAGGACCTCCGTTTTTTCCTGTTCATCCAGGGCCCAACCGAGCCCTGAATTCCTCAGCCGGTTCGTGAGGGAATGAAGAAAGATAGCAGCAGATACACTAATGTTGAGGCTTTCGGTAAACCCGAACATGGGTATTTTGATGAACTGGTCGGCAAGTCCTAGGGCTTCCTCTGACAGCCCGTTCAGCTCGGTCCCGAACAGAAGTGCGAAACGGCCGTCGAGGGGAAGGTCATCGGGGCTGAAATCATCCTTATGGGGGCTGGTGGCCACTATCCTGTAACCTTTTTCCTTCAGCGACAGAATGCAGGATGAGGTGTTTGAAGCAGTTGTATTATATTTAAACAAAGTGAGCCATTTGGCTGAACCCAGCGCCACATCAGGATTCACCTCGTACTTATTGTTATTTTCAATGATATGTACATCCTGCAGCCCGAAGCAGTCGCAGGTCCTCAAAACGGCGCTGGCGTTATGCGGCTGGTAAATATCCTCAAGGATAATTGTAATATACCTTGTGCGTAATGAAATGATCTCGTTGAACCTTGCTTTCCTCTCATCCGAGACAAAGCAGAGGAGGTGGTCGAGCATCTTTCGTTTTAAGATAAGATCAATATTTCCGATATCAGCAATCATCAGTAATTATGCTAAATAATTCATTCCAAAGGTAAAAAAATGAATCGGTAGTAGGGGATAAAGGGAAAAAATGTAACTTTGCAAACTCAAATTTTTCAAAAAGATGGCACAAAAGCTTGATAAACAAGTAGACAAGACTGAAGAACGGATTGTTGCGGTAGAAGAAGCATTCGGCAAAACCGAACAGTTTATTGAGAGCAACCAGAAGATCATCCTGATCATTATTGGAATTATCGTTGTTTTAGTCCTCGGTTTTTTCGGATTTAAACGGTTTTACTTGGCTCCGAGGGAGAAAGAAGCCCAGGGTCAGATGTTCATGGCCCAGAAATATTTTGAGCAGGATTCCTTGAAGAAAGCCCTTAACGGCGACGGTCAATACCTTGGGTTCCTTGCCATCATGGATGAATACTCACTGACCAAGAGCGCCAATCTTTCGCATTATTATGCAGGAGTTTGTTACCTGAAGCTCGGGCAGTTTGACAATGCCATCACGCAGTTAAAGAAATTCAGCGCAGGGGATAAGATCATAGGACCCCTTGCAAAAGGAGCTCTGGGCGATGCGTACGTTGAGACCAATGATATTAAAAAAGGGATAGGTTATTATATTGATGCCGCGGAGGCCGGTAAAAATGAATTTATTTCGCCCATGTTTTACATGAAAGCCGGCATGGGATACACTGAGCTTTCCGATTTTGAAAACGCCCTTAAAATGTATAAGAAGATCAAGGAAGAATTTCCCCGTTCCCAGGAAGGAAGGGAGATTGAAAGATATATCTCCTATGCCGAAGGGAAAATAAAGGAAAAGAAATAAACCCGGTATTTCTTTTTTTAACTTATTTTGCCTGAGAAATCAGGCATTTTTTTTACCAGTACCCAGTACCCAGTAACCCAGCAACCCGGTCCCATGCATCCCGCATCCCACACAGCCCGTCCTTCATCCCGCATTGTCTTCTACGGAACCCCTGAATTCGCTTTGGAGTCATTAAAGGCATTGTTTGAAGGCGGATATCATATTGCCGCTGTAGTGACGGTTCCCGACAAGCCTGCGGGCAGGGGGATGAAGCTGAGGGCCTCCCCGGTCGGGCAGTATGCCCTTGAACAGGGACTGACGGTCCTCCAGCCCGAACGTCTGTCGGATCCTGTATTCCTCGACCGGCTTAAGCAGATTGATCCGGAGATCCAGGTTGTTGTCGCATTCAGGATGATGCCCAGGGCTGTTTGGGCCCTGCCTTCCAAAGGCACATTTAACCTGCACGCCTCGCTCTTGCCGCAATACAGGGGCGCTGCCCCCATCAACTGGGCTGTGATCAACGGGGAGACTGAAACCGGGCTTACAACCTTTTTCCTGAGGGATAAGGTTGACACCGGCGACATCATCTTCAGGGAAAGCATGGGCATAGGCCCAGAGGAGACCGCAGGCGAGCTTCACGACCGCTTGAAGGTGAAGGGGGCTCAATTGCTGCTGAGAACGTTAGAAGCTATCCTGTCGGGAAATGTTGACGCCATTGACCAGTCCCGGTTCACTGATTCTGCTACCCTCCTGAAGCCGGCGCCCAAGCTTTATACCTCCACATGCAGGATAGACTGGAATATGCCATCAGCATACATATATAACCTGATCAGGGGACTGAACCCGCTGCCGGGCGCTTTCACTGAATTAAGGATGAAAGACGGAAGTTCTGCCTCCATAAAGATCTTCAGGGCTGCCGTGGAAAACCGGGATTTGCCCCCGGAAACTCCGGGCATGGTGTTTACCGATGGCCGCTCCTGCCTTAAGATATCTTCCGCAGATGGATATATTAACATATATGAACTGCAGCTTGCAGGCCGAAAGCCTATGAGAACAGATGAATTTTTAAGAGGGTTCGGCAGAAACATTGTCTGAAGACCCTGTTAATATTACGTTTTCTTGTTGGAGTTATTAACAAAAACTTCAATTTTTCAACATTTCCGCAGGTTTTGAGCAAAAAAGACTTGACAAATTGCACAGAGACCTTATATTTGCAGGGATTATCAAAATTGAGTATTAATTTAAAACTTTAAAAAATGAACAAGGCTCAGTTAATCGAAGCAGTTGCAAAGGATGCAAAAATCACCAAGGCAGAAGCAAAAAGGGCATTGGAAGCTGTTATCACTTCCACAACCAAGGCTCTTGGCAAAGGTGAAAGAGTTGCTTTAGTCGGATTTGGCTCATTTGCTGTTTCAAAGCGTGCTGCCCGTAAAGGCCGTAACCCACAGAATGGCAAAGAAATCAAGATCCCTGCAAAAAAAGTCGTAAAATTCAAAGCAGGCGCCGAACTTGTAAAGAAAGTTAAGTAAACAGCTCAGGCAATTACTTCACGAAAAAAACCACCTCATCAGGGGTGGTTTTTTTTATTAAGATTTCAAAAGTTCCTGTTAAAAGATTTTTCTATTTTTACCCCGAAATTCAAATTTAAAAACAATCATAGATGAAGAAGATCATACTGCTTTTTTCGGTTGCACTGCTTGCAGCCCAATTTTCTTACGGCCAGTTTGCGCTTGGAGTAAAGATCGGTTATAATGCAAATAAACTGTCGACCAATATGGCCGACGTGAAATCACAGTTTAACAGCGGGTTTCATGTTGGCTTGTTTACTCATATAGGTAAACGGCTGTATATCGCCCCTGAATTATTATATACCATGAGCGGAGCTGTTTTTGATTCCTCGGGAAATGTTTCCACTACCGGCTGGAAGCAAAAGATCACCATGGGTAGCCTGGATATCCCGGTTTTGCTTGGGTTTAAGATCATTCATTCCGATTTAATAACCTGGAGGGTCGAAGTTGGTCCCGAAATCTCGTTCCTGGTGAATTCCAAGGTGACAAACCTGAACGATTTCAGCGGCCCGATACAGTCGGCCAGTTTAAATAAAGCAAACTGGTATGTGCTTGGAGGCACGGGAATCGATTTCCTGTTCATGAGTTTCGATGTACGTTATTCCTATGGTCTGAACCAGCTGATCAAGCAAGTAAATAATTATCAGTTCAACACCAAGAACGGAATGTTCCTGGTTTCCCTGGGATTCCGGGTCTTCGGAGGCAAGTGATGGGATGTACCATGTACCATGTACCATGTACCATGTACCATGTACCATGTACCATGTACCATGTACCATGTACCATGTACCATGTACCATGTAATATGTACATTCTTAGAGCGTTGTTCTGAACCTGTAGGGCAGGTCCTTGTCTTTGCCCGCATATTCAACGCCAATGCGGGGCCCGGCTGAAATCGCGGCAGTATCTATTACAATTCCGCGGTCTTCAATCCATATGCCATCGCTTCCCTGGCCAGTAGTCCTCGGCAGCAGGCTGCTGCCGGTAAGCGAAAAATGGATCCCGAGCAGGCTTGATACTTTCCCGGGACCGTCGCCAATGTTTATTGTAAGCTTAGGTTTGCCTGTTCGTTTTAGCATGATTTCGGCATTGTCAAGGGGTTTGATGGCCCTGATCAGCACCGCATGAGGGATATCCTTTCTGTTCGTCACCACATTGAACAGGGAATGGACCCCGTAGCAAAGATAAATGTAGGCGGTACCACCATCACTGTACATGATTTCGGTCCTGGCAGTCCGCCTTCCGCCGAAGGCATGTGAAGCAGAATCAACAATCCCGTTGTAGGCTTCAGTTTCATAAATGATGCCCGATGTCGTTATCCCGCTGAAGCGGCTTACAAGCACTTTGCCTATCAGTTCCCGGGCAATGAGCACCACATCTTCTCTGGAGTAAAATGAATAGGGGAGTATCATGGGGCAAATATCAGGAAAATATACATTGTACATTGCTTAACTTTGCTATGAAACATTAATACATATCCCCATGAGCATATCCGAAAGATCCCTCTTATACGATGAACTCCCGTTCTGGTCGGCCCCGTTCGGGATGCTGTTGCTCGATACCGTGAAATACCTGAAAAACATCAGGGTGCTCGACATAGGAAGCGGCAGCGGGTTCCCGATGCTGGAACTGGCCGGCAGGCTGGGAAAAGGCAGCGAAGTATACGGGCTTGACCCTTCGGATGATGCCAATGAAATGCTTGGCGCCAAAATTGAACTCAGGGGAGCTGCAAATGCGTTTGCAGTGAGGGGAGCCGGGGAGTCCATGCCTTTCGGGGATGGGTATTTTGATCTTGTGATCTCCAATAACGGGCTGAATAATGTTGAAAATATGGCTGTTGTACTGAAGGAGTGTTACAGGGTTTGCAAACCCGGAGCCCAGATGGTGCTTGCCATGAACCTGCCCCATACCATGACTGAATTTTACGAGGCGCTGAGGGTGGTGCTTGGGAATATGAACCTGCCGCAATGTATTGCAGCGATGGACCAACACATCTTTGAAAAGCGAAAACCTGTTGAACACCTTACCGGCCTGCTCGAATCAAACGGCTTTGCTGTGCGCTCGGTGCAGCCCGACGGCTTCAAATACCGCTTTACCACGGCCCAGGCGTTTTACGATCATTACCTGGTCAGGAATTTCTTTCTTCCTCCCTGGAAGAAATTCCTGCCCTCCGCCCTGCATGAAAAGATATTTTCCGAGACTGCAGTTATCCTCGACCGCGCGGCATCAGAGAACGGTAAGCTTGAGATCTCGGTTCCGTTTGTTTGTATTGATTCTGAAAAGAAGTAAGCAGGAACAAAATTTGTTCCTGGATTACCATACGTATTTCCCGTCGGCGTCCTTCTTAACTTTCCCGTTATCCATCAGCCAGCGCAGAACGAGGATCACCTTGTCTTCATTGTAATCAGATGCGGCATTCACAAGCTGTTCAATACCTGTAGCCTCGGATTTCAGGATGGGTTTGATGATCTTTACTATACCGTCGAATTCCATTTCGCTCAGCCCGAGTTTGTTCCTTTCGAGGCAAACGTCGCAGCGGCCGCAGCGTTTTGAGGTTTTCTCACCGAAGTATTCAAGCAGCTGCTGGTTGCGGCATTTCTTTGTTGATTCTGCATAGAAGATCATGGCTTCAAGCCTCTGCCGGGCTTCCTCCAGGCGGTCCTGGTAGTACACAGGTGAAATGCGGATATCCTTGCCGTCAAGCCTGTCGTCAAGGTAAACCAGCAGGGGCTTGTCGGAAGCGGGCGTATAATCGATGAGCTTTAGTTTTTCCAGCCTTTTCAGGTGCTTTACCAGCTCATCGGTACTAATGCCGGCACGCCTGGCGAGTTCCGCTTCGCTGAAGCCTACGAACTCGGTGAGAACCCCGGAATAGGAGCGCAGTATTGTTTTTAGCAGAAGGTCGTAAAATTCATTTTCAACCTGGAAGCGGTACAGGGTTTCCTTGTCGGCTTTAACATAGATCCTCGACTGGCGGTGGAGGGCATCGGAGAGCATGATATATCCTTCTTTTTCGAGGAATTTAAGGGAGTTATAGGCAATCACCGTGGGGAATTTATATTCCGAGGCAAAGGCCGAAAGATCCATGTCCAATCGTGCATCCTTTCCGCTGCCGGCAGGGATCTGGAAATAATTGCCCAGGGCCTGGTACACCGACCTGATCGTGCTTATCCCGGGGAAAGCCTGGGTTAAGTTCTTTCTTGCCCCGAGGATGTCCGCATTTTCATAAAGCAATACTGCATAGGACCGTTTCTCATCCCTTCCCGCACGGCCTGCCTCCTGGAAGTAAGCTTCAATACATTCGGGCAGGTCCATGTGGATCACCACCCTCACATTGTGCTTGTCGATGCCCATCCCGAAAGCATTGGTGGCCACCATGATCCTGCATTCCTCCCTGATCCAGGCATTCTGCTTCTGGTCCCTGGCTTTCTGCAGCAAGCCGGCATGGTAGTAATCGGCGCTGATCTTGTTCTTTTTCAGGAATTCGGCAATGAGCTTGGTCTCCCGTCGGTTGCGCACATAAATGATGCCGCTCCCCTTCACCTTGTTCAGTATCTTAAGCAGCCTGCCGGGTTTGTCTTCTTCCTTGATCACGAGGTAATCCAGGTTTTTACGGTCAAAACTTGTCCTGATAAGATGCTCCTGTTTGAACTGCAGCTTCTCCTGGATGTCTTTCACCACTTTGGGAGTTGCCGTTGCCGTAAGTGCTAAAAGGGGAGTGCCTTGAATGAATGGCCTGATGTCGGCTATTTTCAGGTATGGAGGGCGGAAGTCGTAGCCCCATTGAGAAACACAATGTGCTTCGTCCACGGCCAGCAGGTTGATCCTGGTTTTTCGCAGCAGTTCCCTTATCCGTTCGGTGGCAAGGCGCTCAGGCGAGATGTACAGGAGTTTTATCGCCCCGAACCTCGCATTGCTCAGCACCCTTTCCTGCTCATCGGGATGCATGCCCGAATGCACGGCCGCAGCGGCTATGCCCTTGCTTTTAAGCCCGTCCACCTGGTCTTTCATCAAAGCGATCAAAGGAGAAATTACAAGGCACATCCCTTCCATGGCCAGTGCAGGCACCTGGTAGCAGATGGATTTTCCTCCTCCCGTAGGCAGCAGGGCCAGGGTGTCTTTCCCGTCCAAAACGCTTTGGATGATCTCTTCCTGCAGGGGCCTGAAGGAGGAGAAACCCCAGTGTCTGGTCAATATCTGTTGAATGCTCTGAGACATGAGTCAATGTACAATGTACCATGTACCATGTACCATGTACCATGTACCATGTACCATGTACCATGTACCATGTACCATGTACCATGTACCATGTACCATGTACCATGTACCATGTACAATGTACAAATATAAAAGATGCGGGTGAACAAATCACTTTTTGTTGAAATGCAGGGCTACTGATACTGAGATTGACGGTGGATGACGTAATCTGTAGCTCAGTCAGCATCCCCGTTTTGTGTAAAATCCGGAGTAATTCCCGGGTCTTACCTTATGATAAGCAGCTTTGCTGTAATATATTTAGCGCCGCTCCGGATGCGGATGAGGTAGAGCCCTTGCGGCAATCCTGAGACATCCGCAGTAGTCAGTTTCGCCGTTATCGGCCGGGCTGATATGACCTCAAGCCCCTGGGAGTTAACTATGTTCAGGAGGGTATTTGGCGGAGGATCGGAGCTGAGCCGGAGTGAAAACTGGTTGGCAGCCGGGTTTGGAAAAACCTTCACGCTCATATCCGTTTGACCCTGGCTGTTATTAATTCCAAAGAACTGGTTCCCGTTCGGGAGCCTGTTCCTTTCAAAGGAGTTCCTTATCGTATCTACCTCTATTCCAAGCTTGCCAACTGAACCCTGGGGATTGGTCTCATTATAATCCCTTGCCCAGGTGTAAACGAAATCAAACTCCTCCTCGTCACCGGGTTTGAAGGTGAATGGGCCTGAACCCGACAATCCCCTCCTGTCGCCGGGCTTATTGCCTGCCGTTGTTTCGGTCCATTCCTCCGGCCCGTTCGGAGGAACACAGCCTGTTCCCCAGTTCAGGGTGTCGGATAAACCCGGGAACATGAAACTGCAGTCAGGACCGTAGCCGCCGGTCGAAGGATTGCCATTCCCCCCGTAAATGATATGAGTTCCGTCGAGCCATAATCCGCTGAGATAATCATAATACTGGATTGCATAATGCGGATCTGTCATATAGGGAGGCACCCCTGAGTTGTTAAAATACCTGAACCCCGTCATCCCAAATCTTTCGTCATCCACTATACCGTTGCCGAAATTAATACCGTTTACACTTTCATTGCAGAGCTGGTGACCAAACTGGTCTTTCTTCGGATTATCAATCCCATCGGCATCCTTGAGCGGGCCGCCTAAAATGGTCAATCCTTCGGCAGGGGGATGAGAGCCGTATGCTTCAGGCTGGCCGTTGCCGTCAATATCCATTCCATTATAAACGTAACCCATTCCTCTTTGCACATCGCAGCCTACATAATCGTCATAGGCATACCCCAGGTCGAAGTCGGTCCACCAGCCAAGGTAAGTATTGTGATAGGCCTGGGTCGAGCGGTTGAAGACCTCGAGGTGAAAAAATACCGAGTTGTTGAAAGCAGTATCGGCCGGCATGTTGAATTCATATGCCCAGACGTGGATCTCGGTCCTGAGTTTCTTCCCCCAGGTCTCGGTATGCCTGTCCCGGTCGTCATTATACATGTAAAAAATGCACTGGTCGCCGTAAATTTTAGGATAATCCCCGTCAAAAGGGTTATAAATATTGTCGCCATTCATATCATAAAAGGGAGCCAGTAAACTTTGCTGGCCCAGTGCCGGATTCCCGTGGGCGGGCCATGTGAGGAAGCTTTCTGGAGGAGTATAGCCGGGATCCATCCAGTGATGTTTATGGTATTCTATCTGCCAGCCTTCAATTTTCCATACCCTGTTCCAGAGCGAATCATAGGAGTTCCCGTAAGCGGTTGAGTCGCTTACCGGACCTGGCCAGAAGTCGAAGTTACTCCCGGCCGGATTGATCGACGGGCCCTGTCCGTAAAGTGCAGCTGCAAGACAAAGGGAGTCCTTCGGATCCTTGCCCCCGATCCAGAATGCAGCACAATAAACAGGGCTTTTCTGGCTGCCTTTCGGTACATAGAATCCAGTGTGACCCTCTTTGGGATTCCAGAATTGGTTACACCTGGCATTGATCCGGGCTTCGACGTTGTTGATGTCGAGATTTGCCCATTGTATGTCGGGGATGGAAACAGTGATCTGGTTGTCGGAGCGCGGTACCTTGCCTTGCTTAGAATAAAGCACATAAACCAAAGTGTCGATCCCCCCGTAAAAAGGGGATGGGGTGAATTCGAATACAGAGTCGCTCAGGATTTCTATTGCTGTTGCCCTGTTGGAGTTAACCGACCTGAGGTAAACAGAATCGGAAGGATGCGGGTTCCAGATATGGGAAGAGACCTTGATCACCACCGGGATCCCTGCTGTGGCCTGAGCCTGGAAAGCTCCTGCACAGAAAACAGCCGAATCCATCCTGGTATTAACAACAACCTTCGCCCAGTTTGAAAATAAAGTGGTATCGTCTGTATACCTGATGCGGTATGATATGATCCATCTGTAATCGTTCCGGTTGAACACAGTATCATGAATTCTCAATTTCCCATCCGCGGTCTTTGCGACAGGCCCGTATCCAGGGCTTTCTACAAAAAATTGCCAGATCTCCATGGGCTTGCCCCTGGGATTCTGGTCATTGGCCATCACATCAACGACCATGTTTGAAAACGATATGTACATAACGCTGTCGTTCACGGCTACCGGATTATTCTGTGCCCTGAGTGAAGCTGCCGGCATAATGAATACCAGGAAGAACAGGATATTCAGGAAAGTGAAACGTGTTTTCATAGCATCCCTGTTAAATAATGAAATGCAATATACGAATAAATAACGGGATCCGGTCAACATTTTTTCAAGTATAATTTACAATGTACCACGTACAAATAAAAAAGTGATTAATTCTACTTTGGTACATTG
Organism: uncultured Bacteroidales bacterium; assembly: GCA_903877385.1. GTDB lineage: Bacteria > Bacteroidota > Bacteroidia > Bacteroidales > FEN-979 > CAIRDP01. The sequence continues at coordinate 113,597 of CAIRDP010000062.1, forward strand.
AAATTATAATAACGTGCAATATCTCGTTGACGTTGAAGATGTCGTTTCTCTAGTTGTTCAAAGCGTTTGTCATCACTTGCATAATCATCTCCGGAACGTATTTCTTTGGCAATCA
>CAIRDP010000063.1 GCA_903877385.1 uncultured Bacteroidales bacterium
CATTCTTATGGATGAGCCCGCCAGCGCACTCGATCCGATATCCACAGGCAAAATAGAAGAACTTATTTTTGAGCTTAAAAAGGATTACACTATCGTCATAGTCACCCATAATATGCAGCAGGCGGCCCGTGTAAGCGACTTTACTGCTTTTTTCTATATGGGTGAACTTATAGAACACGGCAAAACCCGAAAGATCTTTACAACTCCCGATAAAAAGCAAACGGAAGAATACATCACCGGAAGGTTCGGTTGATGGTTCGACATGGTATCAGTTAACAACTAATCATAAAGAAATAGAATCATGGAACGTCATTTTGAACTCGAATTGGAAAAGCTGAACAAGCGTTTGATTAAGATGGGAAACCTGGTTGCTGAACAGGTCCATAATGTGTTTGATGCACTGTTAAAGGGTGATACGGAACTAGCCCATCAGATTATAGTCAAGGACAGCAAGGTAGATAAGCTTGATAACAAGATCGACAAGCTTTGCCAGAGATTGTTCGCCCTTACCCAGCCTGTGGCAACTGACCTGAGGCTGATCATGTCGGCGCTCAGGATCAATAACGATCTTGAAAGGATGGGAGATCATGCCGTTTCTATTGCACATAAGATTGAGGGGATCAGTGATTATAAGGAAATTATCATTGAACTGAAAATTGATGAGATTGTGAATATGACGGATATGATAGTGAAAGATGTGATCACAATCCTCAGCACAAAAAACGTTGCTTTTGTTAAGGATATATTTGAACTGGCATCTGCCATTGAAGAAAGAGTGCAAACTGCCACCGCTAAGATCATGGAAGAAATGATGCATAAAACCGATGTGATCGTTGTTGCAACAAACCTCATTATCATTCTTACAAATATTGAACGACTGGCAGGCTATTCAACAAATATTGCCGAATCCATCGTGTTTATTGTGGATGGCAGGATCATGAAACATAAGAAAAAGACCTTTGAGACTTTATATGTAACCGCCCCAGCTGAAACGGTAACTGATGCCGCTCCTACTCCGGACCAGGATATTGTTTCTGATCAGGGTGAGGAGCTTGCTTCTGAGCATACCCCTTCATAAGGTTTAAAATTTTTCCAAAGTAACAGGGATATTATAAATTTAATTGCCTTACAGGTATTTCCATGTCATCATGATATCCACCAGGGAGAACAAAGATATTATTATTCTTTTAGTGGATGACGATGCCGAGATCCTTGATTTTATGGGCTTTACCCTGGGAGGGGAGGGATTCCAGATACTAAAGGCAGGAAGTGGTAAGATAGCTCTTACGATTGCTAAAGAGTATAAACCCCATCTGATTATACTTGACATCATGCTGCCTGACTTCGATGGGATTGAAGCCTGTAATCAGCTTCGGCAGATCCCCGAAACACAAAATTCACTTATCCTGTTTTTAACTGCGAGGGGCGAAGATTATTCCCAAATCGCCGGATTTGAAGCAGGGGCAGATGATTACGTTAAAAAGCCCATCAACCCCAAAGTTCTGATCAGCAGAATTCATGCGCTTTTACGAAGGTTCAGGTCGATAACTGAACTATCTGGAAAGATTAGAACCCGGGAATTCGTTGTAGATCTTGACCGTTACATCGTGGTTAAAAACGGGAAAGAAATTACCTTCACTTATAAAGAATTCGAGTTGATGCAACTTCTTGTTTCGCATCCGAATATAGTATTTACACGGGCTGATATTTTATCCCGGGTCTGGAGAGACACAAGAGTAGAAGGCGACCGTACCATAAACGTACATATACACAGGATCCGTAAAAAGACCGGGACCGACTGGATTAAAACGATTAAAAACGTAGGTTATAAATACGAAGGGGAATAAGTATTTGTAGTCCATGTATAAAAACAAAAGCAGGCAGAAAGGAATTCAATTCTGCCTGCTTTTGTTTTTATTATTAGGCTAATTACTGATAACAACCTTTCGGATGATTTTAATATCGCTGCTGGTGAATACAATGGTATAGACTCCCGCAGGAGTTGGTCTGATGTCGATTAGCTGTGAAATTGTGCCATGGACCCTGATATCGGTTTTCAGGTATACTCTGGTCCCAAGTTCATTATAGATTGCAATGTTGAAAGAAGCATCGGTGGGCCAGCTAATACTGGCTGTAAAACTTCCGTTATTAGGCACAGGATAAATACTGAATTGACCATCTGCATTATCCACAATTCCTACACCCTGAATGTATTTATGGTTGGATGTGTCAGATGAACAATTCTGCAATGTCACTTCTGTCCAATACCAGCCGGGCTCGTTTGCAGGAACACTGTAGGACTGGGATGTGGCTCCTGCAACGGCTGTTCCATCATGATACCACTGATTTCCATCAGCAGCGCTTGAGTTCAGCATCTGGCCGTTGGCTGTAATGACCGGTGTCTGAGGTATGGGGTTGACGGTAATGGCCAGGCTTGAAGCTGTTCCGTTCCCGCAAACGTTATTACCATAAACGCTGACATTCCCTGAAACTGCGTTAGGTGAATAATTTGCAGTGATGCTGTTGGTTCCTGATCCGCTGGATATGCTTACACCGGAGGGGAGTGTCCACACATATGAAACGGCATTAACAACGGGGGCTACGGAGTATGCAATACCCTGTTCCCCGGCACAGAGGGTACTCAGGCCGGAGATGGAACCGGCAGTACCGGGAACAGGATTTACAGTAACCGGGAAAACAGTTGGAGTTGCAGGGATACATCCGTTGGAATTGGTATAGCTCACAGTCAGTGATTGTGTGCCAGCAGCTGGCCAGAGCACCTGAATCGTATTGTTACCGGCCCCTGCAGTGATGGTTCCGCCTGAAGTAATAGTCCAGTTATAGTTCGTCATGCCTGGTTCTGTTGTATAAGTATAGTACCCTGAATTGGCACAAAGGCTGTTGTTTCCCGTAATAGTTGGGACAGGCAGGGGATATACAGTTACAGCCTGGCTTGCCGTACTTGTACATAAATTCGCATGGGTCACGGTCACCGAATAAGTCCCGCTTGCAGTTACGGTGATGGATGATGTGGTTGCACCTGTCGACCACAGATAAGTGTTATTGATATTGGTTCCACCTGATGCAACCAGGGTTACTGATCCCCCTGAGCAGAATGTTGTATTACCGCCCGGAGTTATTGAAGCCGCAAAACCGGTACAGATATCCAGGTCAAGTCCCGTAAGCAGATCAGACCTGAATTTGCGGAGGTTCCCCACTAAATCTTTCGCTTCAAACCCGTCATTATAAAGTATAACATCCCCGCCATCTGTAACAACCTGGATCTGTGACAATGATAATTGGGAATTGACGTAAACCGGCATAATACCTTCCATTTTTAAAACACCGCTTGCTGAGCTCGGAACTAAAACAGGTGCATCGGCAGGGTATCCTGTCCATTTGTACAAATCATTTACACCCGCGTCTCCTGATGGTCCGGCAATCAGTATATAGGTTCCGTTTGTAAGCCTGATTATATCCCGTATGCCTCTGTTATTCAGGTTTAGCTCAATAGGCTGGCCAAACGCCGGATTTCCGACAGGAGAACCATTATTGAACCAGGATTCAAAATTAAGTATTGGAGCGATTACAGCATTTGTACAGTTACTGACGGGTACCAAGGGGGCTCTCAGCCCGAGGTACAAGGTCGTGTTATCCGGTCCGAAGACCATTCCTTCCAGTGAGAATCCATTGGTAGCTTTTGAATCCACTCCTGCAGTAGCCGATGAGGTGAAAGCATAACCATTGGCATCTCCCCAGGCAAGGAGGGCGGTCCTGATATTCACATAGCCGGCAAAAGTAAAGGCCGTAGACGCCCCTGTACCTGTAACTGTGGTCGCAAAAAGCCTGTCACGGTTGGGTTTGTTGGGGAATGGAGCGGCTCCATTACTCATTGAGCCTGACCAATACATCTTATTTGAAACCGAAGGACTTTTTGCTGCAGCTTCCAGGTCTACTTCAGGATGCCCCGGATCAGGCAGAGCAAGGTTTGAAGAATAATCGTAGGATACAGCAGGTAAACCGGATGCTGATCTTGAATAAACGTTCAGATAATCAAATTCATCATCCCCGCTGATATAATAATTATTATCCAATGCTATCGCATCTGAGGCATCCGACATGCCGGTATGCCAGAAAGTGTTTGCAGGATCAGTAAGATCGGCGATCACACCACTTAAAGTATAAGGACTTGCAGGGGAAACTGTCACGCCGCCATCAATATAATCGGAAGTAGTTGCAGTGTTTATTGCAATAGTAGGAACAGTATTATCATTATCCAGAATTGAAATATACTGAATTGTTGTAGCCCCCAGTACCATTCCCGCAGATGGGTTGCTTATAGTTAATATGGCAGTTTCTGTAGGTTCAAAAACGGCATCGTCAACAACCGTAAAAGTGACTGTACCTGTTGAAGCTCCTGCGGGTATTGTGATTGTTGAATTGGAAAGGGTGTAATCACCTGTTGTAATTCCAGCTCCTGATACACCAAGAGACACAGTTTGTGCAGTTGCAACCGGGGATGAGGCAATAGCAGTAACTGTAACTACCGTTGAGGCAGCTTCTGAACCGATGTTTGTGCTGACATCAAGATTTACAATAGGAGTTCCTGAATCAACGGGTGAAAATGAAATGCCTTTATAAAACACGCCTGCTGTTGCATTTACCAGGGTTGTTACTGTGGAAGATGCCGCCGTACCATTATCAGTAATTTTAATTACCCTGTTCCCTGCAGTTTCAAATGTTGTTGTGTATAATGTGATGTGGCTTGACCTTCGGTAAAAATACCATCGAAGGCATTATGGATGCTTAAAATTATGATTGCCATTATTTAATCGTTATTTAACCCTTTTTTAAAATTGGGAAACAGCCCCGGAATTACCTTTACAGTTCAAAATTTAACTCCATTCACATGAAAAAGCTATCCCTACTTCTTGCTGTTCTTTGCATTCTGTCCTTTACTGCTTGTAAAAAAAGCAGCAGTGATAATCAAACAACCCCAACAAAAAGCACCTATAAAATAGCTGTGCTTTCCGACATTCATTATATGGATCCCTCACTTCTGGTTCATGACGGACCTGCATTTCAGGAATATCTTAAGATGGATAGAAAATTACTTGCCGAAAGTGATGCAATTCTCAGGGAATCCGTTTCGGAACTCCTTGCTGCAAAGCCTGACCTTGTGCTTTTTTCGGGGGACTTAACAAAGGATGGTGAACTGATAAGCCATCAATCTGTTGCAGGATTTATTTTACAGTTAATTAATGCCGGGATTAAAGTCAGGGTAACTGTTGGAAATCATGATGTGAATAATCCCCATGCATTAAAGTATGATGGCTCCACTGCCACCCGGGTTCCTTCGGTTACGGCTAACGATATAAAATCAATTTATGCAAATAGCGGGTATGGAGATGCTTTATATTCTGATCCCAATTCTTTGAGCTATGTTTCTGAGCCTATTCCCAATCTATGGCTGCTCACAATCGATGCTGCCGAATATTATAATAATAATGATTCCACTGATGTCACAGCAGGTAAAATTAAACCCGAAACCATGACCTGGGCATTGGCTCGCCTGGCTGAAGCAAATCAGAAAGGTAAAACTGTTATCGGGATGATGCATCACGGGATCCTTGAACATTTCAGCGGGGAGGCAACCATGTTTCCCGAGTATGTAGTTGATAGCTGGTCCTCAGTTTCAGATCAGTTGATGAATGCCGGATTAAAGATTATATTTACAGGGCATTTCCATGCTAATGATATTGTTAAAAAAGCAAGCGGAAGTAATTTCCTGTTTGATATTGAAACAGGCTCCACGGTAACTTATCCCTGTCCTTACCGTGTTATTACATACATTAAAGATTCATCCCTTGCCATAACTACAAACCATATCACAACCATCAACTATGCTGGTTTGAACGGACAGCCTTTTACTACCTATGCAAAAAATGCGCTTCAGGCAGGGATGGACACATTATCCAAACTCACACTTATGGCTCCACCATATAATGCCCCGGCTCCGATTGCCATGGCCGTTGCCCCAAGGATGAGGAACGCCATGATGGCCCATTATGCAGGAGATGAAGTCCTGTCGGCAGATGAAAATACTCTTATACAGGCCACGATTGGCCAGTCCGGTGCCTTAGGACCAATGCTCAATCTGTATTTAATGAGTCTCTGGACTGATTTGCCGCCGAAGGACAATACTTTGACTATCAATCTGAAAACAGGGAATGCAAATTAATCCTGGGAAACGATTCTATAAATATCGTTCAATGGAGTTTCAGTTATAAATGATGCTTGAGGTCATATTGCCTTATCTAAAGTTTATAGGTTTTTGACAAGGTTTAATTATAAATGAAATCAGAAAATGAGTATAAAAAAAGAGTATTTAAAAGCTAAAGGAACTTGTAAAGTTAAATTCAGTTTATCGCCTGACGTTGCGGCTTCTGCCGAGAAGGCATATCTTGTAGGAGATTTTAATAACTGGGATCCCAAGCAAACACCAATGATAAAGAGGCGAAATGGAATTCATTCAGCTACAGTTGAACTTCCTCTTGGTAATGAGGGAGTGTTCAATTAAGTGTGTCATTTCTTTCTTCCATTGTTTCCTCAGTGTTTCCCTTCGGGGGTTTGCCTGGAGGCCGTAGGCCGGAAGGCAAACCCCCGAAGGGAGTGGTTTCTATTTTAGGTCAGGTGCCTGACATACCGTTCCCCAAAGTACTCCATGAGCTCACGCTGAATGACTACCCAGTGAAAGGCTCTTTTTTTCCAACTCCTTTCGCTGTATTTGAGGGTCAAATATAATTGTTTTAACAATCCCTTGTCATTACTCCAGGCACCCTTGGTTTTGGTGACTTTTCTCATAACCCTGTGAACAGCTTCAACTGGATTGGTGGTATAAATCATCCTTCGTATATTTTCTCCGTAATCCATAAAAGTCATTAAGTCATCCCAATCTGCGGCCCATGAGGGTTTTATTTCTTTGTATTTTGCATCCCAGCGTTGTCCAAACGCCTCCAATGCGATGGTTGCCTGTTCCCGGTCGGATGCAGTATAAATCACCTTTAAATCCCTGCAAACAGCCTTCCTATCCTTTTGGATAACATAGCGTGTTGAATTGCGGATTTTATGTACAATGCAGCGTTGAACGGCCGAAGCAGGGAAGACCCGCTCAATGACATCCTTAAACCCAATAAGTCCATCTACACTAAAAAAAATGACATCCTCAACGCCCCGGCGCTTTATATCTTCCAGTATCAGCCCCCATTGGCGCGCACCTTCCGTTTCGTTCAAATACATACCCAGGATGTCTCTCTGCCCATCAACGGACACTGCATAAACGGTATAAATTGCTTTGGATATTACTTTACCATCTTCCCGAACCTTATAATGAATAGCATCAAGATAGATTATGGTATAACAAGACGATAGAGGGCGTTGTTGCCATTCTATAATCTCGTTCCACACCCGATCTGTCACCGCACTAATGGCTCCCACACTGACTTCAAGACCATAAATCTGTTGCAATTGATGACGCACATCTTCAACCGATTGACCTCGGGCATAGAGGCTTAAAATAATGTCATCAAGCCCGGTTCCTAATTCCCGGGTCCTTTTCTTTACAATTATAGGCTCGTGATCTCCTGCCCGGTCCCGGGGCGTTTGGATGGATAAGGGACCTGCTGTACTGCGCAGGGACTTAACAGTGTGACCATTACGTCGATTTGTCGAACCTTCAGGTTTAGACTCTTCCAGGAAACTATCCATCTCTCCTTCAAGCGCCGCATTAACAAAGGTTTGTAGCAAATTTGTGAAAATACCTTTGTTCCCTAAAATTGGATCTCCTTTGTAGAGCCGGCTTAACATTTCGGTACGCATGTCATCGTCAGGAATAATCTCTTCCAAACGCATTCTCTTTTCTCTCTTCTTCGATTGTTGTTTTTCCATGGTGGTCAAAGTTATTTAGTTTTGTTGATTTAACTTTGACACACTTTATTGAACAGACTCGGTAATGAATACGAATTCAAATATTTTATCGACGGAACCCAGTGGGAAAATGAAAGTGAAGCAGACAAGAAAGTGGCTTCCGCATACCAGGATTCTGACAATTCAGTAATTGTGGTGTAGCTTTCTGAATTAAGATTCCTTACTTTTTCTCTTTGGATGTTTTATTGCCAGGATTAGGTTTTACGGGGTTTGCTTTTATTATCGCCTTTGCCTTAACAATTCTTTTTTTAGGTGTTACAGGTAATATTGCTGCAGGCTTAGTTCTTGGCTTAGTTCTTGGTTTAGTTACAGGCTTAGTTACAGACTTAATTACAGGCTCAACCTTAACAGGCTTATTCCCTGGGAAAAAGTCAAAATAAATAATACGGAAATCCTTCTTTAGTCGGGTTATATCTGTCTCAGAATACTCTACCATTATTTTCTCGATGTCGGCATAGCAGGTACCATCACTTCCATTTCTGAAAATAACGACAGATTTTTTCTTGCTTACTATATCGACCAGCTTTTTAACGTCCTCAAGGTCTCCCTGTATATGAACATCAGGGACAGATTTCTTGTGTTTCTTCTTGTTTTTCATTCTATTTTTTCTCAAAAATAGGGAAAATTATTTTATTTGTCATTATTATGGATGAGTTTGACAGCATTTTCATGCCATATGAGCTGTTGCGAAAAAAAACTTCCTTCCGGAAACTATGGAAGGAAGTCGTATTAACCAAAGAAAGAAAAGCAAGAACGATCTTAAACCAGCTGGTCCAGGTATTTTCTCAACTTCTTCTGGGCAGATTTCTCACTTTCATAAACAATCTTTTTACCGTCACCCATTGCTTTTTCAATATCCCTTATATCTTTCACCAGCCTGAACATTCCGCCGATTTCAACTGAAGCTGCCTGGTCTGTTCCCCAAAGGGCGCGGTCAAGGGTAATATGGCGTTCAATAAAGGATGCTCCTATGGCCACGGCGGCGTAAGTTGGAGCCAATCCTGTTTCATGCCCCGAATATCCGATAGGTATTGTATCGTACTTCTTTAAAAAGTAGCGTATTACGTTCAGATTTAACTCATTCAGCTTACAGGGATATGTCGAAGTTGATTGTGCAAGCAATAACTTCTCAGGGTCAAGCAAGGAAATGGCTTGTTCTATCTGCTCCATGCTCGACATTCCTGTGGAAAGAATAACAGGTTTTCCAGTATTACGGATTTTTCGCAAAAGTTCTATATCAGTAATTGTCGCGGATGCCAATTTAAATGCCACAGGGCTGAACTGTTCAATAAAATCCACAGCACATTCATCCCATGCAGATGCAAACCAATGAATGCCTTTTTGTTTACAATAGCTGTCGATTTCGGTGAATTCGTTCAATCCGAACTCAATTTTCCTGCGGTAATCGATATAGGTCATCCTGCCCCAGGGGGTGTCACGTTCAAGATTCCACTGATCCATTGGAGTGCTTATCTCAGGGGTTCGCTTTTGAAACTTAACAGCATCGCAGCCCGCAAATACTGCGCCATCGATAAGCTTTTTCGCCATATTCAGGCTCCCGTTATGATTAATCCCGATCTCCGCAATAATATATACGGGTTCGCCATCACCAATAATGCGACCCCCAAGCTGTACATTCCTTTGTGTGTTCATACTGGCCTTTTTTGTAATAAATAATAATTTCTGCAAATTCCCTGAAGGCACCATTGCCTCCTTTATTTTCCATTATCAAATGGGAAATCTCCCTAACTGGTCTGAAAGCATCGGCAGGACAAGCCGATAAGCCTGATTGCCGCATGATTTCCATATCATTTGAATCATCACCTATATAAGCTATTTCTTCGGCTGATAATTTTTTGTTCCTGATGATTCCTTTCAAAACTGAATATTTATCAGTGCTTCCAGGATGGTATTCTTTAATTCCGAGCTTTTCAACCCTACGCCTCACAATCTCTGAAGACTCCCCTGTAACTATACCCGTATCAATATTTACCAGTCTTCTTAACCTTTCAACCCCCATTCCATCCCTAACCGAGAATAACTTCATTTCTTCACCTGCCTTTGAATAATAAACACCCCCATCAGTTAGAACCCCGTCGCAATCGGTTAGTACCAGCTTGATTCTGTGTACTCTTTCAATCAATTCTTTACTTAATTTTTTCATTTTTATATTTACCAGCAGGTCCATCCGCCATCAACAACAAGATTTGCCCCTGTCATATATGCTGAAGCATCACTTGCAAGAAAAATAAGCGCCCCCTGGTAATCATCAGGTTCTGCCATTCTTGCCAGCGGTGTTCTTCTTGAATAATTTTCAATAAAAAAATCAGGCTGCCCATTTTGAACTCCACCGGGACTCAGGGTGTTTACACGGATATTGTATCGTCCCCAATAAGAAGCAAGATATTTGCTCAGCATGATCACACCAGCTTTGGTTACAGGATAGGCCGGAGGTTTATAAAATGACTGGGAACCGTCCATATCCTTATACAGATCCTGATTTGGTGCATTTATACCGTAAGTGGAGCCAATGTTAATTATGCTGCCATTTGCCTGTTTGACCATTTGTGAACCTATAAGCTGAGAACACAGGAAGACACCGGTAAGGTTAACATCGAGTGATTTCTGCCAGAGATCAACAGGGTAATTTTCAAATTTTGACTGTTCTGAAGCAGCTTTCGGATCCTCGAACATGTCATTTACAGCCGCATTATTTACAAGAATATCAACCTTCCCATACCTGTTAAGCACATCCCTGAGCAATTCGGCAATTGATTCTTTATTACATACATCAATATCATGACCCATTGAGGATTCAAGATGATATTCGGCAAATGCAACACATTTTTGCCTGTCAAGATCGGCTACGATAACATGAGCTCCCGCTTCGTTTAATGCAAAGCAGTGTTTTTGTCCGATAAGCCCCAAGGCACCGGTAACAATTGCGATCTTACCTTTTAATGAGAACTTGTTGATCCTGTTCATTTCTGATTTCGTGGTTTGGTATTGAAGCCAGACGTTTTCCTGAATGTCGGCTGAACCGGTATGCCCCTGATTTGTCTTAAAACCGTATTGTCTCTTACTGCCTCTTTTAACAATCCCAGGACTTCTTTATATGCCGATAAAGTGTATTCAATATCCTGGATGGAATGAGAATAGCTGATATTGTGCATCCCCGACCAAAGGATTCCTCTTTTAATGAGTTCCTGCTGAACAAAGGATTTTAACTCAAGTGGATTGCCGGCTTTTTCATCGAAGGCTACCATGGTCCTGAAACTGTAACCTAAGGCTCGTGTAAAGTCCAGATTAAGCTCAGCTGCAATTTTATTATACCCGTCTTTAAGTATTTTGCCGCTTGCTGATAGGGCAGGAATGACATCTCTGGTTTTCATTTCCAGGATTGTCGCTTTAGCGGCGGCAAGTGAAAGAGCTTCCCCTCCGAAGGTTGTGAAGAAAAAAACCTCATCTTCGAGAACCTGCATCAGTTCTCTTCTTCCGGTCAGAACTGAAAGAGGCATGCCGTTTGCTATGGCTTTCGAAAAAGTTGCGAGATCGGCTTTTATTCCAAAAAATTCCTGGGCACCTCCAAGGGACATCCTGAATCCAGTCCACATTTCATCGAAAATAAGTATGATCCCACGTTTCCTGCAGGTTTCAGCGACCTTATGCAAAAAATTATCGTTGGGAGCTTCAAAGACAACAGGTTCTAAAATAACAGCTGCAACATCGTCATCTATTGACCAGAGCAGTGTTTCTATTTCGTTGTATGAAAAAGTAAAGGTGAGATCTTTCACAGCCTCCGGGATCCCTGCATTCAGGGCTATAGTGCTTACATACCAGTCATGCCATCCATGGTAACCACAGCACAGGATCTTATTTTTCCCTGTATACGCCCTGGCGATCCTGATAGCAGCACTTGTAACATCTGCCCCGGATTTGCTGTATCTGACTGACTCTGCATTCGGAATAATCTCTCTCAGCATTTCAGCAAGTTCCACTTCAAGCGGATGCATCAGAGAGAATGTAATTCCGTCATCTAACTGGAGGCGGATTGCTTCGTCAACTGCAGGGTAAGCATAGCCCAGGACTAAAGGCCCGATGCCCATATTGTAATCGATATACTCATTGCTATCGGCATCCCAGACATGTGATCCCTTCCCTTTGACAAGGTATTTGGGAGCAATACCATTGACGTACTGAGTCGGTCCTTTTGCAAGGGTTTGTGAATAACAGGGGATCAGACCTTTTGCACGGCTATAAAGATCGTTAGACCTCTCAATTACCGGATAATCCTGATTGGTAGCAATTTTGTTCAACATAGTTCAGGGATATAATTTTTTGAGCGAGTGATTCGCCATCAAGACCATGAAAATTCAATGCTTCAGAAGGAGTTCCGCATGCAGGGAATCCGTCAATGGCGAATATTGTAAAATTATTATGCTCGAGGAGATTGGCGTTCGTTAATGCGGATATCAGGAATTCACCAAGACCGCCGAAACGGGCATGATCTTCGAGGACAAAAATCTGGGTATGGTTCATGACAATCTCCTCCAGCCATGACAGATCAACAAGATTGAGCCAGGGCATGTTGACTACTTCCAGCCCAAAGCCCTTGGCTGCAAGGAGCTCAGAAGCAAGGAGAGCTTCATTAAGCATAACCGGACCATATGCAAATATCAGGGCATCCATACCGTCACGCAGTGTTACCCCACGTCCCCTTATGAATCTATAATTGTCGGGTAAAATGATTTCACGGGGAGAAGGACTTATATTCATCCTGATCACACAGGAGTTATCGGCAACGTTTATGCAGTAATTGACAAGCATTTTTGTTTCAATGGCGTTGCATGGTTGTATAATCTCCAGATTCGGAAGGGCACCCAAAAGAGAAATATCCCTGATGCTTTGATGAGATTTCCCCGGGCCGGCAGGTATAAGCCCTGCATAATGACAGGCGTAAATGATCTTATGATGCTCTGTGCAATTGTTATATATCTGTTCGTTGGCCCTTGAAGCCAGGAAACTTGCGAATGAATTCACAACCGGCAAAAAACCCATTTTTGCAAGACCTCCGGCCATAGACACCATATCCTGTTCAGCAATCCCATTCTCGATGAACCTTTCAGGATATTGATTCTCAAAATATCGCAGGCGGCAATCTGACGAAAGGTCGGCATCAAGTACCAAAAGATCCTGGCGTAACGAACCTTGATTTAACAATTCCTTTCCATATTCTTCAACGACGTATTCTGAATTTCTTTTCAGGTCCGTATTTAACGGAGCCGCTGAACTGACAGGTTCACCTAATGCATTGAAAAGAATATGAAAAGAGGATTTTTTTATCAGGGTATCCACATCTATGGTAGTTAGAGGCGAATACCCCATACTGTTCAGATAATCATTGATCCGTCCCGTTATCTCCATGTAGGCTTTCGAAAAAGAATCATCGTCAGGGGCTCCGGCATGCCATGGATAAAGACCATTCCCTTTTTCCAATGCAGCAGGATGTTCCATGAAGGATATGCCTTTGCCTTTAATCGTATCTGCAATGATGAATTTGGGTTTATCAGTAATCGTTTTCAGATCCAGGAATGCAGTATCGAGTTCGCTGAAATCATGACCGTTGAGTCTGACTACATGCCAACCGAAACTCCTGATCTTTGATTCGATTTCTCCCAATGAAAGTATCTTTTCTACAGGCCTGTCGCTCTGAACTTTATTATGATCCATAATAACTGTCAGGTTTGTGACATTCTGGTGTACACATGACTGCAGGGCCTCGAAATTCTGGCCTTCCTGAAATTCACCATCACCGGTCATCACAAACACATCTCCTTTCAGATTTAATGCCCGTTTCGCCCAGGCCATTCCCCTGCCTTTCGAAATGCCCATTCCCAGTGAGCCGGAATTTGCCTCAATTCCCTTGATCCGGATGTCAGGATGGCCATCGAGCCCACCGATCTTCCTTAACTTCAATATCTGTTCCTCAGAAAGAATCCCCAGAGAAAAAAGCACGGAATATAATCCAGGTACATCATGCCCTTTGGACGAGAAGTATATATCCCTGTTAGGATTATCCAATCCGACGTCCAGAATATTCAATTCTTTATAATACAGCCAGACTACGATGTCCATCGAACTCAAACTCGAGCCCAGGTGACCTGATCCTGCATTTTTAACCATTGCAAGAGTGTTTGCCCTGCATATGTCTGAAATAACCGACAGTTCCATGTAGTAAGCATGATCGAGATTCTGTATCCGTTTAAACTCTGATAAGGGAATAATTTCAAGCTTCATGATGCATCATTTTAAGTTTATAATGATCGATCCTCTTCAGTTCATTAAGGTGGTTATCATACCAGTAATGGCCTGCATAGCGATTGTTCAGTTCTGATATTTCGGGGAATTTTTCGATTAAGGACAGAATCTCATTCAATCCAAAGAACGGGTTATCGCGATATAGGTTTTCATATACCTTGCTGATAAAAAGGTAGTCTTCACTGTAGTCAATGGTCCACCGATGTGAGGTTGAAAAATCATTACCCGAGGGCCAGCTAACATTCCCTATCCTGAAGTGATCAGGATTTCCCCATATAAATGGTGTCGTATGCTCTCGTTCAAAACCCCTCTGAGCCTTTGCCCAGGCTGATGCAAGTGTTTCGATCGACATGATTTCAACATCGTTCCCATCGGGCCAGCTGGCCGGATGCAGATTGCTTACGTAATCGAAATTGCCCTGATTGTTCAGATAGTAACCAATCACACAGTCAATCACTGATGGATCAATCAAGGGACAATCTGATGGAATTTTCACCAGGGCATCGGCCATATATTCAAGGGCCAGTTGATAATGCCGGTCCAGTAAATCATTCAAACTTCCCCTGAAGCAATTGATGCCCCATTTTTCGCATAGTTGTTCAATAATGTCATCCTCGGGGCCCTCAGTCGTTGCAACAACTATCATTCCTTTCAGGCTTGCTTTATTAACACGTTCAATCAAACGAAAGAGCAGTGGTTCTGTGCACAGAGGCATTAATACTTTCCCCGGTAAACGTGACGATGAGGTCCTGGCCTGTATTGCGGTTACGATTTTCATTTCAATTGGATGAGCTAAAAAGGGTTTGTCTGGCGATCCTTGCTATCTCCCTTGCAGATTTCCCCCCATTCTGAATTGGAGTAAGTTTCTGCAGAATATCCAGGCTGAAATCAGAATACACTTCCTTTCCTAGAGCCATCCCTATATAAACCACGGAGGAATACCTGGTGACAAGTACCTCACAGTTTGCAATCAAAGGATTAATGCTGATGTCAGAGTAAACCAGGGCCCCGGGGGAGTATTTTTCAATCTCCCTTGTTGCGCGTTCCCAGTTTTCGTTTGGATGAAGTTTGAAAATAATTTGACGGCCATCGGCGATCTTCCGCACTTTTTGAATGAATTTTTTCCTGTTTTCAAAATTCATCGTCTCCCTGCGATCTGAAGTTGCTGCCAATACATAATCTTTGAGCGGAAAATCATTTTTGAGATATTCAGCAGCGTTATCGAAATTCGGGATCCCGGTAACACGTACCTTTGAAACCTTTACCCCTTTGGATACAAATAAATCACGATATCCATCTGAGGCTACAAAAAACAGGTCATACACGTGAGAAAGACCGGTTGTTGAAGTGCCGGCCAGCCACCTGGGTAAAGAAAGTGATTTGGCCAGGTGATACATGAAATTTTCCGGTTCAGTCATACCTTCCTGAACAAGGACAAGTTTTTTTTCTCTTATATTCTTTGGTAAAATAACATCCTGGCAGGTAAACACAAGGTCGTATTCCTGGTTCCTGGCTTTATAATCGATAACCAGGTTATTTGCGATTAAATACTGCTCTGTTTGAGCCCTGAATCTGCCACCAAGAATTGTGAAGTTGAGAATGCCTTTCTGAGCTAAATAACCTATCAAACCCTCTGAATAGAATGGTGTGAAATAACAATCACAATCAGCAAAATATTTCGAAATCTGATGCATCATGGTTGTCTGGTTCAGAGATCCGCCTATAAAAAGGATTTTATAATTCATTATCCTGATGCTTTTAATTCGGGCATAAAAGTATACTGAAGCCAACTCAGAGATATTAAAGAGAAAAGAAGTTATTGTTAAGGTATCATTAAAGGGAAAATGGATTCAGATGGAAATTCTGCCAAAATCAGCTTGTATTTTAAATAATCATTAAATCAAGCGGTTTCTGTTGCCGGTTTCTCTTCTAAGGCTATTAAACAAGTAGTTTTGCTATCAGGATAAAGAAGATGAATGCTTTCTTTTTAGGAATTTTATTAGGTCTTACGATTACTGCTTCTTTTGGCCCGGGGTTCATCGCATTATTTCAGACCAGCCTTTCCCGGGGATTGAATGCAGGGATCCTTGTTGCTGCTGGTATTCTGGTCAGCGACCTGGTCCTTGTGTGCCTCAGTTACTTAGGTTTATCAGAGTTGATACCGAAGGAAGATTACAGGATTTTAGGAATACTTGCAGGAATAATTCTAATCATTATGGGAGGTTTAGCCATATACAAAAAGCCTCAGCTGATAACTGAACCAAAGCATGCAGGAGGAGTGAATGACAAAATAATGCGATTCCTGGTAAAGGGATTTTTAATCAATATCTTAAACCCATTCAGTCTTATTTTTTGGATTGGCATAGTCGCATTTGCAGGAAAAAACTGGGAGCTCGGAAATCAAAAGGTGTTTTTATTCTTTGCCGGCATATTTATAACGGCCTTCTCTTCAGATATACTTAAATGTTATCTCTCGGGTCAATTGCGAAAGATACTGGCTTCAAATACCATTCACTGGATAACGAAAGCAATGGGAATTGTTTTTATAGGTATCGGTTTGTTTGTAATATACAAAGTACAATGGGCAAGCATAAACAGCTGATAATAAAATGGAAAAATCAAATCAATGAAATTCCAAAATGACGAATTCAGATACAATTATTCTGTTGGTGGATGACGAAGCCGATATTCTTGAATTCCTTGGGTATAATCTGGCCAAAGAAGGGTATCAGATTTTCAAGGCCAGTACAGGCTTGTCTGCCATTGAACTGGCCAAACGGCATAAACCTCATCTCATAATACTTGATATTATGATGCCTGGTCTTGATGGGATTGAAACCTGCAATCAATTGCGACTGATACCGGAATTACAGAACACCTTGATTATTTTCCTCACTGCCAGGGGAGAAGATTATTCCCAGGTAGCTGGTTTTGAAGCCGGGGCCGATGATTATGTAATGAAACCAATCAAACCCAAAGTCCTGGTTAGCCGGATAAAGGCACTTTTAAAAAGGTTCAGTTCAATCCCTGAAATTTCAAGTAACTTAATGACCAAGGAATTTTTTATTGATGTCGATCGATACCTTGTCATTAAAAATGATGAAGAAATTGTCCTTGCCCGTAAAGAATTTGAGATACTGCAATTGCTTGTTTCACGCCCGAATAAAGTTTTTACAAGAGAAGATATTTTCAACCAGGTATGGGGGGAAGATGTGATTGTTGGGGATCGAACCATTGATGTACATATCCGCCGGATTCGTGAGAAGGTGAGGACCGGACATATTAAAACAATAAAAAGTGTAGGTTATAAGTATGATGAGGAGTAGGAATTCTTGTGCCTTTTTTGTTCCCATCCTTTTCAATTGAATATAATACTGCTATTAAATTACTCATTCATTCATTCATTCATTCATTCAGATATTAACTCAATAAAAAAAGTCATGAAAAAAACGCCTCTGGTTTTTATTTTACTAATGTTGATCAATGTTAGTACCGCATTTACACAGGTAGCTAAATCGGGCTACAGGATTTCAAACAGGATTCATCTCGAAGGTGAGGGAGGATGGGATTACATGAGCATGGATGATGCCACTTCAAGATTGTATATTTCTCATAGCACCATTGTACAGGTATTGGATGTGAACGGGAAAAAAGTGGTCGGAACCATCCCCGATACAAAAGGTGTTCATGGAATAGCATTGGCCAGGGATCTAAACAAAGGTTTTATAAGTAATGGAAAAGACACTTCAGTGACTGTTTTTGATTTGAAAACCATACAAGTGATAACCAAAATAAAAGTTACCGGGAACAATCCGGATGCCATATTGTATGATTCTTTTACACATAGAGTGTTCACGTTTAATGGCAAGAGTTCCAATTCAACAGTGATTGATGCAAATACAAATAAGGTTATCGGGACTATAGACCTTGGAGGCAAACCCGAATTTTCTGTATGTGATGGGAGGGGTAAAGTCTTCGTGAATTTCGAAGATAAAGCCCAGGTTTGCCTGATAAATCCCACAACCTTGAAGGTTGAAAAAACATGGCCAGTTGCGCCCGGTGAAGGACCCAGCGGCCTGGCAATAGATATTGAGGGTCACAGGTTATTTTCGGTATGTGGAAATAAATTGATGATAGTATTAAATGCCGATAACGGTAATGTTATTGCGAAACTGGACATTGGTGACAGAGTTGATGCCGTTGTCTATGACCCGGGATTAAAGCGGATATATAGCTCAAATGGCGAGGGAACCATGACGGTTGTGCAGGAAGTAAATAAAGATACCTATAAGGTGCTGGAAAATTTCCCTACCCAAAAAGGAGCAAAGACAATTGCCTTAAATCAGAAAACACATCGTATCTATCTTTCTACAGCCGATTTTGAAGCAGCCCCGGCTCCGACAACAGAAAATCCCCGGCCCCGTCCTGCCGTTAAACCAAATACCTTCACCATCCTTGAAGTCGAACCAATTAACTGACAGGATACTTTCCTGGATTGTTATTTATTAACTTTACTCAGGTAATCCACATTCTTGAATTCAATATAAGCTTCTATGCCATTATGGTCCGAAAGATATTCCTTGCCCTTTCCCCATCTGGATTTAAGAACTGCAACTGACCTCCTGATCCATTGGATTTGCCGGGAATTTCTGGTCAAAATATAATCAATTTGCCGGGGATCCGGATGGTCTGATTTGTACACATCATTGGCCTCATCATCAAAGGTGATTTTCATGTTTCCTGAGATCATCCCATCCTCGGCATTCAAAATATTAAGCAAACCTTGATAGTTTTGAGATATTTTTTCATCAGTATTAAAATCGCCGCAAATGATTTGTATAGTCGCATCGTAAGAGAAGGGTACAATTAACTTTTCATATATTTCATTTAGCTGTTGCTCTCTTATCTTCTGCGGATAGTTGTCATCCTGCAGGTGTGTAGCCAGCAACTGGAATGGAATATTATGAAAATTCCCTTCAAGAAGGATTGCACCTTTCCTCGCAAAATCGTCAAATCCTATAGAATTTGTAAACTCAATTTCCTTTTTTATTTCCAGCGGAAATTTACTCAGTATCCATAATCCGCTATTGAATTTCAGGGAAAAGGCTGACCGGTTAGCCGGCCCATAAGCATAAGGATAAAGATGCTGCATTTTATGCCTTATAACAGATCTTGCAAAGGAAGAAAAAGCTTCCTCTAAAACGATAATATCATAATCACAAGAAAAAAGGGCGGTAGCAACTGCCTCCGCCCTTTTTTCATCTTTCTCTGTAAACAGATCCAATACCGGGAGCATCCCGATATTCCATGAAAGTATTTTTAATCGAAAGGGGTGCCTGGAAATTGAATCAAACGAGCAGCTATCCAAAGTTGCCGGATTATTTCCCAGGGCAGATAAACTTGTTAATGTCAGCAAACAAAATAGACTGATTAATCTGATTGAGGTAGTTGACATCTTTATCATTTATTTTTTCGATTTTGACATTGAATAGACTATCTGCCCTTTGCTGTTAATGAAATAAAGGGTAAGCTGCTTTCCATTGATTGACATGAGAGTGAAGCCCGGTTCCGATAAACTGAAAACGGTATTGGCATCTTTTCCTGTTGGCCTGGTTTCCCCACCAGAACCTGTGACAATATAATCTGTATTGCTTCCGGCCGGCCTGAGATGCTGCATGTCGTGATCATGCCCGCAGAAATAGAAATCAACTCCATATTTATCAAAGAGAGGTTTGAATTTCGCAATCAGCTCGGGTGTATTCCCATGTTTGGGACTGGCTGAATAAACAGGATGATGGCCAATTACGATAATCCATTTTTCCTTTGCATTGGCTAAAACATCTTTAAGCCAGCTTAATTCCTTTGCTGTATCCTGGCTGGCAATATCTCCGTAGGATTCATTTTTTCCGTAGTATTCATTGACCATAGGAGGGGTGTCGGTAAAAATGAAACGGGCCGAAATGCTGTCGGTCACCTTTTTAACCAGGGTGTAATACCTTGAGGGCATTCTCCATCGCCTGCTGATCTTTGAATATTGAACCTCTGCCTCAGGAACGCCTTTGTAGTCATGATTTCCTAAAACGGGATACCAGTCGCACTGCATGGCCGGACTTTTATATACATATTCAAAGGTGGTGAGCCACAAGGGATCATTCACGCTCTGAACTCCTTTAACCTGGAAATTATCCCCGCATGAAATGATGAATGCGGGATCTGCCTGTTCCGCTGTTTTCTCCATCTGTTTTGCTACATCAGTTTGATACCCGTAACCGTTCCAGCCCCAGTCTGAAACCAGGAAAAAATTCAATGAATGTTTCTTGAGCTGAAGTGTGGTATCGCGTTTGGCTGAGGTTTCATTTTGTTTGCCGGCCGTCTTCTCCTGTGAAAAACCAGGTAGTTGAATTGCAAAGACGACAACCAGAAAAATGGAGATCGATAAGTGGCTCAATAATCTTGCCGGGAAGAATGATTTTATACAATTTATACGCATTTCGTTTGAGTTTTTAAATACCCCAAGCCTGATTTAAACTGACTTGGAGTATCTGATGAAATTTATGAATGGATTAACGTTGATTTCCGCTGCCGTCACTCTGATAGGCTCCGATGTCTTTTCCCGGAAGCATGAGTGTGCCGATACCTGCAGTATACGGGGCCTGCTGGTTGGCTTTGCCAATTGCAGCTGATCCTGTTTGAAGGTGAGGATTATTAAGATCAGTCATAGCGTGAACATCAGGATCAAGGTTAGTAAGCATCGGATTGAAATTATTCACCCCAGTTGAAAGGAGGTCTCCGGTCTGGGGTTTGCCCCAATCGCCTGCCGGATAGTATCCTGCCCTGGTTGAATCTACAGTGGAATAGAAAAGGTTGTACCCGTATTTTCCCTTGATCATGGAGGTATCCGATTGTGCGGTAATCCGAAGTCCGTTTACACAATTAATAATAAGATTGTTATATACTGAAGCCTGTGCAAAAAGGTCCACCAGGATACCGGCGGTTGGCTCACCTTGTTTGCGCCATCCTCCTGCGATCATGGTATTATTGTAAATGTTTATTTTACTCTGAGGGTAGAGAACGGTTTTATTAGTATTGACTTTGATCGAATTATTTGCTGCACTCCATATGTAATTGTAGGC
Source organism: uncultured Bacteroidales bacterium (assembly GCA_903877385.1). Classification (GTDB taxonomy): domain Bacteria; phylum Bacteroidota; class Bacteroidia; order Bacteroidales; family FEN-979; genus CAIRDP01. The sequence continues at coordinate 21,438 of CAIRDP010000063.1, forward strand.
TACATCACCGGTAACACCGTTTTTAATATTGATGTTATCTCCGTCGTCACTGCCCTGGTGCTGGATCACATTTCCTTTAATACTTACAGTAATCGGGCCCATTAGTCTCAGGCAATCATCAATGCCGCTCACGAAAGAACAGTTTTCGATGACTACTTTGGTGGTGCTTGTGAAGTTCCCATTGGTAGAAGATGGAGCAACTCCGACTACAGAAAAAGCAAACTGTGCACCGCCGGAAACGTCCGGTCCTCCGGTATAACTGATATTAGCCCATACCAGCCTGACCACTTTTGCCATGGAGTCACACTGGATCCCGCCCCAGTATCCTTTGGGCCATACAGGATTTGAAGCAGAAGGCTTGAATATGATCTGGGATGATTTAGTTCCTTCGGCCAGCAGAGTCCCGGAAATGTGAATGGTATAGATCAATGGGGGAGCTGCATCGGGATTTCCAAGGACAATCACAGTAACCCCGGGTTGAATGGCCAGGGTATCTGTAGATTTCACCCAGATATCACCTTTTACATAATAGGTCTTGTTTGCAAGCATGGTCCCCTTAAGAAATCCGCTGATGGAATCTTTGGTAATAGGGTTGGACACAGGTACTGTAGTGTCGACATTACTTGACTTTTTACAGGAAACCTGCACTGTCATTAAGCTGATCAGCAATAAAGCTGAAAACAGGCTTTGCAAATACCTTTTAAATTTGATTTTAACGAGAGGGTTTTTCATAATTAATGCTGTTAATGGTTTAAGTGAGATTATTTAACTTTTTAATTTAAATTTCAGACCAAGAAGGTAGTTTTGGCCATATGTATACTTCTCGACGAAATAATCGTTTTGTGTTCTCAGCTCATTTGGCGAGTTGAGGAGGTTGCTAAGCTTAATAAAAAAGACAAAATACTTCCCTATGGTTTTATCGAGTGAGAATGACAGGTCCAGGTAATTCTTCTGGTAAAAATCCTGTTTGTAATAAAATGAGATATCGGCGATACGATTTCCCTGGAAGAGAAATGATAACTGGCAATTAAGTCCGGCCTTGGTATTCCTGTAAAGAAGACTAAGGTTGGCTACATGCCTTGATTGTCCCTGCATCGGGCGTTTCTCATTGATGTATGATGTGGTGTCGTTCCCTGAGGTCCCCGATTTGACATAATACAATTTCGGGCTTGATATACTTGAATTGGTATAAGTATAATTCCCCGACAGACCGAAATTTCTGAAATACTTGATCAGAACCAGCTCAAGGCCGTAATTCGTAGCGGTTCCAAAGTTCATATAGGTGATCAGTGGCTGGCCTCCGTTCGCCAGAAGTGTCTGCTCGATAGGATCCGTAATATTTTTATAAAAAACACCGGCCATGATAACATCTTCCGCATTCGGGTAGAATTCATACCGCATGTCATAATTCCAGGATTTTGAGTGACGGAGGTTAGGGTTGCCGCTTACATTATTCTGGTCTCCGATCACGGTATAATCGATCAGCTCGTAGTAATTTGGCCTGGCGATGGCTTTGTAGGCCGAAAGCCTTATTTTTTGTTTCACACCGATCGAATAAGCCAGGTGAAGGCTTGGCAGCCAGTCGGCATAATAGTAAAAATGCTGGCGGTATCCAGGGTAGGCTACTGTGAGGTTCTTGTTTGATTGTTCCGTTGCTTCATATCTTACGCCTCCCAGGATCTGCAGATTCCCAACCACAGTGCTTGCCTGAATATATCCTGCTGTGATACGTTCGGTGGCTGTGTAATTGCTGGTGTTGTACTCGGGGTTCCCAACCGGCTGATAAGGGTAAACCTGGGCCGTAAGAACACTTGTGAAAGGAGGGTCCTGGTGAAGGGAATCCAGTGTGGGCTTTAAAGTATAGTCATTCTGATAATTGTTCCTGAATTTACTTCGGTATAGCCCGCCTCCTTTTATGCTGAAAAGATGATGATCTATCCTGAAGTTATAAGCTATATTCGCATACGATGAATAATCCTGGTCAACATTCTTTTGCCAGGTATGGGTAATGGTTTTAAGGTATTCTGCATTGTTCAGCCAGCCACCTCCCTGGAGCACAGTATGGTATGTGTTCAGCTCGGCCATGTCGGGCACCTGGCCCGTGGCATTTGAATATACCAGGGACCAGTCAACAATCACATTCTTCCATAACATATGGTTTCCCATCAGTGATGCGCTTTCCACGGCCTGTATCTGAAGCCTGGAACGCTGGCTTATGCTTACATAACCTGTACCAGGGCCGGTTCTCCCGTTCCCGTTCATAATGGTATCGGCAAGGTACCTCGACTGGGATTCTGTGGTATTCAGGTAAATATTATAAAAGCTGATCTTGTTACTTTCATTGATTACATAATCGACCTTAGCATTGATCCCAAGCCGGTTTGATTGTAAATAAATTTCACGGTAAATATCATCTGTTGACTGAGGGTTATTGAATTTATCAATATAGAATGAATTGGTCTCAGACTTGGACCCTGAACGGGTGTTTTGATCCGCAACTGATAAAAGAATACCCAGTTTCTTTTTGAAAAACCTGTCGCCCAGGGTAAAATTGCCAACAGCCTGGGGCCAGGCCTGGGAACTGGTAAAAACAAGGTTTGAACGGTTAAAATCGTCCTGGGTTGAAGCATAATAATGACCATGAAGCTGATCAGGATCTTTAAAACTGATCGAACTCCTGTCAAATGAGACGAATTTGTTATCGAAGTTAAACTGATTATAACCGGTACCTAATTGTGCCTGGACCATTAATGCATCAGGAGCATCTTTCATGATTGCATTGACACTCCCACCAATCCCGTCCCCCTCCATCTCGGGAGTCAATGCTTTTGTAACCTGCATTTCCTGGAGCAGTTCAGAGGGGATGATGTCCAATGGGATGAAGCGGTTTTTTGAATCCGGACTGGGGATTTTTACCCCGTTAACCAGGGTGTTGTTGTACCGGGGCTCAATACCCCTGATGATCGCGTACTGGTTCTGCCCGTCCCCGCTTCGGTCAAGCGTGACCCCCGAAACTCTCTGGGCAACCTGTGAAGCTGTGAGGTCGGGTGACAAGTCAATAGTATGTGCTGAAACAACATTGATGACATTAGAGGCATTCTTCTCCGTAGCACGTGCATTCTGATCTGTTTCTTTATTAAATTTCCCGGTTATGTTTACTTCATTTAAAACCATGGCGTTCTGAACCAGGAAGAAATTAAATCGCAGGCTCTCGGTATTTGAAGGAACGATGATCTTTTTTCTGGAAGTAAGATACCCCAGGTAAGTAACAACAATGTAATATTCACCGGGAACCACATTCTTTATCTCATATTCCCCTTTGGTGTCGGTAATTGCATGAAAGGAAGTTTTTTCAAGCACTACCGCTGCTGCAATAAGGGTTTCTTTTGTTTCGCCGTCATAAACGGTTCCGCGAATAGTAGCTCCAAAAAGAGAATAGGAAAGTAGTGAAGTTATCAGAAGAAACAGATGAATTTTCATGGGACAAAGGTCCCGATCAATATTTTCCCAAATGTTAAGGCTGTAACAACAAAAGGTTAATTAAACGCTAAGAATTTTTGAAAATTGACAAATATTTTAATGTTTAATTAATTCTCTGATATGGCAGCCCGGTATTTGGGTTGCCTGCAAAAGCAGGGAATGAGTGTAATTATACCCTGTTTAAGGAAATTAATTAATCGTTAAATTTATCTGAATGCAAAATTGCCGTCATTATATTAAGGAAATTTGAAACCTTATAAAACAACCCGATAAATGGAGCTTAATATTACTAATGAATCCGGTGAATGCCTGGTCCTTTCCCTTACCGGGAAACTTGATGCCCCCGGGGTTGATATCATAGGAACAAAATTCCTGGGCTTGATCAATCATGTAGGAAAGCCAGTTTTTCTTGATTTCAGCGAGGTCACTTATGTTTCTTCCATAGGCATAAGGCTGTTGTTAAATGGATGGAAAATGGTTAACAGGGAAGGATTCAAAATGCAAATAATGAATACCTCACCCGAAATAAGGCAGGTATTCATAATCGCAGGATTCGAAGAGATGCTGGCCTGATCGGGAAACCTGGCTTGCATTACTGTTTTACCCGCCGCGAACCAGATATTTCTTAAATCAATTCTATCTTATCAATGGAACCCCGATTGTCGTCTCCGGTTCCTGGATATGAATGAGATTAGTAACAGTAGGAGCAATGTCTTCTATAAAAACTTGCTGATTTGATTCACCCGGTTTAATATGCCATCCAAAGAAGATGAGTGGAACATGGGTATCGTAATTGTAGGAAGATTCATGGGTGGTTCCTTCATCCCGGCTTTCGGAGGTGATATAATTCTGTATCAATTCAAATGAGATATCTCCGGAACGGACTACGTTATACCCGTTTATGATAAATGAATTCATAGCTCTTGCCGGGGTTTGTGAAAGTAAGGTTTCCTTTGTGAGAATTGACCGGATAGAAGGAAATTTCACACCCATGAAACCAGCCACTTTATTGGAAATATCCTTGATGTTGAGATTAAGAGAGTCGATAAGTGGATGATTCAGATAAACCTGATTATCCTGAACAGCTTCAATAACAAAGGGGGAACCGAACTGGCTCTTGCAATATTCTGCTATTTGCAGTTTCATGTTCTTCAATATCACACGACCCGACGGTATGCGGTTAGCATCAAGATAAGCACTGTTTGGTTTCACACCGTGGTCGGCTGTGAGGAACAACAGGTAATTACCTTTGCCTAGGGTTTTATCCAGGGTATCCAGCATTTTGCTGATCTGCTTATCAAGTTTCAGGTAGGTATCCATTATCTCCACGGAATTTGGTCCGTAAGCATGTCCCACATAATCTGTTGAAGAAAACGAAACAGCAATAAAGTCGCAAAATTCTCCCTGGCCGGTTTTTTCATTTTCTAAAAGATAATTGAAAAAATTTGTGAGTAATTCATTCCCAAAAGGAGTGGTTTTGATGAGTTCACGCATGGCCGAATCATTCAGGTTGTTAAACTGATGGGGGAAAGTGGTTTTTCCCTCCCTGAAAACATCAACTTCCCCGGGTCCTTCATCCGGAAGGGAAGTCTGGTAGTTCTTTGCCTTTTCCAGGTTCCAGCCCGAATTCATCAATATTGACGGGAGTTTTTGGTCATTAAAACGGTTTACCCATGCAGGTAAATCCTTCATATACCATGTTGAGGAAATGAAATTGCCACTTTTCCCATCATACCAGTAGGCTGCATTTGCCATTTTACCACCGGGTATGATGGATGCCCTGTCCTTGATCGAAATACTGAAAACCCTTGAATGCCCATTATTTGACATTCGAAGTTGATCTGAAATGGTCGCCGACAGAAGATTTTTTGGAGACATTTGTCCGGAATTATTGTCTACTCCAACCGTTTTAACATCGGAATCTTTCACGCAATAGATAGTCTTCTTCGCGCTTTTATCATACCAGTCATTGGAAATAATCCCATGGTAGTATGGAACCGACCCGGTATAAATGCTTGCATGGCCGGGACCGGTATAAGTGGGAATGTAATTGTACTGAGCATAAGTGAAACTCATTCCCTCTCTCATCAACCGTTTAAATCCATTTTCGGAATACTGATCGTAAAAACGGTATAAATAATCGTACCTCATCTGATCCACCACTATCCCGATGATAAGACGCGGTTGTAAGGTACTCCTGTTTGTACCTGCAGTCGTAAGCTGAAATACTGGAATGGCCAGCAGCAACATTAGAAGTTTCTTCATACGGATTAATATTAATTTTGAATTTTAATTCAGATTATTTAAGCTGAAACTCTTTCAGAAGGTTGTCGAACGTTTCTTTATGGCTGTAGGATTTGAAAAATTGATTTGCCTCGGAATATTCCTTGACATGAGGATCGTCAATAAAGCTGTATATTTTCCAAATACCGTCATTATATTCCAGGGATGAAAGATTTTCTACCCAGTCCCCTGAATTCATGTACATCACCTCGCCATGCGAATCTGTAATTTTGCGCATTTCCGGTTGATGAATATGCCCGCAGATTACATGGGAATAACCTTTTGATATGGCAATGCCGGCTGCGGTTTCTTCAAACTTATTGATGTACGAAACTGCCCTTTTTACACTGTGTTTTACCCTTTTCGAAAATGAGATCTTTTCCCTTCCAAGACTGGTGAGAATGAAATTTACAAAACTGTTTATGAGGATGAGCAGGTCGTAACCAAACGAACCAAGCTTTGCAAGCCATTTGCTGTATTGCATGGTAATGTCAAAAACATCCCCGTGAAATATCCAGGTCTTATTCCCGTGCAGGTCCATCAGCAATTTATTTACGAGTTTGAATGATCCAAGATTGAATTTTACGAACTTCCTCATAAGTTCGTCATGATTGCCTGTGATATAAATGACTTTGGTATTCTTCGCGATAAGGCCGGTGAGATGGCGGATTACCATCAGGTGGGATTTCGGGAAATAGGCTTTACGGAATTGCCAGATGTCGATGATGTCCCCGTTTAAAATCAGCATTTTGGGATTGATGCTCCTAAGGTACTGGAGAAGTTCCTTTGCATGGCATCCGAATGCACCAAGATGCACATCCGAGATAATAACAATATCAACATCGCGCTTCTTTACTGAAAATGGTTTCATTTTCATCCGGCAAAGGTCCTCCCATCATTTTAACCCAATGTTAAAACAAGGTTATATTAACATTAACATTTGGTTAATAAATCGTTAACTTTCTGTAACATCCGAAAATCGATCAGTTTATACGGCAATTTTGCATCTCATGCAAATACCCGGATAATTGTTGGTGTTTGCTTTTACGAAATCCGCATTAAAATGCATAGCATGGATCAAAGTACAGGATCGGTTAAAGACAAGAGGGTTCTCTGGCTCACCGATACCTATGATGATCACAACGGGGTCTCGATGGTGTTGCAGGCTATGCGCAGGGAAATTATGGACAGGGAACTGCCTGTGGATTTCATGGTTTGCAGTAATACGTTGAAATCGGGCAGGAATCTGATAGTTCTGAAACCATTATCGGAATTCAATATCCCCTTATACCGGCAGCAGCCTATGAGGATCCCGAATTATTTAACAATACAAAGGATTTTCAACAAAAGGAAATACGATAGTGTGATTTGCTCAACCGAAGGGCCAATGGGGTTTGCGGCATTATATCTTAAGAAGATGTATTCTGTAAAAACTTTTTTTTACCTGCATACCGACTGGATCATGTTTGCGCGCCAGGTGATGGGTATTGAAGATACGGGGATCAGGCGGTTGCAACGAGCAATGCGGGTTTACTACAATCAGTTTGACTGTATTTTTGTGCTTAACTCCGATCAGCAGAAATGGCTCACCGGCGGCTTCATGAGGTTTAAGCCCGAAAGGGTACTGTTAACTGCACACTGGGCCGAGGATATTTTTACCGAACGAAGGATCAGCCTTCGAGAACCAGGTTTTGTTGCAAAAAGAGAGCCTGTGATTCTTTTCGCAGGCAGGATCAGCCGGGAAAAAGGGGTTTTTGAACTGCCTTCGATCTTCAAAAAAGTAAGGGAAACAATCCCTGGACTTAAGATGCTGGTTGCCGGTACAGGCCCTGCCGAAAATGAACTTAAGGCTGTTTTCCCCGAGGCTGAATATACCGGTTGGATCGATCACCTGGAATTGCCAGCAATATATGCATCTGCCGATCTTTTACTTCTTCCATCAAAATTCGATACATTCAGCTGCGTGGTTCTCGAAGCCCTTAGCTGCGGCTTGCCTGTCATTGCCTATAATACAAAAGGTCCAAAGGATATCATCCAGGATTCAAAAAACGGTTTCCTCGTGGATACAAACGAAGAAATGACAGACAGGATACTGGAATATTTTTCCAATTCCTCGGTGCATGAGGCGTTTCGGACATCTGCACTTTTACGGGCCGACGACTATACCGCAGGGAACATTCTTCAGAAATTATTGGAGGATATCGGCATCCCAACTTTTAAACATTCAGATGGAACCGAAACAACCTGAACCCTGGACCTGGTGGAAGCATGGGGTTATTTACCATATCTATCCCCGCAGTTTTTTTGATTCAAACGGAGACGGTGTCGGCGACATCCCCGGGATCATCAGCAGACTGGATTACATTTCGGAGCTTGGAGTGGACGGGATCTGGCTTTCACCGGTTTTTCTTTCGCCGAATGCGGATTTTGGGTACGACGTTTCGGATTACCGCAGCATTGACCCGTCGTACGGGACAATGGATGATTTCAATATGCTGATAGAAAAGGCCCACGAGCATGGCCTCCGGCTCATCCTTGACATGATACTCAACCACACTTCAGACCAGCATCCCTGGTTCAGGGAATCCTCTTCTTCGAAATTCAATTCCAAGAGACATTGGTACATCTGGAGGGATGGCTATAATGGAGGACCTCCGAATAATTGGAAGTCCTCGGTCGGGGGAAGTGCCTGGGAGTTTGATGAAAGATCAGGACAGTATTACTACCATTCATTTTTTAAGGAACAGCCCGATTTAAACTGGAGGAATCCTATGCTTCCCCGGCTTTTTTTCGATGAGTTGAAATTCTGGCTGGATAAGGGTGTTGACGGCTTTCGCCTGGATGTTATAAATCTTATAGTAAAAGATAAAAAATTCAGGGATAATCCTTACCTGTTCGGCCTTCCTTTCTTCCAGAAACATGTTTTTACAAGGAACCGCCGGAAATCCCTTAAAATTGTCATAGAGATAAGGAAACAGCTTGACCAGTATAAAGATCGTGTGCTTGTAGGTGAAATTTATACCATGCCACCCGGAAATTCCGAGATCGCCGCCAGTTATCTTGCCGATGGCAAGGGTATTCATATGGCTTTTGATTTTTCGCTGATCTTCCGTTCCTGGGGCGCCAGGAATTATTATAAATGCATCAGGGACTGGTATACCAATATTCCTGAACAGGGATGGCCATGCAATGTGTTGTCGAATCATGATCTTTTCAGAAGCATTGACCGCTTCCCCTGGAGAAGGAATAAGGAAGAGAAAGCCAGGATTGCAGCAGCGCTTTTGCTTACCATCAAAGGAACACCATTTATTTATTATGGTGAAGAAATAGGGATGAGGAATACGAAGATCGCGTACAGTGACATAAAAGATCCTCTTGGAAAACGATTCAGGCCATTCTTCTCGGGCAGGGATAAAGCCCGTACTCCCATGCAATGGAATCCCGGCCTGCATGGAGGATTTACCCTGGGACATCCGTGGTTGCCTGTGAATGCCGATTCCATCTCAAGGAATGTTGAAGCGTATAACAACGATCATTCTTCATTGTTAAATTTCTACAGGACCCTGATCCGGATAAGAAAAGCAAATACGGCCCTGCAGCAGGGTCGATGGGTCCCATTGATTGCGGGACGAAGCGGGATCCTGGCTTACGCCAGAATCCTGAATGATGAAAGGATAGTCGTGATCCTGAATTTCACGTCAAGGAAAAAAAAGATATCCCTGCCTGAACATAGCTTTGGTAATGTATTGTTTTCGACACACCGGAACACCGAAGATATATTTTATTTCCAGGCGCTACGCATCTACCCTTTTGAAGTCAGTATTTATAAAGCATGAAAAGCTATGAGAATCACTACCTGTCAGTTCAATGATTCCTATTTCCCCATTATGGATGGGGTTGGGATAACCGCGCATAACTATGCCCGCTGGCTGAATGAAAAATACGGGAAAACAGTTCTGGTGGCGCCTAAGGTAAAAGACTACGAGGATGAGGAAGACTACAGGGTTTACCGCTTCAAATCGGTTCTCCTGCCGGGGATGAATCCATACCGGGTGGGGCTTCCACTGATCGATATTAAGTTCAAAAAGAAATTAAACAAGATCAGGTTTGACCTGGTTCATGCGCATAGCCCGTTTATAAGCGGACAACTTGCCCAGCGGCTTGCAAGGAAACGGGGAATACCCTTTGTGGCAACTTTTCACACAAAGTACAGGGAAGATTTCAGAAAAGTACTGAATAACAATCTCTTCGTGGACTTTCTTATGAACATGACCCTTGATTTTTATAATTCTGCCGATGTGGTGTGGGTCCCGAATAAATCTACAGGCGAAACCCTGCGCGAATATGGCTATTCAGGGAAGTTCGAGATCATGCCGAACGGCACGGATATGGAAACCCCCGACAAATCAAAGCTGATCAGGTTCAGAAAGGCCGGACTGGAGGCGACCGGTGCAAACGGGAATGAGTTTACACTGCTATTTGTAGGCCAGCACAGGTGGGAAAAAAACGTAAGGCTCATTATTGATGCCTTACGGCTGCTTGCGGAAAAGAAAGTCAGCTATCAGATGATATTCGTGGGTGAAGGATATGCTTCGAAGGAAATGAAGAAGCTGGTAAGGGAATACGGCATTACCGATAAGGTGATTTTCACCGGCCTGGTCACCGAGAGGAACAAACTAAGGAACATTTATGCCTGTGCTGACCTTTTCGTGTTTCCCTCCCTGTATGATAATTCTCCGCTGGTGATCCAGGAGGCAGCGGCATTTAACATCCCTTCGGTTGTCCTTAAAAACAGCTCGTCGGCAGAAGGAATAAGCGATAAGGTGAATGGTTTTTTAATAGATGATAACGCCGGATCCCTTTTTAAACTGATCTCCGGAGTGAAGAAATATCCTGAGGTCATTAAGCTTGCAGGAGAAGGTGCCAGGAAATCAATATATAAACCCTGGGAAGGGATAGTTGATTCGGTTTACCAAAGGTATGTTGAGATCATCGAAGAAAACGTACATAAACGCAAGTCGGTCAAACCCGAAGAAGACGATGATCTGGATGATTAGCTGAATAGCGCTTCAGACGTTGGCAGGCAGGTCAGAATCCCGGGTGAAAGGCCTGGGCGACCCAAAAACAGAGAGCGGCAACAATTGCTGCAGCAGGGATTGTAAGAACCCAGGCAACCACAATATTCATGGCAATTTTCCAATTGATCCCAGTGAGATTTGTGACCGCTCCAACTCCTATAATGGAACCTGCAATGGTGTGGGTGGTCGAAATGGGAATTCCGAGACTTGTCGCCAGGAATAATGTGAGAGCTCCGGAAGTTTCTGCAGCAAAACCATGAACGGGTTTTAGTTTTGTCAGCTTCATACCCATGGTTTTTACAATTCTCCATCCGCCGATTCCGGTGCCTATAGCCATCGCAGTGAAACATGCTAAAATGATCCAGTTTGTTTGGGGATGCATAAGCGATAATTGAGTGTCGGGTGATAGCATTCCAGCTGCAATCAACAGAGCTACAATGACTCCCATTGTTTTTTGTGCATCATTTCCACCATGCCCGAGTGAGTATAAAGCAGCAGAAAACAACTGGCCTTTCCTGAAAATACTGTCCACCCGGTGAGGTGTTGCTTTATGAAAGATCCAGATAACTGCCAACATCATCAAAAAACCCAATACCACCCCGATCAATGGTGCAATCGGGATAAATGTCGCAGTTTGTATGACTTTCGACCAGTGGATAATGCTTGTCCCTTTATAAGCCATGCCTGCCCCTACAAGGCCTCCGATTAACGCATGTGACGAACTCGATGGCAACCCGTACCACCAGGTCACGAGATCCCAAAGAATTGCTCCGATAAGACCTGAAAGTATTACATAAATAAATGCCGGGTCTGAAGGGTTGATAATTACAATATGTGCAATTGTGTTTGCAACTTTCGGGGCAAAAATAAACATGGCCGCAAAGTTGAAAAAAGCGGCCCAAAAAACAGCGAATTTTGGTGAAAGTACCTTTGTAGAAACGATAGTTGCAATTGAATTGGCGGCATCATGAAACCCGTTGATGACATCAAAGATCAGGGCAAATATAATAGTGATTATAACAATTATCAGCATAAAACTCGAATTGGGAATGATCAGGTCAGGCGTTGTCGATGAGTATACTTTCAATCGTATTGGCAACCCTCTCCATACGGTCTACTGCTTTCTCAAGTCGTTCAAAAATCTCCTTCCACTTCATGATCATCATCATGTCGTTGGTCTTGAATAAATTGGCAATTGCAACCCTGGATATATCATCCGCCTGATTCTCAAATTCATGAATCAAAGAACATTTAGAACGGATCTCATGACTTTGTTTTTTGATATGCCTCAGGCTTTTAATTGCGGCAGCCACTTCCTGATTACAATTGTGTATGATCTTTGCAAACTCCAGGGTTTCCGGCCTGAATTCTTCAATCCCGTAGTAAAACAGCCTGAATGTAGCTGCATTCATCTGGTCTGCAAAATCATCCATCCCGTTAATCAGCTGGTAAATCTGGTCGCGGTCGATTGGGGTTATAAACGTCCTGTGAAGCAGGTCAATACACTCCTTGGTGAGTTTGTCAGCTTCACGTTCAAGCCTTTTAATGGCGTTTGTTGCGACCTCAGGATGCTTTTTTTCCTTGACAAAGGCAAGAAATTCATTGCTGACCTGGAGGTTAATGTTCATCAGCCTTTCAAAATAATCATAAAAGGCATATTCCCGGGGTAGAAGTCCTCGTAACATGATAAAGTTTGTTAGTAAATAGGTACTTTAATAACCGGCTGGATTTGTGTGGAATCAAGCCGGGTCAAAAGTAAGCAATTAGGCTCAAATCCTGTAAAATTGTTAACAATCTTATTATTTTCTTACTTTTGGCGATCCTTCAGACCATGGACATATACAAACATTATCTCAATAGTCAGATCTTTTATGCGGTATCGGAAGCTGCGGAGGAGATGCAGCTTATGGCCTGTGTTGTCGGGGGCTATGTGAGGGACTGTTTTCTCGAAAGAGGGGATAAGAATGATATCGACATTGCAGTCGTCGGAAGCGGGATCGACTTTGCCCATGCCGTTGCACTGAAGCTGGACCCTGTGCCCGATGTCAAATTCTTTAAGAATTTCGGAACGGCCATGTTTACCTATAATCACCGTAAGGTCGAATTCGTGGGAGCAAGAAAAGAGTCGTACAGGACCGATTCGCGTAAACCCCTGGTTGAGGACGGTTCTCTTGAAGATGACCAGAAACGAAGGGATTTCACTATCAATGCCATGGCTTTTGATCTGCGGAAGAGTGAGTTCGGGAAACTAATCGACCCCTTTAATGGCATGAAAGACCTGGAGGATAAAATAATTCGTACTCCCCTCGATCCCGATATCACGTTTTCGGATGACCCTCTGCGGATGATGAGGGCGATACGCTTTGCATCCCAGCTTGATTTTACAATTGAACCGGGCACCTATACCGCCATTGCAAGGAATGCAGGGAGGATAGGCATTGTTTCCATGGAAAGGGTTGTTGATGAGCTGAACCTGGTCATACAGTCTGAAAAACCTTCGCGTGGCTTCAGGATGCTGGATGAAACCGGCTTGTTAATGCTGATCTTCCCCGAACTTCTGGAACTGAAAGGTGTGGAAACCATAGATGGAAAGGGACATAAGGATAATTTTTATCATACTCTGGCAGTCCTCGATAATGTGGCCCGCACTTCGGATAACCTCTGGCTTAGGTGGTCGGCCCTGCTTCATGATATTGCAAAACCAGCCACCAAAAAGTTCGTCAACGGCACGGGCTGGACTTTCCATGCCCATGATTTCAAGGGGTCGAAAATGGTGTCAAAAATTTTCCGCAAACTTAAGCTTCCCCTGAACGAGAAGATGAAATTCGTTGAAAAGATGGTACTCCTTCATTTGAGGCCGATAGTCCTGGCCGAGGACTCAGTCACGGATTCAGCGGTAAGAAGGCTCCTTTTTGAAGCCGGGGATGATGTGGATGATCTCATGTTGCTTTGCGAAGCCGACATCACTTCGAAAAACCAGGTGAAAGTGAAAAATTTTCTTGAAAATTTTGAAAACGTCAGGAAAAAACTGGTCGAGATCGAGGAAAAAGACAGGCTGAGGAACTGGAAACCCCCTATTACTGGCGATCTTATAATGAAAACATTCGGGATCAGGCCTTCACGCCAGATCGGTGAAATTAAGGAAGTTATCATCGAAGCTATCCTCGAAGGCCGCATTCCCAATACCTATGATGCAGCATTGCAGCTCATGCTCGAAGAAGGGAAAAAACACGGACTTATACCTCTTGGTACCTAAGATTTATTTATTTTTACCCCGAAAAAGATTACATAAATGCTGATTTACCGATTCCGCATAACTGCCAGTGACCATGATGATTTTTTAAGGGAGGTCGAGATACAGCCTAACCAGAGCTTTCTTGACTTTCACCGTCTTCTTGTCGAATCAGCTGACCTGAAAAACGGAGATGGAGCAACTTTCTTCATGACCGACAAAAAAAACAAGGTCAGGCATGAGATCACCCTTAAAACTACCAAACGAAAGGTAAGGCGATACGATGATGACCTTGGTGAAGTCGTTATCGAGTCGGTAAGCCTGCCCCTGATGAAGGATGCCAGGATTAAAAATTATATTGAAGATCCTCACCAGACGATGGACTATGAATTCCATGGAAGGGAGGTTATAAATATGCATGTTGAACTGTTTAAGATCATGCAGAGCGAAAACCTGGTTTCCTACCCGAGAATTGCGAGAAAAACCGGAGAGATCAGGAAAATTGCAGAAATACCTCTCCAGCCTGTGATCGGGCCCGAAGTCATTCCAAGCCTGGGAAAAATCCAGAAGCTGAAGCCTGACAACTTGCCTAAGCCGGCCGATACCGCCAAACTGGATGCGATCGTTGAGGATATCGACGAGATTAAAGCCATCAATGAAGAACTTACCGAACTTATAGAAGAAGAAGCTCCTGAAAAGTTCGAAGTGGAAAGCCAGATCGCAACCGCCGATGATGGGGAGGAATCGGAATACGGGGCCGATGAGCAGATGGAACATATTGAAGATTTCGGTGATTTGGACCAGATCGATGAAAGGTATTCCAATTACAGGGAAGGCTCGGATGACTATTGACAAGAAACTGCTGGTAGTGCTTTGCGGGCCGACGGCCTCGGGGAAGACTCAAATGGCCATTGAACTCGCCAAATTGCTGAAGACAGAGATCGTATCGGCCGATTCCAGGCAGTTTTACGAGGAGATGAAGATAGGAACGGCCTTCCCTTCAGAATCACAGCTTGCCGAAGTGCCTCATCACTTTGTAGGCCATTTGCTGGTGACCGATTCATACAATGTTTCCCGTTTTGAAAAAGATGCCATTGACAGGTTGGATGTGCTTTTCAATACATACCCGGTCGTGATCTTAACGGGTGGTTCCGGATTGTATATTCATGCAGTCACCCAGGGTATGGACGTATTGCCTGATCCTGATCCCCAGCTCAGAACGGAACTTAAGGAGCTGCTGGCCCTTAAAGGTATCCGTTCATTGCAGGAAAAACTGCTTGAGCTTGATCCCATATACTGCACTGCGGTCGATATGAATAATGCCTCACGCCTGATCAGGGCCCTGGAGGTATGCATTACAACGGGTTTGCCGTATTCTTCACTCCGCAGCCAGAAACCCCGTGCACGCCCCTTTAAAGTGCTTAAAATAGGCCTTGAACTGCCCAGGGCAGAGCTGAATAAACGGATTGACGAACGTGTTGACAGCATGATTGCAAACGGATGGCTTGATGAAGCAAGAGATCTTTATAAATTCCGCGATTGTAATGCCCTGAACACCCTTGGGTATAAGGAAATTTTCGAGCACTTTGCCGAGAAGATGAGGTACAGCGAGGCTGTTGAAAAAATCAAGACCAATACCAGGAGGTATGCCAAAAGGCAGATGACCTGGTTCAGGAAAGACAAGGAAATAAATTGGTTTGGGCCCGATGATCTCAGTTCAATACTCAGCCTGATCGCCCGGGAGATGCCGGCTCAGGAGGAGTGAAACCTGAGCAATCCCTCCAGCGGCGCTTTGATGATATTACCTACCCGGATTCTTTTTTCGGCTGCAGCTTCTTCAAGTATGTTTCGGTAGTGGTGGGCAATGGAACCTGCAAAGCCAACATCCATATCCCTGTATCCCTCATAATGCATAACCTGGGCGGCAAAAAAAGCCAGGAATGAATCCTTAACGAGTTTGTGTACGTAAGGATGTCCCCGCCTGGGGGCTAAAAATTCACTGAAAGAAGCAAGGAAACGGTTCGGATAGGGGAGGTTGTACAAGGCATTGAGGATATCTTCAAGCGTAAACCTGTACATGCTGTCGAATTCCTCCCTCAGGTCGCCGGGCAGGGTTTTCCTTAGGTAATCCGCCATCAGGTTCTTCCCCAGATATGAACCCGCTCCCTCATCTCCAAACAGGTAACCAAGGGAATCAACTTTGGAATAAATTTCCTGCCCGTCGTAATAACAGCAATTGCATCCTGTGCCAAGTATGCATGAAATGCCGGGTCTTTTCCCGAAAAGCGCCCGGGCTGCCCCGAATATATCGTGGTATACCCACACCCTGGCCTGGTGGAAATAGTTCATCAGGGTTCCCATGATCAGTTCTTCATTGTTTTTTGTACTGCATCCGGCACCGTAGAAATGAATTTCTTTAATATGGTCGGTTACCATAAAGGGGATGAGTTCGGCCTTCAATATCGCATCGATGCTTTCGGATGTGTGAAAATACGGGTTGAGCCCGGCTGTAGTCACGGTGGATTTATGTTCTCTGCCCTCAAGCAGACCCCAGCTTGATTTCGTTGAACCGCTGTCGACGATGAGTTTCATATGATAGGTAGCGAAAAGTGAAATAGCGAAAAGTGAAAAGCGAAATTAAGAAATTTTACGACTGTCACGATGATTACGACCGTCACGATTTATTTAGTTACCAGCGCTTTCATCGGATTTTTTAGTCCCCTGGTCGTATGCAGGTATGCTTTAACAGTACCTACAAGGATTTTTGCTTCAATATAAACGGGAATATGGTTATCATCATCGGTTATCCAAACCAGAACATCCTCATCGCCTTTGAAAATCGTTCCCTGTACCATCTTGGCCGAGATTTTGATGCAGTTGTACTTCTTTCCGTCATGGTTTTCGACAACTTCCCTTGCAAGCGGCCGGATGAATATATTGAAAACCTGGTCGTCGATAACTACCGAAACCTGCCTTTTCTGGTACATCGGCATATGCCCGATATCGATGGTGCGTGTGAAATAAACAGCGGCCAGCATGTCGAAAGAACAGGCCTGGATTGCGATTGTGTCAAATCTAACAGGATTATTGTTGCTTTTTGTGCTGGAATAGATCTTTTTCTTTTCCTGGTCAAAATTCAGGGTGTTTACCAGGGTGTAACCGCCCTCGTAAATATACCTTTTAAAGTCGATTGTCTTAAAGGTTGCAGGATCGACCCAGGTTTCATAATAATCCCTCACCTTGAACAAAACATCATACGAGGGAAATGTTTTCCCTGAACTCGTAAGGTGCCAGACCTGCCTGTCGCCCTTTTTTTCAAGCTTTGCCTTAAAGGTAACCTCTCCCGCATCGACCCAGATCGGTCCCCAGTTGTAATGCACGGTATACCTTATGTCCTCTCCGTCACCGAACACAGTATTGCCTTGGTAACACTGGGCTTTTAGCAGGGGAGGAAGCAAAATGAAAACCAGGATGCTTAGTTTTCGGAGAAGTTTAAGGGTCATGGGCGTTTGTCTAATGCCGGCTTTTTGTTCCACAGGAAATATACCGGTATCCCAAGAAGAACGATGACAAGGCCCGGCCAGGTATAATCCCGCTTGTAAATTAGAAGTATTATCATAATGCTTGTTGCGAGGATGATGTAAAGTGCCGGGATGACCGGGTAGCCAAAGGCTTTGTATGGTCTGTCGGCATCGGGCATTTTTTTCCTGAGGACAAAGAGCCCGGCTATGGTCAGCACATAAAATATCAGCACCGCAAACACTACATAATCGAGAAGCTGCCCATAGGTGCCCGACAAACAAAGAAGAGAGGCCCATATTGCCTGCAGGATCAGCCCGGTCGCAGGAACCCCTTTTGAATTCAGGGTTCCGGCTTTCCTGAAGAACACTCCGTCGGTAGCCATGGCGTAGTAAACCCGTGCTCCCGAAAGTATAAGTCCGTTGTTGCATCCGAAGGTGGAAATCATGATAAAGATGGCCATAACCGATGCTGCATAAATCCCGAAAACATGGTCAACCGCAGCTGTTGCCAGCCGGTCGTGGAAAGCATATTGTATCCCTTTGTCAATAACCGTTGTGCCTGCGGGATCCCCTCTTAACGGCAGTACAATAATATAAACCACATTCACCAGTATAAACAGTATGGTTACAAGGAAAGTGCCCAGGAACAGGCTCATCGGGATATTTTTTTTCGGATTGATCACTTCTGCTGCAGTAAAGGTGACGTTGTTCCATGCATCAGAGGAGAACAGGCTGCCAACCTGGGCCATGCCCAGGGCTGCGATAAGGGTCATGCCGGTGAGCGGGATCCACTGTCCTCCTGTATTCTTTACTGCAGGATTCCAGAAGATAGCCATGTTTTTGGCTACGGATTCAGAATTCTCGGCAAAGAAAAAACCAAGCAGGATGAAGCCGAGAACAAGCAGGAATTTGCCGGAAGTAAATACATTCTGAACTTTTTTGCCCTCTTTAATGCCTTGTAAATTGATCCAGGTGAGGACAACAATTGACAAAATCGCGACTATCTGAACCGGGCCGAACTTGAAAATGTAATGGAAAACTTCGATCTTGTACCATATTACGTATTCTGAGACCCAGGGGAAAAGCACCCCGGTGAATTTCGCAAATGCCATGCCGACCGCAGCGATGGTGCCGGTTTGGATGACCAGGAACAAAGTCCATCCGTACAAAAATCCTGTTAAAGGATTATAGGCTTTGCGAAGGTAAACGTATTGGCCGCCTGCATGAGGGAACATGCCGGCAAGTTCGCCGTAGCTGAGGGCTGCAAAAACAGTAAGGAACCCGGTGATCACCCAGGTCATGATAAGCCAGCCGGGAGAGCCTACCTGCCTTGCAATATCAGCACCTACGATGAAAACACCCGATCCTATCATTGAGCCCATGACAATAGCAGTGGAGTCAAATAAATTCAGACTCTTGCGAAACGAAGTTTCCTCTTTCATATGCGTGTTTTCGGTGATGCAAGATTAATCAAATTTCCATACATTTGAAAACTGCAGAGGCGGAAATGTGAGGGCCAAGGCATGCAAGAAATGATTTTAAATGAAAATTTTATATATAACGGTTAAATTTCCTTATGGGCCTGAAGAAGCATTTCTTTATGAAGAGATTGCTGAATCATGCAATCTCGGCAACGAGGTTTATATCCTGCCTTTAAGGCCGGGAAAAAAAAGCCATTATACGTTTCCCGATTCAGGTAATTCCCCGAAACTGCTTGTCAAACCTTTCTTCAGCCCTGGCTACCTGCCGGGCATGATAGCCGGGATATTCAGGCAGCTCAGGGTGGTTACCGTTTGCCTTGCTAAAATCCTGTTTGCATCGGGCGGGCCGTCAAGTGTAATCAAAAACCTGTCCCTTTTACCCAAAGCCCTTTACCTCCAAAAATATTTAAAGCCCCTGCAAATCGACCATATCCATGCCTACTGGATGTCGACCCCTGCAAGCCTTGCCTATATGTTGTCGTTGCTGCTCAAAGTACCCTGGAGCCTGACGGCCCACCGCTGGGACATCATCCTTAATAACCTTTTAAAAGTAAAAGTTGCATCTGCTTCTTTTGTAAGGGTGATAAGCAATTCCAGTAAAAACCTTATTCTAGAAAGAATACCGGGAATAAATCCAAACAGGATAAGCGTCCTGCACCTGGGGATAAGGGTCCCTGCCGAAGCCTCGCCCCGTAATTTTGTTGGCGGTGAGGATAAAATATTTATCATCGGGGTCCCGGCGTTCCTGACAACGGTGAAAGGGCATGTATACCTCATAGATGCCGTGAAAAAGCTTACCCAAGAAGGATTCGCTGTAAGGCTTGAGCTTTATGGGTCCGGGTATCTTGAACCTTCGCTCAGGGCCAAGGTGAGGGATCTGGGCCTTCAGGAAATAATACGCTTCAATGGCCTTGTTTCGCACAGCCATATGATGGAGATATACTCTGACCACCAGGTTCACTGCGTGGTGCTGCCGAGTATTAAAGTCAGAGAAGGTGTGCATGAAGGCATACCGGTTTCACTGATGGAAGCCATGTCGTACTGCATCCCGGTGATCTCAACAAATACCGGAGGGATTCCCGAACTGCTGGATTTTGAGGCCGGAATCATAGTCAATGAAAAGTCGGCCGATGCCCTGAAACAGGCTATAATCGCTCTTGCAACCAATCACCGGCTGTATAAGGACATAGCGATGAACGGTTACCGGAAAGTAAGTGATAGTTTTAATGTGCGCCAAACAGTGAAGGCTCTTAACAGCCTGTTTCAGCCTGGTCAAAGTGAGCGTTAATTTCATTCATTTCGCATTTGATCGGAAATTCTCTGCAAAGGAATTGTACACAAACACATAATTTTCTGAAATTCAGTCAAATAATTGCTGAATTTTATGCGTACCTTTAAATGTTTTTCCTTTAGGAGGAAGGCGGCATAAATTCTTTTTGATTATACAAGGTAATAATGAAAAAAATCGAGAACAAACCCGACTCCTCAAGCATGCGCCAGCAGGCTGAAAAACGGCTGAAAAAGAAATCGCCCAATGCAAGCTCACAGCTTTCAGAAGCAGATTCATTGAAGCTCATCCACGAACTGGAAGTTCACCAGATCGAACTGGAAATGCTGAATGAAGAACTTTTAATTTCACGATCAGCCGCACAGGAGGCAGCCGAAAAATATCTTGAACTATTTGATTTTGCACCAATAGGGTATTGTACTCTGTCAGAACAAGGTAAAATCAATGAGATAAACTTATATGGGGAAACATTGCTGGGTAAAGACCGCCTGTATCTTCAAGGCTCCAGTTTCGAGCAGTATTTTTACTTCGATATCAGACCCGTATTCAAATAGTTTCTTGAAAGAGTATTTTACAGCAAAGTTAAAGAAACCTGCGAGTTGACATTAATGGTAAAAAAAGGATTAAAGGTATTGGTTGACGTTACAGGAATCGTCATGGATAACGGTCAGCAATGCCTTGTTCAGTTTACAGATATCACCACCCGCAAACAAGTCGAAGCCGCACTTCAGGAAAGTGAAGAAAAATTCAAAGCGGTATTTGAAAGTGCAAAAGACGGCATCTTTCTGTTAAGTAATGAGGGTTCCATCAGTGCGTTGAACGAAGCCTTTGCCAGAATGCACGGGTACACAGTCGATGAAATGGTTAAGATGAACCTGCAAGACCTTAACACCCCTGAAACCAGCAGACTTTCGCCTGCCCGGTTTCAGAAGATAATGACAGGTGAATCAATGAGCTTCGAGGTTGAACATTTTTGCAAAAACGGTCATACGCTTCCATTTGAAGTTACGGCAAACGTTGTCACCATTGCGGGCATTAAATATATCCTGGGATTTCTTCGTGACATCACCCTGCGCAAGCTGGCGGAGGATGAAATCAGTCAGAAAAACGAAGAACTTGCAAGAATTAGTAACGAAAAGGATAAATTCTTTTCCATTATAGCCCACGACCTGCGCAGCCCATTTAACAGCCTTCTTGGATTTACCCGATTGTTGGTTGAAGATTTGCCAACCATGACAGTAGCTGAAACTCAAAAGATTGCCCTGACTATGAGAAAATCTGCAACCAATCTTTTTGGATTGCTTGAAAATTTGCTGGAATGGTCACGCATGCAAAGGGGATTAATCAAGTTTTACCCTGAGCCAAGGTTACTATTGCCGAAAGTTTTGACTGAAACGGCGCTGTTGATGGAATCAGTAAATAAAAAAGAGATTACGTTGAACTATAATATCACAGAAGATATAGAAGTTTATGCCGATGAAAATATGCTCGGCAGTATCCTGCGAAATTTAGTCAACAATGCGGTGAAGTTTACACCGGAAGGTGGAAAGGTCACGATTTCTGCTAAGTTATTGGATAATGCCGTGGAATGTTCGGTCAAGGATACGGGCATTGGGATGAATCAGGAAATGCAGGAGAACCTGTTCAACATAACATTTAATGCGAGCCGCAAAGGAACCGAGAAGGAACCCAGCACAGGTTTGGGCTTGATTCTCTGCAAAGAGTTCGTTGAAAAACACGGCGGAAAACTATGGGTTGAGAGCGAGGAATCTCAAGGAAGTACTTTTTACTTCGACCTCCCATTTAATCCTGTAAAGAAGCCATTGGTGGTCAGGCCGGAAATTGCTTTGGCAGCAGGCCGGATTGAACGGCCTGAAATATTAATTGTTGAAGATGATGAAATCTCAGATTCCCTGATCTCGATTATAGTTGAAAAATACAGCAAAGAAATATTCCACGCAAAAACAGGAGTTGAAGCGGTTAAAGTTTGTCAACAAAATCCTGACATCGACCTGGTATTCATGGATATTAACCTGCCTGAGATGGACGGACTTGAAGCCACCTGCCAGATACGACAGTTTAACAAGGATATTGTAATCATTGCACAAACGGCATTTCGGCAATCAGGTGATAAAGAAAAGGCAATGGAGGCAGGATGCAATGACTATATTACCAAACCTATCGAAAGTAAATTACTGCAGAGGGTAATTCAAAAATATTTTCCCATGTAAGTCCTTTCCTGGCGCCTTTGCCTTTTGAAAAGAAATGCCTGCAATGCTAGTTTGAGCTGAAAAAGGAAGGATTTTCATAAAAATCCCTTACTTCATGCCTTATCTCAGATTTTTCTTTCATATTATTTGTGAGTGGTTTTTTATTCCCTGCCAGTTTCCTGCCAGATTCATTTGAAAACACCTCATCAAAATCAGCTGAGGTTACCAGATTGGATAGACCGTTCCTATTGACCACCCGACGAAGATTTAGACACAGTGTAAAAGAGGAGTAAATTAGGACGGGATATCAAATTTGTCTTAGAATTCATCATCAGGATGAGGGTAAAAATTTAAAGGGAAGTTGGCTCTTTACAATTTCGAGTGAGTAATTTAATAAGGGTTGATATTACTAAAATCAAGTTTACCAGCTACTCGGGCAAACTTAGCTTTTTCAAAAAACATGGTTTCTCTACAAATATCGCCTTGGCAAAAAATTTTCCCAGGGGAAACAATCCTTTTTTGCTTTCTTGTTTTTTTTTAAATTTATTGGCTTTATCATAAAAAGAACCAATATAACCAAAGATCAAAATGAAAAAAGAAATTTTATTCCTATTGATCATTGCTGGATTGCTTTGGTCATGCAAGAAAAAGTCAGATAACTCTGACCAGACTTCTCCGCAGAAAAATTATGTTGCTTTAAGAGGGCAGATAAGTGCGGCCTGTCATGTAAAATTTTATGATAACAACAATAACCTGATAAAGAGTTATGATGAAACTGAATGGTTTGGCACTAATCCTGTTCCTTGCACACAAAACAAAAATGTTCTTACTGCTACAATTTCTTCGTGGGATGGCACTGGAAGTATAACAGTTACGATAAACCCCAATAATACCTTGTCCGTCAATATTACCAATTATATCTATAATGATCCATGGGGCGGAAGTTATACTGGGTATTGTTCTGTAGTTAATATTCCTTCTGATAATATCCCGAGTGAACCCAGTGAATGGATCTTGAATAAGTCCTATCCTAATGTTAATACATTTGTTAAACATTTTTTGAGAAATGATGGCTATTATAATACCTACGAATTTTTTGAGGATAACAGTGGTGGGCTGGATCAGGGAAGCTTTGTGGATCTTTACACATCCATGCCGAAATAAAGTCTTTAACAAATTTTTTCCGGGCATCTGAACCAACTCCCATAAACTCCGGCAAGGGATCTAAATCCTAAGTTTGAACCAAATACAAGATCTACCCGGGCTCCTGTCCTTTTAAACTAGCTGGTATTGATAATCAATACTGGGACTCCGTAATCAGCAGGTCGAGGGTTCAAGTCCCTTCAATGGGATTCCTGAAAATGAAAAAAGCGAAACAGTTTTCGCTATTTCGCTATTTCGCCATTTATAGTAGCGGGATCGAGAATTGAACTCGAGACCTCCGGGTTATGAATCCGACGCTCTAACCATCTGAGCTACCCCGCCGTTTTTTGAGGGTGCAAATGTAGTAAATTCATGCCAACCCTCAAAGAAAAATTTATCCTATCCAGATCGTCTTGATATTCACAAACTCCCTGATGCCGTAAGTGGCAAGCTCCCGGCCGTAACCCGATTTTTTAATTCCCCCGAAGGGAAGGCGGGGATCTGATTTGGTTAGACCGTTAACGAACATGGCCCCGGTTTCAATTTTTCTGGCAAGCCGTTCGCCACGCTTCAGGTCTTTCGTCCACACGCATCCGCCCAGGCCGAATTCACTGTCGTTGGCCACTGCAATGGCTTCCTCTTCCGATTTGACCGGAATGATGCTGAACACCGGTCCGAATGTTTCTTCATGGTATACCGCCATGCCTTTCCTTACATTCCCGAGAATGGTAGGCTGGTAATAGCAGCCCGGGAGTATGGGGCGTTTGCCTCCGCAGATCAGTAAGGCTCCCTCGCCGACAGATCGCTGTATCTGCTTGTCAATATCGTCCACGAGGTCGGGCCTGGCCAGGGGGCCTACATCGGTTGAAGGATCCAGTGGATCCCCGGTTTTTAATCCCGAAACAGCTTTAAGGAGGCCCAAAGTAAATTCTTCAAGTACCGGCTCAACCACGATAAAGCGTTTGGCCGCGATGCAGCTTTGCCCCTGGTTCAACATGCGGCCTGTCACAGCAACTCTTATCGCTTTTTCTATATCTGCATCTTCAAGGACAATAAAAGCATCGCTGCCCCCGAGTTCCAGCACGGCTTTCTTGATTTGCTTTGCTGCTGCAGACGCGACGCTGCTGCCTGCCGGGCCGCTGCCGGTCAAGGTTACAGCCCTGACCCTAGGGTTCTCAATCACAGCTTTAACCATGGCCGAGGGTATCATCAGCGTCCTGAACACGTTTTCGGGAAAGCCTGCCCTGGTAAAAAGTTCTTCAATGGCCAGGGCGCAGCCGGGTACGTTGGAGGCGTGTTTCAGCACGGCAACATTGCCGGCCATGAGCGAAGGGGCTGCAAAGCGGAACACCTGCCAGAACGGGAAGTTCCAGGGCATTACGGCGAGGACCAGTCCCAGGGGCTCAAAAGCAACGAGGCTGCGGCTTGCATCAGAAGGAATCACCTCGTCTTTAAGCATGCTTTCGGCATGTTCTGAATAATAGTCGCAGGCATGGGCACATTTTTCGATTTCGGCAACGGATTCCCTGAGGATCTTTCCCATTTCGGCTGTCATCAGTCTTGAAAGCCTGTCTTTTTCGTCCCTGAGTAAACCCGCCAGCTTGCGGAAAAGCCCGGCCCGGTATTCAAAACCTTTGTCTTTCCATGAATGGCCTGCCTGCCATACAAGCTCAACGATAGCTTCTGTTTCAGCAGCACTGTGAGCGGGATACTCCCCTATAAGGCTGTTTAAAGCCGGGTTAATGCTTTGCATCGGTTTGAATTTTATGTTTCAGATATTCTCCTGTATAGGAACCCTTACAGGCCCCAAGCCCTTCGGGTGTGCCTTCAAACACTACATATCCGCCCTGTTCACCGCCTTCTTTCCCAAGGTCGATGACCCAGTCGGCAAATTTGATCACTTCCTGGTTGTGTTCGATCACGAGAACCGAATGCCCGTTCTGTATCAGTGATTCAAATGATGTTAGCAGTTTGTGGATGTCGTGAAAGTGAAGTCCCGTGGTGGGTTCGTCAAAAACAAAAAGTGTGGGCTTCTCACTTATGCCTTTCGAAAGGAAGAAGGCCAGTTTAATACGCTGAGCCTCGCCCCCCGAAAGGGTTGAGGAAGACTGCCCCAGGTGTAGGTAGCCAAGGCCTACATCCTGCAGTGATTTAAGCCTTGAGGCAATGCGTTTTTCCCCGCTATGTTTATTGTCCTGTGCAAAGAAGTCTATCGCCTCGTCAACCGTCATGTTAAGAATGTCAACAATGTTCTTTTCCCTGTGTTTTACATCGAGCACCTCATCCCTGAACCTTTTCCCTTTACAGCTTTCACAGGTAAGGTATATATCGGCCATGAACTGCATCTCGATTTTAACCACACCTTCTCCTTCGCATTCCTCGCACCTTCCGCCTTCAATGTTAAAAGAAAAATAGCCCGGTTTATATCCCCTTGATTTGGCAAGTGGCAGATCGGCATACAGGTTCCTGATGTCATCAAAAGCCTTGATATAAGTGGCCGGGTTTGAACGGGAAGAGCGTCCGATCGGGTTCTGATCAACAAACTCTGCAGCCCCTACGCTTCCGATATCCCCGTCGAGGCGGTCAAATTTGCCTGATTTTTCTCCATACCCGCCGTAGATCTTCTTGAGGCTGGGGTAGAGAACCCGCTTTACCAGCGAGGTCTTGCCACTTCCGCTGACCCCGGTGATGGCGGTGATCAAATGAAGCGGAATGCGGACGTCGATGTTCTTGAGGTTGTTTTCACGGGCGCCCCTCACAAGTATGGATTCTTTCCATTTCCTTCTTTTAAGGGGCACATCAATATTGAGGTCATGGCTGAGGTAACGTCCGGTAAGGCTCTTTTTATCCTTAAGCAGGGCTTTGAAATTTCCCTGGAATACGACTTCTCCTCCCTGGCGGCCTGCCAGCGGACCGATGTCGATGATCTCGTCGGCAGCCCTGATGATCTCTTCGTCATGTTCAACAACGATAACCGTATTTCCAAGGTCCCTCAGTTTCATAAGAACCTTGATGAGCCTCTGGGTGTCGCGGGGATGAAGGCCTATGCTGGGCTCATCGAGGATGTACATGGAACCTACAAGGCTGCTGCCAAGGGCTGTCGAAAGGTTTATTCTCTGGGATTCTCCCCCCGAGAGTGTCGAAGAAAGACGGTTAAGGGTAAGATAACCCAGCCCAACATCGTTCAGTACATTCAAACGGTTGTTGATTTCGATAAGAAGGCGGTTGGAGATGGTCTTTGCCTGTTCGCCAAGCGGGAGGTCGCTGAAGAAAGTTGTAAGCCCGGTAACAGGCATCAGAACCAGGTCAAGTACCGACTTCCCGTTGATTTTAACATACGCAGCGTCTTTCCTGAGCCTCGTTCCCCTGCAGTCGGGACAAACTGTCTTACCCCTGTACCTCGACATCATGACCCTGTACTGTACCTTGTAATTCTGGGTCTCGATGAAAGCGAAAAAATCCCTCAGCCCGTGAAAATAACTGTTCCCGCTCCAGAGCAGGGCCTTCTGTTCTTCGGTGAGCTCATGAAAGGGTTTATGAACAGGGAAGTCGAACTTGTATGCGTTCATGACGAGTTCGTTCTTCCATTCGCTCATTTTCTCTCCTCTCCAGCATGCAATGGCTTCCTCGTAAACCGAGAGATTCTTGTTGGGTACAACCAGGTCCTCGTCAATGCCTATGATGCTGCCGAAACCTTCGCAGGTCTTGCAGGCCCCGTATGGGTTATTGAAACTGAACAGGTTCACCGAGGGCTCTTCAAATACCATCCCGTCAGCCTCGAATTTGTTTGAAAACGATCTTTTTGAAACGGAGCCGTTGATGCTTTCCACATTGCAATAACCATGGCTTTCGAAATAGGCCGTTTGTACCGAATCGGCCAGGCGGCCCGCCAGGTCCTGGTCATCATGCTTTACGATGATGCGGTCGATGAGCACCGATAAGGAAGAGAAGGGTTTCCTCTCCATCGCCAGGGCATCTTCTATCCTGAAGATCTCGTTATCAATAAGTATCCTTGTAAATCCCTGCTGTAACAGTACGTTGCATTTGGACTTCAGGTCCCCGTTCCCCTGGTTGAGTGCCACAGGGGCGTAAATGCTGACTTTGGTCTGTTCAGGAAGGGAAAGGATAAAATCCACCACATCAGTTACTGTGTCTCGCCTGACTTTCTCGCCTGAAACGGGCGAAAACGTGGTCCCGATGCGGGCAAAAAGCAGTTTCACATATTCGTAGATCTCGGTCGATGTCCCTACCGTAGACCTGGGATTCAGGGTGTTGACCTTTTGCTCTATGGCAATGGCAGGGGAGATCCCCCTGATATAGTCCACATCAGGCTTACTCATCCTGCCCAGGAATTGTCTTGCATAAGCACTGAGGCTTTCAACATACCTTCTCTGCCCATCAGCATACAAAGTATCAAAAGCCAGGGAAGATTTTCCGGAGCCCGAAAGCCCTGTTATTACCACAAATTTATTTCTGGGTATGGCAAGGCTGATGTTCTTCAGGTTATTTACCCTTGCTCCTTTAATAATTATGTAGTCTTTGGGGTCGAGTTCATCGGGCTTTATTTTTTTCATCACTTTAGTTCAAGGGGAGCACAAAATTATGAATAAATGTTGCTTTTTTAATTTTTTGATTATATTTGCGAAACCTTTCGGGGTTAAAAACGTATCTGATTATAAACCAGCACAGAGAAAAACTGTGCACAATCATAGGAGGGACTCTATCGGCCACACCACTACGCTTTGACACTTAAACGTAGCGACATGATTTCTCAAGTCAGTGACCATGAACTGATCAATGCTTATATAGCAGGTCAGCAGTCTTCCCTCGAAAAGCTCATACATCGTCATAAAAGCAGGGTTTTTGCTTATATCCTTATGGTTGTTAAGGACAAGGAACTCGCCGAAGATCTTTTCCAGGATACTTTCATAAAGGTTATCAATACTATCCGTTCGGGACAATATAAGGAAGAAGGGAAGTTTATTCAATGGGTCATGCGAATCGCCCATAATCTCATCATTGATCATTTCAGGAAATCAAACCGTTTGCCGTTTATTGAAAACAGCAGCGACTATGATATTTTTGAAAAGGTGCGCATTCCCGTTGAATCTGTTGAGGAAATGATCATCACCGAACAGATCCATAAGGATGTGAAAAAACTGATCGAATACCTGCCCAAAGAGCAAAAGGAAGTTCTTATCCTCAGGCATTATTCCGATATGAGTTTCAAGGATATCGCCGAACTCACCAATGTGAGCATCAATACCGCCCTGGGGCGCATGCGTTACGCCCTGATCAACCTGCGAAAGCTGGTGAAGGAGAATGATGTCATCCTTTCGGTATAGGCTGCAAGAATGAATATCGAATATTGAACATTGAATAATGGACGCTGAACTATAATTCGAAATTCAAAATTCGTTGATCAATATTCGAAATTCATTTTGATTCCTCTCTTTTCAAAAATTATTTTTTATTCCGTAAAATAAGCCCCCGGGCATCTCCGTTTAATAGACATGAACGTCATTAAAAACCAACGGTATGCCTATGAAGAGATACGCTACGTTTTATTCTTTGAATCCAGATGCTTCAAAGGAGAACAGTTTTTCCTGTAATTTCAGGAAAAACCGCAAGAATGTTTCTCCCAGCGATTCGGTTGTCCGGAACATACTAAACTACTCAAAAGCACTAACGATACTGAATACACACGACACAGGGATGATCAGGCTGGTGATGAACTAAAAAAAAGAGGCCGCTCAAATGAGATGGCCTCTTTTTTTTAATATTTTCAGGATGATCAGATCCTTTCTTCCTTGATGCGGGCTTTCTTGCCTCTGAGTTCCCTCATGTAGAATATTCTTGCCCTGCGTACGACGCCGCGTTTGTTAACATCAATTTTGTCAATAAAAGGGGAGGAGAGGGGGAAAATCCTTTCAACGCCGATATTGCCAGAGATCTTGCGAACTGTGAATGTGGCGTTAACTCCTTTGCCTGAACGTTGTAAAACAACACCCTGGAAATTCTGGATGCGTTCTTTATTTCCTTCCTTGATTTTATAGTGAACGGTAATGGTATCACCGGCTTTAAACCTGGGATATTCCTTCTTCTCGATTACGGTGTCCTCTACGAATTTAATGATCTCAGCTCTGTTCATATCTTCAATAAAATTAATGCGGTTCTTGACAAAAAGTTTGCAAATATAGGACTTTTTTTTGAATTGCAAATGAAAAGAAAGGAATCATTTTTCCAATAATCCCGGCCTGCGCTGCCTGGTCCGGTCGAGGCTTTGATCATGCTTCCATTTAGCAATTTCCCTGTCGTTGCCCGACAAAAGTATGTCGGGAACTTTCCATCCCCTGAATTCATAGGGACGGGTATATACGGGAGGTGACAGAAGGTTGTCCTGGAAGGAATCGGAAAGGGCCGAGGTCTCATCATTGAGGACTCCCGGAAGCAGCCTTACGAGGGTATCGGTTAGAACAGCGGCTGCAAGTTCTCCGCCCGAAAGCACATAATCTCCAATGGAAATCTCGAGGGTGATGAAATGTTCGCGTATCCTCTCGTCAATTCCTTTATAATGTCCGCATAGAATAAGCAGGTTCTCGCTTAACGAAAGTTTATTTGCCATCTTCTGGTCGAGGAGTTCCCCGTCGGGAGTGAGATAGATCACCTGGTCATACTTCGTTTTTTTGCTTAATTCCTCAATGCACCTGCTTATGGGCTCTATCATCATGACCATGCCTGCGCCTCCGCCAAAAGCATAGTCGTCGACGGTCTTATGCTTTCCGGTACACCAGTCGCGGATGTTGAAAAGCCTGATCCCGGCCAGGCCTTTTTCCTTTGCTCTTTTAATGATCGAATGGGAGAACACTCCATCAAACATTTCGGGAAACAAGGTCAGGATATCGATCTTCATACTCAGATGATCACTTTTAAACCGTCATAGGCAAGGCGGATGAAATCGGGAAGCCTGCTGTTGACCTCGTCGTGAAGCCCCACAAAATGGCTTAAGTGAGTCAAAAATGCGGCTTCAGGCTCGAGTCTTGTTAAAATTTCCACTGCTTCGCCCACCGAAAAATGAGAAACATGCTTGGAATTTCTCAGGGCATTCAAAACGATCACCCTGGATCCCTTGATCTTTTCCATTTCTTTAGGCGAAATGTACGAGGCATCAGTGATGTAGGTAAAGTCGCCGATGCGGAAACCTGTTACTGGCAGCTTCTCGTGCAGAACATGGATAGGCTGAAATTCCACATCCATGATCGTGAAAGGATTTTCATCTATGTGGTGGATGCTCAGCTGGGGAGCGCCAAAATACCTGGTTGAGGAAAAGATGTAAGGGAATTCGGTCTGGATTGCTTCCATGACCTGCTTCGTGCCGTAAATGTCGATCTTCTTATTAAGCACATAATTGAACGCCCTGATGTCATCCAGGCCTGCAATATGATCACGGTGTTCATGAGTGAAGACCACTGCATCGAGATTGTTCACATCTTCCCTCAGCATCTGTATCCTGAAATCCGGTCCGCAGTCAATAACGATAGTGCGGCCATTCACTTCAAGCATAACCGATGTCCTCATCCTCTTGTCGTGGGGGTCGGGCGACTTGCAAACAGGGCAGTCGCATGTAATTACCGGTACACCTATCGATGTGCCTGTACCGAGAAAAGTAACTTTTAGTTGATTATTGCCGGCGGTCGTCATCAGAATATAAGTTCATCGATCTGTGATTTGTCGATCTGCAATTGCTTCTTCAGATCTTCAAGTGATGTCATGGTTTTTTCTTCCCTTAAGCGTTTGTGAAAATAAAGGGATAAAACTTTGTTTTCCAGTTGCTCATCACTTTCGGTGAGATGAACCTCCACGAGAGTATCAATGGGTGATTCCTGGTTCTTCCTGATAAAACACATGCCTTTGCGGGCCTGTGATCCCCCGTTCACGGTAACGGCATAAACACCGTTGGGCGGAACAAGTTTGCAATCCTCTTCCACCTGAATGGGATAGGAGGGAAACCCGATCTCGGCAAGCATGATATTGCTGGGTTTTGCAGGCCCCATTACAATATAAAAATGGTCAAGGTAGGCATTCGCTTTTTGAATGTTCCCTTCGAGCAGTGACTGCCTGATCTTGGTTGAACTTACAGATTCATTGTGTATATCCTGTTCGGGGATCTCTTCCACCCCGAAACCGTTTTCAGACCCGAGTTTGCGAAGCGCCTCGTAATCCCCTTCACGGTTATGCCCGAAATGGTGGTTAAAGCCAATGATGATCTTCCTCGCATGCAGCTTGTTCAGCAGTATGTTTTTCACAAACTCAACCGAGGTGATCTTCGAAAATTCAACAGTGAAATCAACGATGATCAGGTTGTCGAGTCCTGCCTTTTCAAGAAGATAAATTTTTTCACGCTGGGAATTGATGAGGAAAAGGCCTTTCCCTGCGGTTTCAGGGTACAGAACCTTCCTGGGGTGAGGGTGGAAGGTAATAAGCACTGTTTCTCCCCCGGTTTCGTCGGCATGATTCCTCAAATGCTGAAGGATGACTTTATGGCCAATATGCACCCCGTCGAAGGAACCGGTAGTTACAACTGCATTCCGGATGTCCCCGATTTCATTAAAATTATTAAAAATCCTCACTTTTGGTTTTACTTAAATCGTTCGTCGTTTTTCTTTGCGAAGAATGCGACCTTTTCAAGGGAAGTGATCATGTCGTATTCTTCAAGGTAAACATAGGCCGGTACATTGAGCGGCTTGGGAGTATAGTTGAGTATTCCCTTGATCCCTGAGAGCACGAGCGATTCGGCAATTTCGGGAGCCTGTTCCGACGGTACCGTTATGATCCCGATGGAAATATTATTCTGTTTGATGATTTCGGGAAGCTGGTTGATGTGGTAGCAGGGTACCCCGTCGAACACCCTGTTGATTTTTTCAGGGTTAATATCGAATGCTGCTATCATACTCAGTTTGGAACGCTTTCCCTTAAAGTAACTGATAAATGCTTTTCCCAGGTTTCCA
The DNA here is from genome assembly GCA_903877385.1 of uncultured Bacteroidales bacterium. GTDB lineage: Bacteria > Bacteroidota > Bacteroidia > Bacteroidales > FEN-979 > CAIRDP01. The sequence continues at coordinate 54,162 of CAIRDP010000063.1, forward strand.
AGACCGACTACAGCAACTCTTTGTCCCCGTTCCGAATCAATGATTTTCCCTATAAGGTCTATCAGTTCCTTGATGTCGTAACCTTTTCTCAGGTTCCCCGAATAGCCTATGAGCATCAGGTCACGCCGAACCTGGACAGGTGTGATATGCAGCATCTGCGCTATTTCATGTGAAAAAACATGGGTCTTTTCTTTTGATAAAATCATCAGAAGAGCGCGGCGATACTGGCTGAGACGTTCCACGGTCTTGTGCGGTAAATTTTTTATAAACATGGTTTATCAATTGGAAGTTTGACTTTAAAAATACTACCCTGATCCGGCTGGCTTGTTACCTCAATGATTCCCTTGTAGTTGTCGATCAGCTTTTTTACTATGGCGAGCCCCAGCCCGCTGCCGGTTATATTTCTTGTTTTTTCTGTTTTAATTCTCACAAAATCGTCAAAGATCCTGCTGATGTCCTCGGGGTTCATGCCTATACCTGTGTCCTCAACAAGGATTTCAACCCATTCCCCGTTCTCCCTTAATGTGCAATCAACGCTGCCGCCCTGCTTATTATATTTAATGGCATTGCTGATCAGGTTGTTAAAAATAATCTCCATCTCCTCACTGTCGGCAATGACTTTAACAACCTCACTGCCATGCAGTTTCAGCTTTATATCCTTCTGTATGGAATATGGTGTCATGGTGTCAATAGCCATGCGGGCAATATCCACCAGGTTGATCTCCTTTATGTCGCGCTTGCCTTTCCCTGATTCGACCTTCGTAAGGTCCATCAGGTCCAGGATCAGGATTCTCATTCCCTTGATCCTTTCAAGCATGCGGTCGACCATGTAGTCATAACTATCAAGCTGAGGTCCTGCCTGCCTTTCCTTGATCATCTGAAGGTATCCTTCAATGGAATTCAGCGGAGCTTTAAGCTCATGCGAGAGCACACTGAGGAACTGGAACCTGATCTGTTTTCCGCTTTCCTGGAGTTTGTTGGTCATTTTCTTCAGGAATACCCTTTTTGTGATATTCTCGATCGACGACTTCAGCTCCTGGGGAGTAAACGGCTTGGGTATGAAATCGTATGCTCCGTCGCTTGTAGCTTTAACAGCGAGCTCAAGGGAGGCATAGGATGTGATCATCACCACGATAATATTCAGCTGTTTTTTACGGATATACTCCAGGACCTCTATGCCCTGTATCCCCGGCAGTTTGTTGTCGAGCAAAAGGATATCGGGTTTGTCGGTATCGATGATTTCAATCCCGGCTTCACCGGTTGAAGCTTCGCGAACCACGAAATCAAAAGCTTCTTCCATGAATGGATAATCCACTCTGAAGTTCCTCAGGATTCGGCTTATGCCGCTCCTGATGCCGGGTTCGTCGTCAATTACAAGGATTTTTAAAGTGGACATGTTATTTCAATCACAACAAAAATAAGGTAAAAAAGCTGTTTTGCAATATCAGTTGTTAATTTTTAACAGCTTGAAAATTTCTTCTTTAAGTTTTTCGGTGCGGATACCCTTTTCAAGAAAACGGTCAGCCTTTATCCACTTCCGGTTATTTTCATCGTTGATGTCGAAAGTGATCCCTGTTTCGGCTGCAACCCCGGTTGCTATGATGATAGGTACTTCAGGGTATTTTTTCTTCATCTTATAACAAAGGATGAAGCCGCTGTCCTCGTTTTCCATCATCAGGTCAAGAATTGCAAGATCCGGTTTTGTTTTTTCTATCATCTCCTCTGCTTCTTTCTGGCTCTCGGCAAGGAGTGTCTGAAATCCAAAGGCCTCGACTTTGGTTTTCATCTGGTAAAGGTAATCCTGGTCATCGTCAACGATCAGGATCAGTTTGTTTTTAGTACTCATGTTCTGGGTAGTGTTATGGTAAACGTTGTCCCTGTTGGTCCGTTGGCCCGATCATCATTCGAGTCAACATGAATCTTTCCTTTATGCATTTTAACTATTCCGTATATCAGCGCCAGCCCAAGACCCGTTCCTTTCCCCATCTCCTTGGTTGTAAAAAATGGGGTGAAAATTTTATCCATATGGTCTTTGGATATCCCGGTGCCGGTATCAGCAACGATAAACCTCAGTTCTTCAGCGTCTCCTTCAACTCCAATGGTGAGTTTTCCTCCCTCGGGCATTGCTTCGACCGCGTTTTTCTCAAGGTTTGTCATCACCTGCATCATCTGGTCAATATCGAGCCTGGCCTGGGGATCGGAGATCCTGGGTTCGAAAACAACTTCAATATTTGCAGGTTTTATAATTGAATCAACACTGTGCCTGGCAAATTTCACAACATCGGTCTCGCTGAGATTCACCTGGTTTTTTCGTGCAAAATTCAGAAGCCCGCTTACGATTTTTTTACATCGTTCGGCCTGTTCGGCGATAAGTCTCAGGTCTTCCCTTACAGGGTCATTCTCGGGGGACTCATCAATAAGTATATTCGAATACATGGTGATAACCCCCAGGGGGTTATTGAGTTCATGGGCTATCCCTGCCGACAGTTGTCCCATATGGGCCAGTTTTTCCGACTGTTTAAGCGCCTGTTTGGCCTTGGCAAGTTTATCGTTGGAGACATTCAGGTTGTTGATGGAGTCATGCAGCTTTTCAATGGTATATGGCAGGCACATCTCAGTCTCGGCAAGGTCTTTCACGATTGCGATCGCATGTTCCACGCAGGTATCATACCCGCAGGTCCCGCAGTTTAGGTGGTCCTCGGGTTTGAATTTACCCATTGCGTGAAGGGCTTCAAGAATTTTATCCTCGGCGGGGATCTCGAATCGACGGTCTTCGGGGGTGAACTCCTGGGAATAGTCCAGGCTGCTGAACTCTTCAACTTGTTTTTCCCACTGATCTTTATCAATTGATGCAAGCTTCCTGGTCACATACTCACCCACAGCGGCGCTTCTTGCAAACCGCTTGCCTCCGGGGGATGTGCCAGGCCCCATAATGCAGCCTTCGCAGCATAGCAGCATCAGGTGTTTGTTTCGGATGAAGCCTTCCTCGAATTCTTTTACTGCTTCCTTGAAGTTCACCCTGCCCTCCGCTACCACAACCTGTTCCTCGGGGATGGATTCGGTGGAATTAGCCGTGAAATAAAGGCCGCGGCTGATGGGAAAGATAGCTCCCTTGCCGCTCACCGGGGGGTCAAAATCAGATGGGTCTGAACTTTCCCAGTTGATCCCTCTGGTTTCAAACATTTCCCTCAGCTCCCTGAAAGTAAGAACTTCATCCACTTCTTCCGTTTCAGCTTTTTTGGCAAAGCAGGGCCCTATAAAGACCACCTGGAGATCCTTACCGTATTTCTTTTTCATGATCCTGGTCATAGCCAGCATCGGAGAGGCAACAGGGGCAAGGTTCTCGACCAGTTCTGGGTGGTAATGCCTGATGAAGTATACAATGGCCGGACAATCTGAACTTATCTGCCCGACATTCCTGCTGGTCTTTATCCTTTTTTCATATTCCCTGGCTATCATGTCGGCCCCGAAAGATACTTCGGCTACATAATCGAACCCCAACTGCCTTATCATGCCAACAAGCAGCTGATGGTCGGGGACCTCGGTGAATTCGGCCGGGAAGCTGGGTGCAATGCATGCCGCAATTCTCTTTTCGGATTTCAGGAGGAGATTCACCTCATCTACTGAACGCAGGGGGTATTTTGCACCCTGGCTGCAGACCTTTACACAGTTTCCGCAGCCAATGCAGCGTTCGTTGATTACTTCAGCCTGGGTCTTGATGATCTTGATGGCTTTTACAGGGCATTCCCTCACACAGGTGTAGCATACCCGGCATTTATCCTTTACAGTAAAGACCAGCTGTCGGTGGTATGCATGGCTCATAATTCCTGGGATTTTGAGTTGCCTTTCCACAGTATCTCCTGGTTTCCCGGGCTGTTAGGTTTTGAAAGGAACTTCTCGTAAAGCTCGGTTAAAACAGGATTTTTATGCGCCACTTTTACCATTTCTTCTTCGTCGGCATCATACAGGGCCTTCATCCTGGCTTTGAGGTTCTTCTCGTCGGACCCGATTTTCATTCCCCCCCCGTTGATGCAGCCGTTTACGCAGGCCATCACTTCTACTATATGGATGTTGTCGCGCCCGTTTTCAATCTCATCCATGAGTTCGATGGCATTGGCCAGTCCGCTTACTGCGATGACGTTCAGCGGAATCTTGTTTATTCTTATTTTAGCCTCTTTCCGGGGTTTTAATCCTCTTAGTTCATTTATCTTTCCGGGGTTCAGGTCCTGCCCGGTGCTCAAGAAGTTGATGCTTCTCATCAGGCCTTCAAGGTGACCGCCCGATATGCCAAACAACCTCCCCGAGGAACTGCTCATGTTGAAAGCCGTATCGTTAGGTTCAGGTTCAAGCTTGTCGAAATCTATCCCGAGAAGACCGATCAGCCTGACCAGCTCCCTTACGGTAATTACGGCATCCACCGGCCTGATCCCTTCGCTGTCATATTCCGCCTCGGCCTTTTTTGCCGTACACGGCATGACCGAAACAACAAATACTTTCTCGGGTTTGATCCCCGCGCTGCTTGTAATGTACTTTTTGATCAAAGTGCCCATGATCTGCTGGGGGGATTTGACCGGTGAAAGCTTAGGCGAGAACTGCGGATGAAAAATGTCAATATACCTCACCCAGGCCGGACAACAGCTGGTGAACATGGGCAGGTTTTTATTACCCTGCAGGCGTTCGAGAAAGATAGCTGCTTCCTCGGTAAGATTTATGTCTGAGGCAAGGGATATGTCAAAACTCTGGCGGAACCCGATCCGTTTCAGGGCATAACGCAGAAGATTAAGTATGTCCTTGTTGGATTTCAGGCCGAACTCTTCGGCTATTGCAGCCGGGACAGTAGGGGAGAACTGGACTACAGGGTACAGCCCGGGATCTCCGAGAGCTTCAATTACCTGGGGAAGAGATTTCCGTTCGGTCAATGCCCCTGTAGGGCAGGCTATAATACACTGTCCGCATTTTACGCAGGCATTGAAATTAAGGCCCCGGTTATATGAAGTACCGATCCTGGTGTTTGACCCCCTGCCTACTGAGTCAATGGCCGCTACTCCTATGATCTCCTTGCAAACCCTGCTGCACCTCCCGCAAAGCACACATTTTGCAGGATCTCTCTGGATAGAAGGACATGCTTTGTCAATCTGGACAGGCTTCTGCCTGCTGATGTATTTACGTTCCCTTATCTGGAGTTCCTCCGACAATCCCTGGAGTTCGCAGGTCCCGTTCCGGTCGCAGTACAGGCAGTCGTCGGGATGATTGGCCAGCAAAAGCTCCACAATGTTTTTCCTGGCTTTTAGCACCCTGGGGGAATGTGTATGGATCTGCATCCATTCTTCCACCTGGTGTGAGCATGCAGGAACGAGATGAGGCAGACCTTCAACCTCTACAACGCACATGCGACAGGCTCCGGTAGGGGAAAGGCTGCTGAGATAACAAAGCGTGGGGACTTTCACGCCTATACGGTTCAATACCGTCAGTATGGTTTCTCCCCTTTTGGCGCTGACCTGTTGTTCGTTTATTTCGATAGTAAGAAGCATAATTCCTCTTATTTAAAGTAGATTGCACTGAATTTGCAAACATCAAAACAAATTCCGCAGCCTGTGCACTTGGATTCAATAATGAAATGAGGCATTTTGGGAGAACCCACAATGGCGTTCTCGGGGCATTTTTTCTGGCAGATATTGCAGCCGTTACAATGTTCAACGTCAATATAAAAGGTGCGGAGATCGTGACAAACTCCCGCAGCACACCTCCTGTCGAAAATATGTTCTTCAAACTCTTCCCTGAACCATTTCAGGGAACTAAGAACGGGATTTGGAGCGTTCTGCCCCAGTCCGCAAAGGGAAGTATCGCAGATCACGTTGGCAAGGCTTTCAAGCTGAACAACTCCCTTAAAGCGTTCGAGTGTTTCATGGGTTGTTTCCTCTTTCGGCCTGCGTGTGATCCCTTCAAGGATGTCCAGCATTTTTTTGGTGCCTTCCCTGCAGGGAATGCATTTCCCGCAACTTTCGTTCTGGAGGAAGTCGATGAAGTACTTTGCCAGGTTGACCATGCAGGTCTTTTCGTCGAGGATTATGAGCCCTCCTGAGCCCAGTTTCGCCCCTATACCGCTGAGAGCTTCAAAATCAAGAGGGGTGTCCAGGTCGGCAGGAGGGATGCATACCCCCGACGGTCCTCCCAGCTGAACGGCTTTTAAAGCCTTCCCGTCTTTGACGCCTCCTGCTATGTTGTTGATAATTGAGGAAAATGTAATTCCCATCGGGACTTCGATGAAGCCTGTATTAACTGCTTTGCCTGCAAGCGAAAATAATTTTGTTCCTTTTGAGGATTTTGTGCCCATGGCTTTAAACCATGCAGGGCCGTTCTCAAGAATCCCGGGAATATTGGCCAGGGTTTCAACATTATTGATCACGGTGGGATGCCCCCATATCCCTTTCTCGGCAGGATAAGGTGGTTTTGACCTTGGCAGGCCTCTCTGGCCTTCAAGGCTCGAGATCAGCGCTGTTTCTTCGCCGCATACAAAGGCTCCGGCACCCTGCCTTACACTGATCGAAAGGTTGAATCCGCTTCCGAAAATATCTTCTCCAAGCAGCCCGTATTCCTTAGCCTGCCTGATGGCTGTCTCAAGTATATTCAGGGAGTTTTCATAGTCGGACCTGACAAAGATGATAGCCTGGCTCGCACCTATGGCATATGCAGCTATGGAAAGTCCTTCAATGATCCTGTGGGGATCGCTTTCAATTATAGCCCTGTCCATAAAGGCCCCGGGATCGCTCTCGTCGGCATTGCAGATCATGTATTTCTGGTCGCCTGCAGTATCCAGGGCAATCTTCCATTTTCTGCCGGTGGGGAACCCACCACCTGCTCTCCCCTTTAATTCGCTCTGCTCAATGATTTCACAGATCTTGTCGGCCGGGTAATTAAGCACCGTCTTGTATAGTGATTTGTACCCTCCCCCTGCAATATACTCTTCAATGGAAACAGGGCTTATAATGCCTGCGTTTTTCAGGATATGCCTGGTTTGCAGATTGAACCAGGGGATTTGCTCAAGCATTGGAACATTAGGCCATTCCTCAAGTCCCGGCTGCTTGTACTGACCCAGGGTGAGGTCGTTCTGCAAAGTATGATGAAATACCGAATTAAGGACATCTTCGGCCCTGTCTTCAGTGACATTCCTGAAACATAACCTTGTTTTACCGGGCAGCTGAACATCGAGCAAAGGTTCTGCAGAACAAAACCCGTTGCAACCAACCTCGATGATATCAGCTTTGAGGTTGTTCTCTGAAACATATTTTTGCACTCTTTCAAGAGTGGAAAGAGCTCCCGAAATTACTCCGCAGGTCCCTGTACCGATGTAAATCACCGGTCTTGAGACCTTCTCATGCCTGATCACTGCGAGCCTGTCGGTAGTCGGTTTATCGAATATACCGGAGTAATTCTTGATAACTTTTTCGGTCAGGAAGGTCCTGATGTCGGTTAAATCCTGTGTTGGCATGCTACTCGCTTTTTTCTCTCAATGTTCTGATGATCCTACTAAGATCAGCCACGCTTAAATGATGGTAATATGTGCTGTTTATCCTGATGACCGGTGACTGGCTGCAACCGCCCATGCAATTGACTGTTTCGAGACTGAACTTTTTATCCTTGGTAACTGAGCCTGCCTGGACTTTAAGAAGCTTTTCGATTTCTTTCAGGTAGGACGATGAGCTGCACAGATAACATGAGGTGCCCCGGCAAACCTGGATATGGTATTGCCCTTTGCGCCTGAAGCGGAACTGGTCGTAAAACGTGGCAACCCCGTAAATCCTGTTGGTTGGAATACCCAAATGGACCGAAACCTTTTCGATAATTTCATCGGTGAGGTAACCCTTTTTCTCCTGGATTTCCTGGAGGATTGGTATAAGGTTCTCAGGTTTCTTAAGGCTGTATTTCTCAAAAATCTGATCCATGACAAATCTTTATTTCTTTTTTCCCTTTTGAGGCCAAGGAAGCCCGTATGGGTTAAGTGATCAAACCATAGTTTCAATTACATACAAAAATATGCTAATAAATTGAATTATGAAAATATTATTGTGAATTATTTAGCATTGTTAATAAATAAACAGTAACTGTGACTGGCGTTTTAAAAGAAAAAAATCCGTAAAATTTACCAAAAGAGCTGATATATTTGTAATTTTGACCATTATGACGAACTCCCCATTATTCGAAATTCACCCCGAAACCTGCATAAAATGTTACTCTTGTGTAAGGATATGTCCTGTAAAGGCGATAAAGGTTGATGTGATCACCGAGTTCCCATCAATAATCCCTGAACGCTGCATAGGTTGCGGCAGCTGCTACCTGGCCTGTTCCCCGGCCGCGATTACATACCGTTCGTCTATAAGCGAGACCAAACAACTGATCGCTTCGGGTTCAAAGGTCGCTGCAATCTGTGACCCTGCCATATCAGGCGAATTTCACGATATTACCGATTACCGGAAGTTTGTGCAGATGATCCGCAACCTTGGGTTTGCCTATGTGACGGAGGTGTCGTTCGGTGTTGACCTGGTGGCGATTGAATACAGGGAATTGCTGGAAGGTTTTAAAGGGAAATACCATATTATGGCCAATTGCCCTGCCGTGGTGTTTTTTATTGAAAAATATTATCCCGAGCTGATCAGCAATCTTGCTCCCATAGTTTCACCCATGATAGCGACAGCCAGGGTGGTAAGGAAGCGTTACGGACAGGATATTAAAGTAGTTGCGATCGGACCCTGTATCGCTGCAAAAGATGAGGCTTTACGATCGGAAGGCGACGGAAAGATTGATGCGGTATTGACCTTTGCTGAACTGCGCAGGTTGTTTGATGAGTTCAACATTAGGGAAAGCCATCTTGAATTTTCGGAATTCGATCCTCCCCTCGGGAATAAAGGCTCCCTGTACCCCATAAGCAACGGAATTTTGCAGGCAGTCGACATCAACGAGAACCTGCTCAGCGGGAATATCATCACGACCGAGGGCCGCAACAATATGCTCAACGCGGTGAAAGAGTTTGATACCCGCATTGACCTCATCCGCCGTCATTTTAATATATTTTATAATGACGGATGTTTGATGGGTCCCGGTACTTCCCAGTGTGGCGAGAAATTCCTGCGCCACACGCTGGTTACGGATTATGCCAATAAACGCCTGACCGATTTTGACCTGGAAGCATGGCAAAAAGAAATCGACAGCTGTAAAGTCCTGGATTTGGGCCGTAGCTATGTGACCGATGACCAGCGACTACCTCTGCCGACCGATGAAAAAATTGAAGAGGTCCTGAATATGATAAACCGCCAGGACCAAAAGGATAATGAGATTGGTTGTGAATCATGCGGCTATCCCAACTGTCGTGAATTTGCTATCGCCATTGCGCAGGGACTGGCCACAACGGATATGTGCCATATATTTAGCGGGAGGAACCGTCAGGAATATATACGTACCCTTCGCACGACCAACGAAAAACTTGCAAAGACCCAGGAAGCCCTGAGGATTTCAGAGGAAAATGCCAAACACGAGAAGGAAAGCCAGGTTGAAAATTCGGCCCTTATCTCTTCCATGTTGCAGCAGCTGGTCTCGGGCGTTGTGATTGTTGATGAGAACCTGAGGATTTTACATGCCAATAAGGCATTTATCAGGATACTCGGAGAGGAAGCCGCAATGGTTGATGAGGTGATACCGGGGCTCGAAGGCGCCGACCTTAAATCCCTGCTGCCGATCCATTTTTATAAGATTTTTTCTTATGTGCTTTCGGCGGATGAGAGTGTGGAGCGTAAAGACGTGCAGTACGGGGAAGGCATGCTCAACGTCTCTGTTTTCCCCCTTCGCTCGAAAAAGTTCGTGGGAGGCATTATCCGCGATATGTTCCTGCCCGAAGTATACAAGGAACAGATCATCACCCGTATGAAGGAGGTGATAGACCAGAATTTCGATACAGTCCAGAAGATCGCATTCCTGCTGGGTGAAGGGGCTGCCAAATCAGAACAGATGCTCAATGCCATCATTGAATCCCATAAGTCCCAGAATAAAAAGTAAGCTCCTGCAATGGACGAAAAATTTTATATTGAAGTCGTTTGCAAGCAGAAAAACCACGGTGATGCAAGGGTTTGCGGGGATGTTTTCTATACGCGGAAGATTGTCGAGGAAGGCCGCATCATTGCTGTCCTTTCCGATGGCATGGGCCATGGCATCAAGGCCAATATCCTGGCCATACTTACGTCCACACTGGCCCTGAACCTTACACAGGAGCATAAAAGCGTTGAAGCCATTGCCGAGACCATCATGAACACCCTGCCTGTCGACAGTGTAAAGGAAATGAACTATTCTACGTTTACCATCGTGGACATCTATGTGGACGGGGAGGTGAAAATCCTGGAATATGAAAACCCCAAGACCTTGTTTTACAGGGGGGCAAGGCTGTTCGAACCTGTTTGGAACGGGGTGGTGCTTGAAGGAGTGAAGCATGCAGGCAAGGAAGTGCTTACTGCAAGCTTCAAACCTGTAAAGGAGGACCGCATAATTTTTTGCTCCGACGGGGTGGTTCAGTCCGGCCTTGGTTCCGACAAATACCCACTGGGTTTCGGGCAGGCGAACCTGGAGATGATGTTAACCGATGCCATACAGGAGGAACATGATATTTCGGCCGACCGGCTTGCCTCAAAAGTTATTGACCGGGCCAACCTGAACGACGGTTTTCACCCGAAAGACGATATTTCATGTGCTGTTATTTATTACAGGGAGCCTCGAAAGCTAATGATCTGCAGCGGTCCTCCTGTCGATCCGGCGAATGACAGCCTGATGGCCGGCCTGCTTCAGCAGTTTGAAGGCAGGAAGATCATTTCAGGAGCCACCACAGGCGACATGATCGCCCGGGAATGGGGCAGGGAGATTGTTGATGAGAATATCATGACCGATCCGGAGTTGCCCCCGGTATCGCATATGGAAGGGGTTGAGCTGATCACCGAAGGCATACTTACGCTGAGCAAGGTGAGCGAATTGTTGAAAAAGCACAATCCGGCATACGAAATTGGCAAAGGTCCCGCAGACCTGATTGTAAAGGCTATACTTGAATGTGATGAGATCCATTTCATTGTGGGAACGAACATTAACGTAGCCCACCAGGATCCCACCCTGCCCGTTGAACTGGAGCTGAGGCGGACGGTCGTTCACCGTATCGCGCGAACACTCGACGAGAAGTTCATGAAGGAAGTGAGCATGAAATTTTATTAGAACTGCTCCCCCCATCGGCCTTTATTTCATGGGGTATCCATAATCAGTCCAGTCTACTTTAAGGTTCTGCGAAAGATTCAACAGCCTGGCATTTTTAAAGCCCTGTTCTTTCAGAAGACTGAGAGCCGGCCTGATGTTGGGACAGTTTCTAAACGGACAACATCCGCAGTATATAACCACCATTTTATCTTTGGGTACGGCCGACAGGGCTTTGCGAAACTTTCCCAGGTTGGCTGCATCTCTTACCGGACCGATATTTACAGCGTCTTTGATATCGGCAAGCGGGCCAATATTGAAAATGACGGGTTTCTGAGCTTTCGCATCCTTAATGAGGTTTGCCAGGGCAGCAGGTTCGATCAGATCCTTTGCAGTCCAGGGCTCGCCTGTCTGAGCAAGGCATTGTAAAGCAAGCAGGACTGAGAATAAAATCAGGAAAAATACAGATTTTAATTTCATTAGTTCGTGTGTTTTTTGTTGTTATATACCGATTGAACTGAAATAATGCTATGACCGGCAAAGATATTTAAACCGTATTAATTAACAAGCCCGCGGTCACATTCGTTCCCGCGGGCTTCACATCAAGTATTAACCAAAAAACCAATTTTAAGTATTGTATTCGGCGATAATATCGGCAACCCCATCGGGTGCTACACGTCCGTAAACTTTTTCACCAACCAGCACAACAGGAGCAAGTCCGCAGGCACCCACACATCTGAGGCAGCTCAAAGAGAACTTGCCGTCGGGAGTGGTTTCTCCAACCTGTATTTTCAGCTGTCGTTTGAATTCCTCGAGTACTTTCTCGGCACCACGCACATAACAGGCAGTTCCAAGGCAAATGGATACCGGGTGTTTGCCCTTTGGAAGCATGGTGAAGTAAGAATAGAAGGTGACTACGCCATAAACATGGGCCACCGAACAGTTGAGTTCTTTTGCTATGATTTCCTGGAGCTCGGCAGGCAGGTAGCCGAACAGGCTCTGCGCTTTGTGCAGGACATTGATCAGTTCGCCCTTATCGTTGTTGAACGTCTTGCAAACATCTTTCAGTTCCTGTATCTTTTTTTCCGATAATTTTATCTTGGCCATAATTTTCTGGTTTCTGGGCTCTGGTTTCTGGGTATACTAGTGCCTAGTACCCAGTACCTTGTACCTGATTATCATTCTTCAACAAACACCCCCGCGCTTTTATCAAAGTAATGTGTATGCAGCAGGTGGTGTGATTTTTCTCCACAGGGTTTACCTAAAAATTCTTTGTACAGTTCGATAATGAACGGGTTTTCATGTGACTTCCTGATGGGTTTGCCTGCATCTTCGCGGTAAAGAGCTGCAGCCCTTTGCTTGATGACGGACGAATCCCCGTGATGGAAAGGCTGACCGCCCCCACCGATGCATCCGCCCGGGCAGGCCATGATCTCGATAGCGTGGAACTGGCTTTTGCCGTCGCGTATGTCTTCGAGCAGCTTTCTGGCGTTGCCGAGTCCGTGCGCTATGCCGATGTTGATAGGTAATCCGTCGAAATCGATAGTGGCATGCCTTACATTTTCGAGTCCGCGAAGTTCTGTAAAATCAACCTTCTGCAGCTTTTTGCCGGTATACAGTTCATATGCGGTGCGGCATGCGGCTTCGATCACCCCGCCGGTTGTACCGAAAATGACCGAGGCGCCGGTAGACTCTCCGAGGGGGTTGTCAAAATCATCCGCAGGCAGTGAATTAAAGTCAATATTTGAAGCCTTGATAAGATGTGCAAGCTCACGGGTTGAAAGTGAAAAATTCACGTCGGGATCGCCGTCAACCTTGAACTCATCACGCTGGCATTCGTACTTCTTGGCCAGGCAGGGCATGATTGAGACCACGATCATGTTTTTGCGGTCTATTCCGAGTTTTTTTGCAAAATATTCCTTGGCAATGGGCCCGAACATCTGCTGGGGCGACTTGGCCGTTGAAGGAATATCGCGCATTTCGGGGAAATTGTGTTCGAAAAAATTAACCCAGCCCGGGCAGCAGGAAGTAAGGATGGGAAGTTTCACATCCTTATCACCCTTGAGGTAACGGGTAAGACGGTCGAGTAGTTCGGTGCCTTCTTCCATGATCGTAAGGTCAGCGGCGAAGTCAGTGTCGAATACATAGTCAAATCCAAGTCGTCGTAGTGCGGCGACCATCTTACCCGTTACAAGGGTGCCTGGCGCTAGGCCAAATTCTTCTCCTAAAGCTGCTCTGACGGCAGGGGCTGTCTGAACAATTACAGTCTTTGCAGGATCTGCAAGTGCATTGATTACATTGCGCGAGTGGTCAACTTCGGTCAGGGCACCGGTGGGGCAAACTGATACACATTGTCCACAGTAAGTGCAGGGAGATTTCTCGAGATTCATCTCGAACGCAGGTGCCACAACGGCCATAAAGCCTCTGTTTACGGCGCTCAGAGCGCCTACCGTCTGAACGTCGTTACACATCATTTCACACCGCCGGCACATGATGCATTTATCCACGTCCCGGATGATGGCAGGCGAAGTATCCTTTCGGTACTTCGACTGCTCACCCTGGTAGGGCAGTTCCCTCACGCCGAGTTGCTGTGCCATGCTCTGGAGCTCACAATTTCCGGATTTGGCACAGGTAAGACATTCAGCAGGATGATCGGAGAGTATGAGCTCCAGAACAGTTCTGCGTGCGTTTAATACCCTGATGTTATGTGTGTAAACTTCCATACCCTCGGCTACCATGGTATTACAGGCTGGTGCGAGATTCCGTCTTCCCTTGACTTCCACCACGCAAATGCGGCATCCGCCCGGACGGTTTTCAATGTTCATGTCCTTCAGTTCGAAGTAACAAAGGGTAGGTATATCGATGCCAACGGTCTTGGCTGCTTTTAATATCGTTGTGTCTGAGGGGACTTCAATGGGTTTCCCGTCAATTATAAGTTTTATCATATTCATGTCAGTCCCTCCTTAGTTAATGATAATGGCTCCGAACTTACATTTTTCCAGGCAGGCGCCGCATTTGATGCATTTTTCCTGGTCGATGAGGTGAACCTGTTTGCGTTCGCCGCTGATGGCATTCACAGGGCAATTGCGGGCACACAAGGTGCAGCCGATACATTTGTCAGGTACAACCAGGTATTGCATAAGTGATTTGCACACCTTGGAACGGCATTTTTTATCCTTCACATGCTCGAGGTATTCGTCGAGGAAGTTGTCGATGGTGGAAAGTGCAGGGTTAGGGGAGGACTGTCCTAGTCCGCAAAGTGAAGTGTCTTTTATTACTGTCCCCAGGTTGCGAAGTTTGTCGATGTCTTCCATCGTACCGTTTCCCTGGGTTATTTTTTCAAGAAGTTCATGCAGGCGTTTGTTGCCTATCCTGCAGGGAGAACATTTTCCGCAGGATTCTTCAACTGTGAACTGGAGGTAAAATTTGGCAATGGCCACCATGCAGTCGTCTTCGTCCATCACGATCATTCCGCCCGAGCCCATCATGGAGCCTGCGGCTATAAGGTTATCGTAATCGATGGGGGTATCGAGGTGTCGCTTTGTAAGGCAGCCTCCCGAAGGCCCCCCGGTCTGTACAGCTTTGAATTCTTTATCGTCTCTTATGCCGCCTCCTATTTCATAAATCACCTCACGCAGGGTGATCCCCATGGGGACTTCAATCAGCCCTACATTATTGATCTTACCGGCAAGAGCGAATACCTTTGTGCCTTTTGACCTGGCAGTTCCAATGCTTGCAAACCAGTCGGCTCCCTTGTTGAAAATAACGGGAATATTGGCATAGGTTTCCACGTTATTAACATTCGTGGGTTTTCCCATATATCCCGATTCGGAAGGGAACGGGGGTTTTACCGTTGGCTCACCGCGCAAGCCCTCCATGGAGTGAATGAGTGCAGTCTCTTCGCCGCATACAAAAGCGCCGGCGCCGTAACGGATGTCAATATCAAAACTGAAATCGGTCCCCATTATGTCTTCCCCAAGGAAACCATATTCCCTTGACTGTTTCATGGCAATCTTAAGCCTCTCCACGGCCAGGGGATATTCGGCGCGAATATATACAAGGCCTTTGGATGCACCGGTGCAATATCCGTTGATAGCCATTGCTTCAATCACTGTATGCGGATCGCCTTCCAGTATCGACCGGTCCATAAATGCGCCCGGATCACCTTCGTCGGCATTGCAGACAACATATTTCTGAGCGGCTTTTACCTTGCGTGTTATCTCCCATTTAAGTCCCGTGGGAAATCCGCCGCCGCCCCGGCCCCTCAGGCCCGACTTTTTAAGTATCTCAATCGCTGCCTCCGGGGACATCTCGGTAAGCACCGTTCCCAGGGCAAGATAGCCATCCCTTGCAATATATTCTTCAATATTCTCGGGATTGATGAACCCGCAGTTTCTTAAGGCGATACGGATCTGCTTCTTGTAAAAACCCATATGCCTGGAATCGCTGATGCGCTCTTTGGTCTCAGGATCCTGATACAGTAGCCGGGTTACCTTTCGGCCCTTGATGATGTGTTCTTCAAGGATCTCGGCACAATCGCCAGGTTTAACCTGGGTATAAAATGTGTTGTCGGGCATCATCTTCACGATGGGGCCTTTTTCACAAAACCCAAAACATCCTGTTTTGATCGCCTGGACTTCGGTCTCAAGCCCTTTGCTTACAATCAGTTCCTTGAATTTTGTAAGAATCTCTTCGCTTTGTGATGCATGGCAGGCCGTTCCGCCACAAACCAGCATATGATATTTTATCTTTGCCATCTGTCGCTAACGGATTTAGTTCTTGTCAATCGATTGGTAATTTACCGGGATGATGCCGTCGACCAGTTCATTATTGATAATATACTTATCAATGATCCTGCTGGCCTTTTTAACATCTACATAACCGAAAGTAATGGGTTCGGCCCCGGGTTTTGTGACTTCCACGGTGGGTTCGGCATAGCAATAGCCCATGCATCCTGTTTGAGTAACCACGGCATCTATGTTCCTTTTTGTGAATTCCTCAATGAAGGTTTCCATGACTTCCTTGGCTCCGGATGCTATTCCGCATGTAGCCATAGCCACTTTCACCTGGATCCTGGTATCCGGATCGTTACTCTTTTCCCTCAGTTCAATTTTGGCCCTCAGGTTTTCCTGCATCTTTTTCAGGTCGGCCAATGATTTTATTTTTTCCATGATTTGGATATATTTTTTTGTCTGCGGATCAGTTTGCACCAATCTCTTTAAGGTTCTCGTTTATCATCTCAAGTAAATGGCCGTATACCGAGGGTTCATTAATAGGGATATCTCCCAGGGCTTTCCTGACCTCGGTCGTGTGAAATTTGAATCTCCTTCCGTCTGTTGTGTGGGTGTATTCAAAATCAATAGCCGGATTAGCAGTAACGGTAAGCAATACTGCCGATGAAATATCACCAAGAGAAGGCCTGTCAATGCTGTCTTTAATAAACCTGGCTTTTAACCGGGTGCCTATGCCTTCGGCTGATTCAATTGAAAGGCTTCCGCCTGTGCGTTCTGCGTTTTGTTTGAGAAGCGAAAGGCCGAGCCCTACCCTGCGAGTGGTGCGGGTGGTGAAAAAAGGATCAGTAACCTGTCTCAGTATGTTAGAAGGCATTCCTATGCCATTGTCGGTAATGGTGAATGAAAGTTCATTGTTTTGCGTATCATCTTTGATATCAAGCATAACCCTGGTCGCCTTAGCCCTGATCGAGTTTTGTAGAATATCCATAATATGCATCGCCAGATTTTTCACTGCAAAGGTAGTATTTTTTTCATTTTGTTATTTAATTCACTATGTGAAAAATTTCACAAATTAATTAACAATTGCACTTTTTCTCCCTCCAATCCCCTTAAAAGTCTTTCTGATTTCATCAAGGCTTGCATTTTCCATTTCGAAAACATTACAAACCCTGCCGATTTCATTAAGGTAATGAGCGTCGGAATTACTTATGAAGGAATAATGTGAAAGCTCCGAATGTAGCTGTGAGAACTTTTTCAGCCTTGAAAAAGGAGATATCTCAAGTGCATCCACTGCAAGGTCTGCCGGGACAAACCCAAGCTGGATCAGAATACTGAATCTTTGCTTGTCGATGTGTGCCGGGATGAACAAACCGTTGAGCCTGTGAATAACATCCGCAACTACTTCTATACTGCAGTCAAGGGCAGAGATAAGGAGCTTTTCCTCGGTGCGGACGATCATGTCATTTTCATCAACCACAAGCTGATGACCAAATCTGTTTATGTCGTTCGGGATTTCAGGCAGGTGCAGTTCGAGGAATTCCTGGAAAGAGGCAGTATCCCCTTCATTGTCAAAGAGAGCCAGGCAATGGACCTCTTCTTTTGTCGTCACTTCTGCCCCTGGAATCACCATGATGCCGGCTTTTTCCCCAAGTTCCCTGAGCAGCCGGGCCTGGAGCGTTGAATTGTGATCGGTGATCCCTATAATATCCAGTTTCATTTCCCTGGCTCTTGAAATGATGTTAACAGGGCTCATATCCAGGTCGCCGCATGGCGAAAGGACAGTATGTATATGGAGATCGGCCCTGAAAGTTTTCATTACCCTTTAAGAATGTTATAAATCCTGCCGCTGATCTCAAAAGTTGATTCCAGGGTGGAAAGCACAGGTATGCCTTCAGTACCGCTCTGTGCCAGCATGTCGGCTTCGGGCCTGGCGCCATTCACCAGCACTATTGCCGAGAGCTCCTTCAATGAGGCAATGGCCATAACATTTTTATGGGTCTGAAGTGTGATCCAGATCATTCCGCTCTGAGCTTTTCCCATCACATCACTCAACAGATCGGATGTATAACCTCCGCTGATTTCCTGGTCAAGGCCTTGTTCTCCGCCTAAAATCTCCAGCTCAAGTTTTTCAACAAGTTCTGCAACCTTCATTTGTTATTCCTCCTGTATGAAATTCAGTTTATATCGTTGATCCCGTCCTTAAGTATATTCCTGTCAAGCTTTTTATCACTCCATATCTCACGCATGATATTTACCGAGTCAGAGCTGTCAAGCTGTTCATTTTGTTCCATGACCCTTTGCACGAATATGCATTGTTTGAGACTGGCTTCATTCTTTACAATGTCCTCCGATAGCGACTTGCAGCTGGGTGATCCGCAGATGCCGCAATCAACCTGGGGAAGCATGCGGTTCAGCTCATAAATACGCTTCATTTTAATCATCGCCTCGGCCAGGTTGTCGTCAAGTTTCATTATTGATCTTGGGATTACCTGCTCAAGTTTCATATTATCTTTAAGGAAGGCATTCATTTCGTTTTTAGTCCCGGTATCTTTTTTTACCGCTCCTCTTAAATTGCCGGGAACTCGTTTCCTTAATTTATCTGCCGTTAGAAAACGGTTACCGGGACAAAGGATTCCCCCGGCACAGCTTTCATCGCAGGCCCTGAGCTCAAGAAAATTGATGCCGTCGACCTCTTCGTTTTCGACTTTCTCGAGGAATTCAATCACGTTATTGATTTCGTCTATCGCAAGGCTGCGTCCTTGCTTCATATGGGAGGCTTCACCGTTGGTCAGGCTCCAGCAAACAGCTCCCTGTGAAAGGGGAACAGCCCCTTCAACTTCCTTCAGGTCCTTTTTATGCCTGAGTATTTTATATACCTTATTATACAGGAAGTTCATGTTGATAACTCCGTCAATTACCGATTTTTCTTCTCCCACGGGGTTTTTTACAGCCACTATTTTTGCAGGACAGGGAGTAACGTAGAATATGCCGGTTTCCTCAGGAAGAAGTCCGCTTTCGGAAAGTGTTTTCCTGGCCCTTAGTGCAGTAATGTCAATTGGAGCTTTAAGAAGGATAATATTGTTGGCAAGGGTCGGGAATTTGACCTGGATCAGGCGGACAATTGCCGGGCAGAATGGTGAGATGAGCGGTTTTACGTCCCTGTGCTGTTTGAGATAATTGTTGAACTGCCCGCTCAGGAAATCCACTCCTTCTTCAACTTCAAATACATGAGTGAACCCAAGCTCATAAACCGCTGAGAGTATCTGCCCAGGGGCAACACTGTCGGGGAATTGCCCTGTAAATACAGCCGGTATCAGGGCGACCCTGTTTTTATACTTGTAGATTTCTTCAAAATCATCCTGTTCCACGATAATTGCACCAACAGGGCAAACACGGTAACACTCACCGCAGTCAACACAGCGGTTCGGATGCATCAGGGCCTTGCCATGGGCAACACGGATCGCTTCGGTGGGGCATACGTTCATGCAATGCGAACATCCTATACAGATATCTTCCCTGAATTTAATTGCATGATGAAAATGAGGTTTATCACTTGTTCCCATTATTATCATCTTTAAAATGGTTGATAATTTTGACACAAGTTCCTTTTCCTACTTCACTTGTGATCTCAAGAAGGTCTGAATTATTATTCATGTTCGACAAACCCATGCCTGCCCCAAACCCCATTTCCCTGACTTCAGGCGTGGCAGTGGAATATCCTATTTCCATGGTTTTTCCTATGTCTTCAATGCCCGGACCTTCATCCCGAAGCTCAATGACAATTTTTTCCTCATCGATATCTACCAGGATAGTCCCGCCATAAGCGTGGGCAACGATGTTCACCTCTGCTTCATATAGTGCGACAACCGTGCGCTTGATGACAGCCCCGTTCACATTAAGCTGTTTTAATGTCTTTTTTACCTGGCTGGAGGTCAGACCGGCCTGGGAAAAATTCCCTCCTTCAACACTATATTCGAAATGCATTTGCATACTTGGGGGCGTTTCTAATAAACTGGCTGGATTCCGGCGCTGTAAAGTATTCCACTTGCCTTGAACATGGAATAGGGAGTTTGAATTATTGCGATCCTGTTCTCCCTTGCAATATTCACCATCTCTTCACTGACCTTTTTATTCCGCACAAAAACTACGCAGCAGATGTCGGACATTTCTGCTGTTCTGATCGCCTGAATGTTGACCAGGCCGGTAAGAAGCAGCAATTTATCGGATCTCACGGTAAGCACATCACTCATCAGGTCCGATGAAAAGGCTCTTTCGATTAACTGTTCAAGGTTTTCTTCACCGGTAATCAGGCTGCCATTCGTCAGGCTGACAATTTCTTTTATCTTCATTTTTAGGTATTCTGAGTAAAAGGGGCCAAGAGCTCCTGAATTTTTTTTGCAAAATTACGATCTGTTAATTGAACTTCCAAGAAATATTTGTGAAAATATTCACAATGTTAATAAAATAACAGAATAGGGTGTAAAGCCCGCCAATACCAAGTCTTACTTAAAATGTAAATTATTAAAAATCAGAATTATGGAAATTGCCTTCTGCTTTAAGCCATGAAGGGAGAGAGTTTAACACAAATTATACAGTTATTCCAAATATTTTATGCATTGCAATGAAATGCTTATCTTTGAAAAGAATAATATATCCGGCTGAAATTTTTATGCCCATCCAATGTTGTCGAAACATTCATTCGTTCAGGCATCCTGTCTTTTAATTTTCATTTCCCTGCTTGTTTCAGGATCAAATCTTTTTGCCCAGAGGTATCCTGTTCGCACATACTCAGAGGCCGACGGCCTGGCCAATTCAATGATTTTTGATATCAAACAGGACTCCTCGGGACTGATTTGGATTGCCCGGCGTTCGGGGATATCCTCCTATGATGGGATTAAATTCACCAATTTTAATATAAATGACGGATTAAGCCCCACAAGCTATGCTTATCTGCGCATAGACTCGAAAAATAAACTCTGGGCCCTGGTTGAAAGCGGGCAGATAAGGATATCCAGTTATTCAGGTAAACGATGGAAAACTACAACTGTTCCCACAGGGCAGACGCGTGATATTTACCATATCTTCACTGCATTTGAAGTCCTGAACCAGGATGATGGCCCTTTAATCCTTATTGGTTCCGACAGGGATGGATTATTTCAATTTCATAACAAGCATTGGAAACAATTCAGGCAAAACGAAGGACTCCCGAGTAATAACATCAACAGTATTCTTCAGTTTCAGGGAAAGGTCTATATAGCCACCAATAACGGGATATCCGTTTTCACGAACAATACTTTCGATAACAGCTTGTCGAAAACCAATCCCTGTCTTTCAAAGAATGTGCTAGCCATGACCGCCGAGGGGAATGTCCTCTGGCTTTTGGGAGAGAATTGGCTCGGGAATCTTTGCGAGGGGAAATTCACAGTAACAACTGCAAACTTCAGGCTTCCTGTTGAACGCAATGGCAGGAAGAGTTTTATACAAGCTGACAGGATGGGCAGGTTATACTTCGGAAACCTTTTCAAGGTGTTTTGCTATGATATTGAAAGCAGCTCAGTTGAATTGTTAACAAGAAATAACGGCTTGATTTCTGAAGGAGGAAGCGCTGTGCTTTGCGATCGTGAAGGTGATATCTGGGTAGGCGGTTTCAGGGGGATTACAAAAATCCAATCAAGGCGGTTTGCCAATTATTACAACAGTGACGGGCTTTTTAGTAACGAAGTGGCATCAGGAATGGAAATATGCAAGGACCATTATGTCTTCGGGCATGACGGGGTGCTTACATTTTATGATGGAAAATCTTTCAAAACCTTGCTTCTTGACCCCTCCCTGGCTCATGGAGCCAATGAATGCAGGGTCCTCGATCTTGCAAAGGATTCCAAAGGAAATATCTGGGCGGCAGTGACAACCATAGGTCTGGCAAGGATAGATGAAAATAAAAAAGTGAGCTGGTTCAAGGCGGCCCAGGGCATGGAAGGATTCGTTTTTTCAGTGCTATGTACCGGGGATGGCAGGTTGTTTGCCGGGTCTTCCAGCGGCCTTTTTGAGAAGCTTGGCGACAGGTTCGTCAGGGTGTATAATAAAGAAATGCACGGTGCCTCGGTACGAAAGCTCTATCCCGGCCGGGGGAAATCGATTTTTGTTTCGACCCTTAACCGGGGTATAATGGAAATAAAGGATGGCAAGGTGCTTGGCTACAAATCACCTGATAATGAGCTGGCCAATAATGTTTTTGCATTCTATATTGATTCCAAAAACCGTAAATGGGTTGGCACTGCTGCAGGTTTATTCATGATTCGTGATTCAAGCCTGGTTAAAACCGGAAATTCTCAACTTGCAATCAACCGCCCGGTATACATTATTCTGGAAGATAACCAGGGACGCTTATGGTTTGGCTCCGATAACGGCATCTACCGTTGGGACGAGAAAACCCTTGACCATTTTTCAACCCCTGAAGGCGTTGCCGGTCAGGAGATAAACCGCAGTGCGGGTTTTATGGATACTTACCACCGACTATGGTTTGGAACAAACAATGGTTTAACTGTTTATAATCCGGCACTGGATTATAAACCTGAACAGGTTCCGCCTCCTCTTTTAAGCCTCCTTTATATTGAATCGGAAAGTGACACCCTGGCTGTTACAAAACCGGTTTCATTAAAATACGACATGAATAACCCCGTATTTCATTTCAGGGCAATTTCTTTTACCGATGAAAAACAGCTTGTTTATAAATACAAGCTTGAGGGGCTTGATACCGCCTGGTCCGGGGAGGTTTTCTACCTGAATAATTCGATCAGGTACAATAACCTTAACCCCGGTACATACCGGTTTTGCGTAAAAGCCATGAATTCTCTCGGCGTTTGGTGTGAACCTCTGTGTTCATTAACGGTAAAAGTTGAACGTCCCTTCTGGTTTCGCTGGTGGTTTTTGATGCTTGCAATTATCTTCATGGGAGGCATTGGAATCCTGCTGGGCCGTTACATCCTGATCATAAGATATAATGCCAGGCTCGAAACCATGGTCTCTGAACGTACCCGGGAGCTCGAACATTCTGAACAATTGCTAAAGGAGAGCAACCAGGCTAAGGATAACTTCTTTTCAATCATTGCCCATGACCTGAGAAGCCCTTTTAATGTTATCCTGGGAATGCTTGAATTGCTTACCAAGGAGTATTCCGAGTATTCGGATGAAGAACGGCAAATGATGCTGAGCAGGCTTAAAAATGCCTCAACCAGGACAATTGATTTGCTTGAAAACCTGCTTACCTGGGCCAGGTCACAGAGAGGATTGCTTCCTTATACACCGGAGAAATTCGATATGCAGGAAATTATTCATGAAAATGTCCTGCTTTTTGAATCTGCAGCCCAAAGCAAGGACCTTCTTATGAAGCAGCATGGTGAAACAAACCTAATGGTTTTGGCCGATCGCAATATGATCAATACCATAGTGAGGAATCTTATTTCAAATGCCATTAAATTTACATTTGCAGGTGGAAGTGTCACTATTAAGGTTATCAGAGATGAGGATCGACAAGTGATCGTTTCGGTAAAGGATACTGGCTTTGGCATGACACCCGAAGCCATGAATAATTTATTTAAAATTGAAAAACGGATCGTCACCCGGGGAACAAATAATGAAATGGGCACCGGGCTGGGCCTGATTCTCAGTAAAGATTTTATCGGGAAAAACAATGGAAAGTTGTGGGTCGAAAGTACTGAAGGTGAAGGCAGCTGTTTTTACTTCAGCCTCCCCGTTTACAAGCCCCAGTCCTGACCTTACATCTATAAATTTTCAATAACCGGCTTGCGTTTTCAGGGATTTACAATCATCCTGAACCCGTTCCCGTGGATGTTTAAAATTTCTATTCCCGGATCAAGCCTGAGGTATTTGCGAAGTTTGGCTATGAAAACATCCATGCTGCGGCCGTTAAAATAGTTATCGGCCCCCCAGATAGTCTCAAGAGCTTCTTTCCTGATCAAAATGCCGTCTTTTGACGTACACATCATTCGCAACAGCCTGGCTTCCTTTGGTGATAACTGCTGGACCTGCCCGCCAATGGCAAGTGTTCGTAAAACATAATGAAAATCAAACTTCCCAATTTTGAATTCAGTAATTTCAACTTCCGGCTCCGAAGGAGATTTCCGTTTCAGGATTGCAGCGATTTTGTAAAGCAGGACCTCCGAATCGAAAGGTTTCGTGATATAGTCATCGGCCCCTGTTTTAAACCCTTCCAGCATGTCGTTTTTAAGGGATTTTGCCGTAAGAAAAATGAAAGGAACCCTGGAATTAACTTTTTTAATCTCCCTGGCAAGCGTGAATCCATCCATTTCGGGCATCATGACATCCAGGATGCAAATATCATATAAAGTCGACTTGAAAGCCGATAATCCCTGCTTCCCGTCAACTTTCAGGGTTACCTGGTAATCGTTCATCTCCAGGTAAGACTTCATGATGGACCCGAAGTTCGGATCATCCTCAACCAGCAGTATTTTTTTAGCTTCCATGTTTTTTTTATTTTAATAACCGGATGACTGGATATCCAGTAACCCAGTACCCAGTACCCAGTACCCAGCATCCTCAAACCTTCCCATCATACACAACTTTCTCGCCCTGCCCCGGCACATAGGCCAGGCTGATCTCAAAACGGCTGCCTTTGCCAACTTCAGACTGTACACTGATCTCTCCATGATGAGCAAGCACTATGGCCTTCACATAACTTAGCCCCAGTCCGAATCCTTTTATATTATGAATGTTCCCTGATGTAACCCTGAAAAATTTATCGAAAACCCTGCGCTGGGTTTCCACGCTCATGCCTTCCCCATGGTCCTCAACCCCGAAAAGAAATTTCTCGCCGCGGTTGAACGTAAACACATTGATATCCGGCCTGGAGCCTGAGTATTTATTTGCATTGTCAAGCAGGTTCATCAATACGTTCCTCATATGGTCTTCATCAACTTCCACCATGGCATTTGAAGCTTCGAGCCGGGTAGTGATGGTGCCGTCACGCTTTTCAATCTGAAGACGGTAATGGTCCACGGCCCTCAGTATCATCCCGTGCAAATCGGTAAGAACGGGTCTTAGCTTGAAATCACGGCTGTCGAGCAAGGCCATCTGCAGAACCTGCTCAACCCTGGTGTTCATCCTGTTGTTTTCTTCCTTTATGATTCTTGTATAGTTCCTGATCTTTTCGGGCTCCTGTATCACTTTCGAATTTACTATAGAGTCGGCTGCAATGGAAATGGTTGCAATGGGAGTTTTAAACTCGTGGGTCATGTTGTTAATAAAATCGGTCTTGATATCAGAGATTTTTTTCTGCCGTATCATGACAACGATGCTGGCGCCCGACGATAGAACAATGATAAGGGTGAAAATTATGGAACTGATCATGAGCCACGACAGCGAACTCAGGATTTGTCCTTTCTGTCCGGGAAAGAACAGCAGGAGCTGGTTTGGTTTAGCGATCAAATCATTGGGGAAGAGGGTCACTTTATGCTCCGTATCCAGGTTGAGCGGCTTGAAATTTGTCGATTTAACCGGAAATTGGTTTGAATCATTTGAAGGTGAGAATACCGCATATTCAAATGGTATGCCGATTTCTTTATCTGATAAAGCTTTCCTGATGATCTGTTCAAGGGTGTCCTTCTGAACCCTTTCGGCCACGGGCTTCAGCTTGATCTCAGATTCCATGGTCAGTTTCTGCAGAATATCCTTTAGCTTCCTGGTCTTGGCAGTGAGCCTGTTCACACGGTCCATCACATCGGGGGCATAAGCTTCGGGAGGGGGTGGAGGCCTGCGGTTCACCGAATAATGGTTCAAGCGGGGCTGACCCCTGCCTGATCCTGAAAAATGAATTGTTTGGGGAGCCGTATTGAAGATCACATTGGGAGTAACATTCAATTCCTCTTCGATCCTGTATTCCACGCCGGGACTCTGCATGTCTTCAGACTGCAGGTTGATAATGGAATCAATCTGGTTCAGATCCTTTTCATTCCATTCAAACTGCATTTCGGTATACAGGGGATTAACATTAACCGTAACCTGTCTGAATTTTTTCATGAGGCTGTCGACGGCTTTCCCGTGACTGTTTGCTGATGCAACATAAACATGCTCATGATGGAATTTCCTGTTCGGGGAGGAAGCAGGGCCGAATGATTCCTCGGGGTATTCCTTGAGGATCTCCCTTATGCTGTCATTAATACTGGTCTTTGCAAGGAGGTGAACACTCTCCCTGGTCTCCAGCTTACTTACAACCACACCCATTGCGTCATTCACGCTGCGGTTAAACTGGGCTTCTTTTACCTGTATGGCATTCCTTATCCAGAAAAACTGAACTGTAATTATGCCCAGGAGCGAAAGGCAGATGAGGGCGATAAGGGTATAAAGTATCCGCTTATTCATGATGCAAAAATAGACAAAGAAGTTCTTTTATGTCAATTGATTAACGTTTCCTTAACCAAGTTTAACGCTTCATTAACATTTCATCGCCTCATTACGATATAGCTTTGTACCCATAAATATTCAAAATATGAAAACGAACTATCCTTACCGGCCGGCTGCGATCCTCACAGGAGTGGCAGCATTGATCATGACTTTTCATGCTGCTTCGCCTGCTTTGGCACAGGATAACAAGCCTCAAACAGTGACGGCAACAGTTACTGCGAGTCCGTCGAAAGACAAGAAAGAGCAGAAGATCACCGTTGTCGCAAAATCCGGTTCCAAAGATGCAAACGGTAAAGTAAAGGTCCATATTATCAAAGATGAGAACGGCAAAAAGACAGAGATTGATACTGTTATTTCTGCAAAAGGAGGGACGGACAGTGAAGAAATTGAAGCCCTTGTTGAAAAAGTGCATGCACAGATGAAGGACGTGGAAGGCAGGATGAAAGAAGTGGAATTATACATGGCCAACATGGATGATTCGCTTCAGAATGATTCTTCGGGCCACCACAAATACATGTTTAAATTCAACGGGGGACCGGGATGTTCAAAGATCCGTTTACAGGAATGCCCCCATGCTTTTAACTACGATTATGAGCTGCCCGAAATACCTGATTTTTCAGAAGGCTCCGATGAGTTTTTCGATAACAGGGGGCACAGCCCACGTGTATTCTCTATGCCTGAAAAAGGGGAGTCCCTGTCGGATGTCCTTGGAAATATCCCTATGAGCAGGGTGAAATCCTATAAGATCATCGATAAAAAAGGAGGGAAACGCATCGTGATTGACATAGAAGACGGCCCGTTCTTTGATGGAGGCAAACAGGTAATTTATATCAATGGGGGCGGCCATCAGGGCAAGCCTCCAAGAGGAGAAAAACATCAGAAAGACATGAAGGTGATCATTCGGTCAGATAACGGTCAGGGAGAATCCGAAGGACAGGAAAGCCCTGCACCCAAGGCGGAACCTCCTAAGCCACCGGCCGATTCACCAAAGATCTAATTCCAACCCGTTCTTTTCATACCGTTAGTGATGTGTGAATGGCTGCCTTGGGAATTTGGCAGCCTGATAAAAAAAAGAAGCCGTTTTGCGACGGCTTCTTTTTTTTGGGGTAAGTCAGGCTAGTATCTCTTTCGTGGAGTGTAGTGTGTATGTAGAAGTTCATGGGATTTATGGCCCAGCGGATGTCCAAGGAATTCTTTGTAGATCAGCTGAACTTCGGGGTTCTCATGAGATTTGCGGATGGACATTCCCATATCTTCCTCATAAATGGCTTCTTTCCTTTTTGTGCGGATTTCCTTGTTCGTGGGAATAGGCTGTCCTCCACCTCCAAGGCATCCTCCGGGGCAGGCCATGATCTCGATAAAATGATAATTGGCTTTCCCGTCTTTCACATCCTGCATGACTTTCTTGGCGTGTGCAAGACCATTGGCCACAACACATTTCAGTTCAACGCCTTCAAGGAAACTCCATTCAGGTTTGACTTTTTCAATTTTAAGGGATGCTTCACGCACTTCGCCTTCGGTACCGCGCACCGGGGTGATGTTGAGCCCTTCGAACGGGATCTCCCGGCCTGTGACAACTTCGTATACTGTGCGGATGGCAGCCTCCATAACGCCTCCTGTAGTTCCGAAGATTACAGCAGCTCCTGTTGATGAGCCCATCAGGCTGTCGAAATGTTCTTCAGGCAATTCTTCAAAATCGAGTCCTGCCTGTTTGATCATAATTCCAAGTTCCCTGGTGGTTAAAACAAAATCTACATCTTTATAACCGCTGGAGCGCATTTCGGGGCGATTGGCTTCGAATTTCTTGGCAGTACAGGGCATTATGGAAACCGAGACAACATTTTTGGCATCCAGTTTGCGCTTCTGGCAATAATAAGTCTTTACCAATGCACCGAACATCTGCTGGGGAGATTTGCAGGTTGAGAGATTCCCCAGGAGTTCCGGGAATGTATGCTCGATAAATTTGATCCAGCCCGGGGAACAGGAAGTCGCCATAGGCAGAGAAACATTCGGATCCTTGTCAAGCAGGGCTTTTTTAAGCCTGGTAAGTAATTCGTTGCCTTCCTCGATAATGGTGAGGTCGGCTGTGAAATCCGTATCAAGTACTGAATCGAAGCCCAGGCGTTTCAATGCAGTAACCATTTTCCCGGTAACAATTTTACCCGGGGGCATTCCAAGGGCTTCTCCCAATGCAATACGCACTGCAGGAGCTGTTTGGACAACAACATGCTTGGTGGGATCATAAATGGCATCCCATACCTGGTCTATGTAGTTCCTTTCGATGAGGGCGCCTGTCGGACAACGGTTCACACACTGTCCGCAATTGGTGCAAACAACCTCGAATAAGGGGTGTTCGTAAAATGTCGAGATCTTCATATGGTTCCCTCGGTAAGCAACGCCGAGAGCACTTACGCCCTGGAGTTCCTCGCATGTCCTTACGCAGCGCTGGCAGCGAATGCAACGGCTGTCATCCTTAATGATCGCCGTATTGAACATGTCGATGGAATATTTGTGATCCGGCACCAGGTCCAGGAACATATGGTCACCGGTAAGCATCTGGGAAGCAAGTCCCTGCAGCTCACAAATACCGTTCTTGTAACACTTGGTACAATCAGCGTTATGCTCCGATAACAGCAATTCCACAATATGCTTGCGTGCAAGCCTTACCTTCATGCTGTTGGTATGAATAACCATGCCTTCGGCAGCCGGTGTGGCACAGGAAGCAGGAAGTGATTTCACCTTTTCCTGCTCCACAATGCATACCCGGCAATTGCCTGCAACACAGAGGTCTTCATGAAAACAAAGTGTGGGGATATGTATATTGAGCTGACGGGCAGCATTGAGAATGGTTGTACCTTCATCAACACTTACCTGGATCCCGTCGATGGTAAGATTGATCTGTTTTATAGTTTCTATCTTAGTGTTTTTCATGATTGAATTTCCTTTAGTAAATCATTTCTTCTTTGAAGTTATAAACGATAGATGAGAATGAATTGGCAACCGACTGGCCGAGGCCGCATTTTGCAGTCAGCTTCATGCTTTCCGAGAGTTTCATCAGCTGGTCGAGATAAAGAAATTTCTTGTCGCCTTTTTTCACGGCTACAATGCCTTTACGAAGTTGCTGGCATCCGACACGGCAGGGAGTACACTGTCCGCAGGATTCTTCTTCAAAGAATTCGAGATAATTGTGCAATACATTGAACATGGACCTGGAACTGTTGAAAAGCATCATGGAGCCTCCGGTGGGAACCCCCTCGAAACCGATCACAGTGTCTTTGAATTTTTTACGGGGGACGCAGAAACCTGAAGCACCTCCCACCTGGACGGCTTTGGTGTCGCCGTCTCCGAACTCGTCTACGAAACGGTCAAGGGGCATACCCAGTTCCAGTTCGTAAATTCCCGGTATGGGAGTGTCGCCCGACACCGAGAATACCTTTGACCCACGGGAGTCGGTAGTCCCAAGTAACTTAAACTGTATGGGACCGAGGCGCATGATCATCATGACATTCACAAAAGTTTCCACGTTATTAATAACGGTAGGTTTCCCGAGGTAACCGTAGGTCGTCGGATAAGGAGGTTTGTTCCTGGGCTCACCGCGGTTCCCTTCCATGGATTCAAACAATGCACTTTCTTCACCGCAAATGTAAGCTCCGCTGCCAAGCCTTATCTCGATCGAAAAATCAAGACCTATAGCTTTTGCACTTTCGTGATATCCCTCAAGCTCTTTATTGAGTTCAGGGAGGAGGAATTTGTATTCACCCCTAAGGTAAATATAGCCTCTTTTAGCACCTATCACTTTGCCGCATATGGCCATCCCCGAGAACACCTTTCTTGGTACACGGCTCAGGATCTCACGGTCTTTAAATGTGCCGGGTTCGCCTTCGTCGGCATTACATACAACAAATTTTTCTTCACCCGGGGCCTGGGCCGTGAATTTCCACTTCATTGCAGTTGGAAACCCCGCACCACCGCGTCCGCGAAGACCCGATTCAAGCAGATCTTCAAGGATTTCATCATTCGAGCGCTTTATGGTATCGGTAAGTACCTTATACTTGACATTGGAGTATTCACCAAAGATTAGGTCAACTCGTTTTAGTTTGGTATCAGACATCGTCAATCTCCTTATGTTAAATTATTTATGTATGTACTCACTTAAAATATCATGAACCTTCTCGGGTGTGAGTCCTGAATAAGGTTTCTCATTGATCAGCATCGCCGGGCCTTCATGACACCAGCCCAGGCAATTGGTTTCAAGTAAGGTGAATTTGTTATTCGGAGTTGTTTCCCCGACTTTGATCTTCAGCATATCTTCAATCGTTTGCACGATCGACCGCTTGCCATGCATATCGCAGGTTATGGTCTTGCAAACACGGATCACGAATTGACCGCGAGGCTTTGTTTCGAGAAATGCATAGAAGGTGGCGGTCCCGTAAACCTGGGCAGCTGAAAGATCGAGTTCCTTTGCAATTTCAGTCATGTCCTGGTCTGAAATGAAATTCTTTCGTTCAACCACTCCCTGCAATATTGGCATCAGGCTGGTGCGGTTTCTACCGTACTGATCCACTAGTTCAGTGATGTAATTGTTGTTGTTTGTAGCCATTGTATATTGGTTTTTAATACGTTGCGGAAAACTAAAACCTGTTTTGTATTTTCTGCAACAAAATTACATTTTTTCTTTGTTATTTAATTAACAATTAGGATATTTTTTTTAACTTTACGGGAAATAGTGAAAGATGAACACAGCTAACCGTCGCTTGTTATTGCAATGGATACTCTGGCTCATCGCCATTCATTCCATTTGCTTTGGCTTCATCCTGATCGTATTTCCCCCGTTATGGATAGAGTATTTCGGGTTTCAGCTCCGGGAAAAATTTTTCGCCGACCAGGGCGGAGTGTTTCACCTTATAATCAGCCTTGCATACATAATGGCCGCCCTTTCCCCCGAGACCTCGAAAAAGCTGATTATATTATCGTGTGTGACAAAATTCACCGCGTCTGTTTTTCTTTTTTCATATTTCCTTTTTGACCGGCCCATCATCATGGTTCTCCTGTCGGGAGTGGCTGATCTTATGATGGGGCTGGCTATTTTGGCTTCATACAGATTTTATATCAAATCAACATGAATACCAGTCTGCCTTCACTCGTTATTACGGGTGCTTCCGGTTTTATCGGGCGGTATTTCCTCGAATTTGTCAGGGAACAGTTTACGGTCTTTGCCATTGCCCGAAGGTCGGCAAGGGAAGCCAATATAGCAGAACATCCCAATATTCACTGGATACAGTGGGATATTGCCAATTCATCCCAGATCAGGGAGGTGTACAAGGAGATTCACCTTAACGGAGGCGCCGATTTTATTCTTCATCTTGCCGCTTTTTATGACTTCACCTATTCCGACGATATTGCTTACCAGCGGACGAATGTCGAGGGTATGAAAAACGTGCTGGACCTGGCAAGGCAGCTCAATGTAAAACGGTTTATCTTCGCCAGTTCCCTTGCAGCCTGCAATTTTCCGGTCCCGGGACAATTCATCAATGAGAAAACCTCCCCGGATGCGGATTTCGCTTATGCCAAAACCAAGAAAACAGGGGAGGAACTGTTAAGGAATAATTCCAAAGACATCCCTGCCATTATAATCAGGTTTGCCGCTGTTTTCAGTGATTTTTGCGAATACCCACCCCTGTATAAATTCCTTGGAACCTGGCTTTCCAAGGGGTATGACTCAAGGATGCTTGGAGGAAAAGGGGAGTCAGCTGTTCCGTATATCCATATACATGACCTGGCAAGGCTTATTGCACTTGTTCTGCAAAAGAGCCATCTCCTTCCCCAGTTCGACATTTATGCCGCAAGCCCCGGGGGCAGTACTTCCCATAAGGAATTATTCCAGATCGCGACGAAAGACTTTTTCGGTAAGGCAGTAAAACCTTTTTTTATTACAAAATACCTCGCTTACCCGGGGGTTGCAGCCCGGATCGCCATGGGCAGGCTTAAGCTCACTCCTGAACCTTTTGAACGCTTCTGGATGCTTAAGTATCTTGACCTCAAACTTGATACCGATGCTTCCTACACAACCCAGGCTCTTGGATGGGAGCCGCTTGCACGCCTGCACATCAACCGCAGGCTGATGTTCCTGCTGGCTAAAATGAAAAGCAATCCCATGGAGTGGCAGATTAAAAATGAAGCTGCCCTAAGACATATCTCGGTACGAACTAACCTGCTTATTTATGAAGTCCTCATAAGGGATAAGGAAAGACTGGTCAATAAAATGGTCCAGAGAGTGAACTCCGAAAGCAATACCGTCGACCTGTCACATTATCAGCATATGGACATACAGGAACTGAACCTGGTGCTTCTGACTCTTTTCAATGTACTGGCCTCTACCATCCTCAATGGCGACCGCAGCCTTATTATCAATTATACGGATGATATTGCCCTGCCCCGCTTTGAAGAGGGTTTCACCGGTGCAGAGATCAGCACCCTGCTTGGGATGATCGCCGAAATCATCGACAATCACCTGCTACAGTCCAAAGATTATCATTTCAGCAAACAGGACCTGTACGACCATATAAGTGTGCCTTTGCAGCTTGCCCAGGATGAGATTGCCGAGAAATATGACCTTCATTTGGGCCTCTCCAAAGAAGTGACGCATAAGAAGAAGATCAAAGTCACTTTTGACGGGCAGGAGGTATTCGTCGAAGAAGGCTTATCAATCCTGGATACGGCCAGGTCGTTGAAAATCCACATACCATCACTTTGCTATCATAAGGATTTGAGAATCGCCGGAAATTGCAGGATATGCCTGGTTGAACTGGAAAATTCCAAACACCTGGTTGCATCCTGTGCTACCCCGCTTGAAGAAGGAATGGTCATTTCGACAAACAGCCTGCATGTAAGAACTGCCCGTAAAGCCATGCTTGAGCTGCTTCTTTCGGAGCATTTTACCGATTGCACGAATTGTTATAAAAGCGGGAAGTGTGAACTCCAGTCCCTGGCATCGGAATTCAAGATCATCAATCCCACCTTCATACCGCTCCATAAGGAAGAACGAATCACCCTTGATATTCTTTCACCCGCTATCGTCAAGGATGACCGTAAGTGTGTGCGTTGCCAGCGCTGTGTGCGTACCTGCGCCGAAATCCAGGGTGTGAGCGCGGTCTGGGTGGCCCATAAAGGAAGCAGTATGAAGATATCGACCTATATGGGGAAATCACTCTACGAGGTTTTCTGCACTAATTGCGGACAATGTATTGACCGTTGCCCGACCGGAGCCCTGGTTGAAAAGAATTACATTGAAGAAGTCTGGCATGCCATCTGGGATAAGGAGAAGCATGTTATTGTACAGACAGCCCCGGCTGTAAGGGTGGCGATAGGGGAGGACCTGGGCATAGAACCGGGGAAACGAGTGACCGGTAAACTGGTAACCGCACTTCGAAAGCTGGGAGTTGATACTGTTCTTGATACTGCATTCTCGGCCGACATTACCACTATAGAAGAAAGTGCCGAGCTGCTCGAAAGGATCAGAAGGAAACTTGCCTACCATGATGAAAGCGCAAAGCTTCCCATGATCACTTCCTGCTCGCCTGCCTGGATCAAATACTGTGAACATTCCTTCCCCGAAATTCTTCCTCACCTGTCCACCTGCAAATCACCCCAGCAAATGTTCGGGGTACTGGCAAAAACCTATTATGCGAAAAAACGCCGGCTGAAACCCGAAAATATTGTCACGGTATCAATCATGCCCTGCACAGCAAAAAAGTTTGAGGCTGACAGGCCCGAGATGAGAAGCAGCGGGTTTAAAGATGTGGATTACGTTCTTACCACCCGTGAACTGGCGATAATGATCATTCAGGCAGGTATTGATTTCAAGTCACTCCCTAACGATCATTATGATGACCTGATGGGCAAATCTTCAGGGGCCGGCGTTATTTACGGTGCAACCGGAGGTGTGATGGAATCTGCCCTGCGTACGATGTACGAAAAGATCACGGGCAGGGACATCCCCTTTGAAAACCTTATCATTAAACAGGTCCGTGGAATGGATGGGGTTAAGGAACTGATCCTCCCTGTTAAGGATTGCCTTGAACCATGGGCTTTTATGAACGGATTGGATCTGAAGGTGGCTGTAGCACATGGCCTGGCCCATGCAAAAACCCTTATGCAGGCCGTGAGGGGCGGTGATTCCCCCTATCATTTTATTGAAATTATGGCTTGCCCCGGGGGATGCCTTGGAGGCGGGGGGCAGCCCATACCCACTAATCCCGACATCCGCCTTAAAAGAGTACAGGCATTGTATGCCGAAGAGATGGGACTTTATTTACGCAAGGCGAACGAAAATCCGGAAGCCATTGAAGCCTATGAGGAATTCTTGCTGGATCCTATGGGACCTGTGGCTAAAGACCTGCTTCATACCCATTATACCCCAAGGAATACATACTGATACCAGTAAAACATCAAAACGTGAAATTACGCTTCTTGCTGCCGGGAGATTGCAATATGGCGACTATTTTGTCCTGAACGGGCTTCAATTGTGGCTATGAGTATTCTGGTACATCAGTGCTTCCAGCAGGAATTTATACACTTTTGAAAGGATGCCGGGATACTGCTTCTGAAGCGCCGGGCTGAGTGTTTCACTGAATTCAAGATCTTCGGATATCTCTACCGCGATAATCAGGATTTCTGAAGGAAGTTCGTAATTCAGCTTCTTCCCCAGCTCAAGAGCTGTTATGAAGCTGATGTCGTGCAGATTTGATATATGCATGCTGGCTCTGAAATCATCGGGCGAGAGGAAGTAAACATTACCTGGCCTTCCTCCTGCAGTCTTTATTGCATCTATCATGAAAATGCGGGTATATCCTGATATGTCCTCCAGTAATTCCAGCCCTCCCACCGCAACTGTCTTAAAGCTGACCTCAGCCGGCAGGCCCATTTTAACGAGATCTCCGATAAGTTTGGGACCGATGCCATCGTCGGTGAGAATGTCATTCCCTATGCCCATCACAAGAATTTTTTCCTTTTCCATTTTGTAAATTTATCTGCTTATTGAATCAATTATCTGACCTTCGCTGTCCCTGATGTTGAGAACCATTTTCATTTCGCCCGGGAGTGAATGGGTGGCGCATGAGAAGCAGGGATCATAAGCCCTGAACGCCATTTCGATCATGTTCAGCGTGCCTTCGGTGATTTCACTGCCTTTTTTAATCAGGCCCCGGGCAGCTTTTTTGATCGACATGCAGATAGCCGCATGATTGTTAGTGGTCCCAACGATGAGGTTGACTTTTCTGACCATTCCATTATCGTCGGTCCAGTAATGATGTGTCAAGGTTCCTCTCTGGGCTTCGACAATGCCAACCCCTTCTCCAACGATTTTCCCCAGGGGGGCCCTTAGCTCATTACCTGTGATCTCAGGATCCATGGCCAGTTCAAGACAATGTTCCGATGCATACATAAGTTCAATGAGCCTGGCCCAGTGCATGGCCAACGTGGCATGGACCGGTTTACCGCCAAGTGTACTGTACATATATTCATACTCCTGCTGAGCGAGAGGCGTAGCCATTCCGTCGGCTGCATTAAGTCTCGACAGGGGTGTTGCCTGGTAAACCCCTGATTCCTGGCCGTCGATGAACCCTTTCCAGCCGATTTTTTTGAGATACGGGAATTTCAGGTAAGTCCAGGGTTCAACCCTCTCTTCTACAAAATCCAGGTACTGTTCGGCTGGGTATTTGTACAGCTCTTCACCCCTGGTATCGACAACTCTTACCTTCCCGTCGTAGAAACTGACTTTATTCTTTTCATCGACCAGGCCCATGGAATGCAGGACCAATGAATACGGGCCCTTCAGAATCAGTTCAACATATTCCTTATTGCCCAGAACAACATCCTTGAACAGTTGGATGGAGAATTTTGAAAAATCAATGAATCCTTCGGCCTTTTTAACAATGTCATCCCTTTGTACGGGGCTGATGCCTTTTTTTACACCCCCCGGAATGTTCATTACTACATGGGTCTGGTGACCTCCTATCATCGCCTGTATTTCCTGGGCCATCTTTCGTTGCCTGATGACTTCGCTCCCGATTTTAATTCCTGCTTTGCTGATCACGCCCAGGATATTCCGTTCGGCCGGGCTGGCAGTAGGCCCAACAACGAAATCAGGTGCTGCAAGAGCGTAGAAATGGGCAATATGGCTGTGGACGAAATGCGCCATATAGAACAGTTCCCTGAGTTTCCTGGCGGTCGGAGGAGGTTCAACTCCAAATACACGGTCCACGGCCTTACCTGAGGCCATATGATGGCAGCCCGGGCATACTCCGCAGATCTTGGTGACTATGGATGGCAGTTCTTCGACGGGCCTGCCTTCGCAGAACTTCTCAAAACCACGCAATTCGGGAACCTGGAAGTAGGCATTTTCAACCTCTCCATCATTGTTCAGAAAGATTTCGATCTTCCCGTGGCCTTCAAGCCTGGTAATAGGATCAATGCTGATGTGCTTCATAATACCTTTCTCCCTAAGATTGAGCCTGGCAGGCTGAAACGGTAGAACAATCCGGCCGGGTCGACAATTGCTTCAATGATTTCATCGATTTCATCAGGATCATTGGAATCTATCATGGTTCCGATAGCTGCCATCATTTTTGCTCCCGGATCACTGGATCCCTGTGGCGGGCCATAACACCCGCGGCAAGGCGAATTTCCTTCGACACAACGCACTCCGCAACCACCCCTGGTTGCAGGCCCCATACAGATGACTCCCTGCTCAATGAAACACGTCTCCTTATCATCCTGGATTTCCCAGGGCCTGTAAAATCGTTTGACTTTCTTTTTGTCTGACTTTTTACGCTTACATTCATCACAGTTGGTCTTATCATTAGCTCCCACTACTGATCCGGCCGGCGGAAGATTGGTCCCGGCTGAAATGACCGAGAAGACTTCGATAAGCCTTTCACTCTGAGGCGGGCAGCCGGGTATATAATAATCCACCTCAACGACCTGGTTCAGCGGAAACACATCGTTAAACATCAGGGGGATCTCCAGGGTTCCCTCCTTTACCTGGACAGACGTGATTGGAACGGTTTTTTCGGGATTGACCGTGGATTCAGTCTCCTCGTAAGCCCTTTTGAAGATTTCGTTTTTCGAAAAGAAATTAGCAAGACCGGGAATGCCTCCCATATAGGCGCAGGACCCGTAAGCCACGAGGATTTTCGATTTTTGCCTCAATACCTGTGCCATATGCTTGTTTTCGCTGTTGCGGACTGCCCCGTTAAAAAGTGTCAGGTCGATGGATTTATCAGGCATGCTCTCAACATCCTTGTACTTGATGTCCATCGCGATCGGCCAGAAGACGAGATCAGCTGCTGCAACTATATCCAGCAGTTTTTCATGCGTATCCAAAACCGAGACACAGCATCCTCCGCAGGCAGCACCCCAATAAACTGCAAGTTTGAGTTTGGGTTTGGTTAGTTCCTGAGACATGGTTAATTTGTTTTTAAATGTTCAAGTTCAAGGGTTTTCTGTACTTTCCCCGGCCCGAGCTTAAGGATGGCGGCGGTCATCTCATTGACCAGCTCGGCAAACTGTTTTCCTTCACTGGCGCTGATCCATTCCAGTTTCAGCCTCTCTTTTTCTATGCCCATCTGGCATACGAACTTCTCAAGGAGTTTGAACCTCCTGAGGCATTTATAATTCCCTTCCTGGTAATGGCAATCCCCCGGATGACATCCACATACAAGAACACCATCGGCACCCTCCTTAAAGGCTTTGAGGATGAAAGTGGGTTCTATCCGTCCCGAGCACATGATCCTGATGATGCGCACATTGGGTGCATAATGCAGCCTGGAAGTGCCTGCAAGGTCGGCGCCGGTATAAGCGCACCAGTTGCATAGGAAAGCTACGATGGTGGGTCTGAAATTCATATTTTTTTAAATTAATATGACATTGACATAATCCCTTCTATCTCTGAGAGTATCTGGCGGTCGGTGAAATGTTTGCTTGTGATGGCTCCGGCCGGGCAGCATCCTCCGCATGTTCCGCAACCCTTGCAGAGGACCTCATTGACCACTGATACTTTTTTGGCTTCATCAAAGGAAACTGCAGAATAGGGGCAAACGCTGATGCAGGTCTGGCATCCGCAGCAGAACGACTCGTTCACCACGGCTGTAGTAACCTCAACGGGAACTGAGCCCTGGGCGATCGTTGCAAGTATCCTGGCCGCAGCTGCTTTGGCCTGGGCAACTGAATCAGGGATATCCTTGGGCCCCTGGCAGGTTCCCACGATAAACACACCTCCGGTAGTGGTGGCAACAGGATCCAGCTTGGGATGCTTTTCAATGAAGAACTGGTTCCCGCATAAACTCACGCCAATGGTACGCACCACCTCTTTCACGTTGTCGTGGGCTTCCATATTGACCATGAGTATCACCATATCCACTGGCACTTCAATATCGATACCCGAAAGAAGTTCATTCATTTCTATCAGCATATTGCAGTCGTCGTCGCGGTATGCCTCCCTGATCAAGGGTAGGCTTTTCTGCTGGTCATACATCAGGAAGATGATCTGTTTGTGGGTGGTCATGGCATAGAATTCCTCATGCCCTTTCCCGTATGCCCTCATGTCGGCATAGATCTCGAAAATATTGGCATCGGGCAGGGCGGCGCGAATCTCGTGCACGAATTTGAGGGCAACCATGCAGCAAACCCTTGAGCAATATTCATGGTATTGTTTGTTACGGCTGCCGACACAATGAATGATTGCAACGTTCCTTGGCTCCTTTCCGTATTTCGTTAGGATCCTGCCGGCCCTCAGTTTGTCTTCGAACTCCAGGGAAGTGATCACGTCGGGAAATTTGCCGTAACCATATTCCGCTATCACAGAGGGATCGAAAGGTTTCAATCCGACGGCTGCTATGATATTGCCAAACGTTATTTCGGGTTGTTCAGCTCCATTGAATACAAGCCTGGCTTTGAAATTACCGATGTACCCGCTTACCTCTTTTAATTCAGTGTTCAGGTATACGATTATCATGGGATGGTTTTCAACCCTCTGTATCATCGGCCTTATCATCTGCCGGGCACTTGAGAGGTGGGGGAAAGTGAGATCGAACCTGGCTACCTGGCCTCCAAGGTGGTCGGTTCTTTCAAGCAGGTACACTTTCTTGCCTGCATTCGCGATCTCAAGAGCAGCAGTCATCCCCGAAATGCCCCCGCCGATTATGAGTGTGGCCGGGTCTACATTCACCGATCTCTTTTGCAAGGGCTCATGGTAACGCACCCTCCTGATTGCGCCAATAACCAGGTCTATGGCTTTTTTCGTTGCTTCCGTGCGGTCGGTATGTACCCATGAATCCTGCTCCCTGATATTCGCCATCTCGAACAGGTACGGATTGATACCGGCCTTCTCGCAGGCATTCCTGAAAGTGAGCTCATGTATGCGAGGGGAACAGGCGGCTACAATAACCCTGTTGAGGTTATGTGATTTGATGTCTTTGATAATCAGGTCCTGGCCCGGATCGGAACACATGTATTTGTAATTTTTCGAAAGCACTACTCCCGGCAGGGTGCCGACTTCCTTAGTCACAGCTTCAACATCGACCATTTTCGAGATGTTGGTGCCGCACCAGCAAACGTAAACCCCTATTCTTGGCTCTTCCATACGCTTTGTTTTTCAGGGATGACAGGATTACCTTGGAACTGCATATTTTTTTAATTGCTGAAAATACACGGCAAAAGGCCGGTAGGCGAGATGTGACCATTTCGAGAACGGAACCTCTATCAGAATCATAGGAACAAGAACAGCCATATGGGCAATGTAGGATATATAGGTGCCCAAAGGCATGCCATTGATCCTGAATATGTGGATGAGTATGCCCGTGATGGCCGTCAGTGTAAGCATCGCAAGAAACAGCCAGTCGCTGATGTGGGAAAACAGGAACTTGATCTCTTTCTTCTGTAGTCGGCCGAATATGGCTACGAACAGTCCGAACAACAGCCCGAAAGTTGCATAATAACCCAACAGCCTCTGGGG
The DNA here is from genome assembly GCA_903877385.1 of uncultured Bacteroidales bacterium. Taxonomy (GTDB): domain Bacteria; phylum Bacteroidota; class Bacteroidia; order Bacteroidales; family FEN-979; genus CAIRDP01. The sequence continues at coordinate 94,563 of CAIRDP010000063.1, forward strand.
GTTCCATATCGGGAGTATCCTTTCGGTCTGAAACCAGGGCAGGTAAACAACGATCACAATGAACATGATGGTGTAACCCGACATCAGGAACCAGTGTGAGAGCCAGTAGCGTTTGTCGTCGCATTTGTTGAATTTGGGCTGTACTGCGAAGTTGAAGATCAGCAGCCAGAATTCCCTGATATGCACCCAAAGGCTGACCTTCATATTACCGTATTTCCAGATGATCTTGTAATACATCCTCAGGATGTTTGAAATAAGCAGGGAGGCTACAACTAAAGCCATGGCCCAGTCGAATGTTTCAACAACATGGATTGGGGCGAAGGCATTGACCTGCACCCCTCCTTCGGCTGTGAGTTCCCTGGTGAAATGAAATCCCATGGATGGAAGGACAAGCAGGAAGGAAATCACAACCAGGGCGGCAAACGAAAGGATAAAGAACAGTTCCCATAGTTCGGAAGTGTAAAATTTCTTCGACAGGCCGGTCCAGTCGTAGATGGATGTCAGGTACCTCCTGAGCGACATCATCAGCTCCCCGGGGTTCGCATCCCGGGGGCAGGAAGTGGAACAGTCGCCGCAGTAATAGCAAAGCCATGGCTCGACGCTGGCTTCTAGCTCATCTTTCAGGCCCATCTGCATCAGCCGGATCTTTTTCCTGGGGAACAGGAAGCCTTCTTCTGAAAGAGGGCATTGGGCTGTACAAGTACCGCAATGATAGCAGGCATTCCAGTCGCCGATGCCGAACTGCATCAGCTGGTTCCTGAGCTCAGGGTGAACACGTGTACTCATGGTCGGCTTGTTTTATATAGGTACTGTTGATAATTCCATTATTTTATATTCCACACGATCAAGTGAAACCGACGAAACATCATCGCGCAGCCTGCCTTTCAGTATGCTTTGTATCACCCTGGCAGCTGCGGCAGATCCCTGGGCAACGCAGTCTGGAATGTCTTTCGGCCCTTGGCAGGTTCCCGCCAGGTAAATGCCGCCACGGCAGGTGCCTGTAGGATCAAGGTTATAATGTGCCTCGTCGAACCATCCGTCGGCATTGGTAGTGATGTTCAGCATCTTTGCCAGTTTAAGGGCGTCTTCTCCTGCTTCAAGACCTACCGATAATATAACCATGTCTACGGTATTTTCTAGTATCTCGCCACGGAGGATGTCTTCTCCCCTTAAAAACAGTTTTTCCCCTCTTTGCTCAACTTTCGCGGTTTTTCCCCTGATGATGGATACTTCTTCCTGCCTTATCCTTTCATAGAATTCTTCATACCCCTTTCCAAACGACCTCATGTCGATGAAATATTCGAAGATCTCGGCCTCGGGAAGTTTTTCCATGATCAGGTGGGCGAACTTCAGGGAGTACATGCAGCATACCCTAGAACAGTATTTGTTGAAATTCTTGTCGCGGCTGCCCACGCAATGAATGATGGCAAGTTTTTCGGGCCTGGGAGTGGTGGTATTGAAAATCCAGTTCCCTTTTTTATCCTGGCTCCTCATGTGGATATTCCCCCCGGTGGGGCCTGAAGCATTCAAAAGTCGTTCAAATTCCAGGGAATTCAGCACATTCGGGAACTGGCCGTAACCGAACTGTGCCATCCGCAGTGCATTAAAAGGTTTATACCCCGTGGCTAAAATGATGTTCCCCACATTGATGGTTACTTCCGAATCCTTTTCATCCAGGTCTATGCATCCCGGCACAGGACAAGCCTTGACACAGGCCTTGCATTTGCCGTTCTTCAGGTAGATGCAGTTTTCGGAATCCACCAGGTATTTGTTTGGGACTGCCTGTGGGAATGGGATATAGATGGCCTTACGCATGCAGGTGCCGGCATCAAATTCGCTTGGGGCCTGGGCGGGGCATTTCTCGGCGCAGGTTCCGCATCCTATACAGGTTTGCACATTAACTTTACGCGCCTTTTTCAAAACTTTGACAATGAAATCTCCCGGCTTGCCTGCCACCTCTTTGATTTCGGAATAACTCATCAGGCGGATATCCGGATGCTGGTTCACTTCCACCATTTTTGGGGTAAGGATACAGGCGGCACAATCAAGGGTAGGAAAGGTTTTATCGAATGTGGCCATTTTCCCGCCTATGGTGCCGCTTTTCTCCACCAGGTAAACAGGATTATTGCTGTACGCAATTTCAAGGGCGGCCTGTATGCCCGAAATCCCCCCGCCTATGACAAGCGTTGCCTTATTCACGGGCAGTTCATCGGGGATACCTGTAAATTCATAAGGGATGCCGGATATCATGGAAGCAAGTACCTTTTTAAGACCCTCGGTTTTAAATATGCTTCCCGAACAATAATCATTAAAACTGGCAAGCATAACTTTTTCCGGATCTTTTCCGGCCACTGCCATGGCTTTGGAAAACAAGGCTTTCACCGTACCCGGCATGAGCCCGGCAATAATGATACGCTCAAAATTATTCTCCTCGATTTTTTTCAGGATGTTCTTCTCATTCCATATGAAGTCAGAATAAGTAAAAGCCTCGGTGACGTTTTGAAACGTGAATGAGAATCTCAGTAATTCTGAATAGTCGATAGGGTCGGGATGCAAACCTGAGTGATTGTAAAAAAACATCCCGGTGATCTCGGTCTTTCTCATCTTTTGTTAATTTATTAACAAATAAACTAAAAGATCTCAGGGAAAAAAATGATTTACATCAGGTTTTGAAAGAGGCTTGAAAATTTAATAAAACCATACAGGCGACAGTATGTTTCAATACTTCGAATTTGCAATAAATTCCAGCCTTGGGCGGTCAAGAATAAAGATCTTGCGGCCTTTGATATTGATTACTCTTTCTTCTTTAAGAGAGGACAGCATGCGGATGACTGTTTCGGGGGTTGTCCCGATAATGTTTGCCAGGTCGGTGCGGGTCAGGTTAAGGTAAGGTATCGGAAAAGAAGGTGAGGTGCCGTGGAAGGAATTATTCAGGAAAAGGAGGGTTTCGGCGAGACGTTCCCTGAGGGGACGGTGGGCAATGCTGATCAGGCGTGCTTCGGCTTCGGCAAGGAGCTGGGTCAAAACAACCATCAGCCTCCTGGAGAATTCGGGATATTTGATCATCAGCTGGAAGAAGTCCGATTTAGGAATAAAACATGCAGTCGTATCTTCCATGGCCGAAGCATTAACCGAATAATCACGCCCGCTGAGCAGGGCCCTCAGGCCGATAAAATCCCCGGGGAAAGCAATCCGGGTAATATGCTCCCTGCCATCAAACCCGTTTTTATAAAGTTTGACCTGGCCTTCCTTGATGCAGAAAATACCATGTGTTTTATGGCCTTCTTCGAAAATATTCTGTCCCTTACGGAATAACCTGACTTCTCTTTCATTATTCAGGTATTGCAGATCGGCGCGGTCAAGGCAGATAAAAAACTTATGATATGCCTGGTGACAGAGTTCGCATTGGGTTTCCTTTTCCTTTCTTGGCACCATGGTATTGTTTATTCAATAACAAATATAAGCGAAAAACAAGAGAAATTATGTATAATTATCATAATATGCTAATCTGCACTATCTTTGAAATTGCATAGCAATACAGCGGAATTATAATGATGAGGTACTTTATTTTACTTTCATACGACGGAACCAGGTACCATGGCTGGCAGGCCCAGAAAAATGCCATCAGCATACAAAAGATACTGGCCGATGCCTTAAGCATGATGCTCAGGGAAGATATAAGCCTGACCGGTTGCGGGCGTACCGATTCGGGTGTACATGCCCGGGAGTATTATGCACATATGGATATTGAGAAAGACCTGGGCAAAATCCAGGCCGGGAAACTGGTTTTCAAACTGAATTCCTATCTCGGGAAAGACATAGCTATCCAAAAGATCTTCCCGGTAAAGCCCGATGCCCATACCCGGTTCAGCGCCATCTTGCGCACCTACAAATATTTTATAACGCTGGTAAAGGATCCTTTTCTGTTCAACCAGTCTTATTATCATTTTGGCCCTTTGGATATTGACATGATGAACAGGGGGGCTGAACTGATCATGAAATATTCGGATTTCACTTCATTTTCAAAAGTCGATTCCGATACGAAAACAAAGATCTGTAAGCTTACCGAAGCCAGGTGGGAGAGAAGCGGGGACCTTGTTGTTTTTACCATTTCGGCTGACCGTTTTCTCAGGAACATGGTCAGGGCGATTGTAGGGACCCTTCTTGACCTTGGGACGGGGAAGATGAGCCTAAGGGAACTTAAGCTGGTGATCGAGGCGAAAAACCGCTCCGACGCCGGGGATTCGGTGCCTGCATGCGGTTTGTTCCTTTACAAAGTAAGGTACCCGGAGGACATAGTAAGTAGCGAAATAGCGAAATAGCGAAATATTTGTACATTGTACATCAGATGCCTTTTCTGCTCATCGCTTTCCTTGCTGCGATTATGATGTTTTCCGCTGTGAACCCGAATTTAATCATAAGTTCTCGGGGCGGGCCTGATTCACCAAAATGGTCATTCATGCCCACAAACTCAATTGGGACTGGGTAATTTTTACTTATCACTTCCGATACGGCTGATCCCAAACCGCCGGCAAGCTGGTGTTCCTCGGCGGTAACCAAGGCTCCGCATTCCCTGGCGGCTAAGATGAGAGCAGGTTCATCTATGGGTTTTATTGTATGGATGTTCAGGACCCGGGCATGGATCCCTTCTTTTTCCAGTTCATATGCCGCCTGCAGGGCTTCCCAGGTCATGTGGCCGGTGGCAATGATGGCAAGATCATTGCCTTCGTGCATCAACTGGGCTTTCCCGGGAATAAATTCCTGGAGGGGGGATGTGAAATCAGGCATGGCCTCCCGGCCGAACCTTATATAAACAGGCCCGTGGCATTGTTCTACAGAGGAAATGACCGCAAGCCTGGCCTGGCTTGCATCACAAGGGGAGATGACGGTCATGTTCGGCATAACCCGCATAATAGCGATATCTTCAAGCGCCTGGTGGGTGGCCCCGTCGGGTCCGACTGAAACCCCGGCATGGGCGCCGCCTATGACAACATGGAGGTTGTTATAGCAAAGTGATATCCTTACCTGGTCGGTGGTGCGAAGAGCCGAAAATACTCCGTAGGTCGCAAACACCGGGATTTTTCCCGACAAGGCCAGCCCGGCAGCAACACCAACGCAATTTTGTTCGGCAATCCCAAGCGAAATAAAACGTTGAGGGAATTTTGAAGCGAACAGATCAACTCCAACAGAAGCCGTGATGTCAGCGCCTATGGCGATGACATTGAGGTTGGCGATGCCTGCCTCGAGCAATCCCTCGCCAAATCCTGCTTTGGTTGCTTTATTGCCCCTGTTGATAAACCGCTCCATATTTTAAAATTTGTACATGGTACATTGTACCTCAGTGAACTTCTTTCAACATTTCCTCCGCCTGCTCTTTCGAGGGCGCTTTCCCATGCCAGCGGTAATCCCCTTCGATGGAGGGTATTCCCTTTCCCATTATTGTTTTTGCAATGATAATCGAAGGGCGCACTGCCTCCTGCTGTGCCTTTTTAAATGCATTCAGAAGTGATCCGAAATCATGGCCGTCACATTCCATGGCATTCCATCCGAACGCCTCCCATTTCTTTTTCAGAGGTTCCAGCGACATAACGGTTTCGGTTGATCCGTCAATTTGCAGACCATTCCGGTCGATGATGGCAGTAAGGTTATTAAGTTTGTAATGAGAGGCCGACATTGCCGCCTCCCAAATGGAACCTTCCTGGAGTTCGCCATCCCCGTTGAGGCAATACACCCGGTAATCAAGCCCGTCCAGCCTGGCTGCAAGGGCCATGCCAACCGCTACCGAAAGGCCCTGCCCCAGGGAACCTGCCGAAAGCTCCATACCAGGAAGACCATGGTCCCTGCCGGGATGCCCCTGAAGCCTGCTGCCCATTTTGCGGAGGCTCAGCAATTCTTCTTTCGGGAAATACCCTGCTTCGGCCAGCGTGGCATACAATACCGGTGCAATATGCCCTATCGACAAAATAAACCTGTCGCGTCCGGCCCAAAACGGATCCTCAGGTTTATGCTTCATCACTGAGAAATACAATGCTGTGAGGATATCGGCCGAACTCATGGAGCCGCCCAGGTGGCCTGAACCTGCTGCAGCAAGACTTCTTACAACAGACTGCCTGATGCACCTGGCCTTCAGGGTAAGACTGCTGACTCCGTTTGCAGTTTGGGAACCCATTTACCGCATATCTATGACCTCGACGCCGGGGAATTTTTTGGCGTCGAAGGTGAAATCAGAAGGATTTACCGGCAGATCGGTCTGGAAACGGGTGATGGTATAAGTGAAGATATTACCGCTTTTATCATAGATCACGAACGATCTCACCTGGAGCTTCACTTTTTCGACGGTCAGAACGGCACGGTTATAATTCTTGATCACATTCGGTACCAGTTCAATCTTCACGTTTGAAGGATCGGCGTTTTTTTCGTTCAGAATTTTCGATTTGAAATTGGTATTGTAGTTCGATAACAGTTTCGACGGGGTAAGGGCCTCATCTTTATTATCGAGGGAGTTCACCTGCACTTCGTTTGACTCGGGCATGAAGGTCCAGATGGTTTTGCCGTCACAAATCACGGTTTGCCCGCTGGCCTGCATCTTGTACTTGTCGCCGCTGAGCAGCAGGCTACCCTGCTTTTCCTCGTTGATCTTCGCTTTTGCGTTCTCCATCCTGTAGGAGAAATCGGCTTTGATCGATTTGTATGCCTTCGTTTTTGCGCTTACCTGGTCAAGGATGTCGCTTGCTTTCTGGTCTTTCTGGCTGAATGCACTGAAAAACGACAATGATAAAAATAAAATGATAAGATTCTTCATATGTTTGAAATGATTGATTTTACTTGTTTCTTTATTCGCTCTCCAGGCTCTTGAGATAGGATTCGAGGGCTGATGAATCCTTGTACATGACTTCCCTGGCCTTACTGCCTTCAAAGGATCCCACGATGCCGGCGGATTCGAGCTGGTCGATAATTCGCCCGGCCCGGTTATAACCAAGTTTCAGCTTCCGCTGGATGAGGGAGGTGGATCCATGCTGGTGCTGAACGACAAGCCGGGCGGCTTCGGCAAAGAATTCATCCCGTTCGTTGGGATCGAAATCCTTTCCCGACCCGTTTTCTTCATCATAATATTCAGGAAGGGAGAATGCTTCAGGATAACCTCTCTGGGATCCTATGAAATCGGTCAGTTTCTCTATCTCAGGGGTGTCAACAAAAGCGCATTGCAGCCTGATCAGGTCACTCCCTGTTGAAAGCAGCATATCGCCCCGACCGATAAGCTGGTCGGCCCCGGAAGAGTCAAGGATGGTGCGTGAATCAATTTTCGAGATCACCCTGAAAGCGATCCTGGCAGGGAAGTTTGCTTTGATGGTTCCCGTGATGATGTTCACCGAAGGCCTCTGGGTTGCTATGATCAGGTGTATGCCTGTGGCGCGGGCCAGCTGTGCGAGGCGGGTAAGCGGCGTTTCTATTTCACGGCCTGCAGTCATGATGAGATCGGCAAACTCGTCAATTACAAGCACAATATAAGGCAGGAATTTATGCCCTTCGTTCGGGTTCAGCTTGCGGTTAAAGAATTTTTCATTGTATTCCCTGATATTCCTCACCTGTGCATCCCGCAGAAGATCATACCTGGTATCCATTTCGATATTCAGTGAATTCAGGGTGCGGATCACTTTTTTGGTATCGGTGATGATGGCTTCTTCGCTGTCGGGCAGCTTTGCCAGGAAATGCCTTTCAATCCTTGAAAACAGGGTTAGTTCAACTTTCTTGGGGTCTATCATCACGAACTTGATCTGGGAAGGATGTTTCTTGTACAGAAGCGAGGTGATGATGGTATTAAGACCTACTGATTTCCCCTGCCCGGTTGCCCCGGCCATCAGCAGGTGGGGCATCTTGGCAAGGTCGGCAATGAATGTCTCGTTCGAAACGGTCTTCCCTAAAACGAAGGGAAGTTCAAACGAAGTGTTCTTGAATTTTTCGGAACCCAGCAGTGATTTGATGGCGACGATTTCGGGGTTCTGGTTTGGAACTTCTATCCCTATGGTGCCCTTGCCCGGGATGGGGGCGATTATGCGGATCCCCAGTGCCGAAAGGCTAAGGGCGATGTCATCCTCGAGGTTCTTGATCCTTGAAATACGTATGCCGGCTTCGGGTACAATCTCGTACAGGGTTACCGCAGGGCCTATTGTTGCCTTGATCTTGGCGATCCTGATATCGTAATGTGAAAGTGTTTGAACGATCTTGTCCTTGTTGGCTTCCAGTTCCTCCTTTCGTACTGCAACGGATTCCCCCCCGTAATCATTTAGAAGGTCGAGGGTTGGAAATTTATAGCTGGGAAGATCCAGTTTAGGGTCATATAATGTATCAATGCCCTGACGGGGGATGGGGCCCTTGAAATCGCCCGGTATATCTTCCTCGGGTTTCTCAATCTGCAGTTCCAGCCCCGATGGGGCATTCTCAGGTACCGGGCTTTCCACGGGACCTCCTAGGTCTACCTGTTGAACCTCTTCAGGCGGTACCTCAATGAACAGGTTCGACTGTGGAACTTCCGGCTGTTCAAGCGGGTCAGCGACGGGTTTTGGGGAGGCGACATCCGCAGTCATTTCATTTAAAATATCATCCCCTTCAGCTTTCGGTTTGATCCAGCGGAAAGGAATATTGAAGGCAATGATCATGAAGCTGAAAAAGGTAAAACCAAGAAGGATTGCAAGCCCGGTGGAGCCAAGGAAATCGAGGAGCCAGAGGTTCATCTGGAAACCGTAAACCCCCGTGAATAAAACTCCCGTGGCGATGCGGTCGGCAGGCATGACCAGACCCAGGAATACGGGCAGCCAGAAGATGCCGAAAAAAGAATATTCCATGGTTTTCCATGGCGATAAAACCGTGAACCTGATCATCCACCGTATACCCCAAACAAGGAGGACAAGAACAAAAAGGAAGGAGGCAATGCCAAACCAGTTCGAGATGAACATGTAGGAAACGATCGCCCCTGTTTTTCCCATCCAGTTCTCGCATCTGATGTCTCCTGCGCGGAAGGCTTCCAGTGAAAAATGTTTAAAAACGGTATCAGTATAACTGTAGTCGGTCTTCCATGTCTGAATATAGGAGGCAAACGCCAGCAAGAGGTAAATGCCGAGGAGAATAAACGCAAGACCCCATACCCTGAGCCTTCTTTCCTTCTTCTCGATCTGCCTTTCGCTGAGTTCCTTTTTCTTTTTGGGCGGTTTTTCCTTCTTCGGAGGTTTTTCCCTGGCCGGTTTCTCTTTTTTTACCTTCTTTGACCTGGGGGGCACTTCCTGTTCAAGCTGAAATTCTTCCCCGGTGGAACTGACTTCCTCCCTGAAAGTATTTGATTTTAATGGGTTGTATTGTTTAGCCATCTGTTTTTATTCCTTACTCCCGATTTTGCTCTTCAATTCATCCTTTGATATGATGGAATAATCGGGCGGGATCTCAAATTCTTTCGATGAAACGGTTTTCTTTTCAACCGAAATGGCCGTAAACCGCATTGTCATTTCAGAGGTTTTCATTGAAAATTCCATGAGTACGCCTTCAATATCCTTGTAAATTCCCTTGTCGAAATTTGCCTGTTTCCCTCCAAGTTCGGGGGTGTAATATACGACGATAGTATATTTCCCGCTCTTGTCATTTACCGTTATGACCGCATTCTTACACTGGTACCCTGCAATGTTCCTGGTTTCGCTTGTTAATTCAACGCTTACAGGCGCTTCCTTAGCCGTCTCCTTGGCTATGTCGTCGGTAGTGTATCTTAAGGCATACTTCTGTCCCATCATGTTGAGAAGCTTGACCTTGGTTTTCTCCTGGTGATCGGTGATTTCAACTCGGCTTCCACCGCCGGTAAGTATATCAGTTCTTGATTTCCCTCCCTTGATCATGACCGTTAATGCTTTAGGGAACAGGGCAAGCTGGTTTTCGGTAATTTTATTGCCGGGGTAGGTGATCTTGAAGGTGATGACTCCTTCGAAAGGCTGTGAGGCGCTGAATCCAGGCCCGGCCACAAGGCAGGCCGCGATGAGCATTAACAGAAGCCGGATTCGGGAGAACTTCATGGGCTAAATTCCTTCAATAATTTAGTGAACAAAATGGAAGAGTTTACTCCAGCGGATTTTCCCGTCAAAGAGTGTTTTATTCGAATCAAGCGAAAGCCATACAAAGGAAGCTTTCCCAACAACGTGATCTTCGGGCACGAAACCCCAGTAACGTGAATCGGCCGAGTTATGGCGGTTATCACCCATCATCCAGTAATAATTCATTTTAAAGGTGTATGTATCAGCTTCCTTGCCGTTGATATAAATCTTCCCGTTTTGAACCAGGAGCTTATTTCCTTCAAAAACGCCTATGATCCTTTTGTACAGCATGATGTTCGAGGGGTTTATTTTCACCGTGACACCCGCTTTGGGTACCCAGATGGGGCCGAAATTGTCCACGTTCCAGCGATAGGCCGAATCAAACGGAAAAATGTCGGGATCCCATAAGCCTTTTTTGACAATAAGCGGTTCGATGGATTTTACATTGCTGAACTGTTTTATGCCCTCGAGGGCCGCATCGGAAAGGACGATCTCGTAATTGCCATTGTTATCGGCTTCAAACTTCTCGGTAATATCAAGTTTTTCAAGATTTATCGGGTTTATCGGGTTGCCATCGGTATGTACAAGGTATTTGAACTGTCGTTTACCGGGGTTATTTTCTTCCTTTCCGTTTATCAGCACTTTACGGTCGATGATCTGAATGCTGTCACCGGGGATCCCTATGCAGCGTTTTATAAAGTTTTCGCGTTTGTCGACAGGCCTGGCGATAATATCTCCGAAATATTGCTTGTTGTTCCATACGGCATCCCTGCCCAGCCTGCGTACAAACAGGTAGTAGCTGGCGCCGCTCTGAAACTTGGTCGACAGGGTGTCCCCGTCGGGATAATTGAACACAACCACATCCATGTTTTTAATGGATGAAAAGCCAGGGAACCTGTAATAAGGCAGGTTCACCCATTCGAGGTAGGACTTTGTAGACTCGGTAAGAGGAAGCGTATGATGCACAAAGGGGAACGAAAGGGGGGTGTTTGGAACTTTCGGACCAAAACTGACCTTGCTTACAAAAAGGTAATCTCCCACCAGCAATGATTTCTCCATGGAGGAAGTAGGTATGGTATAGGCTTCAAAGAAGAAGATACGGATAATGCTGGCAGCGATCACTGCGAAAATAATAGCATCAACCCATTCCCTTACGGCAGTCTTCCTGAAAGGCTGAAGCGTATTGGGGTCATGATATTTCTCTTCCTTTGAGAATGCCAGGTAGGGAAGGTAGATGAAAGGGAAGAGAACCCCGGCAGCCTGTTCCAGCAAACTGTATTTTTTAAAACATTTCAGGATCTCGACGACCAGGAGCAGGATAACGAAAACGTTGATGAATGGAATGAGCAGGAAAATGTACCACCAGAGTGGCTTTCTTACAATTTTAAGCCAGATATACAGGTTGTAGAAAGGGACAAGGATTTTCCAGCCTGCTTCCCCTGCTTTTGTGAATATTCCCCAGAGGCCGGCAAAGGTGGCTATGGTAAAGAGAAATGATAAGATGAGATAAAGGTTCATTGTCTTGGTTTATATTACAATAACGTGATTTTCATTGAATTCTTGCTGTCAGACCGTACTTTTTTGAAAGTTCAGAAGGTCCTTCATTTCAAAGAACCCTTTTTTACCTTTGATAAATTCCCCTGCCATAATTGCCCCGAGTGCAAAACCTCTTCTTGTTTTGGCGGTATGTGTGATTACTATGGCATCCATCTCCGATTCATAACGCACCTTATGCGTTCCCGGTACATCTTCCGACCTGTATGACTTAATCCCGACTTCGTCGGGGTTTTCCTGAAGCTCCTTCACCCATTTTTCTTTTCTTTCTATTTTACGGATGATGTCATTTGCCAGAACAATGGCAGTGCCGCTCGGAGCATCCAGCTTATGGATGTGGTGTGTTTCTTCGATGGATATCTCATAATTATCCCACTTGGCCATGAGGGACGCAAGGTAACGGTTCAGGTCAAAGAAAAGGTTGACGCCAATGCTGAAATTCGGAGAAAAGAAAAGGCTTTTATTTTCGTCGATACAGGTCTTCCGGATGTGGTCGATGTCCTCTATCCAGCCTGTTGTTCCTACAACTACCGGGATCTCATTTTCAAAACAGCGCATGATGTTATCCACAGCCGAATCAGGAGTTGTAAATTCAATGGCAACTTCAGCCTCTTTAAGAAGGCTGCCCCTTTCCTGCCAGTCCTCATCGTTATCAATGATAAGGATTATTTCATGGCCTCTCTTTTCGGCGAGTTTGTGGATCTCCTGTCCCATTTTTCCATATCCCAGCAATGCTATCTTCATAGGTTGAAATTAAAAATGCAATGATAATTTTATTCCCCCGGCCATGTTCCTTGAAACAACGGGTGCGATAACCGATGGTTCTACTCTCATACTCAGGGTCTTATTGATGTTGAAACTGTAAAGGTGGGCGTCCACGGTGGCATCGAGAATTTGCAGAATATACCAAAGGGCGCTTACCAGGCAGGTGATTTCAAGGTTCCTCCTGTAATATTCCCTGGCCGATACCAGGTCAGTGGAGCTGTACCTGTTCACCAGGTAGGCATAGTTCCCGTTTTTATCCCTGTTTACCGATTCGATATAGGCGCATTTGTAATCCAGGTAATAACTCGTGTTGAAAACGATCAGGTAGGCCATGACCCCGAAACCGGCATAAATGATGGGGACTTTCCATATTTTATGGTTGTATATCTGCCCCAGCCCTGGCAGACAGGCCGACATGATAGTGGCTTTGGAAGGCGAATGCTGTTTCTCGAGGGTTGAATCGGGTATATCTTTAGGAATACTGTCGGTTTGGGCTTTTGCTGTTTTAAAAGGTAAAACGGCAAGCCAGAAAAGAGCAACCGCCAGTATGAGCAATCTCATTCAGGGTTCATTTTAGAGAGTAAATTGTAAAATTCCTCTTCCGAATTGAAGTGGATCAGGATGCTGCCTTTTCCTTTCCTTTGCAGGCGGATCTCCACTTCTGACTGCAGTTTGCCGCTTATCGTCTCCCTGGCATGCTGGTAGTGGGTGGGCAGGAGTTTGGGACCGGGTTTGGAAGTCGGTTTTGCCGGTTTAAGAAGTTCCCTGGCGAGGTCTTCAACCTGGCGTACACTGAGTCTCTTCTCCAGTATTTTTTGCAAAACCTGCAACTGCTGCTTCTCATCGTCCATAGTAATGAGTGCCCTGGCATGGCCCATGCTGATAATGTTGTCCCTCACTGCGACCTGGATCTCAACTGGCAGTTTTAGCAAACGAATGTAATTTGATACGGTCGAACGGTCTTTGCCGACTTTCTGGCCAAGGTCTTCCTGCCGTATGCGGCATTCTTCGATTAATCTCTGGAAGCTCAGTGCAAGCTCAAGAGGATTCAGATCAGTCCTCTGAATATTTTCAACAATGGCCATTTCCAGCATTTGCTCGTCGTTGGCAAGCCTGATAAATGCCGGGATTTCGGTAAGGCCCGCTATCCTGGCTGCCCTGCACCTTCTTTCGCCTGAGATCAGCTGGTATTTGTCAGGCCCTAATTTTCGCACAGTAACAGGCTGGATTATACCCTGTTCCTGTATTGAAACTGCCAGTTCGGTCAGTTCTTTTTCTTCAAACTGCGACCTGGGCTGAAAAGGGTTGGTCTCGAGCTGATCCAGGGGAACGGCCGATACCGTATGACTTGCAGGGATGGCAGGCAATTCTTCCCCTGTATAGTCCGAACTGCTTCCTTCCAGCAAAGCGCTCAAACCTCTTCCCAATGCCTTCTTTTTCGCTTGCATATTACTGGCTTATTTCATGGTCAGCCATGCTTTCCACAGGCTTTTCATTATTTTGTATAATCTCACGGGCCAGGTTCAGGTAATTGATCGCACCTGTACTGTTTATATCATGCACCATGATAGTCTGTCCAAAACTCGGGGCTTCTCCAAGTTTAGTGTTCCGGTTGATGATCGTATGAAATACCATCTGCTGGAAATGGGTTTTGACCTCTTCAACCACCTGTTTTGAGAGGTTCAGCCGGTTGTCATACATTGTAAGCAGTATGCCTTCAATGTCGAGGGCCATGTTCAGCCGCGACTGTACTATTTTTATTGTGTTCAGCAGCTTGCCTAAACCTTCAAGGGCGAAGTATTCGCATTGAACAGGTATTATGACCGAATCGGCTGCAGTAAGCGCATTAACGGTGATAAGCCCGAGAGAAGGGGAGCAATCGATGATGATAAAATCATAATGGCTTCTCACTTTTTCGGTGACAGTTTTCATCACCCGTTCACGGTTAGGCATCTGTATCATCTCGATTTCAGCCCCAACCAGGTCAATATGCGAAGGAAGCAGGTCAAGAAACGGGGTGGCCGTGTGAAGTATGATGGATAAAGGATCAACATTATCCATAATGCATTCATAAATGCTGTTTTCAATACTGCGTGGGTCGTAACCTACTCCGGATGTGGCATTCGACTGCGGATCTGCATCAATCAGAAGTGTTTTGTGCTCGAGCACAGCAAGACCGGCAGCCAGGTTGATTGCCGTAGTGGTTTTTCCCACACCCCCTTTTTGATTTGCAATAGCAATTACTTTCCCCATATAGTGTTTGAATCAATGAACAAATTTAGAGTTTAATGCCGTTAACCCGGGCTATGTTGATAAGTTTTAATATATAGTGAGAAAGCTGCCTTAATGGCATCAGACCTGCGATTGAACCGAAATATTATCAGTTGTGTTCAGCTTCGGATGTCAGATCCTCAAACTCAATGGAATGGCTTTGTAGCCTGATGTCTTTGCCATCGGTTTCATCAGGCGAAGCATAGCTGCTCTCCTGAACAGGGCGGTCGGGTGCCTTGCCTGTCTTTATGAAATCTATGGAGTCGTTAAGCCCGTTAAGGAATTTTTCAAAATCTTCCTTGTATAAGAAAAGTTTATGCTTCTCGTAAAAGAATTTTCCCTGCTCATTAAACCTGCGCTTACTTTCGGTAATGGTCAGATAAGCTTCTTCCTCGGCTGTGGTTTTTACATCAAAAAAGTAAGTTCGCTTTCCTGCCCTTATTGCTCTTGAGAAGATTTCACCTCTGTCTTTACCCTTATTGTCATTATCTTCCATTGTCTGCTGGCATTTGGTTTTGGGTTTCTTAGATATTGAGTAAACGCAAAATTATAAATAATATTTGAAAACTATGGGCATCTTTCTTTAGCTTTGCAAGCGATTCTAACAGGAAGCTTAACACTGATAAAATGCTGGGACGACGTCATTACAGGATTAAAGTACTCCAGGCTTTATACGCTTATTTTCAGGGAGGAGAAACGAGGCTGGAAATTGCCGAAAAGAACCTTATGAAAAGTATAGAGATGGTATACCAGCTTTTCGGCCTTCAGTTTTCCTTTCTCTTCGAGCTGATGCATTTTTATGAATACAGGATGGAAGAATCAAAAAATAAATTCTATCCCACTGCCGATGAGCTGAATCCCAGCCTTAAACTTTTGCAGAACCGCCTGTTGAAGATCCTGATGGAAAACGAGCCTTTGAAAAAACAAATCGAAAGGTATTCCATATCATGGACCGAAGAACAGGATATGGTCAGGAAAACGTCCATGAAGCTCAAAGCTTCCAAAGACCTGCAGACCTACTTTAACTCAGGTGAGAATTCTTTTGAAGATGACCGTAATTACCTGATCAGGATTTTCAGGAAAAATGTCGCTAATAATTCCGACCTGAGGTCATTCTGCGAGGAAAGGAGCATACATTGGCACGACGATTTTGATATTATTTCAGGTTATGCCATAAAGGCGCTAATGATAATCCCTGAGAATTTCTCACCAAAGTCGGATATTATTGATCTTTTCACGAAGGACAATGAGGATGAAGCTGCCGAAAGCAATGAATTCATCAGTTCGCTGTTCCGCAAAACCATTATGCACAGCGAGGAATTCGAAAAACTGATAAGTTCCAGGTCGAAAAACTGGGAGCTTGAAAGGATTGCCCTCACCGATGTTATAATTCTGAAGATGGCATTGGCGGAAGTGCTTTATTTTAAGCAAATCCCGGTCAAGGTTTCATTAAATGAGTACATCGAAATATCAAAGCACTTCAGTACCCAGAAATCCAAACAATTTATAAACGGGATACTGGATAAACTTGTAGCCGACCTGAGGGAACAGGATCTTGTTAAAAAGTCGGGCCGGGGGCTGATCCAATAGTTTCTTGAACCGGATAAAATATTTTAGCCAGGTTTTCGTTTTAAATATAAACTAATCATAAACGTGCACCGTCCTATACGCTCCTTTGCCATTTTGGCTTTTTTATTTGTTTTTTATTCTGCTCCGCTCTTTGCACAGAGCGGGAGTTCAGGGACCTATGAATTCCTGAACCTCACCAATTCGGCCAGGGTAGCCTCCATCGGGGGGAATTTCCTTCCGGTAAGGGATAATGATGTTACCATCGCCCTTGCCAATCCTTCGGTGATCACTCCCGAGATGAACAACAACCTGGCATTCAGCTTTGTTAACTATATGGCTGCAAATTACGGCTTCGTCATGTTTGCCCATTCGTTTAATAAAGCCGGGAACTTTGCAGCTTCAATGCAATTCGTCAGCTATGGCAGTTTTACCCAGGCCGATGCTTCAAGTAACATCACTGGAACATTTACAGCATCAGAATACGCCCTTAACATAGGGTGGGGAAGGCCCCTGAGCCCCCACTTCAACATAGGAGCCAATGCAAAACTTATTTATTCGGCCCTGGAAACATACCGTTCATTCGGCATAGCTGTTGACGTGGCCGGTACGTATACAGCCACTGACGACGTGTTCAATGCCTCGCTGATTTTCAGGAATATCGGTTACCAGGTAGTCCCTTATACCGCGGGTAATTATGAACCACTGCCTTTCCAGATTCAGTTGGGTTTGAGTGAAAAATTAAAGCATCTGCCTTTGCGTTTCTATGAAATCTTCCAGGACCTTCAAAAGTGGGACCTTTCCTATACCGATCCGAACAATCCGTCAAACCAGGCCGATCCTATTACCGGCCAGGTACAGTCCAAATCGGGGATCAGCAAATTTGCAGACAATTTAATGCGGCATGTAGTGCTTGGAGGCGAGGTGACCATTGCAAAAGTATTTGCAATCCGTATGGGTTACAATTACCGTGACAGGCAGGAGATGAAGCTGTATGGCAAAGCAGGCCTGGCCGGGTTCTCCCTTGGTTTCGGCTTGAGAATAAAAATGTTCAACATCAGCTATACCAGGGCCAGCATGCAGGCCGGGGGGCATAATCCCAATTATTTTACTGTTGGTGTTAATCTTTCGGAATTCGCCAAGAAGAAATAAGGACTTCGTATCTTTGCGGTTCTTATATCCAGGGGATGTTTCTTCATAAACTTTCACTTTCAAATTTTAAAAATTACGAATTGGCCGACCTGGTCTTTTCCGATAAGATCAACTGCTTTACGGGAAATAACGGGGTAGGCAAGACAAACCTCCTGGATGCCATCCATTACCTTTCGTTTTGCAAGAGTTTTTTCAACCAGGGGGATTCCCAGAACATCAGGCATGGCCAGGAATATTTTGCCATCAACGGCAGCTTCATGCGTAACGGCGACACACCCGACCTGGTCCAGTGCATTCAGAAAAAAAACCAGCGAAAGCGTTTTCTGCTGAATAAAAAGGATTACGACCGCCTTGCCGATCATATCGGGAACTTCCCCCTTGTCATGATCTCCCCATACGACCGGGACCTCATCAATGAAGGTTCTGAAGTCAGGCGCAGGTATATCGACAGCGTGATCTCCCAGTTCGATAAATTGTACCTTGACGACCTTATTCAGTACAACAAGGCCCTGGTCCAGAGGAATGCCCTTTTAAAATCTTTTGCCGAGCGTAATTTTTTCGACATTGCCCAGCTTGAAATCTGGGACGAACAGCTGATCCGGCTCGGTAGCCTGCTGTTTGCCAAACGCAGCAATTTCCTGGAATCATTTGTGCCCATTTTCCAGCATTACTATACCTATATCAGCGGTGGCATTGAGAAGGTGGATGTGAAATATGATTCCCATCTGTGCAATGCTGAAATGGAAACCCTGATCAGGGAAAACCTCTCACGCGACAGGTCCGCACAATTCTCCACGGTGGGGATCCATAAGGATGACCTGGAATTTACACTTGACGGGTTCCTGGTAAAAAAGTTCGGTTCCCAGGGACAGCAGAAATCCTTCGTGGTCGCCATAAAACTTGCGCAATTCGATTACACAAGAAATATCAAGGGGTACAAGCCCGTATTGTTGCTTGACGATGTGTTTGACAAGCTGGATGATATCAGGGTGCAGCAGCTTATCAGCCTGGTAAGCAAGCATAATTTCGGGCAGGTCTTTATCACCGACACAAGCGAGGACAGGATCCGCAGGGTGTTCGATGCCATGGACATAGACCATAAATTTTTTAATCTCCCGTTCAGGGTCTGAATATGAAATCAAACGACAGGCCTCTTAAGGATGTGGTGCAGGAAATCCTCAGGAAATACAGTCTTGAGGGACATCTTGATGAAACGAAGCTGCTAGAACAGTGGCCGGGGATATGCGGGAGCATGATTGCAGCCCATACCAGTGTTCGCATCAGGGATAACGTATTGTTTGTGAATGTTGATTCTGCTGCCCTCAGGCAGGAACTGATGTATATGAAAGAAACCCTGGTTCTGAAACTAAATAAGGCTGCAGGCAGGGAATTGATAAAAGATATTGTTCTCAGGTAAAACGGGTCCCGATCACCTGATCTCGCATTTCAGGATTTTTTCACTTTCAATATAGGCTTCGAGAACATCACCTATTTTAACAGGCCCAACACCTGCCGGGGTTCCTGTAAATATCAGGTCACCGGTCCTGAGGGTCATATAATTTGAGATATGGGAGATGATATCCTCAAATGAATAAATCATAAGAGAGGAATTCCCGGTTTGCACGGTTTTACCGTTAAGCTCGAGGTGGAAACTGATGTTAGCAGAATCGCTGAAATTGTTTTTCGGGAGGAACCTGCCGATGGGAGCCGACTGGTCAAAGCCTTTGGCCACAGCCCAGGGAAGGGACTTCTTTTTGGCATTCTCCTGCAGGTCCCTGGCCGTCATGTCAAGGCCAAGGCCGATCTCATCAAAGTAGTTCGAGGCAAACTGCTTTTGAATATGCCTGCCCACCTTGTTGATCTTCAGCACCAGTTCAAGTTCGTAATGAATGTCGGATGAAAATGCAGGGTAATAGAAAGGCCTGTTCCTGTTAAGAAGTGCAGTGTCGGGTTTAAGAAAAAATACGGGTTCGGCAGGGATTGCGTTGTTGAGTTCCTTTATATGCTCAACATAATTGCGCCCGATACAGATGATCTTCATAAAATCTTCAGAATAATTCTGTTTTGACCGATTCTTTATTGAACCCCCTTAATTTTATTGCCGTCACGACTTTTTTTGTAGACAGGGGAAATTCGCTTTTCATGATCCAGTCATAATAGGAAGGTTCGTCGCGGAATACCACATTCACCGGTTTTCCTTTGTGTTTGCCGAAATTAAACACCTCGATATTCTGATCATTATAGATCACGTGGCCTATGAGGTCGGCGGCACGGTTGCTGAAGCTGAAATCGCTCAAAGCCTTCATGTCGTTGACCACCGGCTTCATCACATTGCCTTTTTTATCTTTGAATTCTGTGCCATTGTAACGGTCAAGCTGGGCCTTGAGTATCTCATACGTTGCAACCGTATCGGCTTCGGCTGAGTGGGCGTTTTCAAGCTCTTTACTGCAATAGAATTTATAGGCGGCGCTCAGGTTCCTGGGTTCCATTTTGTGGAAGATGTTCTGAATGTCGACAAATCTGCGCCCTTTGATCTCAAAATCAACTCCGGCTCTCAGGAATTCTTCAACGATCAGGGGAATGTCAAAATGGTTTGAATTATACCCGGCGATATCGCAGTTGTCCATGAATTCAGATAGCTCATGGGCAAGCTGTGTGAATTTCGGGCAGCCCTTTACATCTTCATCCGTGATGCCGTGAATTTCGGTGGATTCCGGCGGGATTGGTATCCCGGGATTGATCCTGAGGGTTTTTATTTTTCGGGAACCGTCGGGATTTATCCTGAGAAGGCATAATTCAACAATACGGTCGGTGGCCACTTTAATCCCTGTGGTTTCAAGGTCCATAAATACTATGGGACGGGTTAAGTTTAATTCCATAATCAGATAGTCTGGGTGTTATCAAATTGTTCGAGATACTGTGCGAGCCTGTTAAGGAACTGTCCGCCGAGCGAACCGTCTATGACCCTGTGGTCGAATGTAATGGAACAGATCATTACAGGCCTTATTCCAATCATGTCGCCCTGGGGGGATTCAATCACTACAACCCGTTTTTTTATCGCGCCAACGGCTATGATGGCTGTTTGCGGCTGATTGATAATGGGTGTGCCCATAATGGTCCCGAACGATCCGAGATTGGTAAGCGAAATGGTTCCGCCGGCAATCTCATCAGGGACCAGCTTATTGTTCCTGGCCCTGTTGGCAAGATCATTCACTGCTTTTGTGATACCAAGCAGGTTCAGGTTACCGCTGTTTCTCACAACCGGAACTATGAGGTTGTTGCTGGGAAGCGCAACGGCCATTCCAATATTGACTTTTGAATGCACTATGATCTTGGTCCCATCAACAGATACATTGACCATGGGGTAATCCCTGATTGCTTTTGCAATGGCTTCGATGAAGATAGGGGTGAAGGTGAGCTTTTCCCCGTATTTCTTCAGGAAACCGTCTTTGTTCTTCTCTCTCCAGTCAACTATCCTGCCCATGTCCACTTCGATAAATGAAGTCACGTGGGGTGAGGTCTGCACCGATTTAAGCATATGGCTGGCAATGAGCTGCCTTACCCTGTCCATCTCAACGATGCGGTCTTCGCCGGTTTCAAAAACAGGCTGAACAGGCTCAGACCTGATGGAAGGGGATACTGACTGCAGGGACGGGCTTTCCCCGCTTTTTCTCCTGCTGATATAATCCAGGATATCCTGTTTGGTCAAGCGGTCTCCTTTGCCAGTTCCTGAAATGGAATCCAGCTCTTTGAACGTAAGGCCTTCCTGCTGGGCTATGCTTCTTACCAGCGGAGAATAATACCGGGCGGAGGAAGGAATTTCTTCAGCATGCCCGTCTTGGATTTCACTGGTTGCAGGAGGTTCGTTAATTGATACTGCTTCTGCCACGGGCTTTTCAGCAGGAAGAGGTGAATCAGCAGGAGGCATGCCGGGCCCGGAAGAAGCTGCCGCTTCGGACTCAACCACTGCGTATGCTTTTCCAACGGCTACCACATCCCCTTCTTTATACAATTTCTTTACCAGCCTGCCGCTGGCTGTCGAAACGATTTCCGAATCTACTTTGTCTGTAGCTATCTCAGCCAGCGGCTCTTCAGCAGCTATGAGTTCGCCTTCGTTCTTCAGCCATTTGGTGATAGTGACTTCGATCACACTTTCTCCTAACCTCGGAACAACCAATTCTATCGTCGCCATATGCTCGAAATATTATGCTGCAAAGATACGAAATTCTCTTATTTAAAATCATTCAAAATAAAAAGATCAGTTCCGGCCGAGACTCCTGATCCCTTTAAGCAGGATATTGATGTCGTTAGCCAGGTGATAATCACGGGCATATAAAATATTGATCCTGTTCTTGTCTTCATCGCTTACAGGATTTGACTTAAGGGCGTCCATGGGATTAAGCACTCCTTTCTTTATCAGGGGTACGTGTTGCACATGGCTCCCGCTTACAGGGGTGTAACCAACCCAGGATTTCCTGGCAAAAAACACCTGGAAAATATTCCTTGCCAGGCCAATGGGTTTTTTGACAAGAAACATGAACAGGGGGTATAATGCCAGGATGATCAGGCCTGCGGCAAGGTCAAAAAATCTTTTGTTCCTGAGGTTCGATTTTTTAGTGATGGCGTTAATATCCACCACGTAAAGGTCGCCTGATGTGTTTATGGAATTGCTGCCAATGATAGAAAGGCTTTCGGGAGGTGCAATTTTATAATCCACCTGGGCATCTTTCAACTCCGACATTTTATCGATGATCACCTGGGCGGGAACATCCTTGGCACAGAAAATCACTTCGTCAATCTTGTGAATGGTGATGATATCCTGAATCTGTTCAAGGCTCCCTATAAAGCCGTTCATATTACCCTTATGAGGCCTGTAACTTACGAGTCCCACAAAGGCCGGGTTCATACCGGCTTTCTGGAGCAGGTCGGCGACCCTCTCCGATTCGTCTTTTTCACCGATAATGACAAACTTCTTGTTTTTATTTGTATTCAGCCTGAAGCCGGTTATTTTTGAGAAATGAAGCAATAAGCGCAGCAGCATCATGATAACCAGGCCCCATATTGCACCAAAGAGGATCAGAGCGCGGGAAAAGCGGTAATTTTCACTCAGGAGGCTGTACAACAAAAGAATCAGAAGGGTGCCTGCCAGCATGCCCTGGAGAACCTTATTCAATCGTATTGGCCGGTCATACCCTCCGCTTACATAAACACTTGTAAGCCATATTATTATATAAACGGGAACGGCGATCTGCATGAATTCGGGAGGGTAGTGCCCCCCTCCGGGAAAAATGAAATTCTTTTCCCAGTAAAAAGTGATGAAAAACATCCCCGCAAAGATCATCACCGCATCCAGGAGAGGCATGAATATCCTGTTTGCAAACCTTGTAAGGATCGAGAAAAAAGCCCGCAGGTATATTGCCGAATGTATCATTATAGAAAATGACCTTGCATTCTCTTTCGAAAAATGCTTCCTGGCGAAAATGATCATGGCATTATAGAACATGAACACGTAGTTCAGGCTGCTTTTTTTTGTGCTTTCCCCTTTATAGTGTATGATCCTTGTTCCCGGGTAATAATAATTCTTATAACCTGCCTTGGTAATCCTGTAACTGAGGTCTATATCCTCACCATACATGAAGAAGGACTCATCAAGTAAGCCCACTTCGTCGAGAACTTTTTTCCTGAGAAGCATAAAAGCGCCCGCCAAAACATCTATTTCGTGAACTTTGTCCTTATCAAGGTAGCCAAGGTGGTACTGGCTGAAGATCCTCGACCTGGGAAAGAGGGAAGAAAGCCCGAAAATTTTATAGAATGAAACTACCGGAGTGGGTAAGGCCCGTTTGGATTCGGGCAGGAATTTCCCCTTGCCATCAATCATTTTCACTCCCAGGCCACCGGCATCAGAATGCTCATCCATAAATCCTACGACCTTCCTGAGTGTATCATCTTCAACCAGTGTGTCAGGATTTAGGAGCAGGATATACTCTCCACTGGCTCTCTTCATAGCCTGGTTATTGGCCGTGGAAAAACCCAGGTTATCTTTGTTCTCTATGAGGATAACTTCAGGGAATTTCTCCCTGACCATCTTCCCTGAACCGTCTACGGAGCTGTTGTCAACCACAAAGACCTCGCATTCAAGGCCCCTGCAGGCATTCTGTACCGAATGAAGGCATTGCTCGAGGAAGTACCTTACATTGTAGTTGACGATTACGATAGATAATTTCATGTGTGCAAAAAGCATGTAAATTTAATGCTTATTCAAATAGCTCCGGCATTGATCATCTTTACCACTCTTTCAATATTCTGATCCTCCCCGTTCGGATCGTATATGGTTTTGAGGTCATATCCGAAAAGCCGGGCAAGGGTTTGCCAGAAAAATGCACTGAACCCTCCCTTAAGTTCCTTTACAATGGCAAACGTTGATGATCCTGTTTCACGGTAAACCAGTTTAATGAGGATCTTTCCCTGTGAAAAGGACATGTCCCTAAGCTGCTGACCAAACTGGTCATCGAGTTCTTTCTCTGATTTTTTAATAAAGACCTTTCTCTGCTTCTCATTTTTTATGGTGTCGAGCACTGCTTTGATCTGTTTTAATTTGACCCCGGCAAGCTTTGCATAGGGATAAACCAGCTTGATGTTATACACCATGCGGTCGTAACGTGCCGCTTCAGTCCTGGTATCGAACTTGCCAGGAGGAAAAATAATAACCCCGTTCAGATCAAGGGCGGGAAGCGTATCCCCGTTCACAATCTTCCCGGGCAGCGTTATTTTAGTTGTATCCTGGGAAAAAACGGATAGATGAACTGTAAGGATTAGTAATGAAGAAAGTAATAGTATTCTCATCGGAATTCCCTGTGCTTACGCCCTAAATCAAACGATGAGAGGGGCAATTTAGTATCAGGCAACTTTTAGCTTTGATAAACTTGTTTTGTTGAATTTCTCTTCAACAAAAGCGAGGTTAACTTTCAGGTTCTTGATATTGGCTTTGGAGGGAAGTTCGAACATGGCATCGTTCATGATCCCTTCAAGAATAGCCCTGAGCCCCCTGGCTCCGAGTTTGAATTCGACGGATTTGTCGACAATAAAATCCAGGGCGTCATCATCAAAGCTCAGCTTTACGTTATCTATTTCGAAAAGCTTTATATACTGTTTCACCAGTGAATTCTTAGGTTCGGTGAGGATGCGCTTTAATGTTGGCCTGTCAAGCGGATGCATGAAGGTAACTATGGGCATCCGTCCTACGAGTTCGGGGATTAATCCGAAAGCTTTCAGATCGACAGGGGAGATGTATTGAAGGATATTGTTTTTATCCACTTCTTCCCTTTTCCTGTCCACTTTGTATCCTATCCGGTTGGTCTGCAAACGGTTTGCGATTTTTTTATCTATACCGTCAAAAGCCCCCCCCGTAATGAAAAGAATGTTCTGGGTGTTGATTTGAATCATGCGCTGTTCAGGATGCTTCCTGCCTCCCTGGGGAGGTACATTCACCACCGAGCCTTCAAGCATTTTCAGCAGGGCCTGCTGAACGCCTTCCCCTGAAACATCCCTTGTAATTGAAGGATTATCGCTTTTGCGTGCAATTTTATCTATCTCATCAATAAACACGATCCCCCGCTCTGCAGCTTCGAGGTTGTAATCGGCAACCTGTAACAGCCTTGCCAGAATGCTTTCAACATCCTCACCCACGTACCCTGCTTCGGTAAGGGCTGTGGCATCGGCAATACAGAAGGGTACATTCAGCATCTTTGCAATGCTCCTGGCTAGCAGGGTTTTACCGGTCCCGGTTTCGCCGACGATGATGATATTTGATTTTTCGAGTTCAATATCATCATCCTTGGATTCCTTGGCGTGCCTGATCCTTTTATAATGGTTATAAACGGCCACGGAAATCACGCGTTTTGCTTCTTCCTGACCAATTACATACTGGTCTATGTAACGCTTGATCTCTATTGGCTTCAGGAGGTTGTATTCCTGGAAGTTCTTGGGTTTTTTAGAAGCCAGTTCCTCGTCCAGTATAGTCTGGGCCTGCTGAATGCAATTGTCGCAGATATGACCGTTGAGGCCGGCAATGAGCACCCTGGCTTCTCTTTTCTCCCTTCCGCAAAAAGAACAGCGTTCTTCTGTCTTTGCCATTATTGTGTTTCTTTCTTTGACTTTAAAAGAACCTCGTCGATCATCCCGTACTCTTTGGCTTCTTCGGCAGTCATCCAGTAATCCCTGTCGGCGTCTTTTAATATTCTCTTGTATTGCTGGCCCGAATGCATGGAGATGATCTCGTACAGTTCTTTTTTAAGCTTCTGGATTTCACGGGTGGTGATCTCAATATCCGAGGCCTGGCCTTCAGCACTTCCCATAGGCTGATGAATCAGAATGCGGGAATGTTTCAAAGCGGTCCGCTTCCCTTTTTCGCCTGCACATAACAGGATGGCGCCCATGGACGCTGCCATGCCTGTACATATTGTGGCAACATGGGGATTAATATACTGCATGGTGTCATATATGCCAAGGCCTGCATAAACTGATCCCCCGGGTGTATTCAGGTAAATCTGGATATCCTTATGAGAATCCACCGACTCCAGGAACAAAAGTTGAGCCTGGATGATGTTGGCCACGTAATCGTCAATGGGAACTCCCAGGAAAATGATCCTGTCCATCATAAGGCGGCTGAATACATCCATCGTGGCAACATTAAGCTGCCTTTCCTCTATAATGGTAGGGGAGATGTAATTTGCCGAAATACTCTTGTATTTTTCAAGGCTGTGGCTGCTGATACCCCTGTGCCCTATGGCATATTTCGAAAATTCGTCCATCTTGATTGATTGATTGATAGATTGATAGATTGATAGATTGATAGATTGATAGATTTTCGCTATTCTCAGATGGCTTCATGATGTGAATGCTCCTGCTGGTGATCATGCTCGTGTTCATGTTCATGGTCATGCTCGTGTTCGTGCATTTCCGATGCTATCGCCACGAATTCATCATAGGAAACCTCCTTTTTAACAACCTTCAGATGTGTTTTGAAAAGGCCCATTAGCCTGGCATTGTATAACTGGTCGTTGATCCTTTGAACCTGTTCCTTATTCTGCATGAAGGCATCAACAATTGAATCATACTTTTTCTCCATTTCTGTATCGACAAATTCCGTGCCGACTCTTCGAAGCATGACCGTCCTGATGTAAGTTTTTATGTCTTCGTCAGTTACCCTGATGTCATTCTCGCGGATTATCCTGTTTTCTATTAGCTGCCATTTCATGGATTCCCTGAACGAGGGATAATCCTTTTCGATTTGCTCCCCGGTGAATTTGCCTTCATTGTATTCAAGGAGCCATCGTTTCAGAAAGTCGTCGGGCAGCTCAAAGTTTGTATTTTTTACAAGCAGATCAACGGCTTTATTAAAAAAGATCTTGTCGGTTTCCTGGACAAAACTGGCTGAAGCATCTTTCCTGATCCTTTCCCTGAATTGTTCTTCGGTTTCAATTTTATCCCCCGGGTAGACTTTTTCATAGAAATCGGCTGTCATTTCGGCAGGGATGACTTCGGGGGCCATTGTCCCCTCCGGTTTAACTGCTTCGGCGACGGCATCAGCCTGTTCCGCATTTTCCCCGGGTTTCTCTTCAATTACCTCAGCCGCCTCACTCGCTTCAGGTTTCACCGGAGTTCCAAAACGGTTGCGGGTTTCGGTAATGTATTTGTCGATCATGACGTCGTCGACAAGGATCTCAAAATCCTCTACTTCCGTTTCAGGGCCAAGCGGTATTTTGAACTCAGGCGCAAACCCTATATCAAAAAAGAATTCAAAACTGGTTTGAACTTCAAAATCGACTGCCGAATTTTTTTCAAGGTTTGGAATTGGGTTCCCAAGCAGATCGAGGTTCTGTTCCTTTATGTAGTTGTTCAGAGAATCTGAAATAAGTTTGTTGACCTCCTCGGCCAGGACCGATTTTCCATACATTTTCCGGATCAGGCCAGAGGGGATGTGCCCAGGACGGAAACCGGGAATGTTTGCTTTTTTCTGGTAGTCCTTGATTACTTTGTTTACCTGTTCAGTGAAGTCTTCCGGGGAGATTTCCATCCGGATTGTTGCGGTTAGTTCGCCTGTACTCTCTTTTGTTAAATTCATGAATGTTTCTTATGATTAATTAGCTTTTACCTATGCCTGGTAATTTATTGCTTCAGGCCCTTTATTTCACTTGGTGCGGATGAAGGGACTCGAACCCCCACGCCCTGAGGCACAAGATCCTAAGTCTTGCGCGGCTACCAATTACGCCACATCCGCATGATGAAGTAATTTTCAAGCCTGCAAAGGTACTAATTTTTTCCTTTTCGGCGTTATAATCAGCAGAGAAGCTGATGCTGTGGTTTTGTTTGCTTCGGCGGGCAACCAAAGCATCTTATCAGGGTCATTAATAAAAACAAACACCAGAACGGGAAATCATCCTGAAAGTACACTTTATTCCACAACAGGGAAAACATTTACCAGGTTTTTATAAACTTTATTGAATAAGCAAACCTTATATGAGGTTAAGCAGATATATATTGCCCTTTCTTCTCATGCTGTCGTTACATGGCATGGTGAAAGGACAATCAATGTACGGAGAAGTATTAGGGAATTATTCCGGTGTGAACAGCCTTCAGCTTAACCCCAGTGCCTTGCAGAATTCGAAGACCTGGCTTGATGTTGAATTCCTCGGCGCCGGCCTGTTTGTTCAGAATAACATGCTTTATCAGAAAAAATCCGACTATAGTTTTTCACACTTCTTTCAAGGAGGCTATGAATGGCCAACCCATTCCGAAGGGTATGGTACCGAGGTACGCATTCTCTATACTTATAATAATACGAAACCCAAGAATCTTTACAGCGATATCAGGCTTGACGGTCCTGGCGCGATGCTGATCTGGGGGAAGCATGCTTTTGCAATTACTACGGCTGTCAGGAACGTGATTTCGGTTCGCGGCATGCCCTATGACCTTGCGAATTTTGCTTACCTTGGACTGAACTACCAGCCGCAGCAAAAAATCAACTACAACGACACCCGCCCGTTTGGGATGGCCCAGATGGCCTGGGCCGAAATCGGGCTGTCTTATTCGTATGAGGTTTATGGACGCGGGTTTAACCGCATCAATGCCGGGCTTTCGGTACGCAAGTTGTTTGGTTATGCAGGAATGTACACCAACGTTAAAAATATTAATTATACCGTGCTGGATGATTCCACAGTGCAGATTAAAAATCTGGATGGGGCAATGGGAATGTCAATGCCTGTCGATTACCAAACCAACCAGTTTGCCGGCGGAACCGCATTCAGGGGAGGCGGTTTTGCCGTTGACCTGGGGGTTACTTATACCCGCCTGGTCAAACCCCACCAGGAACAGTACTTCAATAAACCCTGCGAACAGCATTATGAAGACTACCTGTATCGTGTGGGTGTAGCACTGATTGATATCGGGGGAATCAGTTTTAAGACCAATGCACAGAAATTTGTCATAGGCAACCGATCTTCATACTGGGACCAGCTTACACATATCAAATTCAAGAACATACAGCAGATGCTCGACACCCTGAGCTATAAATTTTACGGGGATAAAACTTCGGCATTGGCTGCGAATAAATTCACTATCTGGCTCCCGTCGGCACTGAGCGTGCAGTTTGACTATCATCTTACGAAATTCACGTATGTCAACGCAAGCCTCATATACCCTTTTGCCCTGGCCGGTGCAACACTGAGCAGGCCTGCCGAACTGGCCATTACGCCAAGGTATGAGCACCGCTGGCTGGAAGTCAGCCTACCCGTTTCACTTTATGACTGGTATCTCCCCAGGATAGGTCTTGCCTTAAGGGTTTACGGGTTTACGATCGGATGTGATAAAATGGGAGGCTTCTTTAATTTTAACGACTTCACAGGATTGGATGTGTATTTTTCGATCAAATATTTTCTCGACAAGGGTTCCTGCCGGCTGAAAAGCAGTAAACATTGCGGCAACCTTGAATTCGGCCCGGGTTGATCATTCCCCGGTTTTCACATCCAGGGCATCCCTCAGTGAGTTTCCCATAAGCATAAATGCAAGTACGAGCAGCATGATGGCAAGCCCGGGAAGTATTGCAAGGTAAGCGTAATCCAGGATGATGTATCCGTAGTTTTCCTTGATCATCGACCCCCAGGACGGGACGGGAGGCTGAACCCCCAGACCGAGGAAACTAAGTCCGGCTTCAAGTAAAATGGCGGATGCAAAGTTTGCAGCAGATATCGCAATCACTGCGGCCATCACGTTGGGCAGGATATGCAGGATGATGATCCTGGAATCGGAAAACCCCAGGGCATGACCAGCTTCAACAAATTCTTTCTCCCTGAGGCTCATTACCTGCCCCCTTACCATCCTTGCAACGTCAACCCACATAGTAAGGCCTACGGCCACAAAAACCTGCCAGAACCCTTTCCCAAGTGCAAAAGTGATGGCTATTACAAGAAGAAGGGTAGGGATGGACCAGACCACATTGATGACCCACATGATAAAATCATCGGCCCAGCCCCTGAAATATCCTGCAACAGCGCCAAGTGAAATACCTATGAGCAACGAAATAAATACCGAGATAAAGCCCACCGCAAGGCTGATCCTGGCTCCTATGATCAGCTGGCTCAGATAATCCCTGCCAAAGCGGTCGGTGCCCAGCCAGAATGTCTTTATTTTTGACGTGCTGAGTTTTTTTGCCGGGATTTTGTTTTCGGCCGATATCGTGCCTGGCTCGGCATAAGCCTTGTAAAAGACAGTATCGCCGCAAGCCCTGTAACTGCTAACCGGGATCTCTGTGAACCTGCTTCTGCTACCCATAAGCATTGTATGCATCCATGATGAACCATGGACAGGCTCATCTTTCATGATATAAAGCATTTCAACCTTAAAACCAGGCTTCTTCAAACCCAGCTCCAGGAATTGCTGGTTCGCATAAGGGCTCTTGTCAGGTGTTATCAGGTAGCCCAGTATTGCGATAAGGCAGACCAGCCCGATGAAAATCAGGGACCCTATGCCCAAAGGCTCATGACTGAACCTTCCCCACGCAAGACGTGAAAGGGAGGCTGAGATAATCTGGGGACGTTTCCGGAACAGCATCAGGCAGGCAGGTGTATTTTTGCAAATGTATAATTTTTTTGTACTTTTGCATCACAAAATGGTGGTCGTAGCTCAGCTGGTTAGAGCGTCAGATTGTGGCTCTGAAGGCCGTGGGTTCGAGTCCCATCTTCCACCCTGTGAATTCCCAAATGCCTTATAGCCAGACATTTGGGAATTTTTTTCATAAATTTATTTTCATTTTCAATGCCGGACTGTATATTTTATAATTGCTTATAATACTGATCATTGCATTGAATTATTTAAACTAAATGAACACTGAGGATAATTTGAACCCGGATTTTGAGCAGATGAAGCCGGTGAATTCTGTCAATATACAAGCCGGCGATGAACATTTGCAGGATGGAGAATGGCGTTACAGGCTCATTTCTGAAGTGCTTGTAAATTATATCTTTGTTTTGGATGTGGAACAAGGTGGTCAATTAAAGTTAAGCTGGGCTTCGGAAAATTTGTTGCTGGAAACCGGACGCAGGCCTGGGGAGATACTGACGATGGATGTCTGGAAAAACATCATATATGCCGATGATATTCCCCGGTTTTTGATCTTTGTAAACCAGATGTCAACATCCTTGGAAAAGGGTGAATTCGAATGCAGGTCGTTTCATAAAGACGGTCATTTACGATATATCAGGATCTATGCCCGTCAGAAGAAAGACTCCATTGGCAAAACATCTCATATTATCGGGGCAGTAAGGGAGATCACCGAGCTGAAACATGCTGAGCAACAGCTTCTTAAGTCCGAAGAAAAGTACCGCAAACTCCATTCCAGCATGACCGATGCATTCTGTTCGGTCAATATGAAAGGGGAAATGCAGGAATTCAATGAGAGTTACCTGCGGATGCTTGGATATTCGGCTGATGAAATGATCAAGCTTACCTATGTTGATCTCACACCTGAGAAATGGCATGCAATAGAGGCCAGAATAGTAGAGGAGGAAATCCTGCCTCATGGCTCTTCGGGCATTTATGAAAAAGAATACCGTCACAAGGACGGGACGATCATTCCCATTGAGTTGAGAACATTCCTGATACGGGATGATCAGGGCTACCCCTCGGCCATGTGGGCTATCGTCAGGGATATTTCGCAAAGAAAGCTAAGCGAAGAAAAGCTGAAATCTGCTCTTGCCGAGAAGGAAACCCTTTTAAGGGAAGTGCATCACCGGGTAAAAAACAA
This sequence comes from uncultured Bacteroidales bacterium, assembly GCA_903877385.1. Lineage (GTDB taxonomy): Bacteria > Bacteroidota > Bacteroidia > Bacteroidales > FEN-979 > CAIRDP01. The sequence continues at coordinate 126,240 of CAIRDP010000063.1, forward strand.
CCTTCAAACCGTTATGACCCTGATCGCTTTGCGCAGTCCTGAAGTGGAGGACGAGAAAGCCCAGAGAATTCTGCTTGAGCTCCAGGAACAGATCCGGACTATTTCGGTAATTTACCAGGAATTGTTCCAGAACCAAAGACTGTCGCGGGTTCCCATGCAGTCATACCTGGAATTGCTCGTATCCTATCTTCTCAAAACCTTCCAGGGCAGAAATAATTTAAGGGTTGAGGTTGATTGCAGGAATACCGTGCTGGACGCAGAACTGGCAATGCCATGCGGGCTGATCGTAAACGAATTGGTTACGAATGCACTTAAATACGCCTTCCCCCCTGATTTCCAAGAGCGTGCATACATAACTGTAAAGCTTTGGAAGGAAGGCGATCTGTGCACCCTGGAAATAGCTGATAACGGGAAGGGTTTGCCTGATTCTTATGACAGTGGAAATCCAACCAGCATCGGGCTTCATCTTGTCAAACTCTGGGCTAAAAACCAGATGAAAGGCAGTCTGAACATAGACAATACAAACGGTACTGTCTTTACCATTAACTTTAGAATCGGCAATAATAAAAATACTGCCTGAAAACAGCCTCTGGTCTTTCGCTGCTTTATCCCATTAATCCGGCTTCATATATGCAATGGAGGGATTCGCGCCTTACCGGTTTTCATTTAATGGTAAAGTGAATTTGAAAACACTGCCGTTGCCTGTTTCACTTTCAACCCATATCTTCCCGTTATGCTTCGAAATTAACTCCTTGCATAAAATCAATCCTATTCCCGTGCCCTTCTCATTTTCGGTTCCCCTTGTGCTGATTTTTTCTTTGATCAGGAACAATTTATCCTTGATGTTTTCACTCATGCCGATACCTGTGTCGCTTACGCAAATTTCAATTTCATCAGTTTTCCGTATCGCGCTTATTCCGACAAATCCATTCTTATGGGTAAATTTAATAGCATTGTTAGTTAAGTTGCGTAAAACGGTATTGATCATGTTCAGGTCGGCAAAAGCACTGAGGTTCGCAGGGATGTTATAACTGATGGAAATATTTTTGGTTTTTGCAATCTGGTCTGCAAGGCTGATCACGTTTAAAACGACCTCCTCAAGGTTTAATTCCTCAGGATCATAATCCATAGCTCCTGTTTGGGTCCTTGACCATTCAAGCAGGTTCTCCAGGAGTTCAAAGGTCTTCTTGCCTGTGTTGTAAATAATTTCAACCAGGTTTTTTATCTCTTCATCAGTATAATTGCCAATCTCATTTTTCAGAAGTCCTGCGAAACCCAGTATTGAAGTGAAGGGGCTCCTGAGATCATGTGAAATGATACTGAAAAATTTATCCTTGGTTGCGTTTAACTCGGCTAATTGCTGGTTCTTGAGCAATAATGCATCTTCAGCTTCTTTGCGTTTTGTGATATCTTCCTTAACTGCGAGGAAGTGAGTGATGTTGCCGTTGGAATCCAGTATCGGGGCGATAGTTGAAGATTCCCAGTACAGTTCACCGCTTTTCTTTTTATTATGGAACAGGCCATGCCATTGGTTCCCTGAAGTTATTGAATCCCACAGACCCTTATATTCAATACTTGGTGTTTCCCCGGATTTCAAAACCCGGGGGTTTTTCCCGATCAGTTCATCGTGAGCATAACCTGTTGTTTCGCAAGCTTTTGGATTGGCATATTCGATAATCCCATCAAGGTTAGTAATAACGATGCTAACAGGGCTTTGCTCAACGGCAACTGAGAATTTCCGCAGTTCTGCCTCAATCTTTTTGCTATGGGCAGCATATTCTTTAAAGCCTGTTTCCAGCTTTTTGTATTTATTCTTCAGGATGATTAACTCCTGTGACAGATCTTCTCTGGTTTTTGCTTTATTTCCCACTTTTTAGTTTTTTTCCTAAGCTCTGAAAAAGATCCCGGAATCAAATATTATTTAATTTCGAAGTTAATAATAAAAGCTTAAAGTTTGGTTTAAACTTAATTTTTCATATTTTTGATTATTACTCTTTTCAGCAAAAGGGACTTAAGTTACAGATTCCAATGAAAAAGGAAACATCAAAATTAAGAGCCAGGCCGGGTAAAAAGGAGAATGTTTCTCAGAAACTGCCGGATAGGTCTCAAGGTGATTCCCTTAAACCCGACATTTCAAATCCTGGTATGGGAGCAAGCAGGCAGACGGAAGAGTCGTTGCGTGTGAGCGAAGAAAATTTCCGCTCGATATTTGAAAACAACTCGGCAGCAATGGCACTCATTGAAAAGGATACAACCGTTTCGATGGTCAATGATGAATATTGTAAAATGAGCGGTTATATCAAAGAGGAAGTTGAAGGAATGAGCTGGACCAGGCAAATCCCGCCCCAAGACCTTGAACGCTTAATGGAATATAACCGTATCAGGCTTTCAAACCCAAAAGGAGCTCCTGATAAATATGAATTTTCATTTTATAAAAAGAATGGTGAAATAAGGGATGCTATCATGTCGATAGCAATGCTTCAGAATGGCAAACTGATCAGCTCGTTTATTGATATTACTGAAAGAAAACACATTGAGGAAAAACTAAAGCAAAACGAACTTGAGCTCAAAAAGAGGATCAAAGAGCTGAACGGGATATACTCCTTAGCTCTTTTAATTGAAAGACTGGATACCTGCGAAGAGGTTTACCGGGAGTTTGTTAAAGTCATTGTGCCGGAAAGCATGAAGTTTCCCGATAAAGTTTTTGTTTCACTGCGGATTGACGATGAAGAATACTCCAACTTTGAGAATTTCAAGCCCCGAACAGACTGTAATTGTTTATCAGCCCCAATCAACCTTTGGGGGAAACTGTCAGGTGAATTATTAGTATGCTATACCGAAAACCTCCCGTTTATTCAATCCTTCGAACAAAGCCTTATATACAACTTTGCCGACAGGATCTCAAAGTATACCGAACGAAAGCGTGCAGAGGATGATTTACAAGCGAGCGAAGGACGGTATCATGATCTTATTGAACAGGTCCGCGACATTATTTTCTCTCTCTCTCCCGAAGGCATACTGGTTTCTCTCAACTATTCGTTCGAATCTCATACAGCCTGGCATATTCATGAATGGATCGGAAGATCCATCTTTGATCTGGTTCATCCTGCGGATGTTTCCCTGGCAACGTATCGTTTAACCAATATTCTGAAGGGTGACACCTCCAGGGCTATCGAGCTCAGGATACGGAAAAAGTCAGGGGATTATCTGCTTTGCGAGGTCCTGGCAACTCCCCAGCTGAAACAAGATACAATTATAGGCCTTTTGGGCATCGCACGGGACATAACCGAACGCAGGAGGTCGGAAGAGGCCTTGCTGGAACGTGACAACCGTTTTGCAAAATTATCTTCCCAGGTTCCTGGCTTGATTTTTCAATTTGTGAAAAAAACCGATGGGACCTATTGTGTGCCTTTTGCAACAGAAGCGATCAGGGATATCTTCGGCTGTTCCCCCCAGGATGTTTATGACGATTTTTCCCCAATCGCCAGTGTTATTTTGCCGGAGGATATGGAAAAAGTCATGAGTTCCATTGAATATTCGGGCCGGAACCTTAGCATATGGAAATGTGAATACAGGGTAAGGATCCCCGGTGAGCAGGTAAGATGGATGTTCGGCCAGTCCACACCCGAAAAACTGGATGATGACAGTATTATCTGGCATGGATTCAATTCAGATATTACAGCACGGAAGCAATCAGAGATGATGCTCCGCAAACTCAACAGGACCTATGCCCTGCTGAGTGAAATCAACAGGACCATAATACGTGTGCATAAACCCCAGGAGTTATATGAAGCAGTGTGTAATATTGCTATAGGGGAAGGGGGATTCCGCATGGCCTGGATAGGATTGCTTGATCCCCGGACAAAAAATGTGGTACCTGTTGCATGGGCCGGAAAGACTGAAAAATACCTGGACAGGCTGCATATCACCCTGGATGACAGTGAACGAGGCAGGGGCCCAACTGCCAGTGCACTCCGTATAGGCAAACACCATGTTGCAAACGATATTGCTACCGACTCGCGTATGTCCCCATGGCGCGATGACGCGCTGAAGCTGGGCTTCAGGGCATCGGCTGTCTTTCCGTTCAGCATCGCCGGTGAATTGAGAGGCGCACTTACTCTGTATGCGTCCGAAACAAACTTCTTCGATGATGAAGAATTGACACTGCTTGACGAAATGGCGGCAAATATTTCATTCGCCATGGGATATGCAGAGGAGGAAGAGCAGAGGAAAAGGGCAGAAGGAGAGCTGAGAATTGCAAAGGACAAAGCCGAGGAAAGCGACAGGCTGAAATCCACTTTTCTTGCCAATATGTCCCACGAGATAAGAACCCCGATGAATGCCATTGTAGGTTTTGCAGGTATGCTGTCCGATCCTGAGCTTTCGTATGACGACAGGCAAAGGTTTACTGATATCATACAATCACGATCGGACGACCTGATGCATCTGATCAATGATCTGCTGGATATATCGAGAATAGAATCTGGAAATGCCACAGTGGTGAAAACTGTTGTTTCATTAAATGATATCCTTGATGAAATGGAGGCTGTATTCCGCCAGAAAACAGAAAAGAATAATATAACGGATATCGTTATCACAGCCGAAAAGAAACTCCCCCGAAGGCAGGCAATCATTAGAACCGACGGATTTATCCTCAAACAGGTCTTTTCGAATCTTATAGATAACGCGATAAAGTTCACCGAGACCGGATCAATCCGTTTTGGATACAACATCCCCGAAGAAGGAATGCTTAGCTGTTACGTGACTGATACTGGGATAGGCATATCCCCCGAGAACCAAAAAATAATTTTTGAACATTTCAGGCAGGCGGTCCTTCAGAACCCCAAAAAACTATATGGAGGCACGGGACTTGGGCTCTCAATCTGCAAAGGTTCCCTTGCCCTTTTGGGCGGGAAAATCTGGGTGGAATCAACACCCGGCGAAGGAAGCACTTTCCGGTTCAGTTTCCCATTCGAGCAGGAACGTGAAACCAGTCAGGATCCCGCTTCAGGTAAAGGTATTGTTGCAACCGAAGATATATACAACTGGTCTGGGAAAAAATTTCTGCTGGTCGAAGATGAACAATCGAACATGGATTACCTGAATATCATACTAAAACAGACCGGGGCCGATCTGACTTCAGTCTATAGTGGTAAAGAACTGCGGGCTCAATTTGAAAATATAGCATTATTTGACCTGGTACTGCTGGATGTGCGACTGCCGGATGCCTCCGGATGGGAACTGGCAAAAGAGATCAAAAGGCTTCGTCCCGGGCTGCCCGTTATTTCCCAAACGGCTTATGCCATGTCGACCGATAGGGAGAAAAGCAAGGAAGCGGGCTGTGAAGGATATATTTCGAAACCCATCTTGAAAAAAGAATTATATAAAATTATTGCCAGCCTTGTATTCCCGAAAAAGGCGAGTGGGTAAACGCAGGCAATAGTTCGTCAGGACATGATAAAACCGGTTTCCTGGTATCAAAAACCGGATTATTTCTTTTCCTTGCCTTTTTTATACGATTCCTGGTAAACCTCCCATTTTTCATCTTTGTAAGCGTCTTCTCCGAAATAGTGCACCACCGGTGTGAAATCCGCTGCATTCAGGTAACCCGGAACCACGGTAAGCACCTGGTTCTGCTCATTGAGGAAGACAAGCGAGGGATAGGACATTTTCCCTCTTAGAAGTTCAACGGCCAGCTGGTTGTTTCCACCCCTTCCTTTGGGATTCTTGTTGACAAACTTTACCGTATCAACCACAATGGTATCCTTGGTTTCGGCATTGAGCTTAATGCAATAAAAATGCTTCTGCATGTATTTTGCAACTTCAGGGTCCTGGAACGTTTCCTTGTCCATCTTTTTGCACCATCCGCACCAGTCGGTATACACATCCACAAACATTTTTTTAGGTTTTATTTTGTTCAGCTTGTAGGCATCAGCAAAGCTGTACCATTGGATGATGCTTTTCTTCTCGCTGTTTTCCTGGGCCAGTACCATCCCTGGCAGGGAAGCTATGGCAATAAATAAAGTAAAATTCCTGATGAAGTTTTTCATGCTGACAGTTTAATCCCTGGATCTTTCAATTTCACGTTTCATATCTTTTTGTTTAAGCGATTCCCGCTTGTCATAGGAATGTTTCCCTTTGGCCAGTGCTATGGTGAGTTTGGCCAGGCCGTTATCGTTGATAAACAAATGTGTGGGTATTATGGTAAGCCCTCTTTCCTTAACCTTCACCAGGAGCTTATGGAGCTCCCTTTTTGTAAGTAAAAGCTTGCGCTCCCTTTTTGGCACATGGTTGTATATGGTACCAAGACTGTATTCGGCTATATGCATGTTGAGCACGAACAGCTCATCCCCCCTGAAAGTGCAGTAGGCGTCGGCAATCGAAGCTTTCCCGTCGCGGATCGATTTGATCTCGGTCCCTGTGAGCATTATCCCGGCAGTGAATTCCTGCAGAAGATAAAATTCAAAAGAAGCTCTTTTATTTCGTATGCTGATGGCTTTCTCCATAATTCAGGCAGCAAAGGTACGAAAGGATGGGCTAGGTATTATGTACAATGTACTATGAACCATGTACAAATTCAGAAAAAGGTATTCTTCCCATTTGTAAATGGTACATGGTCCATTGTAAATCCTTTTAGATCTTCAGGCTGATCCCGAACAGGTAGTTAACTGGGGCCTGGGGAAAATACCCGTTGCTTTCATAATAGGATCCTGATTGAAGGTAGGGGTAAACCCAGGCATTGGACTCGTATTTTTCACTGAAAATATTGCTGATGGTCATTGAGAATGAAATCTCTTTCATCCATTCCGGGTGTACTGCAAAAGAAGCTCCAAGCCCATTGATAAAATAGTCGTGCAGGGACCGCCCTTTGTTTGATGTGTTATCGATATATTGCATGCCCACATACCTGGAGTTCCATGAAACACTCAGGTTTTTGATGGGTTTATAGGTAAGTGTGCCTGCAAATACGATATCGGGGGAAAATGAGAGGACAGTTTTGCCGAGGCTGGTCGCTTGCTGTCCTTTGAAGTTCCAGGCCGAGTCATATTGATCGATGTACTGGGTAAAATCTTTGATCTTGTTCTGGCTGAAGGCAGCAGCCAGGTCAAGATGCAGCTGCTGTAACAAATCAATGCCGGCCGAAATTTCGATGCCCAGGCGGTAGGAGTGGGGTACATTGACCATAATGGCTTCCCCAACAGAATTGATCTCGCCTGTTAACACAAGCTGGTTGCTGTAATCCATGTAAAACAGGTTGGCATTGGCGGTAAACCACTTGTACCTGGCGGTATATCCAAGCTCGTAATCGTACAGTCTTTCGGAAGCGGGCATGCGGTTTGTGTCGGCATCCTTGTAATTGTCCCGGCTTGGTTCCCGGTTGCCCACCGCGAATGAAAAGTAAGCCTGGTGGTGAGGGTTAAAAGCAAAGGATAAACCGAGTTTGGGATTGAAGAAATTAAAAATATGAGACTGGTCCAGGGTTCTCAGGTCTTCTATGGTACCGCTGAGTTTGTAGTTCACATAGCGATACTGAATGTCGGCAAACAAACTGAGTTTCTTCCACAGGGTATAATTGATCTTTAGGAAAATGTCGAAATCTTTTTTAATCCCTCGGCCGTCGTACCAGTTCCAGGAATTCGTGCTGGTGGATGCATACTGCGCCCAGATTACCTTCCCGAAGGAATCTCCCGAATACCGGCTCCAGGCTCCGCCTACGATAACATTAAGACGGTCATCGGGCTTGTAATTACTGGAGAATGTAAATCCGCAGAGATCATTGTCAAGCCATTTACGGTTGACCAGGTTTGTTGAATCAATGACTGCTCCTCCTATTATCACGTTGGGAAGCCCGTAGCCTGAAAAGAAAGCATTCTGTTCGAAACTTTCATAATACCCGTTCCCCTTGGTATAGTGGACTGCAAGGTTAATATCCCAGCCTTTCATAAGCCGCTGTGAGAAGATGGCCTGGAAATGGGTTTGAACATAATTATCGGTCTCGTTGCTGTAATATTGTATATTCCCGTTCTGGTCGTAATACAGACCCATGGGGTTGAACCTGCGGTTTGTTTCCAGGGAATCCTTTGGCACTCCGCCCCAGGCCTGGTATGTTTTTTCGGTCCCCGAAAAAAGTATGATCCTCAGGGTTGTCCTGCTGCCATAATACCCTCCCGAAAGGTACCAGGAGCGCAGATCCGAAAAAGCCCTGTCGATATAACCATCGGAATGAATATAGGAGAACCGCCCGTCGAAGCTGAGATGGTTGGCCAGAAGGCCTGTGCCGAACCTGAGGGTCGATTTGAATGTTTTGAACGACCCTGCCGAAACATCCAGTTCCCCGTAAGGATCGGGATTGAGTTTTGTTGTCTGTATGTTGATGGAAGCCCCAAAAGCACCGGCTCCGTTAGTGGAAGTTCCTACTCCTCTCTGGATCTGTATGTTGTCGGAAGAGGAAGCGATATCGGGGAGGTCAACAAACCATACTCCCTGGGATTCGGGATCATTCTGTGGAATCCCGTTGATTGTGACGTTGATCCTGGTGAGATCGGTACCCCGGATATTGATGCCTGTATATCCTATGCCGGTTCCGGCGTCAGAAGTGACCACGGTGGATGGTGTATTCTGGACCAGGTAGGGCATATCCTTGCCCATGTTCTCCACCTGGATCTGCTTTGCCGTGATATCGGTAAATGCCATGGGATATTTTTCCTGCGCCCGGGTGGCTGTCACATTCACCTCTTCGCCCAGTATTGCCGCGGGTTCCATCCCTATGCTGATATTGGTGTCGGTTTGCAGTTTCAACAGCTGCTTTATGGTTGCATACCCCATATATGAAACACGAAGGGTATATGTGGCTGCTTTGATGTTTGAAATGGTAAAATTCCCATTTCCTCCGCTGACGGCATTTTTCCCGCTTTTTTCGAGGATGATATTCGCCCCTTCAAGGGACCTGCCGTCCTGTTTGTCAATGATCGTCCCGACCAGCCTTACCTGGGCATAATTTGTTGCGGCAAATAATAGAAATGCCGTGAATACGCACAGTAACCTGGCCGTGTTTTTTCTTTTGTTTTTTCTCGTCATCATAAGTTATACGTTTAAATGCTAAACTGATAACTTACAACAGAGGCATGCTTTAAAGTGATACTCTTGTCCCTACGCCGGCATTATCCGGATCAGGTTCAGAGGGTATGATCTCAGCCCGTATTTTAAGGCACCCCTATTGGAAAGTTGAAACAAAGATAAGGCATTTTGATGTACAATATACCATGTATAATGCACCAATAATTTCGTTATTTTGCTAATTCGCTACTTTGTATATTTGCTGTTATGAAAAAAATCCTCATTATCAACGGGCCTAACCTCAACCTGCTTGGGAAGCGCGAAACAGCGGTGTATGGCGAAAAAAAGTTCGAAGACTATCTTAAATCGCTTAAAACCGTATTCCCTGGTACAGGAATCAGTTACTTCCAGAGTAATATTGAAGGCGAAATTATCGATGCCTTGCAAAAAGCCGCAGGAAAATACACGGGCATTATTCTGAATGCAGGCGGATATACCCATACTTCGGTCGCGATAGGGGATACCGTGAGAGCGATCGACACTCCTGTGATCGAAGTGCATATTTCCAATGTGTTTTCCAGGGAAGAATTCAGGCATATATCGTATATAGCCCCGGCGGCAAAAGGTGTGATAGCTGGTTTCGGCCTGGATTCCTACAGGCTGGCGATGGAAAGTCTTTTGTACGCTTAATTTTTATTGGATTCCTGCAGGCTGGCGATGGAAAGTCTGCCGTATACTTAATTTTTAAACCGCGCAGGTTTCAGTTGTGAGAATTTCCTTTTGCGCAGAATGAAATAATCGAATACCAGGCTCCCTTTGTAAATGTTTTTTACCGAACCCTGTTTGATGGATACTCTTTTTTGCCTGGTTGTTGAAAGGGAACGGTAGAAACTGAAATGAGCCCTGGCAACAGCCCAGAAATCCTTGAAACCTGCCTGCACCAGGAATTTCATGGCTGCAATCCCGTCGAGCAGCAGTCTTACTGCAAACACCCTGATAAGCCAGGAATCGGGAAGGTTTTTATAAAGGAGGATGAAGTTATTCCTGAAATTAAGGTAGGTCTTTCTCCAGGAAATTTTCGGCAGAGTCCCCCCCCCGATATGGAAAACAGTGGAATCGGGACAATACATGATCTTGTATCCTGCATTGTTCAACCTCCAGCAAAAATCAATTTCTTCCATATGGGCGAAGAAGTCCTCATCAAATCCGCCCATCTCATGATACAGCTTTGATCTCACAAATAAACAGGCTCCCGATGCCCAGAAGATCTCATGCAGATCGTCGTACTGTCCATGGTCTTCTTCGATCTGGAGGAACATTCTCCCCCTGCAGAAAGGATAACCGTATTTATCTATGAACCCCCCGGCTGCTCCTGCATATTCGAATTTCTTGGGTTCAAGATAGGAACGGATCTTAGGCTGGCAGGCTCCTATGGAAGGATCCTTTTCCATAATATCAATAACCGGCCTTATCCAGTTCTCGGTGACCTCGATATCGGAGTTCAGTAAAACATAATACTCGGCTTCGACCTGTTGCAACGCAAGGTTATATCCCCTGGCAAACCCGTCGTTTTTGGGGTTCTGTATGATCCGGATCTGGGGGAAACTGGTCCTGAGGAAGTCGAGGGAGTCGTCGGTTGAGGCATTGTCAGCAACAATAACACCTGTGTCTGGTTCAATATGCTGAATCAGGGCCGGAAGGAATTTTTCCAGGAATTTTTTCCCGTTCCAGTTAAGTATTACTACTGCGACTTGCACTTTTTTAAGAAAAATCAGGAGTTATTGAAGACTCAAAAGTAAGAATAAATCCTTTGCGGATTAAAGAAAAGACGGGCTGTAACGATTCCTGTCAGAGGTTAGTTGTGGGTAAGTCCCATGAATCTTCGGAGAAATCGCCCCAAACATTGACCACCTGGGATTCACTGATGTCGATAGGTGAAGAAACCTTGTTCCTTAAAAATACCTTCCAGGTAGGTTCGTATTGTTCACCAATTGCGTCGGAATGCAGGAGGATGAAATCCGCAGTGACCATATCAGGGGAATAGAATACGAATTTTTTGTTTCTCTGGCTGTTGTTAAGCGTATAATACTGCCATATCTCGTAAGGATAGGTATTGGGTTCGGCGTAATGTGCATCCCTGGCGTTGGGAGGGCCGTATTGAAGGAATACACGTCCCCTGTCAGTTTCATATCCTTTCTTGATCTTGGTGGCGAAGTTTGCCTGGGTAATTTTAACCTGCATATTGTAACCCAGCCATGCTTTCTCAGGTTCTGTTGAACTTCTCTGGTACCAGAATACATAGAAATATCTTTGCAGGGTGGGAAGATCAGATTTTTTTAGCTGGAAACGGATGAAATCCTTTTCATACCCTGTAGAAACCGGATACGTGCTGCGGATGAACTCCTTTAGGGAATCGGCATTGGTGATCTTTTCGGCAAATGTTCCCTTAATTTCGGTGGAAGCAATCTGAGTGAGTGAAAACGCGGCATTCGGATTAGTCCTCTGGAAGAACACCTTTTTAGATAAAATGACTTCATTGTTTGAATTCCTGGCTTCGATTACGAGATTGTAGTTGCCGGTGGCAAGGTCCCTGATATTGATATCGGCCAGCAGTACATTCACTGGTTTGGGGGTTTCTTTCCTGGACTTGGCGAATTCGTTAAGTTTCAGGTTGTTTTCAAAACATTCGATGTAATACGAAACAAGGAACATCTGGCCTTTAGGAATTACTTTATCAAGGCTGTACATTTCAGTGTAAAAGCCAAGTTTTGCCTCTGGCCCGGTGTAGAAATTATAGATGTTGGGAATGAGGTTGTAGCCGCTCTTCGACAGTTCGGTCGGTTTATCGGCCCTGGCATAGCTTTTGATCATCTCAACACCCGACATGGATGGTTTGTCGGCGGGAAAATCAATTCCGATAACCTGGGTGTAAGGCATGGCCTGGGCACTCTTGTTCTTGTCGGTAAGCTGTATCTCGAAGTTATAGGTCCCGTTGGCAACCTGGAACCTTTGCTGATCGATGAACTGAAAATTCAGATTGATTGTATCGGCGATCTCATTGCTGTTCAGCTCATATTTTTTATAGGCCTTGATGTCATTTTTATCTTTAAATGTCATGAGGACGTTAACGGTGGCTTTGTATTTACCGTCATCCTGTTTGATCCATTTTACGCTGTTCCCTGCGATACTCAGATAGGTCTCAACATAGGGTCCTTCGGGTGAGTTGAACGTAGCGTAGGTGAGATATGCCCAGAGGTTTTTAGCCGAGACGGATGACCCAGACAGTATAAAAGCGGAAAGGATCAAAAAAAAAGAAGTTTTCTTCATATTACCTGGTTTATGAAAATGTAAACGCTTAAAAAGAATTTTTGTGATGTCAATCACAACTAACTTATGCAAATTTACCAATTACCGGCTGGTTTTGCAAGAAAATTCGATGAATCCCGCAGAATGAAAGCCAAGCGGAGGTTGTCGCAATGTGTAAGCTGCTTTTGCCGGTTCAGAAAAATAGTTTAATTTTGCCCCCGGAGAGATGGCAGAGCGGTCGATTGCGGCGGTCTTGAAAACCGTTGAGGTGCAAGCCTCCGGGGGTTCGAATCCCTCTCTCTCCGCAGAAAGCCCTGTATTCAATTGATAAACAATTAAATACAGGGCTTTTTCTTTGCCCGTGGCCGGGTTTATAATAATGAAACCTCCAGGGCAGGGTGGGAATGCGAGAGTCCTACCAGATCACGATCTTGAGGGTATCTGCAACGGTACCTTTACATCCGAAAGCCTCCGAAAATTCTTTCATCAGAGGGACCGTGGCATTGATCCTCCAGCGGGCAGGGGAATGCTCGTTGGTTTGCACCTGGTTGATCAGGCTCTCATTGGTCATATTCTCACGCCACACCTGGGCCCATCCGAGGAAAAAACGCTGCTGGTAAGTAAACCCGTCGATCTTCTCAGGTGTTTTTTTACCGGCCAGTGACTTTTCAAGAGCATAATAACCCAGGGTCAATCCGCCAAGGTCGGCGATGTTTTCACCCAGGGTAAGTTTGCCATTGATCTTGAAACCCTTGGTTACTTCGATGGAACTGAAATAATCTTCGAGTTTCTTACCGAGGGCGATGAAATTCTTGGAATCTTCAGGGGTCCACCAGTTACTCAGGTTCCCGTTCCCGTCGTACTGTGCTCCCTGGTCGTCGAAGCCGTGAGTCATCTCGTGGCCAATAACCCCTATGATGGCGCCATAGTTGATGGCATCATCGGCATCGGGGTTGAAAAACGGGGGCTGCAGGATGGCTGCAGGGAATACGATTTCGTTATTAGTGGGATTGTTGTATGCATTGATCGTTTGAGGGGTCATATCCCATTCCTTTTTATCAACCGGTTTCCCTGCTTTGGAGATCATGTCGTGATGTTCCCATAAAGCGATATTCATACTGTTCTCAACCAGTTTGTCATTTTGGATGTCAATGCTCGAATAATCCTTCCATGTGTCGGGATAACCTATCTTCCAGGTAAAAGCAGCCAGTTTCTTTTTTGCTTTTTCCTTAGTGGGAGCGCTCATCCAGCTTAATTTATCGATACGATCGCGATAAACCGAACGTACATTTTCTATCATTTCAACAACTTTCTTCTTGGATGATTCAGGGAAGTATTTTGCCACGTAAAGTTTGCCCAGGGGCATGCCCAGCCTGCGGTTAACACTCATGATGGCACGTTCTTCACGGGGACGCTGAGCTTTTACGCCATACATAATCGTGCTGAAGAAATGAAATGATTCTTTATTGAACTGGGTGGGCAATAATCCCGAATAGGTTAAAAGAACCTGCCAGCGGAAATAGGTCTTCAGGACTTCAAGCGGTGTTGCCTTGATTAGCAGGCCAAGGTTTTTCAAGTAGTTTTTATCCTGGACGATTACGGTATCAGTATGTAAACCGTAATTTTTATAATAATCGGCCCAGTTGATGGCAGGAGCCAGTTTCTGAAGTTCCGAGAAAGGGATCTTATTATAGATTTTAACAGGATCGCGCATCTCGAAATTCTTAAGCTGTATAAGGGCAAGCTTGGTTTCGAAATCAAGTATGGTCTGCCCAGGCGAGCTCACATTCCATCCTGCCATGGAAAACATCTTGTCGACATGCTTCACAAACTCGGCCCTGATCTTGATCATGGCTGAATCCTTATTCTCATAATAGTTGCGGTCGTGCATTGACAGTCCGCCTTGTCCCATAAATATAGCATTCATGGAACTGTTACGGTCATCTGCATTAACATACACTCCGAAAGGTCCCGAAATGTTGATTTGCGCCAGTTCTCCTGCAAGTGCAATAAGTTCCGAAACGTTTTTTGCAGCAAGGACCTTGTCGGTCAGTGGAACAATAGGAGTGATGCCTCGTTTGGCAATGGTTACAGTGTCAAGATAGGAGCGGTAATACCCCGTAATCAGCTGGGCTTCGCTTCCTTTTGCAGGATTTTCCTGCTTGAGCAGTTCATTGATAATTCCTTTGATCTTAACTTCCCGGTTCTCTTTATCCAGGACTTCAAATGATCCCCATGCACCTTCGGTTGAAGGAATAGGGTTGTGTTTTTTCCAGTTCCCGTTTGCAAAACCATCGAAATCAGTGCAAGGCTGTTTCGTTGAATCGATGCCCGATATATCGAAGGCAAGCACCTTTGCTTCGGAACTCTGTGTTTTCTTAATGTTATTACACGAAATGGTGAAGAGCATCGCCAACACCGGGAGCGTAATCATCAGAGATACAAGTAGCTTTTTCATTCAGTAAATGTTTTTTGCAAAATTAATCGAATTTCTCTAAGCAAACCTTAAATTCTGTTTGAACTATATCAAACCATTGTGTAATTTGCACTGGACTAAGGGTTAAAAAAAAATATTATGTTTATTCTCAGATTCAGGAAACTACGCAGACTTTTTTTTCGTTAATAACCTTTAAGCAATAATATAAAATGAAGAAGGCCAGAAATATGAAAATAATCCAGGCGGTGTTCACTTTTCTTGAAGCAGTCAATGGTAAGAAGGATATGAAGTCTGTATCGGAATTAATCCGCGTCATGATTGATGAGATCACAGCAGCTGATGACAAGGGAGAAGATGGCAGCGGGGAGTCAGGGATTTGCTGGTCAAGGCTTGACCACGACCTTCGTTCACCCATGAACGGTATCCTTGGTTTCACAAGCTTACTCCTTGAAGATATCACTGATCCCGAAATGAAGTGGAAGGCCGGGCAGATTCAGGTCTCAGCTCAAAAACTGATGAAGTTGCTTGAAAGAAATGTTATTTATGGTTATTCACTGCCATGTTCTGAAGCAGAATTAAATATAACTGAGCAGGAAGAACCTGCTGAAGCGCCTGCACAGTTGACCCGGCCCTCTGCCAGGAAAAAACCCAGGTCGGGAGGGAAGAAACTTCCGAATATTCTCATTGTTGAAGATAACATGGTCAACAGCAACCTTCTGCGTCATCATATTAAGAAATACTGTCATGTGTTTTTTTCACAAACGGGGAAAGCCGCAATTGAACTTACAAAACGTGAAAAGATCGATGCAATCTTCATGGATATCAACCTTGGACCGGGCATGGACGGAACCCAGGCCATGCTTGAAATCAGGAAACAACCAGGTCATGAAACCCTACCTATAGTTGCTGTAACCGGCATTGCAGGAAGGGAAGAAAAAGACAAATTCCTGAAGTCAGGATTCAACGAATTCATTACAAAACCATTTGAGAGAAGGGAGATCTTAGGTATTATAGACAATTTATTTAAGCTTCAGCGATGAAGGGCAGGCTAAAATAACTCAAATTATTTCCTATTTTTGCAGCCTCATTTTACCGGAGAGATGCCAGAGCGGTCGAATGGGGCGGTCTCGAAAACCGTTGACCCTCGTAAGGGGGTCCCAGGGTTCGAATCCCTGTCTCTCCGCAGAAGTTGTAACAAAATACAACAAAACCGCTTAAAATCAATGTTTTAGGCGGTTTTTCTTTTTCTACCATACCCCAAATTATTCAAAGAAAATCAAATAAAAGGTGCACTTTTCGGTGCACTTTTGCGACTCCATGAAAGTGCACCGAATTTTGATGTATTTTGTTAATAATTAATTAGATATATCATGTGAAAAGTTTGGAAATTCCATCTATTTTATGTACTTTTATGACGATTTCACATATTAAGATCGATGTAATATGAAAAATTCTTTGTCTATTCTTTTTTACCTCAGGAGAAGCAAAGTCCCTGAAAATGAGAAGGCACCAATTTACATGAGGATTACAGTAAATGGCAGGAGGGTGGACCTGGCAACTCATCAGTTTATTGAAGCAGAAAGGTGGGATTCCCAGCATGGATGCATCAAAGGAACAAAAGAGGATGCGAGGACCATCAATACCAGCCTTGATAATAAAAGGTCACATGTTCTTAAAATATTCACGCAGCTTGAAACAACAGGTAAAACCATCACGGCAGAAATCATTCGGAATCACTTTTTAGGGAAGATGATAAACCGTCACTCA
Source organism: uncultured Bacteroidales bacterium (assembly GCA_903877385.1). Taxonomy (GTDB): domain Bacteria; phylum Bacteroidota; class Bacteroidia; order Bacteroidales; family FEN-979; genus CAIRDP01. The sequence continues at coordinate 142,807 of CAIRDP010000063.1, forward strand.
TTGGTGGAAGTATTCAAATTGTATAACAAGCAGCTTGCTGCTAAGGTCGGTCAGGGTTATGCAAAAGGGACTCTTACCAAGTATACAGCAACATGTAACAAGGTAGAAGGTTTTATCCGGTTCCAGTTTAAAAGGTCTGATGTATTTCTTGATGAATTGGACTATCAGTTCATCACTAACTATGATCTTTACCTCAGGTCAGAGCTCAGTAATGTCCAGAACACCGTTTCAAAGTCGATTTCCTTTCTGAAAAAGATCATACATTATAGTATATATAATGGATGGTTGGATAAAGATCCTTTTACTTCTTTCCGTTGCCCGTATAAAGACCCAGAACGAGATTTCTTAACGGAAGATGAGTTGGATAAGATGCAAAACAAAGAGATTGAGATTAACCGCCTTTCCATAGTTAGAGATATGTATGTTTTCTCTTGTTTCACCGGTTTGCCGTTTTCTGATATTGAAAAAATGACCCCTGGAGACATCTCAATAGGTATTGATGGTGGTAAATGGATAGTTTATAATCGTACCAAGACGGGAAATCGTGCTCCGATACCATTATTACCGATACCATTAGGTATTATAGAGAAGTATAAGAATTACCAGGTGAATGTGAGTAAGGGAAGGCTCCTGCCGGTTTATTCCAACCAAAAGATAAATGCTTACCTGAAGGAATTAGCTGATATCTGCAAAATTGATAAGGAGCTTACCTTTCATACTGCCCGTCATACGTTTGCTACGACGGTAACACTTACAAACGGTGTTCCTATTGAAACGGTGAGTAAGATGCTTGGCCATACTTCAATAAAGACAACACAGATATATAGTAAGGTGGTAGATCGTAAGGTCAGTGATGATATGAAGGTGTTAAAGGAACGTATGGCAAATAAACAGCCATCTAAGAGTTCTAAAGTTGTAGGTATGTAATAGAGAAAGAGCGACTGGTTGGTCATTGATAAGGCATGTCATTGTATTGAATATCAACATTTTAGCAATTATTAAATTCTAATTGTCACGTTTTCAGCGATTTAACAGTTCCATTCGTTTTTCTGTTAATAATAATATTTTAAATGAGTGATAATCCGTTGTAAATTTGTATATTATTGACTGTCTGCAATTTTATTGAGAATTAAATTAGGTTAAACTATATAAACTAAGATGAAATGAATGTGGAATTAGTGACGAAAAATGATCTGGATGACTTAAAGCAAACCTTGATTAAGGAAATCCGGACGATTGCTGGGGTAAAACCCGAGATAAAGAAGTGGTTGAAGTCTGCTGATGTCCGGGAATTGCTTGGATGTTCTGCCGGGACGCTACAAAATTTACGAGTGAATGGAACTTTGGAGTATACGAAGATTGGTGGGACGATATATTATTCTGCTGAGTCTGTGGATCGCGTCTTTCAGGATAACAGAAAGAACGTCGCTTAGGGTAACTCACTGATTGACAATCTAAGTTTGTTGTATGAAACAGTACATTCCAGAAAGTCTGGATATCGATGAACTATTATCTGAAAAGCCGCCGGCATTTAAGTATTATCGGGATAATTTTATATATATCCTGAATCTTATTACTGAAATCCCATCACGTAATAAAGATTTGCTGGATGCAAATGGATGGGTTCCAATACATGCCCATACACTGCAATCGAGGATAAGGGATTATGACAAGTACCTTGATTACCTGATCGAGAACAAAATTCTGGAAACCGATAACCAGTATCTTCCTGGGGAAAAGTCCAAAGAGTATCGCTTCACGAAAGAGCATAGAGTAGTCAATAAAGGAGTTGAAATCGAAAAATATACTCTAATCAAGAGCATTCTTTGCAACGTACATCATCGGGCAGATTCCGAAAAAAAATATCCTTACCTGGCCAAGTGGTTCAATCCTGATCTTAATATCGATTATAGCTCTGCAACCGATTATCTCTATCAAGAATATGAGATGAATATCATGCTGGAGGATGAGAATCCGGATGGTAAGTATAATGCCTCCATGTTGAATGCCGAAAAATTTAAAGAGCATGATTTTTACTTTCATGTTGACGGCACGGTAAACCGGCTGCACACCAATCTGACGAACTCGAAAAGTGGATTGCGGAACTTTATCACCTATGGAGGGGCCGGTCTTGTATCGGTTGATATAAAAAATTCACAACCGTGGATTAGTACCCTTCTTTTGGACTCTCGTTTTTACGAAAAACCGAAAATAGGCTCCTTTCTCTTCAATATTAAGGATATTTACCCTAAGTACACTCAGGATATCTTCCTCACCTCAGAGGAATTGGATTCTATCATTATGATAGTAAAAAATGAGCTATCCCTTGATGGTAAAGGGAAAGGTGATATCAGGTCCTATACAGATAAAGTCTTGGATGGGTCCCTGTATGAATACATCGCTGAAGAGATAAAAAGTACACATGGTTATATTATATCCAACCGGAAAGAAATAAAGAAGATGATCTTTACAGTGTTCTTCTCAGCTAATCAGTTTTTCCACCAGCGAGAAGCCTGGCCAAAGGAAATGTTCAGTGATCTTTATCCAACTGTTTATGATGTCTTCAAGTCAATCAAAAGGCATGGGCAGGCGAACCTTGCCATCCTACTTCAACGGATGGAATCAAAGCTCATGTTGGATTATGTCGCAAAGAGGATTGGAAAAGAGTGTCCGGGTATGCCCATGTTTACAATACATGATTCCATCGTATGCCCATTTGGAGAGCAGGGATATGTTGCCAGGGTCATTCAGGAAGAAGCATTAAAGTGCATAGGATCAACTCCATCGGTATCAGTTGAATCCTGGCATCAAGAAAAGAGTAAAATAGCGTAGTAACCAATTAAATTTTCACTATGGACTTATCAAATCTAAATTTAAAACGCCCCCTGGTATTCTTCGATACAGAGACAACAGGGGTAAACATTGTCCAGGATCGTATAATTGAACTTTGCGCCATTAAAATCTTTCTCGACAAGTCAAGAGAGACCTTTATTCAACGGTTCAATCCCGGTATACCTATACCCCCAGAAGCAACAACTGTACATGGTATCACGGATGAGATGGTAGCAAATGAACCCTCGTTCTCAACCAAGGTAAGTGAAATAGTTGAGTTCTTTTCGGGATGTGACCTGGCAGGATATAACTTAATCAGGTTTGACATCCCATTACTTGTTGAAGAACTTCTTAGAAATGGAGTTAAGCAGATCCCATTTGAGGGTGCCAAATTCATTGACTGCATGGCAATCTGGCGAGTAATGGAACCTAGGACTCTTTCTGATGCGGTAAAATACTATACTGGAGAGGTCCATGAAGAAGCTCATGCAGCGCAAGGTGATGCTGAAGCGACAATATCCGTCCTTGCTGGTCAACTTGCAAAATATCCTGATTTATCTCCCGATCCAGATACTTTGCATGATTTGGCGCTCCAGGGTAACTCAGTAATTGATTATGCTGGTAAATTTTCCAGAGATGATGATGGCGATATCATTTTTACTTTTGGTAAAAATAGTGGTCAGAAAGTTAAAGATAACCTGGGGATGTTGGATTGGATGCTTTCCAGGGATTTTCCAGCACATACTAAATATATTGCCAGGAAAATATTGAATGGAGAGTTAAGCTAGTCATAGCATAATTCCATGTTTTTTTTATCTCCTTTGAGTAATCGATTGAAATTCTACCAATTAGAGTCATTTTGGAAAATAATCATTTTTATGGCACTTATATATTAAGCGAAGCCGACAATAAGATACGCAAGAAGATCAAAGATTGAGACTTGCCGCTCGATGTGGCAGTCCTTGATCACATAATTGTTGGGGATGACCGGTTGAATCTTTTTCTGATGAGGGTACTTTAAAGCCTTTTTGGCCCAGGGACATCGTTTTTTTTACATACTTTAGATTTAAGGGGTTGTAAGTGCAAAAGTAGGGGATAGAAGAATATTTTGAGACAATTGTCATTATCCATGATGGTGAAAAGTTTTTTCAAATTTCTATTGAAAAAATAAATTTATTGCTTACTTTTGTTACTTAAAGTCGACACGTAAAATGGTTAAGAAAGGGATATTAAACCAGCTAATTCAAACTCATGACCTGATAAGTCTTGAGCAGCATTTGATTTTCGCCTACTTGACTAACAACAAAATAAATTTCAATAAAAGCCCAATTCTGACAAGCTATTTTAAAGGTTTTGAACAAAACCCTCAACTTTACTTTGAAACTTCTTCTTTAAGTATTTGTAATATCAAGGAACTTGAAAATCATTTGGAGTTAATAATTCCAGTTGGCGATAGGAAATTCAACGGAGCATTTTTTACCCCTGACTATATCATTGATTTTATCATCAATGAAATTCAACCCAAAAAAAACGACACCAACCTTGATCCAAGTTGTGGGTGTGGTGCCTTTTTAGTAGGCTTGACAGACTATTACAAACGGAACTTCAATAAACCAATTCGAAAAATTGTAAAGGAAAATATTTTCGGTTCAGATATCCTAGACTACAATATACACAGAACAAAACTTATTTTGACAATTTATGCATTGCAAAACGGTGAACAGTTACTGGACGCTGATTTCAACTTGTATCATCAAGACAGTTTAAAAGCAAATTGGAAAAGTAGTTTTGACAATATCGTAGGAAATCCACCTTATGTAAAGTTTCAAGACCTTACAGACAGCAACCGTGACTATTTAGCCAAACACTGGACAACAGTAGAAGGCGGAACATTCAATCTCTACTTTGCATTTTTCGAACTGGGATTCAAGTTGCTGAAAACAAATGGGAAACTTGGCTACATCACACCGAACAACTATTTCACATCTTTATCAGGGGAGTCATTACGAAAATATTTTCAGCACCAAAAGTGTGTACGACGAATCATTGACTTCAGCCACAAAAAAGTTTTTGATGCACAGACATATACAGCGATTACTTTTTTAAACAAACAACATAACGAAGCTATCACATACGACAGAATTAGTGAACAGCAAACACCTGAAACATTTTTAACAAATGCAAATGGTTCACTGAACTACGTGGAAAATTTGAATGTCAAAAAGTGGAGACTACTAAAAACAGACGAACAAAAAAACATCAAAATAATTGAAACGATTGGCATTCCAATCGGCAAACTGTTTGATATTTGTGTCGGCATAGCAACCTTGAAAGACGAAATATTTTTTATTGACGGGAAGAATATGAAAAAAGGTTACTACTTCAAGATCACAGATCACGGAACTTTTGAAATAGAACCAGAAATAGTGAAACCTGTCTATAAAATTTCCGATTTTAAAACACAAGAAGATTCAGAGCAAAATACACGAAAAATAATTTGTCCCTACAATATCAAAAATGGAATTGCTACCGCAATTCCTGAAAACGATTTCAAAAAGAAATTTCCGAAATGCTATGCTTATTTTCTTTCGGTGAAAGAAAATCTTATAGCCAGAGACAAAGGCAAAGTAAAATATCAACCTTTCTTTGTCTGGGGGAGGACACAGGGTCTTACAAGAACAGGTAAGAAAATTTTAAACCCAACTTTCAGTCAGCATCCAAGGTTTTTAATAGTCGAGGAAGAAAATGGTTTTTTTACAAATGGATACGGACTTTTTTTTCATGACCAAGAGAGCAATGGAATGTTCAATGATTTAATCAATCCAATAACGAAAATTGAAAACATTGATGTTGTTCAGAAAATCTTGAACTCTTACTTAATGGACTATTACGTAAGTAAGACGAGTGTGGCGATTGAAGGCGGTTATCCCTGTTATCAAAAAAATTTCATTGAAAAATTTACTATTCCCATTTTGACAGAAACCGAAATTGAAATCATTAGAAATTTAAATGACCCGTTAGAGATTGATGAATTTCTGATTGAAAAGTATCAGATAAATGTATTGGCAGGGAATCTTGTTGAATAAACATGTAAAATGTCTGTTACAAAATTTACGAAATCCAGACCTACCATTGAAACGGTTGATGTTGGATGCAAAAATCCATCTTGTTTTAGCTCTGCACTTGTATTATATATTTTGGGAACAGCTCTATCAAAATCCACGATAAGCAAACAACACCTTTCATATTTATACTTATCATCATTTTGATCTGCTCTCCCATTTATTGCTTGAAACGCCTCAATATATTTGCCTACATCAATTGTTCTAAAAGCTACATTTCTAAGTTTTGAAGCGTCATCATCATATTCTTTAGTAGGAATTAAATACACCTCACCTAAAACCATGTTTGGGCATCTCAAATGTAAATTCAATGATTCAGCAAAGGTTCTTTCATACAATGTATCAAAATTTTTTCCAATGCTACTTAGCTGACTACGTACATTCACACTAAGAATTGACTCAGTAAAAACAGTCCCAAACACATCATTGTAACCTTTCATCATTGAATTCAAATTCAAAATTTGAGGTGCAATATGATTGTTGTTTGTGATTATTGAAATGTCCTGCTTTTTAGTTTTAAGAAAGCCTGCTATTTGCAGTTCCTGATCAGCAAGATTTCGTTGTCGATTTTGTTGCTTTACAGGCGGATTTATTACTCGTTGGAGATACTTTTTAGATGGGTTGATTAAACTTGGATGAATATTCCTATTGAAAAAAATCGTTTTTACTGCATTATGCACACATTTTATCAGAGTGCTGGTTCTAATGGTGCTTGCTTTGGTTCCATTTGTAATTGCAGTTTCATAATTCAGTTTAATCTGATTTACTGCATCCTGGATGCTGATTTGAGGAAAGGGTATCCCACTATGATTGTTTATTATATTTGTCATTTGATAAAAACTAATTTCCGAACCTTGATTCGTAGGTTGAAATAATTGAAGGTGTAAAGGAATCCCAATTTAATTCAACAATATTTGCTTGCGAATTGGTAGGCATCAAACCATCTGCAATCAGCTCTTCGTTTGTACTGTATATCTTTGCAGGTGTTTGACCAAAATCAACAATGAGTAAACAAACTTTTTCATACTTATAATCTTGTTTTGTAAAATCTGCTCTGCCGTTTATTGCCTGGAATGACTTGATGTATTTTTGAACTGCACCGACTCTATCAATGAATTCAATGTTCTTGTTTTTCATTGCAACTGGATTGTACTCTTTAACGGCGATCATATACACTTCACCTAAAACCATTTTTTGACATCTTACATGGAGGTTTTGTGCTTCTGCAATCGTCCGTTCATAAAGTGTATCAAAGTTTTTCGCCAAACTGCTCATTTGACTTCTTATATTTATTGATAAAACTCTTTCTGTGTATTCTTTTCCGTAGTGGTCAGCTTCTTCTTGGAGCAGTCCTTCTTGCATAATTTCATGCACTGGTGTCCTTCCTTTTGGAGCAACACAAACATCCTGATGTTTGTGTTTTAGAAATCCTGCAAGTTTCATTTCGGGAAAACTGTAACCAAGAGGTGGATAAACACGATGGCGTTCAACACCACTATTTATCAAAGCAGATTTTACAGCTTCGTGTATACAGTTTATCGGCTTAGAAGATCTTATCATTGCTTCTTTGGCTTCAATTCCACCTTGCAGAATTGAACCCTCAATTAGAGCTTTGAAATTATTTACTGCCTCTTGAATAGTTATCAAATTCGGCATCGTTAAAAAAATCTTTAAGGGTTACATTTAAGGCAGTTGCAATTTTTTCAATATTGACAATTGATACATTACGCTGTCCGTTTTCAATACTTGCGATGTAACTCCTGTCCAAATCAGCAGCATAAGCCAAATCCTTCTGAGATATACTTGATTTCTCACGAAGGTTCTTTATTCTTTGACCAATTTTAAGTTTTACATCCATGACACAAAAGTCAATACTTGTTGACTATAAATCAAAGACTATGAGTAACATTTATAAATTAATTCAACGTAAAATAAAACATAATCTCCAAAAACTGCTACAAACCGACACAGAATCCCAATTTTTTAAGAGGCAATTTTATTCCTTTCAAGACAATTTGTTTCATCATTCTTTTTAATGCTACTTTAATCTTAGATAGGTTAGCCTGTAAACTCCCGTACTATTATTGTTGATCCTATTGCCGAAATCGGAAGAATAATTGAATTGGCAGAAGCACCAACACGGTTCACTAAAATTTAATGGATTGGTTTTTTCTTTCAAATCCTGGTCAAAGAAAAATGCATAATAAAAAGAATCCCATTCACTTTGCAAGGTTTGGGCAACTTTTTATAAGTAAGTAAAAAGCTTGTAAAAACCCATCCCACTTTTATTAAACTCGAAATTTCCGCAAAGTCACTTATGAAAAATCCGCTTTTAGCTGTAAAACTGTTAAGGCAGAGTACATCCTTCGCAACCGCTAATCCATTCAGTCATTCCAGGTTCCGCTCTATTCGTCGCAAGCTCCTCATGGCTTCACCTTGTCACTCCTTCAGGCTTAGCCGTTGCTCCGGCTCCTTCAATAAGGTATACACCCAGTGCTCGTTCCTCGCACCCGGTGTATTAATTGTTTATTTGTCTTGCTCATAATCGTTTCCCTGATATTCAGCAGTCCAGGCAACCAGCATTTTCCTACCCTGAGTACAACGAGTACGGGTCTATATTAACATAACATGATATTATAGTACTGCCGCTGCTGGCCAATCCCTGCTTTTAGCAACGCCGTCAAATGTACGGCAACCGCAATGGGCTGAAGCCCATCCCCTTTAATTTTATGAATCCCTGCCCACAGCGTTTGCCTTTTCATTTAACGGCATTGGTTTCTACCTGCGTCAGTCCTATAATCACATTATGTTAAATATCCCCGTTAGCTGGACGAGAGGTTTTGGAGGGTGCTCATCCAGCCTTTCGTTGGACAAGTGGATTGAGTTTGAAGTACAAGTATAACGGCAGAGCATTTTTGCCTCGTTAAATGTACGCCAAGCAATACCTGCCAATACCAAATTGTCGTTACAGGCTTTAAGTGTTCGCTGCGTTTCACAACCTTGGCTTCGCCTGCGGATGTTCACTTCGCTACCACTAAAAGCCTTCCACTCCATCACCAGCGGGGACTTCGGGCTTGTGCAACAGCAACAAATGCTGTCGCACAAACTCCTCGCCACCCGCTTATTTTATATCGGTAAATACCGGTATTGCTTAACGTACTATCCCAGCATACCCCCGGATTCAAACACTGGCAAATGCACTGCCTTATGTTGGACGAGTAGTAAGAGAGACCTTCGGCTCTATCTAATCCCTGGATTCCAGCCGGTTTAGCAAGCCTGCACCATCACCAACCCCTACCTTCGGCAGGGTGTGCACCAGTTAACTTGAATATTCCGGTACCATCCCTGCCTACGGTACCGGTTGGCATGAAAATTTATTCCGGTATCATTTCATTTAAAGGTACCCATGGTTCAAGGCTTCGCCTTTCCCATGCGTACCAATTACAGTTTTTCAACCGGTAGAGTTGTGTAGTTTTCTGCCACTACTTACAAATGCAGGCATAATGGGGTTCTCATCGACGTCCTTTTTTATGTCTACGTAATTTCACCTGAAATGTGGCATCAGTTTACTTTAGGAAGTGGTTGCAGTTTGGTTCAGGCCGGAAGCATGTCAATGGTAATAACAATGCGAGTTTTCGGCAAATAAGAATGCAAGAAATCGGTAAATAGGAATGCAAGGTCCTTCCTTCGTTAAATTCTCCTTTTAAAGAACAGCCTTAATGGAATACTTTAGCCCTGCTTTTGCGGGCGTAAGCAAGGTTTCTATTCATCACTACATATCTCACTGCATCAATCCCATGGTTAAACCTGTCCACCGGAACATTTAAAGCATTCCCGGCAGCATCCTCCTTCCATTTGTAGTTTTTAAGCTCCCTGATCAGGTTCACTGACCGTTTAGTTACCTTGAACTTTTGTCTTTTCATGATATCAATTCCGGTGATGATACTATCCTGGCCCTTGAAAGTAGGTTTGATATTGAATCCCTCCAGCCTGATTTCATAAATGCATTTGGGTTGGTTGTCGGCAATGATCTCATCGGCTTTTGTAATACCAATCTGGTTCATCCATTTCCCTATATCCTGATTGGTTAGGCCCCGGGAATAGATCATCTCATCCAAATATAGGTCTCCTCCGGAATATCCAACCTTTATCAGGGCAGTAGGATCATTTGAGAAGCCAAAATCAAGGCCGTAGGAAGTCCATTTGCATTCCAACGGGTATTCATCCACTACTTCCCAGTTTGTGAATACCAGGCCTTTTATTTGGCCTATTTCGCCTAATCCGTATATCCTCCAATAATTCTGGTCCACGGATTTCAGGTTTTCAATTTCCCTGACCATTTCTTCCGGGAGGAATTTTAAATTGTCAAGGTATGTTGAATGGATAAAGGTGCAGTCCTGACGGGGGATGAGTATGTCATAAATCCAGTGTTCATCCATGGAAGGGTTGAAGTCCAGGTATATCTGCTTTTCAGTTCTAAGGGAAAGCTGAATCCAGTCTTCAAGGTTGAGTTCGTTTGCTTCGTTGATAAATAGATAGGTTCTTTTTGCACCACGTTTTTTCTGTGGCTGGTCCAGGCTCATGAACTCAAAGAGGTTTCCGTTTAACAGGTAGGTGTTCTCAGTTTTGTTGTGATTCCTTTCATCGTACAGGTCATTTGCTTTCAGAATCTCGAAGAAATCCCTCATTGCGGAGGCTTTTAATGCCGGCATGGTCTTCCTGACGATGGAAAATACCATGTCTGTGCCTTCAAAGGCTTTGACTAAGGCTAACAGTTGAAGGATTGAAAATGTCTTGCCTGACCTGCTTCCTCCCTGGTTGACGATGATTTTTGTCCTGGCATTGTAGTTTTTCTCAAATACCACTGACACTTTTACATTTTTCTCCATTGGCCGGTGAAAATTTCAGTTGAAATGTATACCAGGGTATTAGTTCCCCTTGATGACTTCAAAGGTTATCTTGGTGATCTTGTCTTCCTGTGGTGCAATATCGACATTCATCCTCTGGAGCTTTGGCCTGATAAATTCCTGCAGGCTGGCCCATAGTTCAACTCTTTCCTTGGACCTCATTTTCTCAATGTCTTCTTCCAGGGTTTCATCGAGGAGGGAGAGGACTTTTTCCACTCTTTCTTTCTGCTCGCTGGTAATTTTATTCCTTGCACCTTTGGGTTTGCCTTGATGTCCTTTGGCATATTGCCCTTTTTCGTTCCTGACTTCCATATTTCCTAATTTGACCTTATTTTAAGGTGTTATTGTTGCTTTTTGATGATTAATGTTCCCTGTATACCAGCTTCTCAATACTGCTTATGCTGATTCCGTATTCTTCGCTTAGTTCGAGTTTGATGTCGGTATAGGTTCTCCCTTCTTTGGTAAATGTCTTTCCCTGTTTTGCGTATTCAAAGTAAAGTTCTTTGACCAGCCATTTCTTTGCCGCATTCGTTGGAAGTATCCCTTTTCTGATGAGATTTTCAACATCCATCCCAAATTTTTCCCGGAGGTCTTGGATGATTTTTAATGTGTCTTCGCTCATTTAGCCATTTTTTACAAATTTAATAATATTCCAATGTATATACAACTGTAATATAGTGTTTTTGCCAATATTTACTAAAGTATTACTTTAAGTAATATTAGTTTTGTATCTGTTATAAAATCTGACTATGAAATCTTTCTCGACTCCTGCTGTTGCATTCTCTTTCTCTCAAATAGATGAGGGTGCCGGTATTCTGAAAAAGGTTGTTGTTGCACAGGCTGGAAAGGTCAAATCTTACTTTGAACAAATTGATTCTGTAACTCTTTCCCAGATTGCCCAGTTGGGTAATTCAAAGGAGGCAGGAGTAAAGGCACGTTTTGGGCATCCTAATATGTGCAGCTCTTCCTTTGGAACATATATCGGCAGGTTCAAGAATTTCCATGTTGAGGGTGAAAAGGTTTTTGGAGATCTTCATCTTGATGATGTTTGTAAGGAATCTCCTTCGGGAAATCTCTTTGATTATATCGTTAAAATGGCAAAGAATAACCCGGATATGTTCGGGGCATCTATTGCTTTTGTACCTGGTGAGCCTTCATTGACTAATGAAGAGTATCCAGCAACCCGTATTGATGATCTTCTGGCTACTGATCTTGTTGATGATCCTGCCGCTACTAATTCGTTGTTTGCTGTTGATTCATTCTCTTACCAGGCTACAAGGTTTTTAGATGAGAATCCGTCTATTGCCTGGCTTATTGCCAAAAAGCCTGATACTATTATCGAGTTTATGCTCAAATATTATTCAAATAACAATACCATGAAAAAGGAATTGTTCCAAAAGCTAAGGAATCTGTTCAATCCTCTGCCAGAAGGGGTTAATGATGAAACGCTTAAAAATTATAATCAGGCTGTTGAACAGTTGGAGGCTGATTATCAGAAACAAATTTCAACTCTGGAAGCAGAACAACAGAAGCAGCTTTCAGCTCTCAGGGATGAGATTGCTTCTCTTCAGGATCAGCTTAAAGCTCGGCCTACTGTTGTTGAGGGTGTTGATCCAAAGGTTAAGGTTTCACCATCCGAGGAAAGTTTTGGGAAGCAGCTTTTAAAAGAAATGCCCGCTCATTTGAAGGATAAAATCAAAAAGTCTTGATCAATTGTAAAACGTAAATTTTTGTGCCATGTCCAATATTTTTTCACATTCGATTAGCCCTGCTTTTACAAAGCAGTCAATCAGTGAGTTTTTCGTAAACCCTTTCTTCATGGGTGAGGATATCCGTGGGGCTGTTACTGTCCGGTCTGATATCAAGGGAACTGAATTGCTGAACAAAATTTCCCGTCCGAGTTTCCTGACAAAGCCAAAGGTTAATGCAGGTTTTACTCCTGCCGGAGCTTTTGTCCTTACTCATCCGTCGATCACTGTTCATCCTATGGCTATGGAGTTTGAACAGAATGCCCGTGCTTTCTGGGGTTCAATTATAGAACAACTCCTGGCTACCGGCTATAGTGAAGATGATGTTGAGAAGATGAAGGAGCCTGATGTCTGGAATAAAATTATGCTGCCGATCATTGCACAGGCAGGCCAGCAGGACCTGGTAAGGCAGATGTTTTTTGCTAATCCTGTCCAAGAGAATCTGACTTCTTCAATACCTACCGGAGTTGTTGATGATGATTTTTCCGGCTATACTGGATTCATGACTCATTTTTTCAGTGATGTTTATGCAGGCACAATACCATCTGCTCAGCATATCCCGGTTTCTTCGGATACTTCGGCTGTGAAATGTGAGAAAATCCTCACCTATACCTATGGTGCTACGGATACACTGATAACAGTCACTATCAATGGTATTGCTTATACCCAGGCTTATGCTTCCAGTGCTTCAGCTACTGTTGCCGCTTGGCTTGCAGCTCATAAAACCACAATTGAGGCTCGTGCAGGGATTAATGGTGTGATTGTGACTAATCCTTCTGGTGCCCAAATTAAGGTTGTCAGCAGGTATAAAGGTCAGACTTTCTCATTTACTGCTGTTGCCGATAGTGGTGGTTCTTTTGCAGCTTCTGGCACTGTTGCTGCTGTGAAGGCAGGGGCTTTGGCTTCAGGTGAGGCTGATGAGACTTTGGAGGCTATGATTGATGCCGCTCTTCCTGAAATTTTTGAGTTCCCTCTTGTTTTTTTGGTTACTCGCTCTCTGTGGCGGAATTTCATGCATACGGTTAAGAATAAAACTGGTGATCTGCCTTTGACTATGATGCTTAACGGCATCAATGTACCTACCTATGAGGGTTATCCTGTGCTCATACGTCCTGATTGGGATACCTGGATTGCCGGTTACCAGAATGGTATTCAGCCTCACAGGGCTGTTCTCACGACTCAGAAGAATTTGATCTTCGCTACCGATGGTCTAATGGATTCTGAGGATGTGGAAACCTGGTACAATCCTGATCTGCAGATGAGGCGTTACCGTGTTCAGTATAAGGCCCAGACTGCCTATCTGCATCCGGAATTAATGGTCCTTGCTGGTTTTGGTGATTAATTGATTGGCTAAAAATATGCTTCAATGGCTAAACAGGTTAAGAAGGTTCAAACTTCCAGGTGTTTTGAGTTTAATTACACCCCGGTCCTTAATCTTTTTGATACTGATCATGTTGATCTTCGTGTTAATTATCAGGATTTTGTTCCTTTTGGTGACGACAACCTCCTTCCTCGTCAGTTGATAAAGCTGGCCAGGGAAGTTCCAGTTCATCGTGCTATTTTAAATTCTAAGACGAATTATATCCTGGGTCAGGGTATTCAGTCTTCAGATCCTTTAACCCAGAGGTTCATTGATTTCCCGAATAATCATAAGGAGCCTTTCTGGTATACCATTAAAAAGCTGGTTTTTGATTATCTCACTTTTGGAAATTGCTATTATGAGCTGGTTTCAAATCATAAAAGGTCCTTCGTGTTCATCTATCACCAGGATGGAACCCGGGTTAGGCTGCATGTTGATGGTAAACATGCTTTGATTCATCCTGCCTGGGATTTGTATAAGGGTAAAAACGACAAGGATCTCCGTGTGGTTTCTCTGTTTCCTGAGTTTTCCAAGGGTTCTGATGGTCTTTATCATTCGATTGTTCAGATAAAGGACTATGAGCCGGAGTTTTATTACTACGGTATACCGTCATATTTTGCCGGTATACGGAATGTCATTATTTCCGGTCTTACAAATATCTGGAATCAGACCAGGTTGGAATCCTCTTTTGCTACTCCCGGATTGCTTGTTGTTCCTGGTGTTAATTCCGACCAGGAAGCTGATGAACTGGATGCCTTGTTTCAGCAATATAAAGGCGCATTAAGCCCCAGGGCGAATGAAATTATTATTCAGTATCTGTCTGACCTTGGACCCGGTATAAGCTCCCAGGAAGCTAAATTCATCTCTTTCAATAGGGATAAGGAGGATAATTGGACTGATCTTCATAAGCAGGCTGAAATCTCCCTCATCACAATTCATAATTGGTTCCGGACTCTTACACCTTACTCGGATGATAAGTCGGGCTTTGAAACATCCCGTATTCTCAACGAATATGAGATTGCAATGGCAACAGTCATTAATCCTGTTCAGGAAATCTTTGTTCAATCTTTGAAAACTTCACTGGGTGATTGCGGAATTGATCTTAAAGACTTCGAGTTTATCAATGAACCGCCTGTCAGTCGCATTAATCCAATGAAATATGTATGGGAGGCCCGCCGGGATTCTGGCTTGGATTATGATAAGAATGATCCTGTCCAGAAATTGTTGGTCCTCCAGCTTAAAAATATCTATCCTTCTTCAGATACTTTGCAAATATGATTTTTTGATATCAGTTATGGCATTAATATCCTCATCGGAAATAATCTCAATCGCTTATGTTACAGAGCTTGATCCAACCATGATCAAGAATGAAGTGATCCAGACGGCAGAATTGAAATATATCAAGCCAGTTCTGACTTCAGCTTTGTATGATGATGTTGTTGCAAGCCCTGGGGATTATTCTACTCTGATTGCATCATACATAAAACCATGCCTTGCCTTTTTTGTAAAGTATGCCATGATAAACCAGCAGCTCCTTGAAACTGCTCAATATACTCCTGGTGCTGATCCATCTCTTTCATCTGCTTTGGTTGAAATCTCTACGGCAGTTCTTCTTCCAAAAGATCACCGGCGTGATACCATGAAAGAAGTTTTATCAATAGCAGTCTCAAAGCAGATTTTGTTACAGGATTATGTGATTTCTCAGGAGTATTCATTGTATTCAGCCCCGGTTTCAAAAAGAATCTCGGGGTTCAGGATAACCTCAACAACTTAAATCGTAATTCAAAATCAAATATTATGGCAATCGCACGTAGAATGATTCAATGTTCGCTCCCTGTTTCAGCGGGGGATGCCGGCACTCCTTATATCCAGGTTCCAAATGGCGCTACCAAATTGACTATACAGTTCGTCTATTCCGGTCTGGATGCTGATATTGTCTTATCGATGAACCAGAGCTTGGATGGTTTCAATTTTGATGCCTGTGTCAATGAGGATGATGCACCTATTACCATTACCCTCGACAAAGATTTCACATCAATGACTCTAAATGTTGCTGACCTCCTGACTACCTGGATTCAGTTTTCCATGGATGTAGGTGAGGCCACAACTGGTGTGCTTGAAAAACTTTATATCATAATGACTTAAACTTTAAATTATGGGTAGCTCAAAATATTTTCTCATGGGTCAGCAGAACCGTGGGAGTACAAATTATCGGGATTTTTCAAAGCAGGAGTCAGCTCCTGAACGTCCAAGGTCTGGGATTATACGAACCTGGCTTGATAGCCTGGGTATTATAAATTTCCTGGCAAGCACTGGTCCTGCAGTTAAAGCCATACTTGGCCTCCAGGCCGATTATGATGATGCAATCTCAAAAAAGCATTCCAATGCAAATGATCATACGCATTCCAATGCCATAGCATTAGCCGCTGTTTCAGGAACTAATACCGGCGATCAGGATCTTAGTACATGTTCTAAAGCTGTTCAGGGTACATTATCAGCCGGTGCCCTGGCTGGAAATGCGAGAGGTGCCAATGCTACGGATTTTCAGTTTGTCAGGGAATCTGTAAGCAGGGTGGCCAGTGGGGCAGGTTCATTCATTGCCGGCGGAGAACACAACCAGGTTTCAGGGGCAAATTCAATGGCCGCTGCCGGTTCACATAATGAAGTTAGCGGTCAGTTTTGTCTGGTTTCTGGTGAACATAATGAAATTACAGGAAATCATAGCTCCGCATTTGGTGATCTTCATGTTGTAAGTGGTAATAAATCAACTGCGTATGGGTCTAGTCATGTTATTTCGGCTGAAACCGCCTATGCAGAAGGTGATGGCAATATAGTTTCAGGTGTTTCCTCTCATGCTGAAGGGAGTTTAAATGAATGTGTAGGGGATTATTCTCATGCTGAAGGTTGTAATGCCAAAACCTATAATGATTACCAGCATGCCAAGGCATCAGTAGGCTTCAATAATCCAGGGGAATTAGGTGAAGCCCAGTATACAAATATCATTGCAAGAAAATCTACTGAGGATAGCACTCCTTCGGTTCTCCTTGTTGGAGAAGAAGGGTATGTCATTCTTGCAAATGATAAGATGAATGCATTCAGAATCATGGTAGTTGCAGCAACGGATGATAATACACACGGAGCAGCTTATGAGTTTAAGGGGTTAATTAAAAAGGATGCCACATCTGCTTCTGCCGTAATCATTGGTAGTGTTACAAAAACTGTTATTGCTGAAAGCGTTTCTGCCTGGGATGCCGCTATTACTGCCGATACATCTCATGGTGCTTTGTCAATAACAGTCACCGGTGAAGAAGAAACGATAATTCGTTGGGTTGCCTTTATTGAAATGGTTGAAGTGGCGTTTTATGGTGAATAATCGGTTTTATGATGAAAGAATGGAAGATATTCGGCATGCCGATGCCTCAGGCTATAAGTCTTCTAACTTTTCTTGTAGCCATTGTTTCAATTTGGGTTCATATTGAAATCCGCCTTGCTGAAATTAATGTCGAGTTATTCAATATGAAGCAGGATTTAATCTTACATAAGTCTGACAATAGAAAGGACCTTGAGTCTCTTCGTACAGATTTAAAAGGTGATACCAAGGAAATTCTCCGGAAGATTGATGAGATTCAAATTTATTTACGTGATAATCCTAAACATTGATTTTTTAAACCTAAGTAAATGAAGACCCGAATATTCAATAACTGGCGAACATCACTTCTGGGAGCATTTTTCCTCTTGATAAGCCTTTTACTCGTTTTTTATAAGATCATTGC
Organism: uncultured Bacteroidales bacterium; assembly: GCA_903877385.1. Taxonomy (GTDB): domain Bacteria; phylum Bacteroidota; class Bacteroidia; order Bacteroidales; family FEN-979; genus CAIRDP01. The sequence goes on from CAIRDP010000063.1 coordinate 160,549, forward strand.
CTGGGGCGAGTTTATTGCTTTCCTGCCAACAATTTTCGGCCTCCTGTATGTTAGGGATACAATTTTCAAAATAAATCCTAAAGAATAAATCATGGCCGATATCAATCTGCTGGCTCCAAAAATATTTAAATGGGAGGGAGGCTTTGTTGATGATCCTAGGGATCATGGTGGAGCAACCAATATGGGAGTTACTATTTCCACATGGCGACAGGTAGGCTATGATAAAGACGGAGATGGCGACATAGACCGTGAGGATATTAAACTCCTTACCAAGTCAGATGCAATCCTTGTTCTCAAAAAGTTCTATTGGGATCGATGGCAGGCCGATAGTATCAATAACCAGGCAATTGCAGATATCCTGGTTGATTGGCTCTGGTGCAGTGGTAAATGGGGGATAACCATACCACAGAGGACTCTTGGAGTTCCAGTCGATGGAATTGTAGGCCCGGTAACAATTTCCAGGGTTAATAATTCCAATCCATACCAGCTAAAGATAAAAATATACAACCTCCGTGTTGCCTTCATCCGTAATATTATCACCAAAGATCCATCCCAGAAGAGATTTGAAAACTGCTGGTTACGCCGGCTTAATGATTTTTTATAAAATTTCCTGCATGAGGCTTTTAATTAAGGTTCTTTTCACGATTATTCTCTGTCTGTTAGCAGGTTGTTCTCCCTCATACCGATTAAACCGTCTTCTTACCTTGCATCCTGAGTTAAAGGTTCCAGATACACTTTTGATACGGGATTCCCTTATAGTTCCCCAAATCCAAACCGACACCATCCTCCGTCTCAGCACCCTCCACGACACCGTCACCCTCCACAAAGACCATCTCCAGGTCAAAATCCACCGCCTCCGCGACACAATCTACATCCAAAGCAAAACCCTTCCTGACACCATCTTCATCACACGCCGAATCCCTATCCAATTAATCAAGTATGTCCAACCTGATACACTCGATCATTTCATCAGTAAAATCCCTTGGATTGTAATAGCTATCATCTTCATTATTGGCTTTGTTATTTTCCTCTTTATTCGCTTCAGATAGAAGCATGGTCCATAATAAAATATCTATTTCCTTTTTTGCATTAGGTGTAGGTTTATTGCATAAAACCGGTAACTTTGCTTTTCGGTGATGGAGTTCACCTTAAACCGCCTTCATAAGCTGATAACTCCTACTTTAATTGATGCTGGTTTTAGCATGTAAAGTAATGTTCAGCTTGTTATGATAAGATTAATCCTGATTGTTGGTTTGGGCGGTTTCTTTGGAACCGTTTCCCGTTTTCTTACTTCCCGCTATCTTCAAAACCTGTTTCCTTCTACGTTCCCTCTTGGTACGTTTATTGTGAATGTTACAGGTTGTTTGCTCATTGGGATTTTTTATGGACTTTCACAGAAAGGGAATATCTTAAACCCTGAGTGGAGAATGTTCTTAACTGTTGGATTTTGTGGTGGGTTCACAACCTTTTCTACATTTGCCGGTGAAAATGTCGCACTTTTGAGAGATGGGAATGTTTTTTATTTTTCGTTGTATGCCGGTCTGAGTGTTTTTGTCGGTCTTATGGCAACTTATTTTGGCAATTCAATCATTGTAAAAATATTGTAAAATGGAAATCACAGGTGAAGCAAAATTGTTGAGGATATTCGTTAGCTCAACCGACAAGTTCAAACATACACCATTATATGAGGTGGTGGTTTTTGCTGCCAAACGGTATGGCCTGGCCGGGGCAACAGTATTAAAAGGGTTCATGGGTTATGGCGTCAGTAGTCAAATTGTTTCTCAAAAACTTTGGGAAATATCAGAGAAGATGCCCATGGTTATAGAGATTGTTGATGAATCTGCGAAAATTGATGGTTTTGTGGAAACGATTCTGCCCTACTTCGAAAAGGTCCCCAAAGGTGGAATGATTACGCTTGAAAAAGTTACTATCGTGTTACATAAATCAGGAACAAAAAAGAGTTTTTTTCAACTATAAATTTAAATCGCTATGAAGATAAAATCGGTAAAAGCAATGGAAATCCTCGATTCAAGAGGAAATCCAACAGTAGAAGTTAATCTGAAACTTGAGAATGGAATTTCAGCACGTGCAATGGTCCCCAGTGGAGCCTCCACCGGCGAACGTGAGGCTTGTGAGCTTCGCGATGGTGATAAAAAACGTTATGGCGGTAAAGGGGTACTTAAGGCTGTTGAGAATGTCAATAGCAAGATTGCCAGTGAACTTGAAGGCAAATGTTTCTCGAACCAGAGGGAATTGGATTATTTGATGATTGGCCTTGATGGAACACCTAATAAATCTGCGTTGGGCGCAAATGCAATTTTAGCAGTATCTATGGCGTATGCCCGTGCAGCTGCAATCAACGCGGGGATTCCTTTGTACCAGTATCTTGGTGGCAGCAATGCTTACCTCTTACCTGTCCCCTGTATGAATATCATCAACGGCGGTAAACATGCCGATAACAATGTCGACTTCCAGGAGTTTATGATTGCCCCTCATGGAGCCAATTCATTTAAGGAGTCTATCCGCATAGGTATCGAAGTGTTCCATACGTTGAAATCAGTTTTAAAAGTAAAGAACTATAGCACGGGTGTGGGTGATGAAGGTGGTTTTGCTCCCAATCTTAAATCAAATGAGGAAGCAGTGGATGTGATCCTCGAAGCGATCGTTAAGGCAGGATATAAACCCGGGGAACAGGTTAGCATTTGTCTGGATCCTGCCGCCAGTGAACTCTGGGAAGATGGAAAATATAAGATGTTTAAAAGTACCGGTAAATTTCTTTCCAGTGATGAGATGGTAAAACTCTGGGAAAACTGGGTACATCAATATCCTATTGTATTGCTTGAAGACGGTCTTGCTGAAAATGACTGGAATGGTTGGCAGAATCTGACCAGGGTTCTTGGTAACAGGATAGAGATTGTTGGGGATGATATCTTCTGTACCAACAAAGCTATTCTGGCTGAAGGAATCAGCAAAGGAGTTGCCAATTCCATCCTGATTAAACTTAACCAAATCGGAACAGTTACAGAAACACTTGAGACCATTGAACTTGCGTACAAGAATAAGTACAATGCATTTGTCTCCCACCGCAGCGGAGAAACTCCCGATAGTTTTATTGCTGACCTTACGGTTGCTGTAAATGCCGGTCATCTGAAAACCGGAAGTGGTTGCAGGGGTGAACGTATTGAGAAATTCAACCAGCTAATGCGTATCGAAAATGAATTGGGTAAAACATCACGGTTCGCCGGTAAAGCTGCTTTCAGGAATGTTGTCTAATATTAACTGATGAGATTGTCCCGTAAGCATAAATTAATTGTTTACGGGTCATCTTATCATGAAAACTAATAATGAACACGCCTGTCGAAATCATCGATGAAATCTCCGGTATAAACAGGGCAATAGGTGCACCTGATATCTCCAGGCCTGTTTATGAATTACTTCAAGCGGCTGATAAAAGCATTTTCGTTGCAGTGCTCGGTCAATTCAAATCCGGGAAAAGTTCATTGATCAATAGCCTTATCGGTGAGGATCTGTTACCCGTCGGTGTTCTTCCTCTTACAGCCATCGTGACCCGTCTTCGATATGGAATTCAACCCCGGCTCATTATCCGCTATCTTGATAAGCGTGAAGATATCACTCTGCTGGATGTACTGCCAGCCTATGTTACTGAAAATCTGAATCCGGGTAACGCCAGAAAAGTGGCTCAGGTTATTATTGAGCATCCAGGGCTGGAATCCTTCAGGAATATTAACCTGGTAGACACTCCCGGATTGGGGAGCTTTTATCGTCACAACACCGAAACCACAAATAATTGGCTGCCGTTCACCGGTATGGGGATTATCAGTGTAAGTGCCGAACGTCCTCTTTCAGAGGAGGATCTTAACCTGATAAAAGAGACTTCCCGTTATTGTCCCAACCTTGCTATAGTCATCACAAAAGCAGACCTGGTAAATGAAAAAGCATTACCGGAATTGTCAACTTTCATTCAAGGTGCTGTAGATGTGGCAATTGGTGAAAACATCCCTGTTTTTACCTATTCGATCATAAAAGATCAGGAGGGTTGCCGATCAAATATTCTGAATAATTTGTTAATCCCTTTAAACCTTAACTCCGACCAACATCTCCATCGTATTCTGCAGCACAAACTTCAATCCATTATCAAGCAAAGCCGGTCATGGGTTGAACTGGCTCTGCGGTCTGCAATGGAACGTGAAGCCGGCAAGGATTCGGTGACCCAATTAGTACAGGGACTGAAGGATAATTTTCATCATCACCAGGCTGAGATGCTATTGACGGCATCTTCTTTTAAGGGCAATGTCAGAACAAAACTTGAGAAGATTTATCTTCCTTTAACCGTGTTGATAAATCAGAACATTATCAGCCAATTCAATGATGATTATAATAACTGGCATGGCTCGTTGTCTAAAGTTTCCGGTAAATATGAGTCCTGGATAAAAATGAAATTACGTAATGAGATTGCCTCTATTGATACGGATTCTGTTGAACTGATTAACCAAATCTCCAGGGAAACAGCTAATTATTTTCAATATGTTGCGGGCCGTTTCAGGCAAATGCTTGACGATAAGCTATTTTTTGCCTTAGGTGTTCATCTTTCTGAGTCTGATTGGCAGATAGAATTTCCTGAATTTGAATTACCGGATATTTCGATTTACCGGGCGTTCGATACTCACCTTGATATGTTTCTCTTTTTTCTCCCGATGGCCTGGTTCCGGAAATTTTTCGAAAATCATTTCCGCAGTCAGATCCCGATTGAAATTGAGAAAAATCTATATCGTCATATGTCAGATCTTACCGATAAGATCAATAAAGCTACTGATATCATTCATAAACAAGCACTGAATTATATCAGCCGTGAGATGATAACAGTGGAGAATATCCTTGAAAGTATAAACACCAATGCATCAACCTTGAATTACTATCTGAACCGTTTGGATGAACTTAAATCTTTAGAATATGCCTGATAACATATGGCTGATTGCCGCGATATGGATGGGATTGGCCTTTATTGCAAGCCTGATTTCTATAAGAATTGGGATTTCTGTGGCCCTTATCGAGATCCTGATTGGGGTGATTGCCGGCAATTTCCTTGGAATCCATGGCACAACCCAATGGATTGATTTCCTTGCTATGCTTGGCAGTGGTGTACTTACATTTCTTGCCGGGGCCGAGATTGACCCTGCGTCCTTAAAAGCAAATTTAAAAGCAAGCCTTTCTATCGGCATTTTATCCTTCCTGATTCCCTTTTTAAGTGTCTGGCTGATTGCCCAGTTTGTTTTTGGCTGGGGTCTTCATCAGGCTCAGATCGCAGGAATTGCTCTTTCTACAACCTCTGTAGCAGTTGTGTATGCTGTGATGATCGAAAAGAAGTTAGGTGATACATCCATGGGTAAAATGATCCTGGCGGCTTGTTTCATTACCGATTTCGGCACTGTACTTGCTCTTGGCGTATTGTTTGCCGATTTTAATATCTGGATGATCGTGTTCGTCGTAGTCATGTGTATAATGCTGTGGTTCATGCCCAGATGGACCAAATACCTGATTGGTCATCTTGGTGCGAATAAGGTAAGCCAGCCTGAAGTTAAATTCATTCTATTGGTCTTGTTTTTCCTGGGTGGACTGGCGACTACCGCAAAAAGTGAGGCAGTGTTACCGGCATACCTTATCGGGCTGGTGGTTGCCGGCGTATTTGTTCAGGATAAGATTCTTGTTGACAGGATGAGAACTATTGCATTTACCATCTTTACACCATTCTATTTTATTAAAGCAGGTTTGTATGTGTCTTTGCCGGTAATATGGTTTTCACTTGGAATCATTTTAATACTGTTATCTGCAAAAGTCCTTACAAAAGTTGCCGGTGTTTATCCCCTGGCACGTATCTTTCAGATGAGAAAGAAGGAGGCAAGTTATACAACTCTCCTTATGGCAACCGGATTAACTTTTGGGACGATTTCCGCCCTTTTTGGATTGAACAACCATATCATCGACCAGAAGCAGTATACAATCCTTGTTACTGTAGTTATTCTTAGTGCAATTGTTCCTACTCTCTTTGCACAGAAATTCTTTCAACCTGAAATCAATACCATGATTGCATGGGGCAGACTCAGGAAACTAAGTCAATCCCGTCGGAAACCGAAAAATAAACGGAGGAAATATCATGTATAACAACATTTTAGTGGCTTATGATGGTTCCGAGGGAGCCAAAAAAGCAATGCAGAATGCTCTCGATCTTGCAAAAGCGATGGGGGCAAAGATCACCGCCCTTTGGGTAGGTGGTTTCCGGCCCTATTATCATGAAACCGTGGCCGAGATCGATGAAGAGAACAAGGCCATAGACCAATTTTCAGCGAAACTGAAAAAGGAATTAAAATCTGTCTCACTGCAGGCGGGGATTGAGATTGAATTTGCTCACCTGCAGGGGAATCCTGCAAAACTCATCGCTCAGTATGCCGAAAAAAACAAAATTGACCTTATCGTTATTGGTTGCAAGGGGCATTCTGGTATATGGGGTAATGACCTTGGTCATGTAACTGACAAGGTAAGTGAGAATGCGAAATGCAATGTGCTTATTTCACGTAAATAAGCATATAACATTGCCTAATTGACTCTTTAATTCTAATTTAATGGACAATCAATTGTCAGCCAACCATATCCGTTCTATATCAGCCAGTATGACCATTGTAGAACGAATGATCAACGATATTGAAAATAGCCTGACAACTCCGTACAAGGGAATTTATGAGAGGTATGATATTGATATCGCCGGGGAAGTCATTAATTCAAATCTTAGGGTGATTGAAGAGGTTAGAAAAAGGTTAGTGAATATGAAATCAAAATATAACCTTACTTCGAAGTCATTTGGAATCAGCCAGGTTATACTCTCGAGAAAATCAAGAACCTGGGAAGTATTGCAGGAAACAGTTTCCCGGCAGTTACGTGGGTATGGAAAATTTCCGGAGGATTTGAACATTTCTTTTGATCGTGAAATCCAGGAATTCATTGATTTGATTGAACAAATTAAGATTTGAGCAATGATTGAAAGCTTTTTGAATGGTTCACCCAATTATTCTTTTATCCTGCTAAGCTGTTTCATGAGTTATTTCTTGTCAAAATAATCAGAAAAATGATAACAATTGAGATCCCCGGTAATAAAACCATTGAAGCTAAAGATCTTGTCCTGGATTTCAACGGTACGCTGGCTCTGGATGGTAAAATGATCAAGGGAACACCAGAGATGCTTTGCGCACTTTCACAAAAACTGAATATCCACGTCCTTACTGCCGACACTTTCGGTACTTCAAAGCAGGAGCTACACGGAATACCTTGCAAACTTCAAATTTTATCATCTTCATCCCAGGATAAACAGAAAGAAAAGTACGTGCTAAATCTGGGTAAAGAACAGGTCGTTTCTATTGGGAATGGTAGAAATGATTTGCTTATGCTACGTCGTGCCGCTCTGGGGATCATGGTTATTGAGAAGGAAGGAGCGTTTGCCCAGCTAACACGCCATGCGGATATCATATGTTTTTCGATCGCCGACGCATTAAACCTGCTATTAAATCCGCGACGGATCACTGCCACATGCAGAAATTAGTTATTGAAACAACAATTTGAGAATTCAGCATGTTAAAAAATGATATAGTTGATCTATACAGGGATGTGAAATCGTTTTATTTTTTCACAATTCATTGGATAAGGAATAACCCATTCATTGCATTATCAGTTCTTATTATTTACCTATTTCTTTTCTTAATTGATCCGTTTATCAGATCCTGGTTTTCAGGGGTGCACAACAATTTTTCAGACACTTTTTTTTACATTGGTCATTTCTACGGCCAGAGTTATCTTACATTTTTTGTTATTTTGTTCTTGTACTCTTCCGGCCTACTTTTAAAAAATGAACGCTTCCGTAAAACAGGTTGGATATTCTTCGAAGCATATGCTGTTTCGGGCATTATTGTAACTGTGCTGAAGTCGATTTTTGGCCGATGGAGACCCTATACAGAACATGGGAATCTCTCCTTTATTATGTTCAATTTTAGCTCGAATGATCATCTTTCACTTCCTTCCGGCGATGTTGCCGTTGCATTTGCTTTCTCAGCCGTCATGGCAAGTTTTGTAGACAATAAAGTATGGAAAGTGTTTTGTTTCCTGCTTGCTGGTCTTACTGCACTCGCACGCATTTATCATGATCAGCACTGGCTGACTGATGTTATACTGTCGGCTGTTATCTCAGTCTCATTTGGGATTCACCTTGTTAAAGAAAATCATCATACCCTTTCAAATGGCTTTTCACAGCATAATAAATGAAATTGTAACAGACAACGTCCGGAACAAAACGCTTGAATCTATTACCTTTTATGAAGATTTGGGCACTGGCTATTTGAAAGGCAGTTAGAAAATGCGATTTTCCTTATAGCAGAAAGGAAAGATGATGGTAGCCGTACCTGTAAAATACTTGAGGGCGTCCCTTTACAAACTAGTTATAGTGAGGATTTGTATAATGAGATATTCTTGATCTGTTGATCGTTTACAGGTTTCATTAAGTTAAAAGTAATAATCAATGGTATGGACCCCGGGGCAGAGCCCCGGCCCCCAATTCCGCGGCAAACCGCGAGGAATATACCGGGAAGTATTATAAAAACAATTGTAATCAATGCCACAGCTAATTATTTTTCGTCATGGTCAATCCATTTGGAATCTTGAAAACAGATTTACAGGATGGACTGATGTTGGTCTTACTGAACAAGGCATAGAAGAAGCTAAAGAAGCCGGCGAAAAGCTTAAAGGGTTCAAATTGCATAAAGGCTATGCTTCGGCTCTTAAAAGGACACAGGAATCTCTTTTAATAGCCTTAAAAGTATGTGGACAAGAGAATATTCCTGTTGTTTTTAGTAAAGCATTGAATGAACGGAATTATGGTGATTTACAAGGATTAAACAAGGCCGAAACAGCTAAAAAATTTGGTCGTGAACTTGTAAATAAATGGAGACGAGGCTATGATATTGCACCACCACATGGTGAAAGTTTAAAAGACACCGTTGATCGTGTTATCCCATATTTTGAGCAAGTGATTAAACCTGATCTAAAAGAGAACAAGAATATTGTAACATCAACACATGGCAATACAATGAGGGCGTTAATTATGCATTTGGAAATAATTTCTCCTGAAGAAATAGTAAAACTGGAATTCAACACAGGTGAAATGCGATTATATGAGTTTGACAATCATGCGAATGTACAAAAGATGGTTCAGTTATAAATGAACAATTTGTTTTTAAATCTATAACGATGTGGTGGGTTTATGCGTTATTATCGGCTTTATTTGCAGCTATAACTGCAATACTTGCCAAAGTGGGAATTAAAGGGATTAACTCCGATTTGGCTACTGCAATACGAACGGTATTTATTATACTTATTGCATGGGGTATTGTCCTTGCCCGAAAGGAGATATATGGTATAAATTTACTTTCTAAAACCAACTGGTTGTTTCTCGGATTGTCTGGTATCGCAACGGGCCTATCATGGATTTTCTATTTCAAGGCTTTACAGTTGGGCAAAGTTTCGCAGGTTGCACCGGTAGATAAATTGAGTGTTGCTATTGCCATTATATTGTCAGCATTGCTATTGCATGAAGTCATTACGTGGAAGATTCTTTTAGGTTCAATCCTTATCATTGGCGGTTCTGTTCTTATAATTTTATAGGACATCAGGCAATTTAAGACAACCATCAATCAAGCTGATAAACAAACATTACACCCATACCTGCATGGCTTATCGGTAGGACCTTTAATTTTTTTATGTGGTTATTCATTATCGTTCTTCCGATAGCAAAACCCAATGCTGCACCTACAAATACATCTGAAAACCAGTGATCATTATTATACACCCTTGACGCTGCAGTTAGCCCTGCCAAAGTATAGCAAGCAATGGGGACCCAAATGGTCTTCGAATAAGAAGTTGCAATCACCGTTGCCACTGCGAAAACAATAGTGGTATGTCCTGAAGGAAACGAACTGTCATCGAACGGTGCAAATGGCCCAGCCCACAAATAAGGATTTGGAGGATCATTTATGTATGGCCGGTTACGGTGTGTAAGTTGTTTCAGTACCTGGGCTGTAATAAACCCGAACACATAAGCTTCTGCACCCTTTAAGGCCGTGTAACGTGCTTTATCATCTTTCAGTATTGCACCCACTCCATAAAGAATTCCCAATGCAGGTATGGTATAGGTGCTGCCCCAAGGCTTTAATCCATAGGTTGATACAGAGCTTATAAAAGGGTTTTGATTCTTCTGGACTACTTGCTGAATCCTTATATCCTGTGTGTATAATAGAGCGGCCACAACAACCACACCTGAAGCAGCGATCCATTGATACTTGTTCCATCGGTAAGGTGAGATAAGGATATCTCGTCCATCAGTCAGCCATGATTTAAAATAGGCCTTGTCTGGTACAATTGAAAGTGTCCTTTCATCTTTAGGTATTGAGCTAAGTGGTTTTGCGGGTATCGAATCATCCTGTGCTAACGCTTTGAGCCGTTTGGCAGATATTGTATCAACCTGGGCCAGCGCATGGAATTGAAATATTAATATAAACCCTATGAGAACCAATAGATGATTTTTTCCCCAGGTAAGAAACGATGTTATATTCCGCGGAAGGTTCAAAGCATATAAACTTAAAATTTCGCTCTTATTGTGTAGATTTAATCAAGTAGGCTATGATAAATCCAAGACCAACAATGATAGATTTAGCATTATCCCCAAAGTAAGTCCTTTAATCCCACTTTATGTTACATAACCTTCTAAATAAGTTACATTATTCACACCTTCTTTGATTTTCATTACAATTTGTTAAATGCCCGTTGGCAAATGCTTTTTCTTTCACTTGATGAATCTGCTAACAGCATTAAATGCAAATCTTACGCAAGCTAGCTTCATAAATTTTAATTCTCAAGGCCAGGCCCTTCGGGTGCCGTCATTTTTTTGACACTTCTATTTTTTTTAAGTAAAAAAATGACCGGCAGCCTTGCGTATTAAAATTTACTCCGCTGTTTGTTGCCTAAGATTTGCATTTATAGCAAGTTACATTTACAAACCAATTAAAAGCGGAGGTTATTATGTATCCAACAAATCATCAATCAGTAACACTGGCAAACGAACTAAACCAGGCACCATCAGCATTACCAATTGCATCCCATTCAGCTGTTAAGCTCAGTCTGTATGCTCCAAGTGGTAAGGTTAACGCTACCTTCACCTTTTCATCAATCGTTGAGCTACGGCATTTTATTGAGCTTAATCAGCCGCCCAGGTATCAGGTATGGGGTTAACCAATGTGTCAGTCAAACTCCGGGGCTTTTGCTCCGGAGTTTTTTTAGTGGCTAAAGACTCATTTGAATTTTACCTGTTAACATGATCTTTTATAGATTTCCGAGATCTTTGTACCTTAGAGGTCATTACTCATTCAAAACATTTACAAAAATACATCATATGTCAGATTTAAAATGGAAAGAAGCTATTGCAAAAGTTCTTGAAGAAGAGAAAAAAGCTCTTCATTATACTGATATTGCGGAACTTATAGCCGAAAGAGGGTATAGAAAATCCTTGGGTGCTACTCCTCAGGATACTGTGAGTGCTAATTTGACAACTGATATAAATACGAACAAGGAGAAATCAATTTTTGCTAAAGTTGATAGAGGGATTTATATTTCACGAAAATTTCTTGATGACCGCTCCCAGCTTCTGACTGATGAACCTGAGGTTGAGGTGCAACCCGCATCTACACAGATAACAACTAAAGAACGGTTTAAAATAATAAATGCGTATGGAATATATTGGAATAGAAATCTTGTTTACTGGAAAACAATTCCTGACTTATTAGGCATTCAACAGATTGGTGCTTCAGAAGTAAATTTTAAAGACCAGATTGGTATTTACTTGTTACATGATAGTAGAGAAACCATTTATGTTGGACAAGCTATTGATCAGCCACTTGGTCAGAGATTAAAAAATCATACCTCAGACAGACTTGGTGGTCGTTGGGATAGATTTTCCTGGTTTGGTTTTTATCCGGTTAATGAAAACGGCAAATTGCATATTGATATAAAGATTGAAAATATTCGTGTTCAAAATTTTGGGGATATTTTAGAGGCAATTTTAATTGAAAGCATTGAACCAAGGCAAAATAGGAAACAAGGAAATTTATTCTTTGGCCTTGAATATTTGCAGCAAGAAGCTCCAGAAATAAAGAAGAAATTGAAAGAACAACTTATTCGAGAATTAACGGACAAACTTTAGGATAATCAGGATAGAATAAATATATCCATCTCATAATAGTTGATAAAAGGGTTCAAAAATCATTAAATAATATTTGCAATTTCTCTGGAAAGCATAGTATCTTAGCATAGAAGAAGAAATATTGTTCTTTGAGCAAATCGGTGCATTATTCGGTGCACCTATTTTCTTTGAAAATATAAATCATTGATAATAAGCATAGTGGGGGATAGGTTCGAATCCCTGTCTCTCCGCAAACATCAAAATTCGCCGCATTGCGGCGTTTTTTGTTTACAACAACCCGAACGTTAACGATCCGGGCTGTCCTCCCTTCTTTGGTGCCGTAAGTACAGCAAAAAATCCCGTTGAGGCAGGTTTCGTACATTTACCAACTGATTATTCAACCCGAATGCTGAAAAAAGTTTCCATATTGACTTTTATCCTTCTGTTAACTTTTACCTTGTTTTCACAGGTAAAAGAACGAAAGTCAATCAATAAGGTGCCTGAAAAAGCACCTCAGGCTGTCGACAGGCAGGCGCTGGTTGCCTATGCAAAACAATACCTCGGAACACCTTACCTTAATTCAAGCATGGATCCGAAAAAGGGCTTTGACTGTTCGGGGTATGTGAGATTTGTATTCAGTCATTTCGGAATGGTACTACCACGTAGTTCCAGGGAATATAAAACATTGGGAAAATCTTTGAACCCTGATGAGTTCAAAATAGGTGACGTACTTGTTTTTTACGGGTATAAAGACCGGAAACAAATTGGTCACGTAGGAATAATCTGTGAGGCAAACGGAATGGAATCCAGGTTCATTCATGCTTCCTCCGGCAAGGCGATGAGCGTAACTATCGGCGAACTCGGCTCAAAAGGATATAAAAAACGGTTCTATAAATGCATCGATGTGATCAAAAAGTAACAGAGCTGTTGCTGTCATTCTCCGACCAGTAACTCAGCCAACAGCTCATCTCTTTCATAAATATCATCATAAAAGTTGAGTTCTCCCCTGGGATCTACCCAGGCAGTGAGGTAAGCTATATACACAGGGATTTTATTTTTTAAAGAATAGCTTGTCTCTTTTCCCGCTTGCATGGAAGCATCGATTTTTGCCGGGGTCCAGTTGGGGTCACCCCTTAAAATCTCAATCGCAAAATCCCTCGGTTTCCCCACACGGATGCAGCCGTGGCTGAATGCCCTGCTTTCCTTTTCAAAAAGGCTTTTGGCAGGTGTATCGTGCATATAAATGTCATTGGAATTTGGAAAGATGAACTTGACAAGCCCAAGGGAATTATTCTTCCCCGGTTTCTGCCGTACCTGCCCCTTATTCCATTCCATATTGTGCTTTTCCAGATAATTTTTATTTTTTTTCATTCCTGGCCTGACCTCTTTATCAATAATGCTTTTCGGCAGATTCCAGTATGGGCTGAAAACTATATAGCTCAGCATCCCCGTAAAAATTACCGTCTTCGTTGTGTTCCTGCCTACCACCACCGGCGATTCCAAAACATTTTTCCCGTTACGGATCATATTCAGCCTGAAGGCGGGAATATTAACCACGATATACTCTCTGGCTTTTGCAAATTCCGGGGATATCCACCGGCATCGTTCCATATTTACGATGATCTGTTTGATTCGTTCTCCAACAGGGACATTCATTGACTTTATATGTTCGGGGCGTATATACATATCCTGGATCTTCCCGTTATGAAGCTGGTACTCCGTTACGGCTATAAGGAGTTCAGGATCATATTTGTTGCTTTTGCTGTTGTGTTTCAGCTCTCCTGTAATAAAAAGCCTCTCTCTTACCTGTCCTATGGCTGTTGCCGAGTCGCCCGGCTTATATGATTTGTTCCCGGGATCAGGGTCAATGGGTTTCCATCCTCCTTTTTTCTCGATTTCATGGTACTTTTGCAGAGCATCCCTAAGCTTGTAGTACTGGCTGAATAAAACACTGTCGTCGCGGTTGATTAGTGTTGGATCAGCTATGACTGAATCCAGTAAGGCGTTATAAGAAACCTGTTTGCGGGGAAGAAGCCAGCCCATGGCCGTGGTAGTGGAATCATCCAGCCCTTTATAAACATTGCCTGCATAAAAAAGGTAAAGGTTGGTCAGCATCAGTTCTGTTTCAATGGGTGAAAGGGAATTTCCCACCTCATTATCGAACACACCGTCAATTTTTTCATCATATGCAAACCTGGATGAAACCCCCTCTGCTTCAAGGTCTCTGACTTTGTCATACAGATTTTGGCCGAACTCTACAACCCCATGTTTGTCAAACCAGATCTGGTTGAACCTGTGTTGCCTGTAAACTAAGAAAACCGTATTCTTGTATTTGTCCAGTTTGGGAAAGTTACAGTAAAAGGTGATCAGCAGGTTGCTGTCGAAAGGCATGTGACTATGCTGGTTGATAGCACCGTGCAGCTCGATGTCGCTGCCTTTTGCTGATTTTCTCTTCCAGGAAGACCTGCAGGAGTTGCCGGCAATTACAAGGCAAAATCCAATGGCAATCAATGGGATGTACTTCTTTCTCATTATAGCAAAGTTCTTAAAATTTTCGGTAAAGCAAATGTACACCCAATGCCATCCACATGAAAATAGCTACTCAGCCAAGGTTCAGGCGCTTCTTCTTTACTTCAAAAAAATTCCTCTCTCTGACTTTATGGCTCTGTGACGATCTCTTCTGGTATGTATTCCTGATTTCCTCCCTGGTCATATTCATGACGAAACCAGGAAATAACCTGTAATCAGAGATAAACCTCCATGTTTCCCCGCATTCAGGGAAGTCACCGTTCAATGGGTGTCCGCAAAGAAAACAAAATTTCTCATTACCTGCTGCTGACGTACCGCATTTTGGACATTTAAAAGCGTTCATTTATCTGTTTGTTAAAAATGTGAATATCATTCATTAAATCAATAAATAAATAATTGTATCAGACAAAACGAAACGAAATTTGCTGATAAATCATGCTTCCGTTTATTTCATCGGGGAGTATGTCCATGCTGGAATCAAGCTGAACACTTGTCCAAGGAAGAACACCTTGCAAAGAGTGGGCCGTAAATAAGTGAAACCTGAAATCTTACGATCTCTTAAGGCTATCTGTCTGAAAATGAAAGAAAAAAATAGTTTTCAATTTATAGAAGGTTGACCACTTAAGAACCCGGATTGCATTTAGTGCAAATTTTTCAGGATTATCACGTACATACGCGATAATGCATAGAGATAAACTGCAGACATTCCTTATCTTTTCCTGGAAAACCATACTTGGGAAATGAAATATGTATTTAATCACTCATATTCAGCTAAATAGCTTGCTTGACATACGTATCGTTCAATGGCGGTTTTTTGTGGTCCGTTTTTTGCATTAATGTTGAGCCTGGAAATAGCCCATTGTTTTTCAGGCGAGAATGGATTATTGCCTTTATATGTATTCTCGTCATACAAATTGATGTTAAAACAGGAGGTGGTTATGTGCAAAGAAAAGTCTGAAATTGATATGGGGTTCACTGACAGGAAATTTCCTGCCGGAACTCATATGTGTTTTATTTTCCAGGACGAAAAGGAACGCCGGAAGATTATAACAAAATTCCTCGGGAAAGGTCTTCAAGAACAGGAGAATGTAGCTTATTTCGCTGACCGGATGACCCGGGAAGAGGTGATCGATTGGCTAAAGGGTTTTGATGTTGATATAACCGGTGCAATAACCGCCAATAATTTCGGAGTTCATGATAGCACGGATACATACTGTCCCAATGGGAAATTCATTCCTGTGGAAATGCTTGATCGGCTGAAAACCTTTTACAATGACTCTTTTGCAAAAGGGTTTACACAGGGCCGCGTGAGCGGCGAAATGAGCTGGGCTTTAAGAGGGATACCCGGATCTGATCGCCTTATGGAATATGAAGCCTGGGTTAATGAAGTTTTTAAAACACATCCAATTACAGCGATCTGCCAATACGATGCAAATAAATTCAGCGGCTCCCTGATCATGGATGTTTTAAAGGTTCACCCGATGATGATAGTCAAGGGCCAGATCGTATATAATCCTTATTATATGCAATTGGAACTCTTTTTAAAAGAGTTTTTCGACCGGAATGAAAACATGCCAAAATCGTGATACCGGAAAAGGTCAATACGCCTGCTGCAGATGAATTGCTTGCTGCTATAAGCATTCTGGAAGTCCTGCCAACAATACAGCAGAAAACCGAATTCGCCGACAGGGCCATTAAAACGGTGATTCATTTAGATAAGTCAGGCTTTTGTGTTAAAGGATACATTCCGACTTCAAGCATTGATACTGCCTGCTCAAACTGCAATGTCCTTAATGAAACCGGGCCTGATGAACAATTTGTATGCCCGCTCCATACCCGGCTGAATATACGTTTGATCCCAATTGACACCAGCGAATCTTTCTTTGGATATTTTATTGTATTTGGAGATTCGATAGATCGTTTTATTCAGTTTGAGACGATTCTTCTGAATTTTCTCACAATATTTTCCATAGCAATAGATAATCTTCAAAAGAGCCTGAGTCTGGAGATACTGAATCTCAGCCTTCATAAGAGTGAGGTTCTGTATCATTCGCTGTTCGATAAAATGCTGAATGGTTTTGCTTATTGCAAGATGCTTTTTGATGATGGAGTTCCCAAGGACTTTATTTATCTGAATGTAAACAGCGTTTTCGAATCCCTTACAGGGTTGAAGGATGTTACCGGGAAAAAAGTTTCAGAAATCATTCCCGGCTTTGAAAAATCAGATTCTGAACTGCTGGCGAGATATGCAAATGTGGCTCTGACCGGTATTCCTGAAACTTTCGAGGTGTATGTTATTGCGCTTGAAATGTGGTTCTCCATTTCAATTTACAGCCCTGAAAAAGAGTTCTTTGTCGCTGTTTTTGACGTGATTACAAGTCGGAAAAAAGCAGACGCGGATATACTTTCCAGAAATAAGCAACTACAGGAAATGAATGCCGAAAAGGACAAGTTCTTTTCAATCATTGCCCATGATCTGCGCGCCCCTTTCAACGGTTTCCTCGGGCTTACGAAAATCATGGCCGAGGAATTGCCTTCAATGACTCTTGAAGAGATTCAGAAAGTTGCGTTGCATATGCGGAAATCGGCTACAAATCTCTTCTATCTTATCGAAAACCTTCTTGAATGGTCACTCTTGCAGAGGGGTATTATTAATTATAATCCTGAACAATTTTCACTTGTACCTAAAATATTCGAGTCCCTTAGGCCGGCAATGGATGCAGCCCTTAAAAAAGGGATTGAGTTTATTTATGAAGTTCATGAAGACCTTGATGTTTGGGCCGATATTCAAATGATCCAGACCATCATTCGTAATCTGGCTTCGAATGCTGTAAAGTATACACCTGCAGGTGGCAGGGTATCCCTCTCTGTGAGTAAAACTGAACATAATGATATTGAAGTGAGCATGCGTGATACAGGCATTGGATTAAGCGATGAAATGATCGCGAAACTTTTTAACCTTAACGAAAATATTAACCGCAAAGGTACTGAAGGGGAACCCAGTACAGGGCTTGGTTTAATCATCTGCAAAGAGCTTGTTGACAAGCACGGCGGGACGATCCGGGCTGAGAGTGAAGTGGGAAATGGTTCGTTATTTTCCTTTACAATCCCAAGCAAAGAATTGCCGTCAAGTCAACAATAGTTATTCAGATGGTCGTATAATGAAAGATTCTTTGTCTCTTTTTTTTTTCTTAGGAATTCCGATGTTGACAGGGTTATTAAAACCTTCACCATACGAGATTATTCGGCTTCCTTTTAGTCACAGAGGAAAAACTTTTATAGCTTTGAATCCTGATCATAAGTTAAGCTTTTAATAAAATGAAGATCTCGCCCGTTGAACCAGGAATGCTTGACCTCGCCATGAGAGACAAGGATTTCACCCTGTTTTATCATAATAAACAACTGCTTTCGCCAGAGGGGAATGAGATCAGGAGCGAAAACCCGAGGGTTTTAAAGCAACTATTGATGGAAGCCTGCTTCAGGAATTGTATTTCGGCCGGGGAATTTTCGGTTTATTCCTTGCTGTCGGTAATTTCTGATTTCCTGGACAGGGAAAAAGATCCTTTTTTGGAGAATTTTGATCAGCTTGCTGAAACAGATCCTATCATAAGGCTGAGAGAAGGAAGTCTTACTGCCGGACAACTTAATAATGTACCTGAATTCAAGGCCCTGCTTGAAAATGAACCTGTACTGCTGAATATGATGTTTTTTGGGATGAACAGCCTGCTGGAAGCATTTGCGCGCTTTACTATTGATATAAGGGATATTGCATCCGGGGGAAAGGACCTTCCCGCCTGGAGGCAGTTCCTTAAGCAGTCCTACATCACCCTGCCTTCATATAAAAAAGCCGTGATCAACCTCTTATCGTTTACACATAATTCAGCAGTGGTGCTTCCACTGCTCATTGCAGGTAATTATATCACGGGGATGGAATATGTGAACGGACTTCCATCCATTCATCTGCGTATTTCAGGAGATTTACCAGCTTCTCCCTTTCCCGTTCCTGTTAGCCGCATTAGCCCTGATCATTTCAGGGAGACTGTTTTGGATGTTCTGGCTGATGTGAGGGATTCTGTTGGATTTCTTTCGTGTTACAGCAATACCGGCAAGGAAGGATTGAATTACCTCATAAGCAAAGGCGAAGGCAATGACCTGGAATTCAAATCAACTTTACGCTGGGACCTTAAAGCAGGGAAAACTAACCAGCAGGTCGAAAGGGCCTGCCTTAAAAGCATCTCGGCCTTCCTGAACTCGAACGGGGGCTTACTTTTGATCGGGGTGAGGGATGACGGAAGTATAGAAGGGATCGAAAGTGACCGTTTTGCGAATATGGATAAGTTCCTGCTGCATTTATGGACCCTCATCAGGACCTCGTTCGGAACGGATGTAAGCCCATATATACACACTGAGCTCGAGTCGGCAGAGGGAAAGACCGTTTGTACGGTGAAATGCAGCCGCTCGGGGAGACCCGTCTTTCTGAGACAGCCAGGTTTTGGTGAGGAATTTTATATCAGGGTTGGCCCGGGAACAATTGCCCTGGCAGTAAGTGAAGCCCTTAAATATATTGCCGACCACTTTAATTCCTCTGAATCCTGATCAGTTATAAAGAGTAAACAAATTTTAATTTTTCGCGATAAATTTCCCGCAGTTTGCTGCGGAATTGGGGGCCGGGGTTCAGGTCCCCCGCTACGAAGCATTAAGCAGGCCTATTGCCCGCCAAAGAGGTTGTACATCGTCTGGGGGGCTCCCTGGAAATTCAGGTCGCCAAGGCCATGAGCATGATAAGGTGCATAAGGATTAAAGTTATAAGCGTTCCTGCCCTGGTTTATCTGGACACCTGCCTGGATAAACACATGCTCGCCAAGCTTATACTTGATATTCAGGTCCACTCCCTGGGACCCTTGCCCTTGCCCCGAAATGGGATTATATGGCGAATAGCTGAGCGTTTTGCCCGAAACCGGGAATTCCTTGTAGAATGAACCGCTGATGGTGAGCCTGTCGTTCACGAAGTAGGTACCGCTGGCAAAGACCGTGAGGCTTGTGTAATTTCCATTGTAGGGCTGGAAAATATCGCCTGAATACAGGGGCCTTGCGTTGAAATAATTGGTATTGGCAATTGCTATGCCTCCGCTGACCATGAATTTTTTAGAGAAATGATAATTAACCGTAGGGATAACATACTGGGTGAAAGCCGTACCATATCCCGAAGCGGTGGAAAAATCCATGCGTACCGATACGTGATAATCAAGTTTTTTAAGCTGGTATTTTGGAGCAGCCCCGGGCTTCTTGTTGCTGAGTGTGTCGGTTAAAGGAGCGGCAGCAGGCAAAGTGCTGACAAGCTGTGCTTCACAATGAAAAAGTATCAGGATGAAAAATGCCAGAACCGGGAACTGCTTCATGTATTGCCTAACGCTTATTTAAACGTCATAGTGTCTTTTGCCGTAATTTTTTCACAATAATGGCAACGCAGTTTCAGATCATCTTTGTTGACAACCTCAAACCTTGTTACAACATCTTCAACATTTGTGATGCAGTTGGGGTTGAAGCATTTTACTATTTTTTCAACCCGTGAAGGAATCTCGACTTTCTTTTTCTCGCTCACCCCGAAGTCCTTGATCAGGATCAGTGTTGCTGAAGGCGCAACCAGGGCGATTTTATTGATCTCGTCACTCTTGAAAAACTTGTTGCTCACCTTGATAATGCCTTTTTTGCCCATTTTACGGCTTTCGAGGTTTGTCCCGATCAGAAGCTGGTCGTTATACTCGGTAAGATTGAGTATCCTCAATACCTGGTAAACGCTCTGCGAAGGGATATGATCAATAACAGTGCCGTTTTCAATGGCCGATACTTTTAATTCTTTTCTTTGATCTGTATTTTCCATGATTCCTTTTTTTATTCTACAACTCCGAGGATGGCTGCCAACAGCGCCTGGCGAACGAAAACGCCGTTCAGCGCCTGCGTAAAGTAATATGCCTTAGGGTTATCGTCAACATCATAGGTAATCTCGTTGACCCTTGGCAAAGGATGCAATATCCTGAGGTTCGATTTTGCATTATCCAGCATGCTGTTACGGAGAATATACGAGTTCTTGACTTTTTCATATTCCATGGGATCCTGGAACCTTTCTTTCTGTATCCTGGTCATGTACAATATGTCAACTTTGGGTATGACTTCGCTCATTTCGGTATACTGATGATACACCAGCTGCCTCTCCTTAATGTGCATTTTTACAGAACTGGGCAATTTAAGTTCTGCAGGAGAAACCAGGTGAAAACTTGTATTATAATTGCATAAGGCCATTGTAAGTGAATGTACGGTTCGGCCGTATTTGAGGTCCCCGATAAAAGCCACATTTAAATTATCCAGGGTCCCCTGGGTTTTCCTTATCGAATACAGGTCGAGCAGGGTCTGGGTGGGATGCTGGTTGGCGCCGTCCCCGGCATTGATCACAGGAACCCTGCTGACCTCGCTGGCAAACCTTGCACTGCCTTCCCTGGGATGGCGCATGACAATAATATCAGCATAATTGCTGACTGTCCTGATGGTATCCCTCAGGGATTCGCCTTTCTGAACACTGGAACTCCCGGGTTCCGAAAAACCTATAACTCTTGCCCCAAGCCTCGTTGCTGCGCTCTCAAAACTCAGGCGCGTACGCGTGGATGGCTCGAAAAACAGGGTTGCCACAACGTAATCTTCCAGTATCCTCTGCTTTGGACGTCTTTCAAAATTCCCGGCCAGGTCCAGGATACGGATATGCTCATCCCTTGTGAAATCATTGATGGAAACCAAACTTTTATTCTTCATGATATGGAAATTAAACCTTGAACAAATATCGCAAAAAAAATCCCGGCTTAAACCGGGATTTTTATATTTATTTGATTTTATTTTTCTTCAGAAAATCATTCAGGATTCCGGTAAGGTCCGGTTGCCCGATCTCCTGCAGATCATAATAAACCCGGGTGTTGGGCTTCTTGATTTTGATAAGGCGGTTAAGGTCGATAGGCGTGGCAATTACAACCGAATCGCATTTGACCTTATTGATCGTGGCTTCAAGGTCTTTAACCTGCTGATCACCATAACCCATAGCCGGCAACAGCGTGCCAATGTTCGGGTAAATCCTGAAAGTTTCGGCAAGTTTGCCAACAACGTAAGGCCTGGGATCAACGAGTTCGGCAGCGCCATACTTCTGGGCTGCAACGATACCGGCCCCGATTTTCATTTCACCATGAGTCAAAGTGGGACCGTCCTCGATCACAAGAACTTTTTTCCCGCGAATGATTGCCTCATCATCAACACGTATGGGTGAAGCTCCGTCAACGACGATGGCTTTGGGGTTCAGCTTCTGGATATTGTTACGTACCGTGGTGATATTCTCAGGATAAGCCGAATCGATCTTGTTCAGAACAACTACATCGGAAATACGGATATTTACTTCGCCGGGATAATAACCCAATTCAGCTCCGGGGCGGTGAGGATCAGCAACAGTAACCATCAGATCGGGTTTGTAAAAGGGGAAGTCGTTATTGCCTCCGTCCCAGAGAATCACATCGCAACCCTTCGGGTCTTTCTCAGCAGCGCGCAGTATAGCTTCGTAATCAACTCCTGCATAAATAACATTACCGCGAACAACATGAGGTTCGTATTCTTCCATCTCTTCAATGGTGCATTTGTGCTTGGCAAGGTCCTTCACCGTGGCAAAACGTTGAACCTTCTGGGCAACCAGGTCGCCGTATGGCATCGGGTGGCGGACTGCAACGACCTTAAGCCCTTTGGCCATCAGGATCTCGATGATCCTGCGCGATGTCTGGCTCTTACCGCAACCGGTGCGTGTGGCACAAACTGCAATGACAGGTTTTGTGCTTTTAACCATGGTGTCCTTCGGGCCAAGCAGTAAAAAGTTTGCCCCTGCTGCATTAACGATGGAACTGATGTTCATGACCCTTGCATAGGGCACATCGCTGTAGGCAAAGTTGCAGATCTCTACATTATGCTTTTTGATGAGCTCAGGTAATTCGGCTTCGGCAAATATGGGAATGCCTTTGGGATAAAGCTTTCCGGCCAGGGCAGCAGGATATTTTCTCCCGTCAATGTCGGGGATCTGTGCTGCAGTAAAGGCTACTACATTAAAATTCGCGTTGTCGCGATAATACGTGTTGAAATTGTGAAAATCTCTTCCGGCCGCGCCGATGATAATTACATTTTTTTTAGTCATATAGTGTGTGTTATAATGTTGTCCTGCTTTTTGCAAAGGTATTGATATTTGGGTAATTAAACAAAACCAAAAAACGCTACTTTTGCAAAATATATAAATTCTGATGTTCGAAAAACGCCTCCTCGCAGCCGCCGGTAAATCAATCCGTACCTTGTATTCACAGGACTTTGATTTATCCCGGCTCACGATCGAAAAGACCAAAAAAGAGATTGAAGGAGATTATACCCTGGTTGTTTTCCCTTTGCTGAAGCTTTCACGCAAAAATCCCGAACAAACTGCCTGCGAACTTGGCGAAGCGCTGATGAAAGAACTTCCCGAGATCAGTACCTTTAAGGTGATCAAGGGTTTTCTTAATCTTGTACTGGCGGATGACTACTGGCTCGGTTTCCTGGGCAGCAACTTCAGCAAGGAGGACTTCGGCTTCTCACTTGTAACCAGGGATGAAAAAGTGGTACTTGAATACTCTTCCCCAAATACCAATAAACCTCTTCACCTGGGGCACATCAGGAATAATTTGCTGGGTTACTCTTTGTCGCAGATACTGAAAGCGACAGGTTATCCTGTTGTTAAGGTAAACCTGGTCAACGACCGGGGTATCCATATCTGTAAGTCAATGCTTGCATACGCAAGGTGGGGAGAGGGAGAAACACCTGAATCCAGCGGAATAAAAGGGGATAAACTCATCGGCAAATACTATGTGCTGTTCGATAAAAAATACAAGGAAGAGATAAAAGACCTTATGGAAAAAGGTCTTACCGCAGACGAAGCTGCCCTGCAATCGCCGCTGTTACTTGAAGCGCGCGAAATTCTCAGGAAATGGGAAGCCCATGACCCTGAGACCGTTCAACTTTGGAAAATGATGAATGGATGGGCTTACAAAGGTTTTACAGAGACTTATAAAAGGCTTGGAGTTGACTTCGACCATATATATTATGAGAGTGAAACGTACCTGTTAGGCAAGGACCTTGTGCTGGCAGGTGTTGAAAACGGGGCACTTCGACAGCGCGATGACGGAAGCATCTGGATTGACCTTACCTCCGAAGGGCTTGACGAAAAGTTGCTGCTTCGTTCCGACGGCACATCGGTGTATATGACACAGGATCTGGGGACAGCCCAGCTCAGATACGATGAATATCATCCTTCGCAGATGATCTATGTTGTGGGCAATGAGCAGAACTATCATTTCGACGTCCTTAAAAGAGCATTGCTTAAACTGAATAAACCCTATGCCTCGCGAATATTTCACTTGTCGTATGGCATGGTAGAGCTTCCCGAAGGCAAGATGAAGTCAAGGGAAGGCACGGTGGTTGATGCCGATGATCTTATGGAAGAAA
The DNA here is from genome assembly GCA_903877385.1 of uncultured Bacteroidales bacterium. Lineage (GTDB taxonomy): Bacteria > Bacteroidota > Bacteroidia > Bacteroidales > FEN-979 > CAIRDP01. The sequence continues at coordinate 184,913 of CAIRDP010000063.1, forward strand.
TGTATTCCACCGCCGCCGACATGACCAGGGAACTTGGCAAAGCCAGCGATTTCCCTGCGAAGGAGGCCGAAAAACTGTTTGAAATGATAGGTCTTGGGGCCTTGAAATATTATATATTGAAAGTGGACCCGAAAAAGAACATGCTTTTCGATCCAAAGGAGTCCATCGACTTCAATGGCAATACAGGGCCGTTCATCCAGTATACCTTTGCCCGTATCAGTTCCCTGATCACAAAAGCAGTTTCCCTTCAAATACCCATTGTACCAGGTTTGCCCTTAAGCGATTACTCACTTCTGCCTTCAGAAAAAGAAACCATCAAACTGCTGATGTCATTTCCCCATGTTCTTCAGCAGTCGGCTGATGAGCTGAACCCTGCAATCGTTGCAAACTACGTTTATGAACTGGCAAAGACGTTCAACCAGTTTTACCAGGAAATCCCTGTACTGAAAGAGGAAAACCCCGGGCTAAGGCAGCTCAGGATCAGGCTTTCGGTGTTTACCGCTTCGGTGATCAGGAAGTCTTTGCAATTGCTGGGTATAGGAACTCCCGAAAGGATGTAGTAAAGAACAAAAAAAAAGCTGCCCGATAAAGAGCAGCTTTTTTTACCGGGATCTCCGGTCAAAAAGTTGTATTACTGAACAACGACTTTTCTTTCGATAGTTGCGTTCTCGGTAGTCACTTTCAGCATATAAATGCCTGCTTTCAGTGATGAGGTGTTAACTGATGCTGTTTTGCTGTCAAGCTGCTTGTTGATAACCAGCTGGCCGGCAACATTGAAAATCTGGATCATCTGAATATTTGAACCGGTTTCAACGTTCAGGATGTCCTTTACAGGGTTCGGGTAAACTTTGATGCCGCTTTCCGAAATTTCATCAACTCCGACTCCGCCAACATAGACATAACCGGTCTTCACCAGGCTGTTAACCGATCCGAAGGCATTTGATACCTTGAGGGTCACGTTAAAAGTTCCCGATGTATTATAGGTAACTACCGGAGGGTTCTTTGATGATGAGGTTGCGGGGGTGCCACCCTGGAAGGTCCACAGGTAGGTGCAGGGGGATGTGGCAATACCGGTTGAAGTGTTTGTGTAAATAATCTGGCCGCCTTTGGCAACAGCCTGTGTGTTTGACGTGAAGTTTGCAACTGCTGCTACTACAGGAACATGGCATACGAAGATGCCGTCGGTAGTACCGGTGCTGAATGAGCCTGCATACATAACGGAATCGTTAAAACTGGTCTCGCAGGTAACCTGGGTTCCTTGGAGGTCAGGATCAACAGCGTTGAAGTTTGCGCCGTCATCGAATGAATAGGCAAGGCCAACCCTGTTTGGCTGGTTTGTTGCATCAACGCCTGAAGAAACCCAGGTACTTGCTGTGCCGGCAACGAAGGTCAGCTGGTTGTTGTACAATGAACCGCCATAGGTTGCGGCTGTATAAGTAACACCACCGTCGGTCGATCCTGCAAGAAGGCCAAGGGTATCGGTTGTGCTGTAGAATTTCATGCAGAAACCGTTGTTTGCATCTTTAAATGCAGGCCATGTATTTTTGCCGGTCATGTTAGGAATGGCAGCTGCAGTCCAGGTCAACCCCTTATCCGCTGAACGGTAGACATGTCCTTTGTTTGTTCCGAACCAGATGTTGCTTCCCGATGCTCCGCAGTCAACTGTCCATCCGGCTTCGCCTGTTGTAATAGCAGGCAGAGTGGTCGGGTCAACCACGGTCCATGTGGTACCGCCGTCGCCTGTGGTATAAATTTCGAATTTACCGCTGATTGGGTCTCCGATAGCACAACCATTGTTGGCATCAAAGAAATAAAGGCAATCGGGGAATGATGCACTTGCTGTGTACATACTTGAAGTGCCCTGCCTTGCCCAGGTTGCTCCGCCATCGGTAGTTTTGTAAACACCCTGGAGGTTGCTCCCCGATACTTTGTACATTGCAGCCCATGCAGTATTTTCGTCAATTGCAGTGATCATTGAAACACTGAGTCCCGATGCACCTGAAATTACGTGAGGTGTCCATGTTGTGCCACCGTCGGTGGTAACAGCAACATCCTGACAGGCTGCACTGCCGCCCGAACCGTCATAACCCCCGGCCCATGCAACAGTGGAACTGGTTGCGAAAACATTCATAACACCTCTAGAGGTTGTTGACCATCCAAGACCCTGGGTTATCCAATGCTGGCCAAAGGTCAGTCCGCTGAAAGCAATAATTGCTAAAACTAGTAATGTTCTTTTCATAATTTGAAATTTAAAGGTTAATCAATATTTATTGATACAAACATACAAAGAAATTCAACATTGTTGACAAAATTTAACATAAAAAGAATGCTTACCTTTGCAGCTCAAAAGTTTACAAATGTTTGAAGGACTAAGTGATAAACTCGACAGAGCCTTTAAAGTCCTTAAGGGCCATGGGCATATAACCGAAATCAATGTTGCCGAGACTCTGAAGGATGTTCGTAAAGCCTTGCTTGATGCCGACGTCAGTTTTAAAATCGCCAAGCAATTTACCGACCATGTGAAAGATAAGGCGATAGGGGAGAACGTGCTTACAGCCGTATCGCCCGGACAGCTTATGGTCAAGATTGTTCATGATGAGCTCGTTGAGTTGATGGGTGGACAAAATGCCGGGATTAACCTTAAAGCAGATCCTGCCATCATCCTGATTGCAGGCCTCCAGGGTTCAGGAAAAACCACGTTTGCCGCAAAACTGGCCAATTATCTTAAAACCAAAAGAGGAAAAAATCCCATGCTCATCGCCGGTGACGTTTACCGCCCGGCAGCCATCGACCAGCTCAAGGTCCTGGGCGCTCAGATAGAAGTCAAGGTATTTACCGGGGAAGACAGCAAAGAGCCTGTAAAGATCGTGAAACACGGTCTTGCCCATGCTAAGGATTACGGTCATAATGTAGTCATCATAGATACTGCCGGCCGCCTTGCCATCGACGAGGAAATGATGGATGAGATATTCAACATCAAGCAGGCGGTGAATCCTCACGAGATCCTTTTCGTGGTTGATTCCATGACAGGCCAGGATGCTGTTAATACTGCAAAAGCTTTCAATGACAGACTCGATTTCGACGGGGTCGTGCTTACAAAGCTTGACGGGGACACCCGGGGCGGCGCTGCCCTGAGTATTAAGTCGGTGGTGAACAAACCAATCAAGTTCGTCGGTATAGGCGAGAAAATGGAAGCCCTGGATGTTTTCTATCCCGAACGCATGGCCGACCGAATCCTGGGCATGGGCGATATTGTCTCCCTGGTCGAAAAAGCCCAGGAACAGTTCGACGAGGAGGAAGCCAAAAAACTCCAGAAAAAAATTGCCAAAAACCAGTTCAATTTCGACGACTTTCTTGCCCAGATTAAACAGATCAAAAAGATGGGGAATGTAAAGGATCTTCTTGGCATGCTGCCCGGGATGGGAAAAGCTTTACGCGACCTGGATATCGACGACAACGCCTTCAAGGGCATTGAAGCCATCATCACCTCGATGACACCTGCCGAAAGGGCCGATCCTGCCCTCCTGAACGGAAGCAGGCGCAAGCGTATTGCAGGCGGCTCCGGTACAACCATTCAGGACGTTAATAAACTTGTGAAGCAATTCGACGATACACGCAAAATGATGAAGATGGTTACCGCCAATAAAGGCCGTAACATGGCTAACGTGATGCGTAATATGCGCCAAAACTAAACTCTGATTTATGATCCTTCTCGACGGCAAAACCTTATCGGCACAGATTAAATCGGAAATCGCCAGGGAAGTTAAAAAGGACTTCCTGGATGCTGGAAAACCAGCGCCTCACCTGGCCGCAGTGCTGGTAGGCGAGGATCCGGCCAGCCAGACCTATGTCACCAACAAGGAAAAATCATGCAAGGAGGTCGGCTTTACCTCTTCCGTTTACAGGTATCCCGCAAACTTTAGCGAGAAAAACCTGCTCGAAGTTGTAGATTTTCTTAACAATGATCCGGATGTTGACGGTTTCATAGTCCAGCTTCCCCTGCCGAAGCACATCAGTGAACAAAAGATTATCGAAAGGATAAACCCCCTAAAGGACGTGGATGGTTTCCACCCTGTAAACGTTGGCCGCATGATGCTCAACCTTCCGTCATTTTTACCGGCAACCCCTTTCGGCATCATGACCATGCTCGAACGTTATAAAATAGAAACCGAAGGTAAACACGTGGTCGTTCTTGGCCGAAGCAATATTGTGGGAACTCCCATCAGCCTGATGCTTTCGCGCAAAGCGAAAAACGCCAATGCCACAGTAAGCCTTTGCCATAGTTTAACACCCGATATTAAGAAATTCACCCTCGATGCCGACATTTTAATCGTGGCCATGGGTAAAATGGGATTCGTGTCCGCCGACATGGTTAAAAAGGGTGCTGTTATAATTGATGTGGGCATTCACCGGGTAACTGCGAAGGATACAAAGTCGGGTTACAGGCTTAAGGGCGACGTACTCTTTGATGAAGTCTCAAAAAAATGTTCTGCCATTACTCCCGTGCCCGGAGGAGTGGGGCTGATGACTATTGTTTCATTGCTCCTCAATACCCTGAAAGCTTCAAAGAAAGAAATCAAATAAGCCTTTTTGGATAAAACTACAGATATTTTATTGGCCCAGGGGAAACTTCTTCCCGTTATGGAAGAGTTTTACACCCTGCAGGGCGAAGGCTTCAACACCGGGCAGGCGGCCTATTTTATCCGGATCGGAGGCTGCGATGTCGGCTGCAGCTGGTGCGATGTCAAGGAAAGCTGGAATGCTTCCTTGTACCCGCCGGTTGAGACCGATGGCGTAACAGAGCGGGCCATCGCATTTCCTGCAAAAGCGGTAGTCATCACAGGAGGCGAACCCCTGAACTATAATCTTGATTATCTCTCGCATGGCCTCAGGCTTAACGGAGTGAAGATCTTTATTGAGACTTCAGGTTCCCGGCCTCTGAGCGGGGAGCCAGACTGGATCTGCCTTTCGCCCAAAAGAGGCAGCCCTCCCATAGATGAATTGCTTATGAAGGCCGATGAGCTCAAGGTAATCATCAGTGAAGAAACCGATTTTGCCTGGGCCGTCGAAAATATGAAGAAAGTCGGTAACAGATGCCTTTTGTACCTCCAGCCCGAATGGAGCCGCAGGAATAAAATAATGCCAAGTATCATAAGTTATGTGATGGAACACCCCCAATGGAGGATCTCGCTTCAGAGCCATAAATATATGAGAATCCCATGAACATCCTTCATCCCGCATCCCGTATCCTGCATCCTGTATCCTGCATCCTTTTATCCATCCTGCTTGCCACCGGTACCATGGCCCAGAATCCCGGGAACCAGCTATCCACCAGCAGTAAAAAGGCTGAAAAGGCTTTCGATGCCGCCATGCAGGCATACCAGGGAAGAGATTACCCAAGGGCCATAACCGAAGTGACCAGGGCGCTTGAGGCCGACAGCCTGTTCTGTGAAGCCCTGGTCCTTAAGGGTGACCTCTTCTCAGACCTGAAAAAGCCGGCCGAAGCTATCGCCTCGTATAAAAAAGTACTCAGGATAAATCCTTCCTTCTCAAACAATCTTTATTTTATTATTGGCGGGTTGGAATTGTATATTGGCCGTTACAGGGATTCGGAGGCCGATTTCGGGCGTTACCTTGAAGGCAAAAATGTGCCTGACATTAAGCGTAAAAAGGCTATGGCGCAGATTGCAAATGCCCGTTTCGGTACTGCAGCCATGGAACACCCTGTTCCGTTTAATCCCGTTAACCTCGGCGACAGCATCAACACCCGTTTTGATGAATACATTAATGCAGTGACTGCGGATGAGGAGCTGCTTTATTTCACGCGTAAAATCCCAAGAAGCGAAAAAGACGCAGATCTGAAAGGATACGAGGAGGATTTTTTTGTTGCCGGTAGAGCCGACAGCCTGACATGGTACAAGGCAAAGAACCTGGGTTCTCCTATAAACACCTCGGGTAACGAGGGGGCACTTGACATTTCGCCCGACGGGAGGTATCTTTTCTTTGCGGGATGCGACCGTCCCGACGGCTACGGCAGCTGCGACATTTTCTGGTCGAAAAGGGAAGGCGGCCGATGGTCGGAACCCGAAAATCTTGGCCCGGTGGTGAATTCATCCAGCTGGGATTCCCAGCCCAGTTTCTCTTCCGATGGCAAAACCCTTTATTTTGCCAGTAAACGCCCGGGGGGCAAGGGAAGCTCGGATATCTGGAAAACAGAACTGAGACCCGATGGAAGCTGGACGGAACCTGTAAACCTGGGTGATTCCATTAACACGGCATACGAGGAAATGACCCCGTTTATCCACGGCGACGGGCGTACCCTGTATTTTTCATCCAGGGGCCATCCAGGTATGGGCGGATTTGACCTTTTTTACTCGAGGATGAAACCCGACAGCACATGGGGGCATGCTGTGAACCTCGGTTACCCTATCAACACCAATTCCGACGAGATGGCCCTCATTGTGAATTCCAAAGGCGATAAAGCCTATATTTCGTCCGATAAATTCGGGGGCAAAGGGAGGCAGGATGTTTATGAATTTCCTTTGTATAAGGAGGCTCGGCCTGTTCCTTCTACTTACTTTAAAGGAGTCGTATTCGACAATGAAACCAAGCAAAGGCTGCAGGCCCGTTTTGAACTGACCAACCTCGGTGACGGAACTACGGTTGCCAGGTCCTTTTCTGATCTCGTAAACGGGGAATTCATGCTTGTGCTGCCATCCGATAAGGATTACGGGCTTAATGTTTCAAAAGACGGCTATCTTTTTTATTCCGAAAATTTCTCCCTCAAAGGTATGCATGGCATCGACAAACCCTTTATAAAAAATATAGCCCTGAAGCCTTTGAAAGTAGGGGAAGTGATAATTTTAAGGAATATTTTTTTCGATACCGATAAATATATTCTGAAGCCCGAATCGGTGACTGAACTTCAGAAGTTGATCGAACTGATGAAGAAGAACCCATCGATCAAAGTGGAACTTGGAGGGCATACCGACAATGCTGGTACCCCTGCACATAACCTGGAGCTGTCAAGAAACAGGGCAAAAGCCGTGTATGACTACCTGTTAATGAACGGGATACCCGAAGGGAGGCTCAGCTACCAGGGTTATGGCCTTACCAGGCCCATTGAAACAAACGATACCGAACAGGGCAGGGCAAGCAACCGAAGGACGGAGTTCAGGGTTGTGAGCCTGTGATGAGATCCACCTGTCTTTGCATTCATTTTCCCTGTTGAAATCAGGATATTGCCAGAAGCGTCATAGCTTTCTTTTGCAATATTGCACTAATACTTTGTGGTTTACTTTATTATTTGTACTTTTGCACCCCTAATTTGACAGAGGTATTCAATGATCCGAATTACTTTGCCAGACGGTTCCGTAAAAGAACACCCAAAGGGTGTCACCGGGCTGGAAGTTGCGAAAAGTATTAGCGAAGGACTGGCGCGTAATGTGTTGGCGGCTAAAGTTAATGATGAGGTATGGGATGCCACCAGGCCCATTGCCTCCGATTGCACTCTCAAACTCCTTACCTGGAACGATACCGAAGGCAAAGCCACGATGTGGCATTCCTCGGCCCATCTTATGGCTGAAGCTATTGAACAGCTTTATCCCGAGGTGAAGTTCGGCATAGGTCCGGATATCGAAAATGGTTTCTACTACGATATCGACTTTGGCGAACGTACAATCTCATCCGAAGACTTTCCGAAAATAGAGGCCAGGATACTTGAACTTGCAAGGGCAAAGCAGGCATTCATAAGAAGAGAAGTTTCCAAGGCCGAGGCCATCGCCTACTTTACCAAAAAAGGCGATGAGTATAAGGTTGAATTGCTGAACGACCTAACCGACGGACAGATTACCTTTTACGAATCAGGTCAGTTCACCGACCTTTGCCGGGGGCCTCATCTTCCCGATACAGGTTTTATCAAGGCCGTGAAATTGCTGAATGTTGCAGGCGCTTACTGGCGCGGGGATGAAACCCGCAAACAGCTGACACGTATTTACGGCATCACTTTCCCGAAACAGAAAGAACTTGAGGAGTACCTTGTTTTGCTTGAAGAAGCAAAGAAAAGGGACCACAGGAAACTGGGCAGGGAACTGGAGCTTTTTACATTCTCAGCGAAAGTCGGCCTTGGCCTTCCGCTCTGGCTGCCCCGGGGAGCCCAGCTTCGCGAACGTCTTGAAATGTTCCTGAAAAAGGTTCAGAAGAAAGCCGGTTACGAGCCTGTAATGTGCCCTCATATAGGAAACGTGGAACTCTACAAGACTTCGGGACATTACCAGAAATACGGTGAGAGCTCGTTCAGGCCTATTACCACACCGGTTCCCGGTGAAGAGTTCTTTTTAAAACCCATGAACTGCCCTCACCATTGTGAGATATATAAGTTTAAACCCCGTTCTTACCGCGATTTACCCGTAAGACTTGCTGAATTCGGCACGGTATACCGTTATGAACAAAGCGGGGAACTTCACGGGCTAACCCGCGTCCGCGGCTTTACCCAGGATGATGCGCATATTTTTTGCACTCCTGAACAGGTTAAGGATGAATTCAAAGGTGTGATGGACATCGTCATGCTTATTTTTAAAGCACTTGATTTTAAGGATTTCATTGTTCAGATTTCGCTCAGGGATACAAAGAATAAGGAAAAATATATCGGTACGGATGAAAACTGGGAAAGAGCCGAAAGAGAGATACTGGAAGTTGCCGCCGAATGCAATCTCAATACGGTAATAGTACCGGGGGAGGCTGCATTTTACGGACCCAAAATGGACTTTATGGTGAAGGATGCCCTTGGCCGTAAGTGGCAGCTGGGGACGATACAGGTTGATTATAACCTGCCCGAACGTTTTGAACTGGAGTATATCGGCGCCGACAACCAGAAACACCGCCCGGTGATGATCCACCGTGCACCCTTTGGATCCATGGAGCGTTTCGTGGCTGTACTGCTTGAACATACAGCGGGTATTTTCCCCTTATGGCTTACACCCGACCAGGTTGTAGTACTGCCGATCAGTGAAAAATACACTGAGTATGCAAAAAAAGTTTTGAGTCTGCTGAATAATTCCGAAATTCGCGGCCGTATTGACGACCGTAACGAAAAGGCCGGCAAGAAGATACGTGATGCTGAACTCTCAAAGGTTCCGTTTATGCTGGTAGTTGGTGAAAGGGAAGAGGCCGAAGGCAGCGTATCTGTGAGGAAGCACAGCCAGGGTGACCTTGGCCCTAAGAAAATCGACGAATTTATTTCGTATATAAAAAGTGAAGTAAACAGGGAATTAGGAGAAATCAATTAATCAATCAATCAATCAATCAATCCCTAACAAAGGAGGACATATAGCAACACCTTATCAACATCCGAGGAGATACATCAGACCCCAGAAAAAGGAAGATCTCCATGCCATCAACCAGAATATCAAATCGCCCGTTGTGCGTGTGGTTGGGGAGAATATTACGCCGGGTATCTATAACCTGAGGGAAGCACTCAGTATTGCTGAAAATATTGGCCTTGACCTGGTTGAGATTTCACCTACTGCAAATCCTCCCGTATGCAAGGTTGTGGATTATAAAAAATTCCTTTATGAGCTGAAGAAGAAACAAAAGGAGATGAAAGCCAAAACGGCTAAGATCATTATAAAAGAGATTCGCCTTGGTCCGAACACCGACGAACATGACTTCAACTTTAAACTGAATCATGCAATCAAATTTCTCAAGGAAGGAGCCAAAGTCAAGGTGGATGTCTTTTTCAAGGGCCGTTCTATAATTTATAAGGAACAGGGCGAACTCATCCTTCTAAAATTTGCCCAATCGGTGGTTGATTTTGGTAAAATTGAGCAAATGCCAAGACTGGAAGGTAAAAGAATGATCATGATCATTGCGCCAAAGAAATAATTTGTAAATTGTACATGGTACATTGTACATTTTACTTTGTACCTCGTTGAAAAGAAAACCCTAATAAGTAAATTGTTATAAGATGCCAAAAATGAAGTCGAAATCCGGTGCTAAAAAAAGGTTCGCTCTGACCGGTACCGGGAAAATCAAGAGGAAGCATGCTTTCAAAAGCCACATCCTGACCAAAAAGTCGAAAAAACGGAAGCGTAATCTTACCTACTCAACCATTGTTGACAAGGCCGATGCAGCTAATGTAAAGGAAATGCTTCAGAACTAAATTATGTCGAACTTGTATTCAGCTTTAAGATCCCAAAAAACGGGGCGCTGATGCAAAAAAAATTAAAAAGATGCCAAGATCAGTAAATGCAGTTGCCTCCAGGGCCAGAAGGAAAAAGGTCCTGAAACAAGCAAAGGGGCAGTTTGGAAGAAGGAAAAACATCCTGACCGTAGCTAAAAACTCGGTTGAAAAAGGATTGGGGTACGCTTATCGTGACAGGCGTACCAAGAAAAGAAACTTCCGCGGCTTGTGGATCACCCGTATTAATGCAGGTGTAAGACAGTTCGGAATGTCATATTCAGTGTTTATGGGAAAACTTGCCGAACACAATATCAGCCTGAACCGTAAAACCCTGGCCGACCTTGCAATGAACCATCCCGAGGCTTTCAAAGCTGTCGTTGATGAAATAAACAAATAGGGAATATTAAAAAATGGGAAAGCGCTCTTAACGGGCGCTTTTTTTTTACTTCTTATCCTTTTTCCTGTAATAATTTTCGAGGAATTTCTCTATCTGGTCCACAGTGAGCCGCTTGGCGATGATCTCCTTTCGCTCGTTCAGGATATAGATCACCGGGGTGGTGGTAATATCATATTGCCCGTGGTATTCACCTGTAAGCGTTCGCGGACCGTCAACATTGATCCAGTGCATGTTCTTCTTTTTAATGTAGCTCTTCATCTTGACCATGGTAGTGTCGGAACATACGGCAAATATCTCCAGGCCGTATTTTCCCTTTACCGAATCGTATAAGGTCTTCAGTTTTGGGATTTCCTGCTCGCAATGCCCGCATTCTGGATCCCAGAATAGTATAAGCAGGGTACTGGCATCAACATTGTACATCGATACCAGCTGAAGACTGGTATCCTGCATTATCATATTCGGCGGACGTTTCCCAATGAGAAGGGCTTCCATTTTTGCAGCTTTTTTAATGATTTCCTTCTTTACTGTCGGATCAACCCAGGGTGTTTGATCCGTTACATAATACTTATTTACTACATGGACGAATATCTTGTCAAAACCCATGATCTCCGAATTCTCGTACTGACGGGTAAAAAACCACACCATGTATTTGAACATTTCGGGGTTGATGCGTGATTTCTCAATCATGAAATCCGCTTCGCTGATAATAGTATCGGGAGACTGCGGAAGTACCTTGTCGAAATATTTCACAAGTTTGGAATGAAATACAGGAGTTCTCAGCGCCCGGTCATCTGCAAAACTGACGTCATCCCAGAAATGAGCCCTGTAATACCTGTAAGAAAATGTCGAATCTTTGCGTCCATTGGGCAAAACAGGAGCTTCGGGAACCTCGGGTTCTTTCATTATGTTGATCATAAAAGCGAGGAAGGAGGAGGGATACTTCTTTACAATATTCAGCTTGTATTGAATGATGATGTTGTTGATTTTACCTGTACTGTCGCTTAGCAGCCTGGCCGAGTCGGCATTTTTTGAATGCTTGTCCAGGTCTTTCTGGAATATTATCACCCTGTCGTATTCCAGCTTGTTGAATCTCAGGTATTCGTAAAACAGGCTGTTTTCAAGGGACCCGCTGATTTTCATTGTTTTAAGTGTATTTGATTTGTCGGCCTCCAGGCTGAACTGCTTATCATTATTGATAATGAAGTCAAAGTAATTCTTGTCGGTGATAATAAATATATAAATGCCTTTCGGGAGATCATCAGGCGCTGAAAACGTACACCTTCCCGATTTATCGAGCTTAACGGTGTCCTTAACATAGGTGCCATTGCCGTAATAATTTGCAATAAGGCAAGTCGTATCCTTTAATCCCTTGATGTGAAATTGGATTTTATATCCCTTCTGGGCGGCCGCCATCATGGTCCAGCTGCAGATAAGCGCGAGTAAAACCAGGTTTTTTAAGAGTTTCATATGTATTCTATGATTTAGTTTGTTTTATCCCGGCCTTTAACTCTTTTTCATACGGCCTGAAGAACAGTTTTACATAATAGTATCCAAGAGCTTCATTCATGACTTCCCTGAACCCTTTACTGGAATGCCACCAGTTAAAGGGCCCGTAAAACATATTGGGAAGAGAGATGATACCGACCCTGACCGAATCGCCCAGGGCCGATTGAAACAAAACCTTTGAACGTGCGCCATGAACACTCATCGTCATCAGGTTTACCGCCCTTATGTCGGGTCTGTGAGCGCGAAGCCAGTATTTGAATGCAAGTCCCGAATTGTAGGTCCGGTCGTTCATGATCTCATCAGTTTCTATAACTATCAGCCTGGTGGAATCGAATCCCATCTTTTTGAGTGATTCTGCAGCAACTCTTGCCGTGCTTTTATATTCGGATAACAGCCCGCCTGATTCAATGGGCGTTCCTGTGGTTACAAGCAGAGAATAATGACCCTGCCTGAATTCGCGGATGGCATCTGCCAGGACATAATCACTCACAAATCCTTCCAGGGCAAGGATGTCGGTTTTCTCGCGTTCAACGGGGGCCAGGATTGAATAAAGGTTTCTGAAGAAGAGAAAGGAGGGTAGGATGATCAGCAGTAGCAGTAAGGTAATTCCCCAGGCAGTAAGCCCCCATCGTTCCTTACGGCTTACTAAAAAAAATGCTTTGCGTTTCTTTTCCATATTTGCCTATTCTCTGAGGTGCTCCTTCCTGAGAAGGTCGTTCACTGTCTTTACGGGGTTAAAAGTGATGACGGGAACTTCGACAAATACCGTGATCCAGTCCGCCATGGCCCCGTTCCACAAACCTGGACGTTCCAGTGCTTTCAGGCTTTTACCTCCGCTTGATTTAATTGAAATAAACCCGGTTTCCTCATCAACATAACGGGAAAGGTCGAATTTATTGCCCATGTAGTCACAGGTGGAGCATACAAGGTCAACCGGGTTGAAATGGGTGGCTGAGCGGAAAATTTCCATCTGCCCGGGATTCTTCATGTCGACCTGGGAGGATTCGACGATCTGCAGCGAAAGCCCGCCCTTCCTGCCTTTAACCCAGTATGGTCCCCCTCCGGGTTCACCTTCATTCTTAACCATCCCGCAAACCCGAATCGGCCGGTTCAGTTTTTCAAACAGGTACCCGGCCTGGGCTTCGGTGGTCATGCTGTAAAATGCCCCCGGAAGAATAACCGACAGCTGCCTTCTAATGAATTCAACCGTATTGGAGATGTCGCTGACCGTGCATTTGTTTGTCCTCACTTTCTCCAAAAATCCGAAAATATGCTTCCTTATCCAGAGGAGGTAACCGCCTGTCAGCTTTTTATGCAAAACCGTGGAGTCCTTAAGGCGGTCGGGAACAATGTTGTCGATATTCTTCACAAAAATAAGGTCGGCGTCGATATCATCCAGATTTGGAAGCAGGGACCCATGGCCGCCCGGTCTGAAAAGAAGGCTCCCGTCGGGATTCCTGAAAGGATTATTCTCCGCATCAACGGCAATTGTATCCGTTGACGGTTTTTGAATGGAATAACTTATTTCAAACGTAACTTTAAACCTGGTTTCATAAATATCCCTGACCATGCTCACAAGTTTCTCAAACCTGGTCCTGTGCTCGGGAGAGATCGTGAAATGAAGCCTGGCCACCCCGCTGCCGTTGCTGGCATACAAGGCAGCTTCAACCATATGTTCCTCTGCAGAGGTCCTCGAACCTTCGCGATAATCATGAAACCTGATCAGCCCCTTTGGAAGATTCGAGTAATCAAGCCCTTTTTCGGTAAGGATATGATCAATGATTGTATTGTAATCAGTACGGTCGATCAGATCCCTGATATTTAAGCCATTGCGTTCAAGCCTTAAGGATAATTCACTGTAAAAAGCGATATCTTCAATATGGTTTATTAAATACGAGACCGAATTAAAATCCTGCTCTCCCTTAAACAAAGCTTCCCCTGAAGGGCCGGCTGTATATTTCTCCCTGAATTCGAATAAGTGCTTGAACATCCTGCTGGCAGCACCTGAGGCAGGCACAAACTTGACCACTTTAATCCTTTCTATGCCCTGTTCAAAAAAAGAAATAAACTTAGTTTTCTCTTCCTCGCCAAAGGAAACGAGCCCGTCGGATGATGTTGCAGGCCTGTCAAGACTGATGAATGGAGAACCCTTTATGAAATGATCAATCTGTCGTTCAATGTCTTCAACAGTCATTCCCTTCTCCCTGATCTGCTTAAAGTCCTTTTCTGAGAACATAGAAAAAATTTTCACGAAGATACAAAACAGCTTGTATTTCTCCCGCTAAATTCCCTGCCCCGGAATGGAATCAGGGTCCACAACGCTATACAGGGCTTAATCCCGGTTTTACCTGTACTGTGGCACCCCGCTCCCTCATGGGAATCCTGATACGGGCTAAATATGGGTTAAATCAGGCTCAAACGTTCACAAGTCCTGAAAGTTTAATGGATTTTTTATAAGATTTGTAAAATATCATGAGTAATTTTAATGTTGATATGAATTTAAAACTCTTGTATCGCGGTAATTTCCCTTCGCACTGCCCGGAACCCCGGGAATGAGACTTGCCTGGTTTTCATAACATTGATAAATATATATAAACTGAAAAATGCCTTAAAATGAAAAAATTCTTTACAATCATACTGCTGTATACAGGATTTACAATCTCAGCCCAGGTTGCCCCGCATAAATATTTTATTGAATTCAAGGATAAAAACCAGAATCCTTACTCCCTGGACCATCCTGAACTTTTTCTCACACAAAGGGCTATTCTGAGACGGCAAGCCATGGGAATAGGATATGACCAGACCGACCTTCCAGTGACACCTGCCTATATACAGGCTGTTCAAAATGTTGGAGCCCAGGTTCTTAATCCTACAAAATGGCTGAACGGAATAACCATTTACCTTGGTGATACTACCCTGATTAATACAATTAAACAGCTACCTTTTGTAAAATCTGTTGTTAATCATTCAGGTACCAAATCAAAAGCAAAGGAAGCGGTCAACAAATTCAGTATTGAAGATCAGTTTATTCCAACGGCAAAATCATCTCTGCAGGTAAAAAACACAAGCGGATATGATTACGGTGAATCCTATGCACAGATCCATATGGTGAACGGGGATTTGATGCACCGGAATGGCTTTCGGGGCCAGGGAATGGTTATAGCTCAACTGGATGCGGGCTTTTACAATGTACCTGCATTGCCTGCATTTGACAGCTTAAGAGCTAATAACCAAATACTTGGCTATAAAGATTTTGTAAAAAACGGGCTTCCGATCTTTGGAGATCCCTCAGACCGGCATGGAATGTGGGTGCTTTCGATCATGGGAGGACTTCTTCCGGGCCATCTTATTGGCTCTGCACCTAAAGCAAGCTTCTGGTTGCTGAAAACTGAAGAACTGCCACATGAATATGAGACTGAGGAATATAACTGGGTCTCGGGGGCAGAATTTGCCGATAGTGTCGGGGCTGATATCATTACTTCATCGCTGGGGTATTCCGTTTTCGACTCAACTTTTCTTGATCATACATGCGCCGATATGAACGGGCATACAACAGTCTGCAGTCGGGGGGCTAACATGGCCTTCAGCAAAGGGATTGTTGTAATCGTAAGTGCCGGGAACTCAGGGCTGAATCCAAACTGGCGTTGTGTAAGCACACCTGCTGATGCAGATTTTTCCATCGCTTGTGCTGCTGTTGATTCAAACGGGGTCAGGGCCGGTTTCAGTTCGATAGGGGTGTCGACTGAACGAATAAAACCAAATGTGGCCGCCATGGGAGCACTCACCGTGATAGAAGATGTTAGTGGATCCGTTACCCGGGGGAATGGAACTTCGTTCTCGGCACCCATTATCGCAGGCATGACAGCTTGTCTGATGCAATCAAAACCTGGTTACGCCAATACCTTCATTAAAACAGCAATTCAACGCTCGGCGAGTCATGCTTCCACACCGGATAGTCTTACCGGGTTTGGAATTCCTGACTTTTATAAAGCAATGAACCTGATGGGTATAAATAATGTTAAAGAAAGTAACAGTTTAATTGTTTTTCCAAACCCCGTTTTTTCTGAGTTTACACTTAACTTTCGTTCAGCCGGTCCCGGAACTCAAACATTAAAGCTGGTTGATGCTATGGGGAGAATTATCAGGTTAAGCACAGTGCAGGCCATGGAAGGGGATAACAGTCTGGTTATTAATTATATGGCAGGACTTAAGCCTGGAATATATTTCCTTATGCTGGATTCAGATTCCATTCATACGGGCACCCGCATCGTAAAATTACCGGATTAACCACCCTGATCCCTTAGAAAATCTCCAGTATTAGGCCCGGTTGGTATTATTCCAGCCGGGTTTTTAATTTGCAATATGTTTACGGATGTAATTACACTTGTAAACAAGTATAATCTACAGATTGCAAGTTGGGCAATTAAAAATAGTATCTTTTCAAAGGTCCTATCGTGTTTGCTGAAAAACTTATTCCTGCTTTTATTTAATTTTAAGTTTACAATGTTAAATTTACTACTTTCGCTAAACTTTTACGAAAGGGTACATGAGTAAACGATTATTTAAATCCGTACGTTACAAATGTAATATGCCGAAAATGTTTTGTTTTATATTTTGTAAAATATTAAATATCAGATAATAAAGACAATTGAATTAAACTTAAAGATTATATTAAAATGATACAAAGGTTGTTGGAACTTATGAAGATAAAAAACCTGACATCTTCGCAGTTGGCTGATGCCATTGGTGTGCAGCGTTCAGGAATTTCCCATTTTTTCTCTGGCCGTAATAAACCAAGTCTGGAATTCATTTTAAAGATTTTAGCATTTTTTCCAGATGTTAATCCCGACTGGCTTCTTTTTGGCAAAGAGCCGGTTTTCAGAAAGGGTTACCCGGGATTGCAATTGGAGCAGAATTCTATTACACCAGAAAATGCCGGCATACCTCTTAGTGAAGAACTTCCTGTTCCCCAATCTTCATTCATGGAAGATTTATTCGGTGAGTCTGCCAAAACGGGACCGGATAATGTGAAGGAGGAAGTTAAAGCTCCTGAAAAACGGTCGGAAAGGCCTAAACGAAGCCCGCTAATGGACAAGGATATGAAAAACGATGAATCATCTGTTTCAGGAGCACTCTGTCCTGAGGCGCTTGATCAGCAAACTCCCGAGAGAATCGTGATTTTTTATAAAAACAGGATTTTCAGGGAATATCTCCCGGGATGATCAGGTATGCTTATAATAATCAGACTCTTTCAAGCTGGGAGAAAAAGAAATTCCCTTCTCTTTCGGCACTTGAGTCGGCGTCGGAACCATGCACTGCGTTTTCGGTAATGCTTTTTCCGTAAAGTTTCCTTACTGTGCCAGGATCGGCTTTGGAAGGGTCAGTTGCCCCAATAAGTTGTCGGAATTCAGTAACCGCATTGTCTTTTTCAAGGATTGCCGCGATGATAGGCCCGGAAGACATAAAACTGGTTAAATCCCCATAAAAGCCCTTGCTGCTGTGTTCTGCATAAAAAAGCCCGGCCTGGTATTTGCTCAGCCTGACAAGTTTCATGGCAACCAGCCTGAAACCGGCTTTTTCAATCATTGCAAGTATCTCACCTGAATGCCCTGCAGCCAATGCCGAAGGCTTAATCATTGTAAATGTGCGGTTTCCGTTCATAATGACGTATTATAATTTAAGATGGCGGCAAAAGTAAGATAAATTCCGAAAATACGTACTTTTGTGCCCTTATTCATGGAAAACTATTTGGAAAACACAGATGTTGCTGAAATCCGGGAGGTCCTGGATCATTCAAATAATATTATCATAACCACGCATACCAATCCCGACGGTGACGCGATAGGAGCAAGTCTTGCAATGTTCCTGTATCTTAAGAAGAGAGGTTTCAATGTCAGGGTTATCATTCCGGACACATTCCCCGAATTTCTTGCCTGGCTGCCAGGTGCCCGGGAAATTATGATATTCGAACAGTTTTCAGAACAGTGCATTGAGTTCATCAGGCAGTCGGACCTTATTATCTGCCTCGATTTCAACAACCTCAAAAGGCTTAATCAGCTTGGGGATGAGATCCGGCGTTCCGATTCAGTTAAAGTACTGATAGACCATCATTTAAATCCTGCCGTTGAATTCAGGTACAAGATATCATTCAGCAAAATTTCATCAACCTCCGAACTGATTTATGATTTTATCTGCGAATCGGGGTATAAGGATTTGCTTGACCGGGAGATTGCGGATTGCCTTTATACAGGAATTGTCACCGATACCGGCTCATTCAGTTATGCCTGTAATTATGTTAAAACATACCTTATAACCGCTGAATTATTCCGCCTGGGGATTGATGGCGAGCATATACACAGGCTTGTGTACGATACGTATTCCGAAAGCCGCTTAAGGCTGCTGGGATATGCCGTCAGCGAAGGCCTGCACGTTCTTCCTGAATTCCACGCTGCATATATTGTACTTACTTTGGATGACCTTAAGCGGTTTAATTACCAGGTGGGCGATACTGAAGGGGTTGTGAATTATGCGTTATCTATAAAGGACATTAATCTTGCAGCCCTTTTTATGGAAAGGGAGGACAATGTCAAGGTTTCTTTCCGCTCCAAAGGCAATTTTTCGGTGGACAGGCTTGCACGGGAACATTTTGGAGGGGGAGGGCACAGCAATGCTTCAGGAGCCAACTGTGACACGAATGTCAACGAAACGGTAAACAGGTTCCTTGCACTGTTGCCAGGGTTCTGGGACGAACTTAGACATGTTTATAACGACTGAGGATGCCTGGTTTTTATAATTCAGTAAATCCGCTCGCAGTGAGGTTGCTCATAAGAGCCATTTCAATTGCCGGATTCTCATTGCTGATCCTTTCCTGCGAGCAGGAAACGAGACAGGTGCGCACAACCGACCATCTCCTGTTGATGGATACTAAAGAAATCAATTATAACCGGCAGCTTGTTCAGTTTGAGAATAATGAAATTGAAGATTATATCAGCCGGCATCATTGGAAAATGATACAGACACCTACCGGCCTCAGGTATATGATTTTTGAAAGGGGAAAAGGTAAAAAGATCCTTAAAGGTGACGAGATCCACCTGAAATACAATCTTTCACTTCTTAACGGCAATGATATTTATAAATCCGATTCCCTGGGGATCAAGGTCATTTATCCCGGGACCTCCGAAGAGGAAACCGGGCTGCAGGAAGCTCTGTTGTGTATGCAAATCGGAGACCATGCAAAACTTATCGTTCCTTCCCACCTTGCTTACGGACTGCTTGGAGATCTGAAGAAAATACCTGGCGGGGCAAGCCTGGTATATGATATTGAGATACTTAACCCGGCTCAGGGAAATCGTTAATAACCTTTGCCAAAGTGTTAATAAGTAAGCCTGGATTTATAGATCGGGCTGTAAGGGACTTTACTATCTTGTTGAGGCCTTTGAAAACGTCTTAACAAGGAAATGCAGTTAATTATAATGCTGAAAATGAGTTGACTGTATATTGATGAGTAATTTTTATCTTCTAAGAATAACCAATAAAAACAATTAAAAACAAAAACATGAAAAACAATTTCGTTAAATCGTTAGGATTTTTATTTCTGCTGGCATTGACGACTTTTGCTTGTTCCTCAAAGTATGCTGGGTTTGACAAGACAGCAAATGGCCTGTATTATAAAATTATTAAAGGATCAAAGGATACGATTAAACCAAAGCTTGGTGACTGGGTTGCAGTCCAGATGAGCTGGAAGTATAAAGATTCTGTGATGTTCGACAGCCGTAAGAGCCAGGGCGGGATGCCTGTTAGGTTCCAGGTGCCTGCATCTGATTTCAAAGGTGATATTTATGAAGGAATTAAGCTTTTAGCAGCAGGCGACAGCGCCGTCTTTTTAATCAATTCAGATTCTTTGTTCATGAAGACTTTCCATCAGCCAAAACGGCCCAAGTTTATCGATACGAATTCAGTAATAACCTTCAATATAAAACTGATCACTGTTGACAGCCCCCAGGGTCTTATGAAGAAGGAGCAGGATGAGCTTGCCAAGTATCTGAAAGATAAAAATATTACGGTTCAGCCGACGGCCTCCGGCCTTTATTTTGTTGAAGCCTTAGCCGGTAAGGGCGTAAAAATCGATTCAGGCAGCTGGGTCACACTTCAGTTCAAAGTATCTCTTATCGACGGAAAACAGCTGTTTTCATCATATGACAGGCCTGAGCCAATCGGGTTCGAATACGGGAAGCGTTTTGACACTAAGGGCATAGAAGAAGCTATTGGAAACATGAAAAAAGGTGGAAAGGGCACAGCCATCGTTCCTTCAAAACTTGCTTACGGTGAAACAGGAAGAGCCGGTGTTGTACCTCCTTTCGCAACTATGATTTACGACCTGGAGATAGTAAATGTTCAAACCAAGGCTGAACATGACAAAACTGTCGCTGCAGAAAAAAAGAAATCAGAAGAAATGGTGCAGAAAAATAAAACCGAAGAATCTGCCAACCTTGCCAAATACCTGAAAGAGAAGAAAATTACAACCAAACCAAATCCCAGCGGCCTTTATTATATTGAGAAGGCAAAAGGTACGGGCGCAAGAGCTGCAGCCGGAAAAATCGTGAAAGTACATTATACCGGGACCTTGCTCAACGGTACTAAATTTGACTCAAGCCGTGACAAAAACACGCCTTATGAATTCACTCTTGGCCAGAACAGGGTGATCCAGGGATGGGAAGAAGGGATTGCCCTTATGAACGTTGGCGGAAAAGCCACCCTGATCGTACCTTCCAGTTTGGGCTATGCAGGGCAGGATAAGGGAATCATTCCTCCTTATTCAACCCTGGTTTTTGATATCGAACTTATGGATGTACAAGATTCCAAGCCTGCATCTATCAAGAAGTAAGATCAGCCATGAGGAAGATTCTGCTGGCAATCATAGCATTGACCTGGTTCCTGCCCTCCCAGGGGCAGGAACTTGTGGTCAATTTCACTTACGATGAAGTTTGCCTGGGAGGGATCACTCATTTTACCAGCCTCTGCTATATCTCAGATACTGCCACCCACCCAAGGGACAGTATCGTTTCACTGGCCTGGGATCTTAAAGGTGATGGCAAATTCAATGACGGCAACGACACTGTAAATAATTACACCTATGCGAGTCCGGGATTTCATAATGTCGGATTAAAGGCTCTAACGAAGAACGGACAGGCAAAAGCCTTATATAAACTCGTCCCTGTTGATTACCTCACTCCGTTGTTCTCAGCAGTTTCCGGCTGCGTTCAGAACGCCGTGATATTTACAAACCAGACCCTGGTCAACGGAGATACCGCAGTCACATATCTCTGGAAGTTCGGCGACGGTACAACATCCTCATTGAAAAACCCTCAGCACTATTACGCCGATTCCGGAATCTACAACGTTACCATGCTGGCCAGTTTCCCGGTAGGCTGCCTGGATTCTGTCCCACATCCTGTTCATGTAACGGGTATTCCTGTTTTGACCCTTGCATTCTCCCGGGATACGGTTATGCGGCCGGGCGACACCCTGCTTGCCAGTGTCCAGGGCACATACGATAGCATCCGCTGGTCAACAAAAGATACCAATTACACTATCCTGATCACCAAAGCAGGGTATTACTCTGTGGAAGCATTCAAAAACTCATGCTTCGGCAAGGCTGGTTTCAATGTCGTTCTTAAAGAAAAGGGACCCGAGCCGGTCATCAGTAATTTTTTTACTCCAAATGGAGACGGGCATAACGACTACTGGGAAATTTTAAACCTGGCCGATTTTAAACCCTGCCAGGTTAATGTCTATAACCGTTATGGAATACAGGTATACTCAAGCAGTGATTACCAGAATACCTGGGACGGATCGTTTAATGGAAAACAACTGGCCAATGACACTTATTACTACTTCGTCCGCTGTTATAATCTGATTGAGTATAAAGGAAACGTGAGTATTTTAAAATGATCAGATGAATCCCTGACTTATGCGCATATACCGGTTGTTCCTTCTTTTTTTATTGTTTTTTCCGGGTATAGCTAACGCTCAGCAATATCCGGTGTTGGATGAGTACCGTATCAACCCGGGGATACTTGCCCCTTCATTTACGGGGACTACTTCGCTTTTCCAGGTTTATTTAACCCAGAGGAATGACTGGACCGGCATCCCGGGATCCCCGGTCACAGGCGCTGTTAACATCGAAGGGATACCATATCAGAATATGGGTATCGGTACAAATATCCTTGTTAATAAAGCAGGGATATACAGGTATTTATCGGTCAGCCTGAATTATGCCTACCATCTTAAAATTGCCGAAAATCATTTTCTTCACTTCGGGATAAGCCCAAGCCTGTACCAGAATTCTATCGACCTTTCAAATATTATTAATTCCGATCCGAACGACCCGCTTCAAAATGGTTCAGGCAAGAATACCGAAACATTTCTTAACTGTGGCGCCAGCCTTATGTATTCGTTTAAAACACTGAATATCTGTTTCTCATTCCCATACCTTTTTAATAACAGGTCCTTATATCAGAATACCCAGTATTCCAACTATCTTTCAATGTCGACAAACTTTCAGTTTTACCTGAATTACATGCTTGATCTTGGGAAGGATTGGGGGCTGCAGTTTGATGTGCTCTATCGCAATATGCCATACACGCCCTGGCTTATCGATGCAGGCCTGATGGTGAAATATAAAGGAAGTGTATGGCTGGGACTTTTATACCGGAGAGGAAATACCATCGCGGTGAACGCAGGGTTCTCAGTTGCCAATTCCTTCGTCCTGGGATATAATTATGAATTTTCAGGTAGTGCAATGATGGGCAAAAGCGGGGGAACACACGAAGTGACTTTGGGTTATACACTCCAGGGGAAGAACCAGAAAAAAGCCACTCCTTTAAAGATTAAAGACTACTGATCATGACAATAAAGGAAATAAAACCGGGTCTGCTGCTGATCATTGCCCTGATGTTACTTATATCCTCCGGGGCAATCAGCCAGAACTCCACGAAAAGGGGAGGAGTAGGTTTCAGGGTTGATGAAAATCCACCTTTATCGAGAGTTCATTCTTATGATTCCCTGTTCTCAAAATATGGACTGAAATATACATTCGCAGTCACTTCTTATATTCTTCCCCTGGTCCCAGACTATGTTGATACGCTGAGAGCCTTGTCACTGAGGGGAGTGGAACTGATGGACAATACCCCGACTCATTCCACCCAGTTTTTTAACATCATTAATAATGCAGACACGAACCTTTTCAGGAACAAAACAGGCGTAGATCATATATCGGGTCAGAAAATCTGCCTTAAATATGTATCCTGCGATACTACGCATTCCCATGGCGAAGGAGGCATTAACCTGTTCGGAAATATGGTGGTGAGCTATAACCCGGGTGAATTTCATGATCTGCTTTCGCCCTCAGCCTATTTTGCTGTTTATCTGAGTGCTCCCGTGAACCATCTTTGTTTATTTTATAATGTCAAATCCACAAACGTCACGGATCCCGATACACTTTATATCAAATCATTCTGGGATGAGCCTCTTACTTTAGGTGATCATTGGTTTTTCAATTATCATAAACTCAGGAATGATAATGTTGTAATGCATGACTCAGCTGTTAAAATCCTTGCTAAAAGGTCGCTTGATATCTTCAGTTCAGTAAACCTCGACAGACCTTATACCTGGATTCATCCCGAAGGACAGTCCCCCTGGATCAGCCCGGCTCAGCTGCAAAATATAATGGCCTCAAAGCTGAATTACAAGCAAGCCAGTTCATTCAAGAATCCTTCTTTTTTCTGCTATAATGAATTTAACCCACTTAACAGAAAACAATTTGGCATCCTGAGTGAATCAGAACACGCCTATGATTATTATGCATTTAAAACACAAATAGCCGATGCGGTTGCAAAACATTTTGTGCTGTTTGATGTGGGAAAACTTGCAAATTACGGTACAGGAAGTTCTTGGGGGGATTACCTCATGTTGAAAGGTTGGATTTTAGGCTGGTGCAACACCAAAGGCATCCCTGTTAGGACCTATTCTGAATGGAAATCCATCATTTACGACAGCGTCCCGAATAAAACCGTAAATATTTTTCCTAAACTGGATGTCGACCTTGATGAAAATCATTGGCCTGATGGCTTTGATAATGATACGGCCTTAATCAAAGGTGTATACGATACCACACAGGGTGTTTCTTTTAGTGGGAATAGAAGTTTCAGACTGAATGGGGGAGGGACGATCTGCAGAGTAACTGGTCTTGGCGGACTTGAAAAAAAGACAAACTATTTTTCCTTTTACCTGAAAAACACCGATACCGCTGCATCATCCCTGGTTAAATTAACAGTGAACTTCCCTGAAACCGGAGATACTTTATTTATTGATTCATATGCAGGTGTGAACACTTATTTGAAGACTTCTATGATCCTGAATGTGCCGGATTCGGTGAGCATCGCCAATTTTACATTCAGCCGCGATACCGCTTATCATGATTCACTCTATCTGAGCGGGTTAGAACTTCGTTCTACCGGCTTCCTCAATAAATCGGCATATCCATTGCAGGAAAAGACCGCCAACGTTTTATTCGACAATATTAACCTGAAAAACCTGGTTGCCGATACTTCTCTTCCTAATTTGCTTACCTGGACATTCAAAGGAAACCATTTTATTAACTTCAAGGTAGTTTCAAATATCTGGATGAAGATGAACAGACCCAATTCTTTCTGGATTGGCAAGGACAGTGTTTGGGCCATTGCCCACAGTCCTGAAGGATTTGCCGACAGCTGTTTTTTCAGGTTCAAGTCTGATTCAATTCCTGCTGCCTGTGCCGGTGCACCTATCAATATTTCAATCATGGATACCCTTACAAGCTCTGATTATATCAGGTGGACATCCTCTCCTTTTGACTCAACTTTCGGTGATACAACAATCTTTAATCCTACAGTCACTCCAAAACAAAGTACCTGGTACAAGGTAAAAGTATATAACCTAATGGGCAATATTTATAAGGATAGCGTGAGGATCATAAGGCATCCTTATCCTGTACCCGGCTTGTTCAAAGACTCATCGATCTGCAAAGGGAGATCTGTCGTTTTAACTGCCGCGGGAGGGACGCATTATTTATGGAGCACAGGAGATACTGTCGCCTCAATAACGGTGAAGCCGGATACACTTACCCAGTACACTGTACATGTTGCAAACCAATGGAACTGCTCAACGGATGACACAACCTTGATTCATGTTGCAAGTATTCCTGTAGTGACACTTACCGGGCTTATGCCTCAGTATTGTGTAAATGATGACTCTTGTTATTTGATGGCAGGGACTCCATGGTACGGAAAATTCGGAGGTAGCAGCGGGGTGTCGGGAAGCCTTTTCTGCCCCAAAAATGCCACGATAGGAAAAGATACAGTATGGTTTCAGGTAACCACGCCACAAGGTTGTTATAATGCAGATACTGTGTATGTTACTATTAACTCACCCCCATCTATCCCAAAACTGCCCGACACTAGCCTTTGTGGAAATAAAAGCATTGTGCTTGATGCAGGAGTGGGTGCTGATAATTATCTCTGGTCCAATGGATCTACTTATCAATCTACTACTGTCGACTCAGTTCATCACGGCCTCGGCCTCTTAAAGGTATGGGTTTATGCTACTAAACAATCCTGCGTTTCAAAGGATACAGCCATGATAACTTTCATAAAATGCTCCACAGGGGTTAACGATCAGGCTTCCAATGGAGTGTTTGCAGTTTATCCCAATCCTTTCAGCGAGAGTATTTTTATTATGATGAATGAGCAGTTGGGATCAGCTGATAATGCCAGCTTGCTTAACTTAAGGGGAGAAGTGATTGCTTCGGCACATCTTAAAGATAAAACAACCATACTACCGGCCAAAGATGTTGTTCCGGGCATATATTTCCTTCTCCTGAAGCATAACGACAGGGAGTATTACGTAAAAATTGTGAAGAACTGATTTATTCGATTTCAAGCAAATCGATGCAATCGGTGAGTTCTTTGGGCCTATATGGCTTTGCAAGATATTCATTCATTCCGGCTGAGAGGCATTTTTCACGGTCGGTCATGATCACATGTGCGGTGACGGCAATAATTTTTATTGGAGGCCTGTTGTATGCCGGATTCTTCTCCTTTTGTTCTTTTTCATAATTCCGGATCATGTAGGTTGCCTCGAGCCCATCCATGATCGGCATGGCAATATCCATGATAATCAGGTCGAAATGCATTTCGCGAAACTTCTCAAAGGCAATCTTACCATTCTCGGCAATCTCAACTTTATGGCCGGCCCTGCTAAGAGTAGTAGCGGCAAATTTCTGGTTGAGGATATTATCTTCCACCAGTAATATATTCAGAGGCCTGCTCTTTTTTACTTTCTTTTGTCCCTGGCTGATGTTATTCCTGAATGCTTCTAAGTCGCCAACTTCATATAACAATGTGAACCAGAAAGTAGAACCACTGTCCTTTTTACTGATTACCCCGATCTTGCCTTTCATCAGGTCGATGAGGTTCTTGGAGATGGACAATCCAAGGCCTGTACCTTCAAATTGCTTTATCAACGGGCTGTTCAGCTGAGCATATTCCTGGAAAAGGTTTGCCTGCTCTTCCTCAGGAATACCCACCCCGGTATCGCTTACTTCGAATTTAAGAAGGACATATCCGGAGGGGATGCTGTCCATTGCAAGAACCGTATCAGGCAGGTATTCGGTAAGCCTCAGGTCATTAAACCTGCTTGCATCAAAAATCTCCACTGAGACTACAACAGACCCCTCAATAGTGAATTTTAATGCATTGTTGGTAAGATTAACCAGAATCTGGTGTAAACGAACGGAATCACCGATTATGCATTCCGGTACAGCCGACTGTATCCTGTATGAGAGCTCGATTCCTTTTCCTTTAGCTCTCAGTGATAACATTTTAATTACCTGGTGGATCTCTTCGTGAAGCACGAAGGGCTTGTTCTCAAGTTTCAGCTGCCCGGCTTTTATCTTGGAAAAATCAAGGATGTCGTTGATGATTGCCAGCAGGTTATGGCTTGAGATATTGATAACTTCAAGCAGCTCACGCTGTTCAGGGCTTAGATTGGACTGGTCGAGGATGTTATATATTCCAATGATACTGTTCATCGGAGTTCTTATCTCATGACTCATGTTGGCCAGGAAAATTGTCTTGGTACGGTCGGCATCATATGCTTTTATCCTGGCAATTTCCAGATCCTTTACTGACTGGGCATACTTAGACTCCAGTTCTTTGACTCTTGATTCAAGTTCTTTTATTGTCGATTCACTCATATATCAATGCTTATTCAGCTGGTTCTTCATTATTGAATATAGTTGCTGCTGGTTGATAGGTTTCGAAATGTAATCGTCAAACCCTGCTTCAAGGAGGTTCTCACGATCTCCTGCCATGGCATAAGCCGTTTGCGCAACGAAAGGAATATCCCTGTATTGCTTCCATGTTTTCCTGATCTCCTGCATCAGTTTTACTCCGTCCCAGGGAGGCGGAAGGTTGATGTCGAAGAGCATGATGTCGAAAAATTTGTTCTCGGCAGCCCGCTTTTTAATTATTGACAGGGTTTCATCCCCGTTAACAGCAGCAACCACCCGGCCCAAGGCTTTGGTCATCTCGGTGAGTACGAGTTTATTCATCATATCGTCTTCGACAATAAAGATGTCGAGGTCATGCAATCCCCTTGCTTTATTCTTATGCTCCTGGGCTGTAGCAGTGGCTCCATCAGGTCGCGCGGAATGGGCCCGTAAGAAAAGGGTTACAGTGGTTCCAACGCCTCTTTCCGACTGGATGTCAAGAATTCCCTGCATCATCTCAAGAAGGCTTTTTGCAAGAGGCAATCCCAGTCCTGTCCCTTTGCCTTCTTTTGAAAATCCTGTAGTCTCGCTTTTAAAAGGAGCTAAAAGTTCTGGCAGGAAGGCGGGGTCGATTCCGGTTCCTGTGTCTTTTATCCTGATGGAGATCAGGTTCCTTTCATGATGGTAATCGGTAGAAATATTGATAAATCCCTGTTCAGTGAATTTTATCGAGTTATCGAGGATAATACTCAGGGCTTTCGACAATCCGTTTTCATCGGCAATTGCTTCAGGGATATCGCCAGGTTTAAAATTCAGTTTCAGCTTTTTCTTGTTAGCCTGAAAAAGATAGACCTGTATTGTGTTTGCAACTATTCCATTCAGGGCGCAAGGGATGGGTTTTAGGGTGAAATCATTTGATTCAACCCTGCTGATATCAATAATGTTGTTGAGCAAATGCAGCAAACGGTCTCCGCTTTCCGAAACAGCATGAGCATAATCGAACAACTCCTTGTTCTCCAGTACCGAAAGTTCCGCTTCAAGAAGACTTGAAAAACCGATGATGTTATTCAAAGGTGTCCTTATTTCGGAACTCACATTGGAGAGAAACGAATTGAGAAGGAAATTTGCATCTTCTGCTTTTTTCAATGCTTTCTTTAAAATCAGGTCCCTCTCCCTTTTTTCATCATACTCTTCCTTGATCGCCAGGGTTTTTTCGTTTACCCTTTGTTCCATTTCCACTTCATAATCCCTGACTTTGGCCAATGCATTCTGAAGCTCATCCTCCCTGGCTTTAACTTTATTTTCAAGTTCTACCGATTCTTTCCTGGCTGAAATGACAAGAAGTACCGTAATCGTAATCGACAGTATCAATAAAATTACCAGGATGACAGTCAGGAAGCTCATGTTTAATTATTTATAAGCGATATACAAATCTTCTTCAGGATTAATTGCATATTTATCAAGATCATCACTCCATTTATCAAGGTAGGGGTTATGACGTTTAACAATAAATCCTTTTTTTTGCAGCTTGCTTTGATAATCCTGCCCGTAAATCCTTACGTGGTCATACTGCCCGA
This sequence comes from uncultured Bacteroidales bacterium, assembly GCA_903877385.1. Lineage (GTDB taxonomy): Bacteria > Bacteroidota > Bacteroidia > Bacteroidales > FEN-979 > CAIRDP01. The sequence goes on from CAIRDP010000063.1 coordinate 213,880, forward strand.
AGATCTTTTCTCTTTGTTCTGATGTTTTTACCGTTGGGTCCTCAAATGTTTTCTCAAGAATTTTTGAAACAGGGACCTGTAAAATAGCCCAGCCCCCTGGTTTTAATACCCGGTACAGCTCACCGATGGCTTTTTGGTCGTCTTCAATATGTTCAAGAACATGGTTACAGATGATGACATCAAAAGAATCTTCCTCAAATTTAAGGTCAGTGATATCCAGGATGTTTGTTGTTCTTTCGTAATAAAAGCCTTCATGATATTTCATTCCTGCCTCGTAGGTGATATTGGGTAAGCCATTGAGCATGGCTTTGATGCAGCCTTCGGGGGCAACATGGAAGACCTTCAGGGGGGCAGAAAAAATATTAGTCTTCCGGCTCAGGAAAAGATAAATAAGGCGGTCCCTGTCAAGTGAATGACATCTTGGGCAAACATCGTTCAGGCGGTAACCGGCTCCGATGATCTGTTTTTCATAGATAACTGGCAGATCAATACCTCCCGGGCGGAACTTGCGGAATGAATTTTGGCAGTAAGGGCAGTAAACAGCATCACCATGAAGGATAAAAGCGAAGAACTTCTGGTAGGCTCCTCTGAGCTTTTTCGCAAGCCAGAACGGTACTAACTTCTTCAAACCTGTTTTCATATTCATTCTTTATTGGTGTCAATTAAATGAACCGGCGTAGATTTTTCTGGATATCGAACTCCCTGCAAAGCGAAAGATGCAAATATAACAGGCCTCGTCGAGCCTTCCAACAAATTTCTCAAATTCAACTATCCCAGGGCCTTTCTCTGAATTGCACAGGGTGGAAATATGTACGCCCTGCATGGAATAAACATCTGCAGTGAGAATCTCTTTCTTTTCAAAGCATAAACCAACATTCAGGATTCCCGATTTATAATAGCAATGAATGATATCGAATTCGGGGCTGATCACTTTCTCGTTGATTGAAAGCAGGGAAGAGTCGTGGCATTCGAAGGCCCCGATATCGTACTTCCAGGGCCAGGGTCGCAAGCGGCCGATATTATCGAAGTTCAGGTTGAACCCGGAAATGGCAATGCCGGTATTGACCGCCGGAGAAGAGGGCAGCAAGTCGAAGTTATCCTGGGAGGAATTAATGAATTTGACATCGCTTACGGCAGCTACAAGCAGGTTATTCTGGGTCGTAAGTGTCGTACCCGTGGCAGGTTTGATATACGAACCTCCCGGGTTGGCAACGATATTATCGGAGGCGATACTGTTCACAGCGGCAGTGCTGCGGAAGTCAATCCCGTTGGTTTTCGGTGAAACAATGGTGTTAAACACAAGATTATACCCCCGGCCTGCAGCCGGAGCCTGGGTTCCCACAAATATCCCGTGTTTCTGCCCTGAACCTGTGAAACTCTGCCCTGGGTTAACAATAAGGTTATTATAAATATAATTTCCGCCCTGTCCCATTTCATCAATCCCGTCGCCTTTACCGTTTTTAATAAAGTTAGAAAAACAATTGCATGATGATCCCCCACCAAGCATAAAACCGCTCATCTGGTTATTGACTCCCGCCTGGCTATCATGAAAAATAAAATTATTGTTCACAAAGCAGGCTGAGTCAGCACAGGAAACCTGTATCCCATCCCAGCCAGTATTTTCAACTTTATTATTATAAATCCTGATGTTGCGAATCAGGTGAGGATACAGCACAGTGTCTTTGCCATTGCATTTAATAGGATACCCGCTGAAGAAGGAATCCCCAATATACATTCCCTCGTTTGCTATCTGATGCAGATAATTATCATGTATACTGATATTTCGCATGATAAAATTATCTCTTGTCGATTTGAAAGTGCAATCGGGATCCGTTTTGCAAGTGATTCCGGTCCATGTTATGTTTGAAATTTCAATTCCTGCAACTTCAATACATGTACTTAGTCCTCCAATATCTATTCCTGCACTGGCTCCGCTGATGACAAACCCATAGGTAGTGTCGGCGCTTTTTCCTATAAGCTGGACCCATGAACAGGTATCGAACTTGATTCCGACAACATTGCTATTGAAAAATACCTGCCCCTGGTAATTTTGAATCAGAACAGGTTTTGCTGCCGTACCGTGAATATTTCGGAGTTCCACAGTAAGTCGGGAAGAAGCTGACAGGTAAATCGTATCGCCCGGTTTTACCGCAGAAGCATTGCTGCGCCCGTTAATTATTGTAGAAGCAGGTCCGAAAATGAACCTGGTCGCAAAGCAGGATGATGGTTGTACAACAAGAATAAAACCTGCCAGGAATATCACTAAAACAGTTATTCTCTTCATTTTATTTGTTATTTTTCAACCCCTTTTGGCCCGTTCCCAGTTCACCGACTGGGTCTTCCTGATATACCTTGAAAATCCCAGGTATACTGCAAGATTTATAATAAAAAAGTAATAGGGTATATAAACAAGTTTGAAATTGATCTTGCTTTCTTCTATGATCCATCCCAGCATGGCTAAAAGATAAAATGCAATCTGCCCCCAAAAAAGCCAGGTGTATACGCTGCCAAAATTAAACAGGCCCTCAACGGCTGCAACAATGCTTGTGCACACCAGCATCACAGGCAGCCCAAGAGGGGCAAGGGTCCATCTCAACACCCTGTGAGAGATGTATTGAAATGAAAGAATGCCAAACCTGAAAGGGTTCAGCAGTTCCTTTAACCTGATTATCGATTGAACTCCTCCGGCTGTGATACGAATCTTCCTTTTAAGCTCTTCCCTTATGCTGGCCGAAGGGTTTTCAATGGCATAAGCATCAGGGTCATACTGAATTGTATACCCCTTCTCGGCTATCCTCAGTGAAATGATAAAATCATCCAGCAGGGTGTCAGGCTCCACCGGTTTGAACAATTCAGTCCTTAAGGCAAAAAGTTCCCCGGCCGCACCAACCACTGAATACAGTTCGGCATCCCATCTTTTAAGGGTGGATTCATATTTCCAGTAAATGCCTTCAGCCGCAGCAGCCGAATCCTGGTCGAATATCCTTTTTTCGCCCGAAACACAACCTACCCGGGGATTCCTGAACAGTTTAACGATCCTGCGGATTGATTCCCCGCCAAGCATGGTATTCCCGTCGGAAAAAATCACAATGGGTGTTTTAACAAATTCCATTCCCCGGTTCATCGCGTCAATTTTTCCGGCTCTTGCAGCCTGGTGATGTACCTCAACTTTGGGATATTTTTTAAGAAGATCGGGGGTTCCGTCATTCGAACCATCGGTAATCCAAACGTGTTTTACTTTTTCCTTCGGGTAATCGAGTGAAAAAGAATTCCTGATCTTTTTATCAACAAATTCCTTTTCGTTATATGCTGCAACAAACAAGGTAACATCAGGCTCGAATATCCCGTCATCCTCGGGCTTTTTCTTTACAAATAAACGCTTGATGCATATCATGAAAAATATAAGGATTCCATAGCCCAGGTATGAATAGAAGATGACAGAGAGAAAAAACCAGATGATAATTTTCAGAGCAAGCATAAATATCGGTTTCAGTTAAATTGAGTCTATGTTTCGCATCACTATGTTTCCCGGTTTGTCACAAAAGCATTGTAATATAATGCTCAAGGGGATTTTATCAGCCCCGTTTTGCCCTCTCCCAGTTTACAGATTGCTGTTTTTTCATATACCTTGCAAACCCAAGATAAACAGCCAGGTTCATTATGAAAAAATAATAAGGAACAAACAGCAGCTTGAACTTGATTTTCCTCTCTTCGAGGTACCAACCTAATCCGGCAGAAAAATAGAATAGGACCTGCCCCCAGAAAAGCCAGGTATAAACACTGCTAAAATTAAAAACGCCTTCAATGCCTGTTACGATGCATGAACAAACCAGCATGATAAGCAGCCCAAGAGGGGCAATGGTCCACCTCAGCACCCGGTGCGATATATATTGAAATGAAAGCATGCCATAGCGGAAGGGGTTTAGCAGTTCCTTTAACCGAACGATGGATTGAATGCCTCCCGCGCAGTTGCGTATCCTCCTTTTCAGCTCTTCTTTTACATTGGCCGAAGGATTTTCAATTCCATATGCATCAGGATCATACTGTATGGTATAGCCCTGCTCCGCAATCCGCAGTGAAATAATAAAATCGTCAAGCAGGGTGTCGGGCTCAACAGGCCTGAACAATTCAGTCCTTAAGGCAAACAATTCTCCGGCGGCTCCAACCACCGAATAAAGTTCTGCATCCCACTTTTTAAGTGTGGATTCATACTTCCAGTATATCCCTTCGGTACCTGCAGCTGAGTCCTTGTTGAAAATTCTTTTCTCGCCCGAGACACAGCCCACTTTCGGGTCCCTGAATAAATTAACGATCCGCCTGATGGATTCTTTCCCAAGCATTGTATTGCCGTCGGAAAAGATAGCAATGGGGGTTTTCACGAACTGCATTCCGCGGTTTATGGCTCCTATCTTTCCGGCTCTCTGCTGCTCATGGTAAACCTCAACTCCATCGTATTTTCTCAGGTGTTCCGGGGTACCGTCATCAGAACCATCGGTAATCCATACAAGCTTGACTTTCTCCTTCGGATACTCCAGGGAAAATGAATTCTTCACTTTCTCGTCAACGAAGTCTTTTTCATTATAGGCAGGTACAAATAAAGTGACTTCGGGTTCAAAGACATCAACGGGAAGAGGTTTCTTCTTTACTATCAGCCGTTTTATCCGGATCAATACAAACAACAGGATTCCATACCCAAGGTAGGCATAAAAAACTATGAAAAGGAAAAACCAGATGATAATTTTCAGGATGAGCATAATCTAAAAATTTGTATTAAATTTTTCTTTCCCATTGATTTGTACCCGGATTATAGGCCTTAAGTATTTTCGCAGGGTTGCCCGCTACGACTGAAAAGGGTGGTACGTCTTTTGTGACTACGCTTCCGGCTGCGATTACAGAATGTTTCCCAACCGTAACCCCTGCAACGATCACTACATTTGCCCCAATCCATACTTCGTCACCTATGGTGATCATCGAAGTGGACTGCTTCTGCAGACTGATTGGCTTGCTGATGTCCTCGTAAGAGTGGTTTAGCCCCGAAAGCACAATATTCTGGGCAAGCATGACATCATTCCCTATCGTAACCGGTCCGATCAATGTGCAGCTTATTCCAATCCTTGTATGTTCGCCTATGTAAAGGGGACCTGCTCCATTGTTAATCGTTGCAAAATCTTCAATTGTCGAGGCCTTCCCCAATACGAAATCATTCCAGGGGAACACATCCAGCCTGGTCCTCCTCCTGATGCAGGAATGCCGGCCGCGTTTGTGCCTGAACGGGTTCAGGAACAGTTTAACCCATAACCTCGGCCTGGCCTGGTTTTTGGGTGTCAGCAGATTGATGACAAACAATTTCAGCTTTGGATCTGCTTTGATTTTCCTGATCAGTGACCGTACTGCAGAAATGGGTTTGCCTGAATCAGATTCCTTCTTCATAGACCTGATGCTTTATATATTTCATTAGCATTTGCTTCCCATGTATGGCTTCTCGCGAAATTTTCACGGGCAATTTCCTTTTCTTTGGTATTCTCTTTCAGCGCCAGCCCGACCAAGTCCAGGTATTCCTCTTTTGAATTGGCCAGGTATACAAAGTCTTTAAATACGCTCATGGCTTCGGTAAGAGTTGCTACCGTTGGTTTGCCCATGGCAAGGTATTCATCGATCTTGCGGGGGTAATTTCCTATGGTGACTTCATTTAATATCTGCGGATTAACGGCAACATCGAAGCTGGCGAGGTAGGAGGGCAGGGTGGAAGGAGGCTTGCTTCCAAGGAAATATACATTTGGAAGAAAATGAAGCTCCGAATTTTTAAAGGCATCATCTTCGGGGCCAATGAGCACCACACTCCAATCCGGCCTTTGCCTGGCAATGAATAACAGGACTTCGATGTCGAGCCTCAGTTTATAAAGAACGCCTATGTACCCGATTATGGGTTTCCTGATATCGTGGATCTCAGCAGGAGGAGGATTTTTGATCAGCTTTGAATCAAATGCAGTTACATCGCAGCCCTGTCCCACATAATATGAATCATGGTTGAATTTTTTACAATATTTTGCAAGGAAAACCGAATTCGCCACAGCAAGGTCCGCTTTTTTTATCAGTGCCGCTTCAATCCTCACACCCTGTTTTTTCCACCAGTCAACGGCAATCATATTATCCCTGGAGTAGTATATGAATTTTACGGGTTGCAGCAGATCCTTCAGGTAAAAACTCCTGAACATATCACTGTCGCAGAAAATAATAACATTGCTGAAGCCAAGGGTATGAACTGCCTTTCCGATCTCTGAAGCCAATCGGCGGCCGTTGATCTTATTCAGGAAATCAAAAACCAGCTTACTCCCGATCTGGCTGATGGATTCGAGTGTGGTTTTCGGATAAAGGGTCCACAGGTTTTCCCTGACCTTAACCAGGGAATCTTCCTTCCCTCTGATGACATTGATTCTCTTCCTGATGCCGGGGTCCTTACGGTGGCGAAGGACCGTTAAGCGGTCGGCGGGATAATTGACGTAAAGCACCCTGTGTTTCCTTGCAAATTCATAGGCCAGGTTTACAGCATTGGAGCCGGCAGCATAATCAATTGCCTGCAGGCTGGTAATTACAAAATCAAATTTCACGCCTTCTTCCATCTTAGCAGAGTTTATTTCAGAAGCCCGATCTGATCATATATCTTTTCTACAAAGTTTGCCCAGGAATGGCTCTGGCCAACCCGGATCCTTCCGGCATGCTTTGAAGGACTGTCTTCCGACAAGGCTTTCCCGATTTCGGTAATATATTCCTCCTCGGTCAGGGCCAGGTATGAGTCCTTTGAAAAATAGAACTCCATGAACCAGGTCCTGGTAGCAACCACGGGTACTCCCATTGCCAGATATTCATCCAGTTTCAGGGGGTAATTGATATTGGTAATTTCATTCAGCAACTGGGGGTTAATGGCAACATCAAAGCCCTTGACATAACCTGGTAATTCAGTCCCGGGTTTGCCCCCGAGAAAATAAACATTCTTCAGCTGGTGCAGTTTGCTGTCTTTAAAGGCCTGGTCTTCGGGCCCGACCAGCACGAAGTTCCAGTCGGGACGCTGTTCGGCGAGATGGATCAACAGCTCAAGGTTCAAACGGATGGTTGTAAGAGCCCCTGTATAACCTATACGGGGATGAGGAATTTTCTCAAGTTCATCAGGTATTCTATGGGTTCCGTCCTTATCACAATACAGGTTGATATCAACTCCCTGCCCGATAAACGTTGAATTGGGGTTGAATTTCAGGCAATAATCAGTGAATGCCGGCGAATTGGTAACAACGATATCAGATTTTTTAACCAGGAGCGGTTCCATCCTGCTCCCATGCTTTGCATGATAAGCAACTTTTGTAACATGATCTCTCAGGAAATAAATCTGGATCGCAGGTTTCAGAAGTTCCTTAAAATAAAATCCCTGGAGCATCGAATTATCGTTCAGGATGATATAATCGTGAAATTTAAGGGTCTCAATGGCCGCTTTTGCCTTACGGGCATACCTCCTGTCGTTAATCCAGTTAAACCAGTCATGTATTCCCGGACTGGAGATCCAGTTTATGGATTCCATAACAGTTTCAGGAAACAGTACCCAGAGGTTTTCATTAATTTGCTGCAGGGCTGGTTCCTGCCCGCTGGTAACCCTTTTGTATTTTTTCGTCTCAGGCGCTTCAGGCCTGAAAAGCTTGTAATTCCGTTGAAGGGGAGTGTCAAGAAACAATACCCTGTGCGTTTTGCTTAGTTCCATGGTGATGTATTTTGCGACCGTAGTCCCGAAGAATGCATCCCATGGCTGCATACTGTGAACAATGATATCTCTTTGCTTTATCATAATATTATTACTATTTGTTTAATATAATCTCACTATAAACCTCCAGCATCTGCATAGCCATGTTCTTCCAGGTGAATTTTCCGGATTGTATATACCCCTCACTTACCAGGTTTGAGCGTAATTCCTGATCTGAAAGCAGTTTAAACATCGCATCCGTTATCTGTTCAGGTTTGAAAGGATCGATGAAAATCGCTGCATTCCCGGCGACTTCAGGCATTGACGAAGTATTGGAAGTAATTACAGGTGTTCCGCAGGCCATTGCCTCCAGCATCGGGATTCCGAAACTCTCTCTCAGTGAAGGATAAAGAAATACCGAACTCATTGAGTATATCCCCGGCAACTCAGAATTCGGGATGTAGCCTGTGAGAGTGATGTAATTATTGAGGCTGCTGTCGCCAACTTCATCAATAAGTTTATTGAGGGCCTGCCTGTCAAAGTCCAGCATCACCAAGTGCAGTTTTTCTTCCGACCGTTTATTGAACAGTGAAAGAGCACGAAGGACGCCGATGGTATTTTTTTTGGGGTCGGTATTCCCGAAGAAAAATACAAACTTATCAGGAAGTTTATACCTGGCTCTTAAGCTTTCAAATACAGAAGGATCATTAACCGGCCGGAAATGAAAACTTACCCCGTTATAAATTGCTTTAATCCTTGAATCGTCAATTTTGAAAAATGAAGAAATGCGTTTTTTTTCAAACTCCGACACAGTAATGACTTTTCTGCATTTTTTTACTACCATCGGAACGATGAAACTCCTATACATATTACCAAACCTCTGGTAGCTGGAAGACCCTTTCCTGAAAAGGCTGATACTCTCCATGTATATGATGTCGTGAATGGTAACTACCATTGGGATTGAGGTAAATATGGGAGCCGTGTTGCTTGTGCAGTGCAGTATCTCACAACCTGCTTTCCTGGCTGCAGCCGGCAGGATTTTTTGCTCCCACAAAGGGTAGGGCTTGCTTTCAAGTTCGACTATATGGAAATTTTCACTTGATTCGAGGCAGGGATCCTCATCTTTTTTAATAAAAATGAAATATTCATTGGTTTGATCAATCTCCTGGAGGTTCCTCACAAGTTCAAGGGCCACCATATCCATCCCATGTTTTTTCTGTCGGAAAAGCCGCTGCCCTTCAATGCCGATACGCATAAACTTACTTTAAAAATGTGATTGATAACTATGCTCTGTGTGGATGAATTTTTTGTTGGCCTTTTTTAGTCTGAATAATACAGATACCATAAGGAAGAAGGCTTTAGGCAAAGAAAACAGGGCTTTTACAGTTTCACGGGTATAAAAATGGCCCGGGATTGAAACCAGTATAGCAATTGAACATAAAACAAATGCGATCAGCCAGAGAATTGAAAACAGGTTGGGCGGAAAAAAGAGGTGTATAAGGTTCACGCTCAGCAGGGTCCCTAAAAGCATTGCTCTTGGAACCAGAGAAAATTGCAGGGTTTTATTAAACAGGTCATAATTCCCATGAAGGAAAACTCCTGTAAAACTTGATATTAGTCCTTTGCCGAAATAATACAGCTGGGCCGAAATCCATCTCCGTCTTTGTTTGTAAAATGCCTGAGAGTTTTCAACTTTTTCATCATAAACATACGTATCGCTTAGATAATCGATAGTCACAGAAGAACTCAGAAGGGCAAGTTCAAGTTCCTTATCAAAGCCCCCGACGGCCGTCAGGCCGGGAATAAACTGCCGGTAAATGCCAGATTCAAATGCAATAGCCGAGCCTATCAATGCAGCGGATAATCCCATGGCACGGTGTCCTTCACGGAAGATATTATTATTGACTTCCTCGCTGATGGCATCAAGGATTGCAAATGAACTGTTTGTATTCTTAGCTGCCCTGTGGCATTGAAAAACCTTGTACCCCGAATCAAATGCACGGTTTAGCTTCCTAAGGCAGTTAATCTCCATAATATTGTCTGCATCAAGTATTACAACGAAATCAGTATCCGCAGAAATATGGTTCAGTGCCAGCTGCAGTGAATGTACCTTGGTGCTTTCATCTAACTCAGCAATCACCATCCTGATAGGGTATCTTGACAATGACTGTACAGTGGAGGGAGAGAATGAATCGGCAATTAAAATAATATCAATTTTGTCGGTAGGATAATCCTGCTGAAGCGCCGACTTTACAATGGCTTCAATTATCGAATCTTCTTTGTAGGCCGTGATCAGCAGGGTAATATGCCTGAACTTCGTAAAAGGCAGGCTGGGTTTCCTTATCCTGAGAACGCCGGCAATGGCAAAAACAAGGATATAAATAACGTTTCCGGCAAGAAAGACAAATAAAATGATCTCAACGAATTTTAAAATACCGCTTATCCACTGCATGCCTGCTAATTTTTGTTTTGAGCATTCCCTTCGATTACACCATGTGTTGTATGTCCCCAGCTTTTATTTGCCTTGTAAATTCTTATTAACGAAAAAAACATGAAAATGAAGCCCTTTGGCAGCAGAAAAACAGCCTTCAGTGTACTGAAGGTGTAATACCTTCGTGGTGTTGAAATAACCAGGGTGATTATGCAGAGGATTGTGAGTGAAATCCAGGCCTGGGTATAAATGAGAGGATTCAGAAATATCGAAATACAAGATGCTATGACCAAAAAGCCCAGAAGGAAGATCCTGGGAGGGAAAAACTGCTGAATGACCTTGTCGAGCAGGTCGATATTTCCTTTTAAAATAAATTGTTTCAAGCTCCAGAAAAAATAGCGTTTTGCATATTTGAGCTGGTTGGCAAGCCAACGGGTCCTCTGGACCATGAAAACCTGTGACTTTTGTACCTTTTCATCAAAAATCAAGGCATCATTGAGGTATTCTATCTTTTTACCGTCGTTGATCAATTTAATCTCAAGTTCTTTATCCTCGGCAGTTGAATCAATATTTGCCATATATTGTTTGAACATCTGGTAACGGAATGCCATTCCCGAGCCGATCAGGGCTGATGACAGTCCCATCACCCTGTGCCCCTTACGAAAAATATGGTTATTGATTTCTTCACTCACCGAGTCGAGGACAGCAAAATCCGTATTCCGGTTTTTTGCTGTTCGGTGACCCTGCACGGCTTCATAACCGCGGTTAATGGCTGAATTCATTTTTTGCAGGCAGTCGTTCGCCATCAGGTTATCGGCATCCAGGATCATTACAGCATCATAAACGTCGGGCAGCAGCGACATCGCTTTATTAAGAGCCTTGGATTTGGAACTCTTTTCAAAAACAACTTCTATAACTTTAACCGGCAATTGCTTTAAGCGGTCGATGGTTTCTTTCTGAAACGAATCCGCAATGATGGCAACATCGTAAAGTTCTTTGGGATAATCCTGTTGCAGCGCATGAGCGGCAACATCCACGATGACCATATCTTCCTTGTAACCGGGGATTAAAACAATAAACCTGTTCAGTCTATTTACAACAGGATCAGGGGGGCGATACCTGAACAAACCTGCAAAAGAGAAGATTAAAAAATAAAGGGTTGAAAAAGCGAGGTATGCAAAGACCAGGATTTGCAAAATAAAAGCAATGGAAAGCAGTATTTTAATAGCCATACCGGAGCAGTGTCTTGTTAAAAAGTATAGCTGCAAATATAGCCTAAAGATGCTGCAAATCCAAAATGGCCCTGAGAAGAATCAACTGAAACTCATTTATGGCCAGGTATGTCAGAAGGAATATGCAGTTCGGTCCTGATTTTTCTCACCTTCAATCATCAGCCTTATTACATCATCAACTTTAAATTCGGCTTCCCAGCCTAAAACCTGTTTGGCCTTCTGAGGATTCGCCAATCCGATAGTAATATCCGTTGGCCTCAGCAGAAATTCGTTTTCAATAACATGATCCTTCCAGTTCAGCCCTAAGAGATTGAACGCTTTCTCGATGAATTCTTTTAAACTGATGGAGTGGCCGGTTGCAATAACAAAATCTTCAGGCTGATCCCTTTGCAACATCATCCACATGGCTTTAACATATTCAGGAGCCCATCCCCAGTCCCTTGTTATATTAATGTTACCGATTTCGAGTTTCACATCTTCACCCATAAATATTTTATAGGCGGTTTTAATGATTTTTTTTGTGACGAACCTTTCTTTTCTCAAGGGTGATTCATGGTTGAACAGTATCCCTGTACATGCAAAAATATCATAGGCCTCCCTGTAATTGGCAACTTCCCAATAGGCCGTAGCTTTTGCAACTCCGTAAGGGCTCCGCGGATTAAAGGCGTTGGTTTCATCAACAGGGAAGCGGGCATTACCATAACATTCGCTTGATCCTGCACTGTAAAGTTTTATAGAACTGCCAGTAAACCTGATCGCCTCCAGGATATTTAATGTCCCGATAGTAATGCTCTCCATGGTCTCAACCGGCTGGTCAAATGACAATTCTACTGAAGTCTGGCCGGCAAGGTTATATATTTCATCCGGTTGTATTTTATTGATGGTTTGCAGTACACTTCTGAAATCGATTATAGATACCGAGGTTAAATTAACCTGATCAAAAATCTTTAAACGTTTTAAATTTTCGAATGAAGAATTCTGGGAATCCCTTGATCCTCCGAAAACTTCATAGCCTTTTTCGATCAGGAACCTCGACAGGTATGCTCCGTCCTGGCCTGAAGCCCCGATTATCAAAGCTCTTTTCTTTGTATCCATCGTTTTCTTAATAAAGACAACAATAAACGAAATTAATTACTGCAGACCCCTGGTGTTTTCCCAGCATTTGGTTTCAAAATTGTATCTTTTAACAACTTTTGCAGGATTCCCTACAGCCACTGAGTAGGGTGGAATATCCCTGGTTACAACGCTTCCCGCCCCGATCTGTGTTTTTTTACCTATGGTAACCCCGGCAACCACCACTGAATTTGAGCCAATATGAACATCTTCACCCATTACTACAGGATGCTTTTCGAGAGGCTGCTCCCTTGTCTCTTTTTCAGGGTCCTGAAAGCCGTGTGAAAATCCCGAAATGAATACATGCTGCCCGGTTCCGGATCCATCTCCCATAGTTACCGGTCCTATAATAACACTCCCTATGCCGATCAGGACCCTGTTCCCAAGTATTACATCACCTGCCCCGTTATTAAGAACTGTGAAGTTCTCAATGTCTGAATCATTCCCGATCTCAAATTTATTCCACGGAAACAGGTCATGCCTTGAGTGTTTGGATCGGATGATCGTATTTTTTCCAATTTTATGGTAAAAGCGGTTCAGTATCTTCCTTACCCACCACCTTGGTTGTAAACGCCCATGACGCAGTATAAACCAATGACCGAGCGCCATGAGACGCTCGTTCTTTGTCAGGACCTCTTTTACAGACTTTTTATCAAACATTTCAAATCCATTTAGAGAAGTTTTCAATTCATGCAAAAATGAATCAATTCTTTTTCGATTTCACCAGTAAGGTATCCAAAAGTTCTGAAAAATCTTCTCCAATTCGATCCCAGGTATTATTACGGGCAATTTCAAGTCTTTTCTCAATGTTAAATTCATTGTTTGAAGCCAATGCCTGTGAAATTGCATCTGTAAACAGCTCCGGCGTATCTGCAATGAATATGACTCCATCTTTTTGTTTCATTACATCAGGGTTAAAACAGGTGCTAACAACCGGCCTCCCGGCTCCAAGGTATTCATTCAGTTTTAAAGGGATAATGGTTCTGCTGATCTCATCAATTTTAAACGGTATCATTGCCACGTCAAATCCCTTTAAAAATTCAGGTACCCTCTGAAACGGCTGGAATTTAACAAAGTGAATGTTTGGTATTGAAAAAATTATATTGGGGATGAACCTCGGTTCAACAGGCCCTAAGAGAACGAATGACCATGAGGGTTGTTTTTTTGCAATTGCTTCCAGTATACTATAATCAATGCGCCTTTCGATATTTCCGATATATCCGATTATTGGCCTGGGCAAACTCTCAAGCTCGGCTGCAACCGGGGTTTCAGGTGAAAGGGCTTTGCTGGAATGTTTAAAATCGGCAGCGTTTGGAATGCAAAAACTGTTCGGATTCACAAGTCCTTTTAATCTCTGAAGTTCGGGAGATGTGGAGATCACGGCATCAGCGGATTTCATTAGCCGGGTTTCCAGCCGTGGGCCATGCCTGAGCGTATATGTTTTGATCATTCCATCGATACAATGATAAATATACAAGGATGGGGATATGAATTTTTCAAGCCCGGGGTAATAGAAATTAAATGAGTTAATAAAAATAATGTTACTGAAGCCCAGTTTTTTTATCGCCCGTTCTATTCGTTTGCCGATGATGAATGTGTTTATCCCCTGTAAAAAAGTATACAGCGGCCCAGCATTTAAGGAATTGATCGAGATGGTAGGAGGGACTGTTAAAGTCTTGAGGCTGACTTCATCATTCGCCCATTCGGAGATCCCTGGAGAAAACGGGAAATAATGTTTAAGCCTTTGCTTGATCTCTCTTCGTTTGATATTGGAGATGAAAGCTTTTTGGGTGTATGGATCATCAACATACAGTACCCTGTTTTTTTTTGCCAGTTCTTTTGCAATGAAAAAACTGGTTGATCCATTGTCAGGCCCGTCATGTCGAGGCAACCCAAAAAATATTATATCCCGATTCTTAAGCATGAGCTATAGTATCAGCCGGTAAAATCCTATCGGTTTAACGGGTTGTTCTCAAACTCACCAAACGAAGGTAATTCGATATCTCTTTGTGAAATCACGGGTTTGTCTGTTTTCCAGTCATATCCGAACGAATCCCACCTGATCCCGACATCATATTGGGGTACATTTACATCAGTTGCCATATACAGTGTCAGGGTGTTTTCCCTGAGGACTTTATAGCCGTGTGCACAACCCCTGGGAATATACAGGGCCCTGGATTCATCTTCGGTTAATTCTGTTTCGAACCATTGTCCATATGTTTTCGATGTTTTCCTGATGTCAAGGACAACATCGAGTACTGCTCCCTGTATGACGGATACAAGCTTTTCACAGGCATTCGGGCCCATCTGAAGGTGCATGGCCCTGATAACATCTTTATGGGATTGGGTGAACCAGACTTCTTTAAAATTCAGGTTAATGGTATGATTTTCAGGAAAGAATAATTGTGAAAAAGGCTTGATAAGGCTCCCCCTGTTATCTTTAAATTTCAAACCCTCGATGATCAGTAAGGATTCTATTGCAGTTTCTTTAATTCTTATCATGCTTTGGCTGTAATTAGGTCCAATCCTTCTTTAAGTGTTATCTTGCTGTTCCAGTCGGGCAATTTGGGAAAACTTGGCTGAAAACTCATGATCTCCCTGTCCCGGTATGGATAAAAACCGGCATTGGTTTCCAGGTGGGTATTCATATACTTCGCAACCAGGGCCACCAGGTTTTTTAACTTATAAACCTCATCGGCATACACCGAAAAATGATCATTTGCAGAAATGGCATTCTCGGCCATCAAGCCAATGCAGGTAATGAATGCATTAACGGCATCGTCAATATATAAATAGCAAATCTCCTGTTCTCCCAACGACATTTTGAAAACTTCCTTCTTCATTATTGCATCCAGGACCAGGTTGATAAACTTCGGTCTTGAATCGCCGGGCCCGTAAGTATCGGTCAGTTCCAGGGTAATATAGCGAGTTTTTGTAACGCCTTCATAATATTTCAGGATGGCTTCGAAGCTATATTTAGTGGCTGCATATAAATTCTGAGGATTATACCCGTCATGCTGGTAATACTCGGCATAGGTTGATGTGTTTATGAAATACGGGATTTGTTTTTGGCGTGTTAATTCCAGCAGATGGGTTCCGAATTTAACATTTGCATCTATAAGGGCTGAGATCTGCTCGGGTTTGTGATTTGTAAGGAATTGGGTTGCCAGGTGCACTACAAAGTCAATTTTGCGCTCAGCAACAGGGGCGAACAGGCTCTGGTAGCTGCCATCGTAGCATATCTTTTCAACGGGCAGGGATATTGAGTCATTGCTGTGGGTTACTGCAATAATAGAGGGCCCGTATTCCGAGAGTCTTTTCAGTAAATTCCTTCCTATAAATCCCGTTGCACCTGTAACGAGAATGGTTTTATTTTTCAGAATTCCGCTTAGCATATTACTATTTGTGGTTGTCATTGCTGTAATACCTGTTTATCTGCTCTTCAGTTATCTTGCGGATGTCATTGTTCCCAAGCCATGCCTTGTTCCATTCCACGATACTTTTAAGTGTGGTCAGGAGGTCCCACCTGGGGAACCAGTCCAATTCGGCCCTGGATTTGGAACAATCAAGTTTAAGGTAGTTGGCTTCGTGTGGCTGGGGGTGTGTGTCAATATGGTAATATGCTCCACCTCCCCATATACTGCAAATGGTTTTTATTACCCATTCCACGTTTCTGACGTCATTGTCATCGGGACCGAAATTCCATCCTTCTGAGAATTTCGCACCTTCGGTGTATAGTTTTTCGGCCAGCACAAGATAACCGGTAAGAGGTTCCAAAACATGCTGCCAGGGCCTGATAGCGAACGGGCTGCGGATCATGACCTCCTCACCTTTTGAGATGGCCCGGATAAAATCGGGGATCAGCCTGTCGCCGGCCCAGTCACCCCCGCCTATCACGTTCCCTGCACGGGCCGATGCCAGCGCCACTCCGTGTGACTTATATTCCTTTACATTAAAGTAGGAACTGCGGTAAGCAGCGGTAACAAGTTCAGAGCAGCCTTTGCTGTTTGAATAGGGATCATATCCGCCCATAGGTTCGTTTTCACGGTAGCCCCAGTGCCATTCACGGTTTTCGTAACATTTGTCGGTGGTGACATTGACAATGGATTTAGCACTTCCTGTCTGGCGGCAGGCTTCAAGCAGATGCACTGTCCCCATTACATTGGTCGAATATGTATCAATTGGGTTTTTATAGGATTCACGGACCAGGGGCTGGGCCGCCATATGGATGACGATCTCGGGCTGTACCCGTTTAATCGTATCAAGCAGGCTGGCATAATCCCTGATATCCTTGATCGTGGAAGAAACCAGTTCATTGATCTTTGCCTGTTCGAACAGGCTTGGAATTGTTGGCGGTTCCAATGCATAGCCATATATATCGGCTCCGAGGTGATGCAGCAGCAGGCACAGCCAGGATCCTTTAAATCCTGTATGCCCTGTAATAAGGACCCGTTTGCCCTTCCAAAATGATACTTCTGGGATCATATTACCAAATTTTCCAATCACATTTTTTCGAATTCCACATTTCCTCAAGTTCAATTTTATCCCTCAGGGTATCCATGGGTCTCCAGAAGCCGGTATGCGGAAATGCCATCAGCTGCTTATCCCTGGCTATGCCTTCAAGTGGAGCCCTTTCCCATATCGATTCGTCGCCTTCAAGTATATAATCGAAAATTTTAGGTTCCAGGACAAAGAAACCACCGTTGATAAAAGCGCCATCTCCTCTCGGCTTCTCCTGGAATTTGCTTACCAGGTTGGTTTCATTCAGTTCCACTGCACCGAAACGGCCTGATGGTTTTACTGCGAGCAGGGTGGCTAATTTTGCATTTTTTATATGAAATTCAAGCAGTTTGGGGATGTTGACATCGCTGAGCCCGTCACCATAGGTGAGCATGAATCTTTCGTTGCCGATATATTTCTCGATACGTTTGATACGGCCTCCTGTCAATGTATTCAAACCTGTATCGGCCAGGGTGACTTTCCAGGGTTCGGTTTGAAGGTTGATAAGTTCCATCTTGTTTGAACTGAGGTCAATTGTGACATCCGACTGGTTGAGGAAGTAATCCGCGAAATATTTTTTTATAAGAAACCCCTTGTACCCGCAACAGATTATAAAATCATTGAAGCCGTAATGGGAATATATTTTCATGATATGCCATAAAATCGGTTTCCCCCCGATTTCAACCATTGGTTTTGGCTTGAGATCAGTTTCTTCACTCAATCTCGTTCCAAGGCCTCCTGCAAGAATAACAACTTTCATACGCTCAAATTTAACTTAATGAGTAAAAATATAAAAAAAGCCCGGAAACTTATGCAATTTCGCAAATTAATTTTCGGGACTGAAGTTTATAGAAATGGGTTGTCGTGAATAAGTGGGTTGACGACATTTCTGAGATGCCAGCCTATTGCCCTGACGTAGGCATAGAAATATGTAAACTTGCCTTTGGCAAGATACTTAAGTGCGTTTTTTGGAATGGCGACTGCAAGCTGATAAAGAATGCCTAGATAAAAATCCTTACCCTCAACGTTACGGCGCATGAATACGATCCTGTTCCTGTTCTGGTAATAGACCTTCGAGGCGCTCAATTTGCCAACAGATATTGATTCCTTGTGGTACACGAGGGAGTTGTGGATATACCATATAGTGTATCCGGCATTTTTAATCCTGTAGCTCCAGTCAGCTTCTTCGTAATAGAGGAAAAAAACATATGACATGATCCCTATTTCCCTGATCACTTTCATCGAAACCATCATAGCAGCCCCGTGTGCATAAGGAGTTTCTTTGTCGTTATCGTGCTGCCCCTTGTCTTTCTCACGGTACCCGATTGCAAAACTGCGCATTGTACGGTGATCGATTGGCGTATAACCTGCAAATTGTATCACCGAACGGTCATAATAAAACCTCAATTTTGCGCTCACGCAGCCTATACGCTGATCACTCTGCATTTTGGCAACCAGTGGTTCAAGGAAGCCTTTATCGACAATGGTGTCATTGTTCAATAGTAAGACATAGTCGCCTCTTGCCCGCATGATCCCCAGGTTGTTCCCCCCGGCAAATCCCATATTGACATTGCTTTCGTAAAGGACGATACTGGGGAATCTTTCTTTAATGATCCTTGGATTATCATTTTCGGAATGATTATCAACCACGATGATCTCTATATTCGCATAAGTGATCCTGGTAAGAGAATCAATCATCTCTATAGTATCTTCCGAACCATTAAAATTAACGGTGACTATCGACACAAGAGGGCTGGCGACAGGGCTCATTTAATCCAGGCTGATATTTTTATGGACTTCAGGATTAAAGGCATTTGTAAAATGCCAGCCAATGGCATTTTTATAAGCAATGAAAAGTTTGAACTGCCCTTTGAAAAGATAGGTAAGCATATTCTTTGGGACGGCGATAAACAACTGGTAGAATATTGCCAGGAAGAAATTCAATCCATGTACATTCCGTCTCAGGAATAAGATACGATTCCTGTTGACGAAGTAGGTTTTATACGGGCTCATTGCGCCTGTTGTGATGGAATCTTTGTGGAAAATAAGTGAATTGTGAACGTAAGCTATATTATAACCTGCAACTTTGATCCTGTGGATCCAGTCTATCTCCTCATAGTAAAGGAAAAAGATCTCGGCCATCAATCCGACTTTTTTAATGACCTCAATCGGCATCAGCATTGCAGTACCGCAGGCATACTCCGTGTAACTGTCCTTATCATGCTGTCCAAGGTCTTTTTCTCCGAAGCCTATGCCTTTATTTCTTACTGTTATAGGATGGATGGCGGTATATCCGGCATATTGGATTATATCGGGATAGTAAAAATACCTGATTTTAGGGCTTACAACCCCCAGGGTAGGGTCATTCTGAAGTTTTGCCACCAATGGTTCAAGGAAGCCCGGGTCTACCGTAGTATCGTTATTTATGAGCAGCCAGTATTTTCCCTTGGCAGCTCTCATTGCAGCATTGCATCCCCCTGCAAATCCAAGGTTTACCTTGTTTTGTATAAAGACGATATCGGGATGTTTTTCTACAATGATGTCAGGCTTTTTTACCTCGGAAGCATTATCATACACAATGATTTCGTATGAGGGGTAGGTGATTTTTTTTACAGAGTCCAGGAAATCAAGGGTAACCTCAGGCTGGTTATATGTCCCTGTAATTATCGATACTAATGGAAATTCTTCTGCCATAGCCAATAAAATTAGTATTCATTTTTATCTTCCGTATCGGAACGGGGAGTCTCCATATTTTCTTTTTCGAGTGTCTTCTGCCTTTGATCCTGAATAAAACCGATCAGAAACCCCATTGGGATAAAAAGGACGAGACCTATGACCAAATATACTGCAACACCTGTCATCAGGCTGATTTATTTTAAATTTTTATCTGAACATTTTTCGATTCGGCCGCCAGCATTTTATCTAATGAAGGCGCCATTGTAAAGTAAGCCATACTGGCATACACCAGCAAGCCTGTTGGAAACTGTCCAAGGACCGAGTTGCCGTAACTGGCAACAAAGATGCCGAATGTGCCGCACAGAAGTGCGGCCGTTTTCACCTCCAGATCCTTGTTTTTGATTTGAAACATTGTTATATACAGGCCTTTGCCCATAATCCACCCAAGGATAA
The DNA here is from genome assembly GCA_903877385.1 of uncultured Bacteroidales bacterium. Taxonomy (GTDB): domain Bacteria; phylum Bacteroidota; class Bacteroidia; order Bacteroidales; family FEN-979; genus CAIRDP01. Next base: position 234,011 of record CAIRDP010000063.1, read on the forward strand.
ACATATGCAGGAACAGGCCGACTATCCCGCATTCGGCCCATATAAGCACAAACCAGCTATCGGTAGCAACGCTGGAAAGGAAGGTTTCACCCGTATACAATATAGCACGGGCCCCGGCATGCCCGATACCCCCGCCGAAAGGCCTGGTCTTTAAGTAATTCTCAAATATAGCCTGGTTTTTTATCCTGACCTGGAAAGAGGCATCATCTTCAGGTGTAAATGCCGACCGCATCCTGTAGATCTGGTAGCTTGTATTTCCGATGGTAGTGTATCGGAAGAAAGAATAAATCATCACAATAAAAATACCGCCGATGAGAATTACTTTAAAATTTTTCTTGATGATAAGGTACATTGCACCGCCGGCCAGGGGGACGAAGATTGCTCCCCGGGTGCCTGAACTTGCCATCCCATAATAACCGGTGATTAATACAACCAGCCAGAAGATCCGTTGCTTCAGCCTTTTTTCATTCATTAACAATATCATTGCAACAATAAGAATCTGCCCCTGGGCTGCCCCGAACTGGCCGGCATCGGAGAAGAATGAGAATGCCCTGAGGTTTCCCCACAGAATATGCGTTATACCCCCCACATCATCCAGCCATTTTTGCTCCCAGGGGTCAACGCCTACGTTCAACTGCATCCAGGCTTTTACTGAGGCAAGGATGGAGATCACGCCCCAGATGTTCAAAAAGCGGTCCAGGTGTTTGGGTTCATTATAAAGTAACTGTATCAGGGGAATCACAGCCACCATGTAAAATCCGATACCGCGCATGGAGGCAAACCATGCAGTTTTGTTCACAGCCTCGGGGTTGAACATTTCAAGGAACACATATGCGAACCAGATCACTGAAAGATAGGTGAGATCATTATTTATAGGCTTCAGGTCCAGTTTCTTGTCAAAGTAATGAAAAAACACTGCGATATAAGTGGAAATCAGTACGATATCCATTAAATATCCCAGTTTGATAGGAATATACCTGGAAATCCCGATAATAAAGAAATTGATAATCAGGGCAAATGTCAGTCCTATCTCGGGTTTCAGGACCAGCCGGTAAAATGAATAGAACAGTATAGGTAGTGCAATGACAATGCCGGCAGTCATAAAGCCCCCGACAGCCATAGCATATCCAAGGACCACAGTAGCCACTAAAATGATTCCGGCAGCTACCGGATTTTTAAGAATTTCAGCTCCCGTCGGTATTTGGAATGGGTTCATGGTTCTATTGAAATAGGGGTTCCTTGTTTTTCAGGCGTTTGTTAAGTTCTTTATAAAATCTAAATCCTTTCGAAAAAATTAAAGAAAAAGAGATATCAATCTCCTGTTTCAGGTAATAAAACCCAAGAAACAAGCCTATTACCGAGAATACAATTGAAGCTAATGCCACGAATAAGAGAATCGTTATTGGAGGCATGGAAGGAAACATATAGTGCAGGCCAAAAACGGCGAATACATCACCGAGGATATTGGAAAGTGTCATGACCAGGACTTTCCTGAAGTTTTTATCCGGCCTGTTAAGGCTGTCCAATGCAATACCGGTAAAACGGTCAAGGGGCATCAGCATACCATATAAAATAAATACCATCAGCACATAGGTAATCTGGGGCGAGGTAGTAAGATATTTTACTCCGCCCAGAATGAGGATGAAATACTTATTCAGGACCAGGCTTAACAAAGCAATCACGAGGAAAATATAAACGATGGGGCCGGTATAGTTATAATAGATCCGTTTAAACCCATCCATATTATTTTCCATGCTCATCTTTGACAGCTTGGGGAAAGCTGTTGTAGCAAAGCTCAAAAGCGGGATTTCAATGAATTCAATATATTTCAAAGGGATTGCATATAAGGCAACACTGGCGGGACCCATAAAGGCGCTGAAAGAAATAATAAAGCTGTCGGCCCCTTTCAGCAGGCTGCTCCCGATGCGGGTGGCCATGGAGTATCTTCCGTATTTCAGGATATCCATGACTTTATCTTTTTTAATACGTCTGAAAAACTGGATGCCTGTCCACTTTTTCAATAGGCAGAAAATTGATGTTGCCAGGTTTGTCGCAATGTATATGAACACCACCATGGCAACATCGATTTTTATATACAGGTAGGCAACAAAGATGATTACCAGGAAGGAGCAAAGGTTAAAGAAACGGATCCAGAAGATTTTACCAAAATCCACATCAGCCTGAAAAATGGACCAGGCATAATTCCAGGGCAGAGTGACCAGTCCGAGCAGGGGATACCAGATAAAGAACAGAGAATAACCGCTGTCTTTAAGTGCCTGGGGTATGAGCATGGCAACAGTCCATAATATCACGGTAATGCCGGCAAGAATTAACAGGCCCACAACCCAGGCTGAACCAAGGTAGTATTTTTTATCATTTTCAGGGCTTCCCGAAAGATATCTCACAAGTGCTTCCCTGGTAACTCCAAACCTCAGCATATCTATCAGTGAGGTAGGAGCGGTAAACAGTATCCATATGCCAAAATCATGGATCGTCAGCATGCGCAGAAGTATCATGTATGAGAAGAGGCCGGCAAGAGCGGTCGACAGGTTCCCGGCAAATGAAAGAAAATTCGCGTCCTTTCCTATCTTAAAAATTGTCTGTTTTAAGAATGCCCACATGATGATTCAAATAAATGTAGTTGTCAGGAAATGACACTGTTTTCACGAAACCTGAATGTCAGAATCCTTTTAACCGTTTTGCGAAACTTTGATCTTTGTTTCGGGATTTCACCGAAAACAGAATCCAGGAACATAAGTTCAACTCCGTTGAGAACAATTTTTGTAGGTTGTTTTGTAACGGAAAGGAATCCATTCAGGGCATCCTTGTCTGCATCCGTCCAGGAGCGATTGGCCCGAACAACAAGGAGGGCAAGATCAAATTTCTGTATCAGATCGATCGGATAGGCATTATTGATAAGGGATGGAACTTCAATAAAGATATAATCATAGGACTCCAGATCAAGATGCTCATATCCTTTTAAAAGCTCACTGGTGTCTTTTACTTCGAAGAAATTATCCTGGATGATATACTGGATTTCATCCTCAGCCGGCGGGATCAGTTCAACATTCTCGAATCCTTCAGAAGGACCCGGATTTTCCTTAATGTAATTCAGGAAAAGAACATTCTCTCCGAATGCCTTGAACTTCCGGCTCAGTTCACGACCTATCGTAGTTTTACCTTCTGAGTCCCGGGTACTGAAGAGCAGGATAATAACCGTCTTCTTAACATTATTATTTTGGGATTTATGCAGGCTGATCTTGATGTTCTGTGCCATGATCTCAACCAGTCTTGGTAAGATAAACCCGATATCTACATTGTAGATTTGTTTGATGATCTTCGGGTAGAGACCTGCAAGTTTAAGTTTGATGAACCGTTCAGCCCTTTCACCAGTTTTAATCGTGGAGTCTAAGAACTCCATGGCCAGCAGTATGATTACAATAAATATAAAGCCGATGAGCGCTGCTGCAAGAACAAGCAGCATGGCCTTGGACCGTAATGCGTGCAAGGGGTAGAAGGGGGCGTCGACGACTTTAAGGTTGGTCGACAATTCATCGTCCTGCTGCCTGAGTTTAGCAAGGTTAAGGTCATGCAAGAGTTCCAGGAACTCGCTCTCGGTGACCCCGATCAGCCTTTCAAACCTCTTTTGCTGGGCTCCGAGGGGAGCGAAAATTTCGTAAACTTTCTGGAAATACCGTTTACGTTCCGACAATACCCTGAGCGCGGCTTTGCTTTCTTCATACGTTACCACGTTGTTAAGCCAGGCATTCAGAAGGTCTTTCAGCGGCAAACCTTCTACGGAGTTTGTGACCAGGTATAGCTGGTCGATGTTGTCTTTTAATTCCAGTTTCGTTGCTTCAACCTTATTCTTAAGAGCTGTAAGCTGTTTTATTGTCGCAGAATCATTGCCAAGGTCAATCTCAATATTGGCGATCTGCATTGTTGTATTTGTCAATTCGTTACGCAGCCTTAAAATGGAGCTTGTATTTAATGAAAGCTTGGCGTGCGTTTCAAGCTTCTTTTCGATAAGCTTTATGGCGGCATCAGAGGCAGCAAGTGCAATCTGTTTGTTTTGATAATCTTTGTCAAGCTCTTCTTTGGTGATCGCTATTTCCTTCGTTTGTTCATAGAAGTTTATAATGTTGTTCCTTGAATTGAACATCAACAGATCGGATTCGGCTCTCTGAAGTCTTCTCATGGCATCTTCAAGCTGACGCTTGAAATAGGCGATCACTGCGTCGGTCTGGTTTTGTTTCAGTAATTTGAAAGACCTGATAAAACTCTTTGTCAGGAAAACAAGCGTTTGCTGGGCAATCCCGGGATCGGTGGTTTTGTATGTGATCTTCAGCAGGTCGCTGCTCTGGATTCTTGTAATTTCTGCTGCCGATAAAGCATTCAGGCTGTAAAATGGATCGGATTGGGAATTCCACAGCTGGTAGATGAAATTATAATCATTCTGATGGCCGTAATTGATCAGTTGCTTGACCAGCCTGTCAAATGCTGTTGTATCTGTAATGTTGCGGTGTAATGTGATGGCCGTTGTGGAAGTGTCGAACTGGGAATAAAATTCTGATGGCAGTGAAGTTGTATCTGCATTGCTTTCCTGGCCTCCTCTTCCGACCGGTGCCGGCTCAATTTTACCTGATTCAGTAGGATAGGATGCGGGTTCGGGCATCTGGCCCGGGATATCAAGCTTCAGCCTCTGACCGGTTGAAATTTCACTGGTCCTCAGCCTGTTATCGCTCATCAGTTTTCTCACACTCACTCCACTGCTACGCGCAATGGAAAACATGGTTTCCCCTGGTTTTACAACATGGTATGATTCCTTGCTCTGGGGAGGTTCATACGCTGTTTTTTCTGAGGTATTTACAACATCAGGAGAGGAAAAAGAAGTGTCGGCCTTAGAAGTCTTATTTGAGGGGGCTTTAAAGAATTTCGGATTTGAACGTTTGGCTTTCCTCACGATATCCATCACATCGGGAGGTACTTTTGAAATAAGTTCTTCAAAATGTTCTTTGGAAATATATCGTTCATCAAAATGATCCAGCAAAAGATGCTGTGCAAGGAGGGATGCTGAAACTTCTTCGAGGGTCTGCCGTGACTTGATAAGGTTAATAAGGTTGTCGTAAACCGTATTTTTTACAATAACATCGGTGTAAGCCTGCTGCTGCACCGAGTAACCTGAAGTCACACCTGTGTATATTGTCGTTTCCGATGAATAACTCCATTGGTCCTTACGCGTCAGGAAAAAAACCACAGCTGCAAGCAGCAGAGGAACAAGTATCAGTAACAATACATGCCTTGAAAGGATCTTGACAAAGTAGATAATTTTCATTATTCTATTTTGTTTATAACGTTGAATTTAAAGCCACACAACTCCTGTAATATCATATACGAATTAAAAAATGCATTTCTGGAGGTTTCATAATTATAAACTGCCACCCTGTACATTTCCATAATATAAGCCAGGTCGTAAAGAGTGGACTGCCCGTTTAGAAACTCCTTGTCGCCCATCTCTTTATTCATCGAGCCGGCAATAACGCTTTCATTTGCATTTTTAAGAATTTTCTGGTTGACAATTAACTGGTTGTAGTTGGTAATTATCGTTTGTCGCAGCAAGAGAATAATATTATCTTTTGATGCCATTGATTTTTCAATTTCTTTAGTGGCAATTTTCATCTGGTTCTTGCGGTCCCATAGATCCAGCATAGGGAGTTTGATTTCAAGCGATCCCAATCCCCTGATATTGTTCTGGAGTGAATAAATACTGCTTGACGCTCCCAGGTTGTCAGAGTTCTGGGTAGTTGCATTCCAGAAGCTGGATTCAAGATACGTATCAAGATAAAAATTTCTCATCCAGATCCTGTTTGCCGATTTAACCCTGTATCTCCATGCCTGGATATCGGCTGTCCACATTTTCACTTCGGGACTATGAACTATGGCCGAGTCAATCAGGTCTTCAAGGGGAGGAATACGCTGGATGATGTCGTCGATAAGAGGATTGAAATATGTTGTGTCTTTTGCCTGGCTAAATCCCAGGAGCGGCATAACGAATAATGCCGTCATGAAAAAGTGCTTCAACACTTTTTTCATATAAGACCGTTCAAAATTCAGAATTCCCATTTACATATTCTCCTTTTGAAATACAGCACCGAAAGTCCTGAATATAATGACAATATCTCCCCAGAATGAGTTATTCTCGGCATAATAGTTATCCAGCGCAAATCTTTCTTCTTCAGACATAGGTCCGCTTCTGCCTCGTTTTTCAACCTGCCACAGCCCTGTAAGGCCGGCAGCTGCCCTGAACCTGCGGCTCCATTTCTTTTTTGTCAGTGCTTCAGCCTCATTCAGGGGGAGGGGGCGATTCCCTACGATCGACATATCGCCTTTAAGCACGTTGATCAGCTGCGGCAGTTCGTCTATACTGCTCATTCGGATCACTTTGCCGACTTTCGTTATCCTTGGGTCGTCTTTAATCTTTATAAATGCTTTTCGTGTGCTTCTGTGTTTGTTTGCTATTCTTTCACAAACCTGCTCTCCGTCATAATATACGAGAGGTGAACAATACTGCCCTTCGGGTAGTTTCGCACATTCGGAACATTCGGCTTCGACCGTTTCGCTGATATACTGGTTCAGGTGTTCAACTTCTTTCAGCCTCTTGTCCGCATCCGGATACATGGAGCGGAATTTATAAAAATCAAAGATCTTGTAATTGGCTCCGACCCGTTTTGAAAAATAGTACACTTTACCTCTTGATTCAAGGCCGATCGCAACCATGGTCAGTATCATCAGAGGGGAAAGGATTAAAAGTGCGGTCCCTGCCATCAGTATGTCAAAAGTTCTCTTCAGCAGGGGAGTTGTATATGCATTAAAACCTACATTGGGATCAACAACTATCGTTTTATTCTCAAATTCCGACTTGAATTTCTTAAGCAACAGTATCCTGCTGTAAATATTCCCTGTTTGAATGCCACGATGATAAAAATCATCAACTCCAAGGGTATAGGCATTCTTTTTTGCACTATAATCCTTGAACGATGAAATTACGATAAATGGTGTTTTCTGGTACAGTTTATTCAATTTTAGCCGCCTGAAAAATGAAAATGCATTGATCCCGGGAAGCAGGTACTCGCAGATGATCGCGTCTATTGATTGCCTCTCTTCATACTTAATATCAAATCTCGTGTCTTTATCGAGGTCGAAAATTTTAAATTGATTATCGGTAAGCCAGTATATTGCAGAAAGAGGGTTTCCCTTGACCGTCACGTTAAAATACTCTGAATTCATGAACAAATCAACTATCGGTTGATTGTTGCCGATGTACAGGATATTTAAACTCGAACTCACTTTCTATTTCGGGTTATTGGCTGCTTATATTACCTGAAAAGGCGATGGACCTGTCAATCCGTCGTTTCACCCTTACAATAAGCTCTCTTGGATTAAACGGTTTAACTACGTAATCATCAGCCCCCATTTCAAAACATTTAATCTTATCAGCGCTTTCTTCTTTTCCCGACAACATGATCAGGGGTATCTCATCAAAAAAACCACTTTCTCTGATTCGTTTGATAAACTCAAACCCGTTCATCACAGGCATTTCCACGTCGCAGATAATAACATCAGGAAGGTTGCCCGATTGTATGTAGTACAAAGCATCCATCCCATTGCTAAGGGTTGTAACCTCAAACTCCTTGTTGAAAGTATTTTCAATGATAAACCGGATACTCTTTTCATCGTCTATTGCGAGAATCTTCCTTTTCATTCAATACAAGTTTGAAAAGCAAATATATTCGAATTTACTCCAAACCTCCAAAATAGATATTAACAAAAAATCGAAAGTTATTAAGAGAAGCAATGACGGCTGTTTACTGATTTCCTGAGTCTGCAACTGCCTTTTTCAAAGCCATAACCTCATCCCTTAATCGCGCAGCTTCAAGAAAATCAAGTTGTTTTACCGCTTCTTCCATTGCATTCATTGTTTCCCTGAGTAATTTTTGAATTTTATCTTTCGGAAGATAAGCGATTACGGGGTCTGCAGCATGATCCAGGTTTTCCTTCTCAATATACGGACGGCCTTTAACGGTACCTGTATCTTCCCTAGGTCTGAGTTCAAATACTCTTCTCATATCCTTAGTAATCTGGACCGGGGTGATGTTGTTCAGCAGGTTATAAGCTGTTTGTTTTTCTCTTCTGCGGTTTGCTTCAGAGATCATCCTTTTCATTGATTCAGTTATTTTATCGGCATAAAGAATGACCCTGCTGTTGACATTTCTTGCAGCTCTTCCGGCAGTTTGTGTGAGGCTTCGTTCAGATCTCAGGAAGCCTTCCTTATCGGCATCAAGGATTGCAACAAGTGAGACCTCGGGAAGATCAAGCCCTTCCCTGAGAAGGTTAACGCCGATCAGTACATCGATGGTCCCTGACCTGAGGTCCTGCAGAATATCCACCCTGTCCATGGTTTCAACATCCGAATGTATATACCTGGATTTTATATTTAGTTTGATGAAATATTTGGCCAGCTCCTCGGCCATCCTTTTGGTCAGTGTAGTTACCAGCACCCGCTCAGTTATAGTTACACGCTTGTCAATCTCATCCAGAAGGTCATCAATCTGGTTAAGGCTGGGTCTCACTTCAACCAGGGGGTCGAGCAGCCCGGTAGGACGTATAAGCTGTTCAACGACAACACCTTCGGCTTTCTGAAGTTCAAAATCAGCAGGGGTTGCACTTGCAAAAATGATCTGCCCGATAACCGCTTCAAACTCGTCAAACTTTAAAGGCCTGTTGTCCATAGCCGAAGGCAGCCTGAACCCGAATTCAACAAGGGTCTGTTTACGAGAACGGTCACCGCCATACATTGCCCTTATCTGGGGAATGGTTACATGGCTTTCATCCACCACCATCAGGAAATCATCCGGGAAAAAATCCAGAAGGCAGAAAGGCCTGGATCCCGGAGCCCTGCCGTCGAAATACCTGGAATAATTTTCAATGCCCGAGCAATACCCCAGCTCACGCATCATTTCCATATCATACGTAACCCGGTCCTCAAGCCTTTTAGCCTCGAAATTTTTCCCCTCGCTCCTGAAATATTCGCACTGGCGGAACATATCGTCCTGTATCTCGGTCAGAGATTCCCTCATCTTATCCTGGGATGTCACAAAGATATTCGCCGGGTAAACCTGTATGAATTCAAGAGGTTCAATCGTCCTGCCGGATACAGGGTCAAAGGATTCGATTTTCTCTATTTCATCGCCCCAGAATATAATTCTGTAAGCAACATCAAGATATGCAGGGAAAATATCAACAGCATCGCCCCTGACACGGAACCTGCCCCTGGTAAAATCCGTTTCGGTCCTGGAGTAAAGACTGTTGACAAACCTGAGCAAAAGACTGTTCCTGCTCACCAGGTCACCGAGTTTCAGTTTTACAATATTTCCTGTAAAATCATCAGGATTACCAATCCCGTAAATACACGATACAGAGGAAACGACAATAACATCCCGTCTGCCCGAGAGCAGAGCGGAAGACGCGCTCAGACGGAGCTTTTCAATCTCGGCATTGATCGAAAGATCTTTTTCAATGTATGTATTTGTAACGGGGATGTATGCTTCGGGTTGATAATAGTCGTAGTAAGAGACAAAAAATTCGACTGCATTTTCGGGGAAAAACTCGCGGAATTCACCGTAAAGCTGGGCAGCAAGGGTTTTGTTATGGCTGAGGATAAGTGTAGGCCTTTGCACCCTCTGAATCACATTTGCAATCGTAAACGTTTTCCCCGAACCTGTGACTCCTGCCAGTACCTGGGCCTGGTCCCCCCGGTTCAGCCCTTCCACAAGCTCCCTTATAGCTTCCGGCTGGTCACCGGTAGGAACGAATTCTGTGGTCAATCTGAATTCCATGACTAAGGTTTAAAGGTAAATTCAGAAATAACGGGATAATGGTCAGAGAGATCTACCTCCTTCTTCTGATATGAAGTCGCGGTGAAGAAATCATCATACAGCATATAATCTATCCTGAAAGCCGGGAAACGGCCGGCATACGTACTCCCAATCCAATCATTTCCAGCTTTTACAAATGCATCATTGCGGCCTTTTGACAGGGTGTGGTAGGCGAAGGATGAAGGGGTGTCGTTAAAGTCCCCACAGATCAGGATCGGATAAGGGCAGGACTTCATATGCGAGCTGAGCATTTCAGCCTCCATCGCCCTGAGGATGAAAGCCCGTTTAAGTTTCCAGAGCATCCTCCTTGATCCCTTGGCCAGGTTCTTCTCATCAGCTCCCGGGTCGGTCAGCTGGGAATAAAAAGAGTAATCATCATTTCCCAGGCGTATCGATTCCAGGTGCAGGTTATAAACGCGTATAGTGTCGCCCCGAATGGCCAGATCAGTAAATATTCCGAAGGTGCTTTTATCTTCCAGCCTGAAAAATCCCTGGTTCACCATGGGGTAGCGCGAAAAAGTCGCAATCGCGTTTATTTTTGTTTTTTGCCAGAATTCCCTGTAGTTCTTGAAAAAGTAATTTTCAAGTCCGAGGGATCGGGAAAACTTATGCAGGGTCTTCAGGTATTCTTCCCCGATTGCGTAAAACTCCTGGACGCATAAAATATCAGGATTTTCGGAAGCCAGGAAGTCAGTCACCTGGCTTCTTGCCTCCGGGATCTCGTTATTTGGCTGATTGCCGTAAAGACTGTGAACGTTGAAGGTTATAACCCTCAGGGTATGCTGGGTCCGGCTTTTCTGAACGCCAAAACGCAATGGCATGATCGTCCTGATATTCCCGATCCCCAGCAGTATTGCGAGCATGGATATAAAGATGAACCTGTTCCAGAGGACCAGCCATAAACAAACAAACAGGAGGTTGATGATCAGGATGACAGGATATGCAATCCCAAAGAATGCAAGAATCCAGATATTTACCGGGCTGATATAGGCAGCTGCACAGGAACATAATAAGGCTGCGGCCGAAAAACAATTCAGGATAAGAAAGGATGTCTTTACCCAATGTCGTTTCTTGCTTACTTTTACCATGTTCTCTTTAGTTTCATCGTTTCCCTGAGGATTTGAACAGGTATTCCTTCTCATCCCGGGTCAGGCTGTCATACCCGCCTTTTGAAATCTTATCCAGTATGCCATCAATCCGTTTTTGTTTTGCAGCTTTCTCAATGTTGTATTGTTCGTCACTCGGGGGACGGCTGCTCGTTTCATACGAATCATACCTCTCCTTTTTCCTGCCGAAGAAACCGCTGCGTTGTTCGTGTGCCCGATATCCGGAAAAGATCCCTTTTGCAGTCAGCTGTATATACAGAAATCCAAACAAGGCCCCGCCTATATGAGCGATATGCCCCCCGGCATTGCCGGTGGGGATCATGAAGAAATCGAAAATAAACAATGCTATGGCCAGGTATAGGATGCGAATCCTGCCGAAAAATAAAAGATAGATAGTATAGTTGGGCACCTTGAATGAAACAGCAGTAACAATTGCCATTACCGAGGCCGATGCCCCGAGAGCATAAGACTGGGGCAGGGCCGTCGAGAAAACAGGGAAGATATTGAATGCAAGTATGTATACAACGGCTCCCGAAAGTCCTCCCAGAAGGTAAACTGCAAGCAGCTTCCTGCCTCCCAGGTATTCCTGGAAGATTTTCCCGAACCAGTAAAGCCAGAGCATATTAAACAATATATGCAGGATGTCGATATGCAGGAACATATAGGTAAGAACGGTCCAGGGTTTATTGAATAGGGACGGGAGCGAGGCGGGTACCCCAAAGATCCTGATTATGGAGGTTGTAGCCAAGGTGACATCAGCCTGGCTGATGAAGAAGAAAATACTCCTGAATACCTGAACCAGCAACCAAACTGCAACATTGACAATAATCAGGTTGGCCAGGGTTGAGCCTTCCCTGAAAAACCTTTTCAGATTGTCGGTGAGATTCGGTTGAGTCGTATATTGGTTCATTACGGTTTATAATCTTGCTGTGCGTTTCCAGTAAAGGATCAGGAAAAATCCGAAGAACATGCCTCCCAGATGGGCAAAATGCGCGACATTGTCACTGCGGTTGTTTGAAATCCCCATAAACAGCTCAATTGCTCCGTAAGCGATAACCAGCCATTTGGCTTTGATGGGGAATAAAAAGTTGATAAATACTAGCATATTGGGAAACATCATGCCGAATGCAAGCAATATGCCGTAAACAGCTCCGGAAGCCCCAATGGTTGCAATGTCCATCTGCTGCCTGATGAGCTCATAAACATAGGTCACCGACTGGCGCTGAAAATGAACATCATTGAGCGAAGACTGCCATTGTGAGAGAAGGGCATTCATCTGGTCCAGGATCTCCTGGCTCCTGGGCGGGCAGGTTTTCACAAACGCCACAAAAGCATCAGGGGAAGGAGCTGAAGAGTATGCAAGCGCAGCAGCTTCATAACCCGATATATGCCAGTAGGCTACTGCAGTCTGTACGATACCGGCCCCTATTCCCGTTATCATGTAATACGTCAGGAAGCGCTTGGGACCCCAAACATTTTCAAGGAGGTAACCGAACATCCATAAAGCAAACATATTGTAAATGATATGCTGAAAATCGGCATGGAAGAACATATAGGTCACGAACTGGTAAGTCCTGAAAAGCTCGGATTTAAAGTAGTGGAGCCCGCAAAGCTCCGTCAGATCTATCCTGAATGTGCTCTGCAGCGACATGGTAGCCACAAAGCAAATCAGGTTAATGATCAGCAGGTTCTTTACAACCGGGGGCAGAAGTTTGAATCCGGCGGGACTGTATTGCTGGTCGCTCATAATCGTGGTTTAAGTTTTAAATTTCTTAGAAAGTTCATCGAAAGACAGGATGAAAAAAGAAGGTTTGCCGAAGGGTGACAGTTCAGGTATTTTGCAAGTGAACAATTTCTCGTAAATGGCTTCCATCTCTTCTTTTCTCAGGGACTTTCCCCGTTTGATGGCAGCGCTTCTGGCCATGCTCCTTGCAATTACCTGGGGTTTTCCTGCATCTTTTCCCGGCAGTTCATTTTTAATAGCTTCCAGGGCCTGTTCAACAGCTCCCATGAAATCGGTATGCCCGAGGTCAAGTGGAATGGATTGCAGGATGAAATCATTATTGCCGAACTCCGATAGTTCAAAACCCAGGGCCTGGAATTCATTTAAAAGATCTTTAAGCAGAATTGCGTCATCGGGAGAGAAAGAAAGGGTTTCAGGCATGATTTTAGACCTCAGGCCGGGCACCCCCGCCCCGGCTTCAAGCATTTCTTCAAATAAAATTCTTTCATGGGCTGACTGCTGGTCAATAACAAGCAAGCCCTTGGGGGTTTCGGTAAGAATATATGAATTGGCGATCTGAAAAAGGGGAGAGGCAATATCCGAATGTGTAAAATCCAGTCCTAGTTCCTTCCCTTCCATGAGTTTATCGATATGACCGGTAAGAGGGGAGGTGGGAATGGTCCCAGTTTGCCTGGCAGGGATCGCTGTGTTCCATCCTTTGCCGGTAAGTGCGGAATTATTCCCCGGGTTTTCAAACCTGATGCTGGGCTGAAACTCCTTTTTTCTTTCAAAGGGGTTGTAATCAGGGTCAACCCTGATCTCGGGCTGTCTTACGGCTTCACCGGGTTTCAGTGGAGGGATCTCCATGCTTTGTTCCTGTTCGAAATCCAGGACCGTAGTCAGGTTGTATTTTCCAAGGGCCTGGCGGACCGCAGCTTGCAGTATGACATAAATACTTTTGCTGTCGGTGAAATTAATTTCAGTTTTTGTAGGATGTATGTTGATGTCGATATTCCCGGGATCCAGCTCAAGATAAAGGAAATATGAAGCAAATGAATCTTTTGCGATAAGTTCCTGGAAAGCTGCTTCAACAGCATGATTGAGGTAAGGGTTCCTGATGAACCTGCCATTGGCGAAGAAATACTGTTCACCCCTTGTTTTTTTGGCAAATTCAGGCTTGCCTACAAACCCGCTGATGTTAACCATACTGGTATGCTGCTCGACAGGTATGAGCCTCTGATTGAAATTCGGACCAAAGAGAGCGACGATTCTCTGCCTTAGGTTTGCAGAAGGAAGCTGAAACATCACTTTTTCCTGGTTATACATTGTGAATGCAACATCGGGATGGACCAGGGCCACACGAAAAAATTCATCCAGTATATATTTTAATTCCGATGTGTTTGATTTCAGGAAATTCCTCCGGGCCGGCACATTAAAGAAAAGGTTCTTCACCTGTATGCTTGTTCCGTTCGGACTGCTTACAGGTTTGTGGGATTTCACTTCCGAACCTTCAATGATAAGCCGGGTCCCTATTTCATCTTCAAATTTCTTTGTTTTAAGCTCGACCTGGGAAACGGAAGCTATTGAAGCCAGGGCTTCTCCGCGGAAACCAAGGGTACGGATTGAGAGGAGGTCGTTTGCGGTTTGGATTTTTGAGGTGGCATGCCGTTCAAAACACATCCTGGCGTCCCTTTCCGACATCCCGCATCCATTGTCAATAACCTGGATAAGAGTTTTACCGGCATCCTTGATAACCAGTTTGACTTCAGTTGCCCCGGCATCGATGGTGTTTTCGAGCAATTCCTTTACAGCCGAGGCAGGCCTTTGCACGACCTCCCCCGCAGCAATCTGGTTTGCAACTGATTCAGGAAGCATCCTGATTATATCCGGCATAGTATGATGGTGTAAAGACGATAGCTGATTACCCTTGCAAAATTACCATTTTTTCGATGCCTGAGCCCCGATTTCAGAGATTAAGACTACCTTTGGAATAGAATATTTTCATCCATGAATGACACTGATGCCAAGTTGAAAAAACTGATTGTGGTTGGCGACAGGGTTTTAATCAAACCCAAGAAGATGTCCAATAAGTCAAAGGCTGGTTTGTTCCTTCCACCGGGATACCAGGAAAAGGAAGAGATTCAAACAGGTTTTGTTGTTAAGACAGGCCCCGGGTATCCTGTTCCATTACCATCAGAGGAAAATGAAAGCTGGAAAAAGAATGAAGAAATAGTAAGATACATACCACTCCAAGCGAAGGAAGGGGATCTCGCAATTTTCCTGCAGAAAGGCGCCATTGAAATAATTTTCAATGACGAGAAATATTTTATTGTGTCTCAGAATTCCATCTTACTCCTCGAAAGAGATGAGGAAATCTTTGGCTAAAACCTTGACTTGTCAAGTACAGGAAATCTCATCTGTACCAGATAGAAGGCTCCATAGAAGACGGCGCTGAAAAACGTTGTTCCAAGCACATCATTCATAAAGAATGAGAACCCGTAAGTTGTATCCCTGAAAAACACCAAACCTGCGATATAACACTCGATCAGGCCCGTGAAATTTTTAGGATACAGGCTCATAGCCAGCCAGGAAGAGAAGTTTGTGATCAGGAAAAATATAATGGCCGAAGAAATCGAAGCCATTAATACTGATCCAACTGTAACTTTCTTCCGGATAGCCATACCCAGAACAACCGTAATGGCAAAACTAAGATAGACGGCAGGCATGTTTGCGTGCAGACCTATAATGAGATCGCTGATGAACATCGCGGCGACCGGAATGGCGAAAGCATATTGCTTTCTGTCGAAATAGGTACCTGCAAACAAAGCCATAGCCGCGATCGGTGTAAAGTTCGGCCAATGCGGCAGCAACCGTAACAAGGCTGCAGTAAGAATTACTGAAAAAACAACAATAAACCTAGGTGTAATAGATTTATATAGCATTAATATATCGTGTTATTATCTTACAAAAATATGAAATCATTTGTATTAAAGTCAAGTTTTCCCAAAAATTGTTTTTTACATTTGAATACTGTTATCAGATTCAGACTATTGGCTTATGAAAAAAAAGTTATTAACACTCAGTATACCTGTCTTTTTCCTGTTTAATTCCTGCAACCTGATGAAAACCAATTGCGAATTAATTTTATATAATGCAAGGATTTATACCGTCGATTCGGTTTTCACCATTTCGGAGGCGATGGCTGTTAAAAACGGGAAGATACTTGCCAGCGGTTCAACTAAAGACATTCTATCCCGTTTCAGCTCCGGAAAGATGATGGATGCTAAAGGTAAGCCGGTGTTTCCCGGGTTTATCGACGCTCATTGTCATTTTTACGGATATGCCCTGAACTTCAGGCATATCGTCCTGAACGGATGCACCTCTTTTGACGAAGTGCTGGGCAGGCTGGGAAGTTCAGCGAAATACCAGCCCGGCGACTGGATCGTGGGAAGGGGATGGGACCATAACCTCTGGAAGGACAAGGTTTTCCCCGACCGCAGGAAACTGGATGAACTTTACCCTGATAACCCGGTGGTGCTGACCAGGATCGACGGCCATGTCGTGCTTGCAAACAGCAAAGCCCTGCAAATTGCGGGAATTGATATCCGCAGTTCATTTAATACAAGTGAGGTTGAAGTAAAACAGGGCAGGCTTACAGGGATACTCAGTGAGAATGCAGCTGATCATATGAGGAATGCCATCCCCAAACCCGGGAAGGAAGAATTGATACAACTGCTGAAAAGGGCGAGGGAGAACTGTTTTTCGGTGGGACTGACTACAGTGAGCGATGCCGGCCTGGAGGCTGAAACTGTCGGCCTGTTCGATGATCTGTCATCGGGCCCTGATTCCGCGGGTATGATCCGCATCTACGCAATGCTGAATCCGAATGCCGGGAACATTGAAAAGTATATCAGCAAAGGGCCTTACCATACTCCTCGTTTGATGGTAACTTCAGTCAAAGTCTATTCCGATGGCAGCCTGGGCAGCCGCACTGCGCTGATGAAACAAACATATACCGATATGCCGTGCCAGCATGGAATACAGCTGATTTCACCGGATTCTCTAAGGAAGATCTGCAAACTCTGCCTCGAACACGGATACCAGGTCAACACCCATGCCATCGGAGACTCGGCAAATAAAATGGTCCTTGATGTTTATGGAGATTGCCTTAAAGAACAAAATGATCTCCGCTGGAGAATAGAACATTGCCAGGTAGTCGATCCTGACGACTTGCATAAATTCAGGGAATATTCCATAATCCCTTCGGTGCAGGCAACACATGCGACTTCCGACATGGCGTGGGCCGGGGAGAGGCTTGGGGCCGAAAGGATCAAATGGGCCTATGCCTATAAAAACCTGATGAAACAGAACGGATGGCTTGCCAATGGAACCGACTTCCCGATTGAAAATATTTCTCCCCTTTACACATTTTATGCAGCAGTAGCCCGCAAGGATCTTAAAGGAAGGCCCGAAGGAGGCTTCCAGGCTGAAAACGCACTGAGCAGGGAAGAAGCCCTCAGGTCCATTACAATCTGGGCTGCAATGGCCGATTTTTGGGAAAACGAGACAGGCAGCCTTGAGCCGGGAAAAAATGCCGATTTTGTGATCCTTGGCAGGGATATCATGAAAATCGCCGAAACTGAGATCCCCTCAACTGAAGTTTTATCCACTTACCTTTCGGGGAAAGAGGTTTATAAAAAATAAAAAAGCCGCCTCCATGAGCGGCAGCCTTTTTATTTTTTCTTTACAGCTAACCCTATTTCAATTCCTTACAAATAAATTTACCAAGGGATTTGCCTGCAGATTCATACGCCTGCGAAACACGTAAACCTGCATCATAGGTTTCCTTACTTACAGGAGCCCCTCCAACCGACATACGGGTGGTGCTTCCTTTACCGCTGTTTTCAATAGTGGCAATTACCTTCTCAGGGGCTTTGGATTCAACGATGTCAATCCTGAGGTCGACTTCGGATGCTTTAGACCCTACAATGGCTTCAACACCCTGTTCAAGAAACTCGGTATGTACGATCATTGTATACAAGGCATCCGTTGCATTTTCCTTGACTTCCAGGTTGCAGGCATCGGCTTTGTTATTAAAGGATTCAGTAAAAGCAGGCGGGTAGCGTTCCGTTTGATCGCTTCTCCATTTAACAGCCCATGCATCGCCGGCACCATCTTTTTTCTTATTACGGTCAGCCGTTGCATTTTTGATATATTCTTCTTCACTGTCGTATTTTCCAACTTTCATTTTTGAATAATCGAACTGAAGGTTGATAACTTTCTGCCCCTTGAGGACCGACAAATTTCCGGATTTCAGTTTTTGGGAAAATAAATTGCTTCCTGCAAATACAAAAAAGCTCATCAGAAAAAGAATACCAATTTTTTTCATAGGAATATGGTTTTAGGTTCTTAACATCAGATTACTAAAGCAAAACTATAATACATAGCTGAATTTACCAAATAAACCAGAACCTTTAACACAGTGAAAATTCAGGAATGGGGTGACTGATTCCTCCTGTCAATGAATTTTACAGCCTTGCGGTTGTTTGCAGGGAATTGAATTTTCGTAATTTCTTCCGGCCTCATGAACTTAACCTGGGGTGCGACCCTGAGTTTTGCCCTGAAATGATCTTTTATATCCTTTTCCAGTTCGGGGTTTTCATGAATGATCCCTGCGTTTATGATGATTTCATCAGTCCCGATATCATTCGTATACACTTCCACGTAATAATTCCTGATATATGGAATATTATCAAGAATATCATAGAGAGCAGGGGGATAAAGTGTTGTTCCCTTTAATTTTATCATCTGTTTCCTGCGGCCGATCACCGGGCCAAGCCTCATGGTAGTCCTGCCGCAGGCACAGGGTTCAGTATAATGGAAACATACATCCCCAGTTTTAAATCTCAGCAGGGGTGTCCCCTCAACACCCAGCGTGGAAATTGTCACCTCTCCTGCCTGGTCTTCACCGACAGGCTTGTCGTTTTCGTCAAGGAATTCAACGATTATAAGTTCAGGGTGATGGTGCCCTCCGATTCCCTCATTGCATTCGGTAAACGTGGTGGCCATTTCAGTTGAAGCATAGGTTGAATAGAGTTTCAGCGGCCACTTCTCAAGTATTTTCCTTCCCAGTGCATTCATACTAAGGTCCGAATTCCGCAGGGGCTCTCCGATACATACAGCTTTTTTAATGCTTGACGAACGGAAGTCGATACCGTTTTGCTCAGCGTAATCAATGACCTTGAGAATAAACGAGGGAACAACAACAATGGCATTCGGGCTGATACGTTTGATGGTATCCCACTGTAATTCAGGGATGCCGTTTCCCACTCTCACTATTGAAGCACCAAGCCTCCTGATCCCCAGAAAATATGCCATCCCTGCCATAAACCTCCGGTCAAGGGTGGTCATGAGCTGGTAGGTGTCGTCGGCAGAACCATCGGCACAGGTAAAAGAAACAGCTTCATTATAGGCAAGGCGGTCCAGGTCGCTATTGGTCATAGCCACAGTCACCGGGTCGCCCATGGTCCCCGAAGTTGTGATATAATCAATGATCCCGTTCCGGGGGACACAAATAAAGTCATCATTAAACTGCTGCAAATGGGTTTTATCGGTAACCGGGATATGAACCAGGTCTTCAAGATGGCGGATCTTAAGTATATCAATTGAATGTTCGCTGAACATTCTCCTGTAAAAAGCCGAATGGGCCGCCAGGTAAGACAATAAACCACCAAGAGCTTTTTCCTGGAATTTTTTTATCTCGGGCAGAGATTTACGCTCAATCTCAGGAAAAAAAGATTTATTCATCAGTAATAGAAACGAACTAGAATTTAAATCCTATAAGTACCCTCATAGTGGTAACATCCACCTGGTATTTTGGGTTATCGTCATAATTATAGGTGTACTTCATTTTACCCCAGTTATACTGGAAGGCAAATAAGATCACCCTGTACCTGATACCCAGGCTCACTTCATTGAGTGCGAGGTTCATTCCCCACATGCTGTTATACCAGGAAGCGCTGGCATTGATCTTGTACGACAGGTCTATCATCAGGTGGTCGATCGGGTTTATGGTTAATAAGGGGCCGAACTTCTGTCCACCGAAGTAATACCAGTAATCCATTTTCTTTGAAGCACTGGAATTGGCAGGAAGGGTCTGGTCTGTCGGATTGAAAGATATTGCGAAGAATGTAGCATCAATCCCTGCCCTCAGGTGATTACCGGCGAATGCAGGGCCAAGGTAAATCAGAAAGCCAAACTCCAGGGCGCCACCGAACTTTGCCTGGTTGAATTTTATTGTATCCTTGCTGCCCTGGTAAGGATAAATATTACTGTGCTGGTTGGCAAATTCCCCCATTGGGAAGGACCCTCCGAACTTCATATAAAAACCGCTGTTGATATGATTTTTCATTTCCTTTTGCTGAAATTCAGGCTGCTGGGTCTGTGTCTGGGCAGGCTGCTGTGTCTGGGGAGGCTGATCCTGGGAATAGGCCAAGCCTGCAAGAAATAAAAATGTTAAAGAAAGAAGATATGTTCTCATAGTATTGTGTTTTACTTTGTGTTTTTGTTGTGAATGATACAAATATACAAATTTCATAATTTCTTTTCCTGTTCCGAAACAAGAAAATCCGCGATGCTGTTTATTGAACCGATTACCTGGCGTGCAAGGTTCTGGTCAGCTATCCTCAGATTATATTTACGCTGTATTGCCATGATGATCTCCAGGGCATCAACGGAATCCAGCGTCAGCACATTCTCGCCGCTGAACAAGGGTTTCCCGTTATCAATATCTTCAGGCCTGATACCTGTAATTCCAAGTGTTTCCATGATGAGATTCTTGATCTCAGTTCTCAATTCTTCCGTTGGTACCTGGTTCATGTATTTTTTTATTTAATGGTTTTGGATAATCGTTTAAAAAATTCTTCTTCCTTATCAGCCCGCCCGTAAAGCAAGGTGCTCAGCTGCCTGAATTTTTCAGGTCCAAGGTCCCGGTTCTTCCCAATCCTGGCAGCAAAAAGCGACAGCTCCCTCCAGCCGTCTCCGATCTCCATAAGTTCCCTGGCCATATCTTTCAGCCCGGGATTGCCGATAATTTCAGAGGCCTGCTGCAGGAAAGTCGCGTACATGAAACGGAAGCCGGCTCCACCCGTTCCCTGGTCCTCCAGCAAAATATTGATTTTCATGACCTCGTGCGAGAGATGCTCTGTATCCCTTGCCAGTGAGGGCCAGTCGTTTATCTTTTTAGCGAACATCCGTATACCTTTTATTCCAAGAAACGGGATTGGCAGGTTTAACATATAAAAACACGCCTTTTTAATTCCTCTGCGGATGGCTTTTTCGTAATCAAATGAACGGGGCACGAATTCAGGATAAAAGATAAAGCCTTTGGGCGACATGCTGCCTTGTGCGAACCTTGCTTTGTTCATTGAAGATACCGGAAGGTCGACTGGATTGGGGAAATATGAATCGCTTACTTTATAAACATCCCCTTCCTTGCCGATCACCACCAGGAAGTGAACGTTGATATGCACCCGTTCCCAGGATGGAACGTAATCAAGGTAAAACATGTCGACCTGTACGGCAGTGGGTACTCCTTTTGAAATCAGCAGGTCGAGGGCGGTCTGCCCGGCTTCGGGAGTTTTGAAATCCTTACTGTAAAATTTCACGCCCGTCCTTTTTTCAAGGTTTTTCCTCATCTGCCCGGGTTTGTTCCTCACAATGAAAGTGGGAAATGCAAAGGATTTCATTTTATGGAAATACGCAAAGAAAATCCCGCTGGAGATTCCGAATACCATTGGTTCGGTGATTTTCATCCCGGCATGGTTGAGTAAGGAAGTGATAGAGCCCGATTCGCAATGGGCAGCCATTTTGTGGTGATAGTTCCCTATGATCATTGGTTCATTTTCTGTTTCCTGACTGCCTTTTTATAATTTCCTCAACCGGAACATTGAACACGTTTGAATATTTTTTCATTGCATCATCCCTGATTTTTGAGAAATTACCCGGTTTGAGATGTTTCCTCACTACCCATTTCATTATGCCTGCACGTGCGGCAAGTTCCGAAACTGTAAGGTCTTCAAGAACCAAGTAATATTCAATTGCATTGATCTCGGCTTTTTCTATTTTAGACTGAAGATTTTTTTCAAGGTTGTTTCGTTTGAAAAAATAATCATCCAGGTAGTTGGCCGAAATAAAAGATCCTGTTTGCATGGCTTCATATTTCCCGTCTTCTTTTTCGACATACAAAATCACCTGTTGTTCAGGGCATTCCGAAAATCCGTCTTTTTCTTTCATTGAATCTCCCGCTTTGAAGCTTAGGCTTTTCTCCCTGCAAAAATATAAATGCTGCTGATCATTGCAAAAATGAAGAAAGCAAAGAGCAGAAGACTCCTTGGCAAAATACTGATTATTCCGCCGCCACGGATAAATACATCAAGATAATTTTCAATACCCCACCGCATGGGGGAGACCAGGCTCAGGTTTTGGATTAGTTTCGGCATCACATGTACTGGAAGAAAAGTGCCGCTGATCACACCAAGCATTACAACCATCACTGATCCGAACAGCGATGCCTGGGCCATGGTGCCTGATGCCGAGCCCACCAGTATCCCGAAACCTATGGCTGCCAGGGAAGAAGCAAAGGTTGCAAACAATACAGCTGCGACATTGTCGCCTACTTCTAAGCGGGGTAAACCAAAAAAGTGGGGAAAAATCCAAAGGCCGACCAGCATCATAAGGAAAAACTGGACCATGCAAACCATGAAATACACAAGAACTTTTGATCCAAGGATCACTCCGAATTTCACGGGCAGGGTGCGCAGCCTCTGGAAGGCCCCTTCGTTTTTTTCACTTATAATGCTTGCGGCAAGTGGTATTACAATGAAGAACATGGCAAAAAGGATAAAACCCGGAACGATGTTCTGGATAGCCGTGGGTTTTATCTCCTGCATACCCGATCCTGCAAAGGTTTCCTTTACAGCAGGCAGTTTTGCTGTCGATTCTTCAACAGCTTTGTCGATCAGGGGCTTCATATCCCCGGCCGAGACTGAAAGCATTTTTTCAACTAAATTACTGGTCTGGGTTCCCCTGATCAGGTACTTCAGGGGTGTGACGATGTTTGTGCGGTAAGGTCCTGAAAGAGCGGGATCGGTAATGATTTCAAAGCTTGTATCCCCGGCACCGACCCAAAGGCCAATAGGATACTTTCCGGCACTGATCAGTTCCGTTGCCAGTTCCCTGCTTACCCTGGATCCCCGGGCGAGAGTGTCTGCTTCAAAGAAACCGCTGGAGACAAGATTTACCCTTATGGCCGAGGCGAAACCTGAATGGTTTTCATCGATGAACAGCAGACGGGTTTTACCCATCTGGTTCTGAAGGGTATATTCCTGGGCCAAAATTACTACTGTCATCAGTAAAACCGGCATCAGGAAAAGGATCAGGAGACCCGGAATATCACGTATGATGAGGAGACCCTCTTTTTTTGCCGAAAAAAGCAGTTTGTTCACAGGACAAAGATAAATTATTCCCCGACTGTTTCCAGTATCGAGAGAGGGGCGATAGTGGGTATGATCCGCCTCAGGCTGAATCCGGACTTCTCGAGAAGTTCTTCAAATTCCTGGCGGGTCCTTTCCCTTCCACCCGGCATGGTCGAAAGCATCTGTATGTCGATCAGTTTGGAAAAGGAATCTTTACCCGGACCCGGAACAACCATTTCGAGTATAAGTAAACGTGATTGAGGGGGCATGGTCTTGCGAAGATTGCCAAGGATCAGTGAACCTGTGGCATCGTCCCAGTTGTGCAAAACATTCTTCATGATAAAAAGATCAGCCTCAAGGCTGAAAAGCTCAAGGAAACTGCCGGGTATAAAGCTGATTCGGCTGCTCATTGCTGAAGACTTGATAAAATCTTCGGCTTTCTGCTTATTTTCAGGCAGGTCAAATAACAGTCCCTTAAGGCCAGAATGTTTTTCAAGGATTTTAATCAGTAAAAAGCCCTCGCCTCCGCCGATATCAGCGATTGTTTCGAAACCCGAAAAATCATACCTTGAAAGAAGAGGGTTTATTGCCATTGCCGACAGGTCCGACATGGATTTTTCAAATCTTTGCAATTCATCATGGTCCTGACGGAGATAAGGATAGATGTCCATCCCGAATTTGCCTGTAAACGCGTTTTCACCGGTTTTAACCGTATGAAGCAGGTTGCCGTTGGCCGACCAGTTAATGGGATCCAGGTGGTGGATGATCATGTTCCTTAAACTCCCGTCCCCATCTAGCAGGGCCCTGGCCTGTGAATTCAGATTAAAATGCCTGCCGCCCGATTCTTTGAAGATCCCCGAGGAGGCCAGGGCCCTGAGCACCCTGTACAGGGCATCCGGGTTTGTGCCTGTTTTTTCTGCCAGTTCATGAACCGACAGCGGTTTATCCTTAAGAAAAGAGGCAATATTGAGTTCAGCCGCAATATATAAAGGCTGCATGAGCCAGAATGACTGGAACTGCTCATAAAGGACCACCGATCCCGGAAAAAGTTTCCTGTGAATTCTCAAAAGCAAGCTTCTGAAACCGCCCAGTATTTTCACAAGGCGGTAGGGCGGAAGTTTTTGCTGGCTGCTCATTTCATTACCCTTCCATCATCCTGTTGACCTCATCCTTTGAAAGCCTTGTCCAAACAGGGTTTGAGAAATATTCACCATTCCAGTCAAATTCAAGCCTGTCAAATGTTTCCCCGTAAAATGTGAGTTTGCTGCGAAGGTCTGGCGTATGTTCAATAAAAATAAAATTATCAGGCTTTTCGGAATTTGTTTTAAGGATCTGGGTAGCCAGGGGTGCAACGACTTCTGTAACCGGAGTCCCTGGATTCTGCCTGTAGATCTCTGTTGCGATTGCAAGAGTTTTCCCGTCTTTTCTCTTTATAAGCTTTAACCCGCATTTCGACGGACTATCCCAATGCCCGAGGTAATCGAAATATTGGTCCATGTACTTACTAAAGGCGGGATTGGTTTCCATAATTTTGAAGGCGTGATTTTACAGTATAAATTAGATAACGTCGGTGACTTTTTTACCGAAACTGACGTTGGCCAGGTCGCGGCGGCGGGGAGTAAACGTACCGTCGCTCAGTTCCCTCGACATGACCCTGTTGATAAGGTTGAACATCTTCATGGTTTGGGGCTCCTCCTTGTAGAATGTATCCCAGGCATAATGGAACAGTTCGGTAAGCTTGTCGGGGCTCATATGCTTGGGATAATACACCACCTTGCCCGCATTATAATGGTTCCAGTCCTTGTCAAAGATGCGGTTCTGCTTGAGCAAATCGCTGTAGGCCTTGGTATGGGGGAAGGGTGCGAGCACCGTAAATTCGGCTAGGTCAAGGTCTATTTCCAAAAGGAAGTCAACCAGCCTTTTGATATCATCCTCAGTCTGGTTATCCAGGCCCAGCAGTATGGTTCCTTCCACTGCAATCCCGTAATCATGATACTGCTTAATACGGTTGCGGATGTAGTCGGAAGTATCGAAAACTGCCTGGTAAACATACCATGCGCCGGCCTGGGCAGCCAGGTCCAGGACTTCATTCTTGTCTTCAATGGTATGGCTTACCCATTTCTTTTTAAGGGGGATCATGGCTTTGAAAAGCTCCATTTCCCATTTTGTATCCAGGGCAAGGGAATTGTCAACAATAAACAGCCTGTTGTTATCCATCTGTGATAATTCCTCAACCACCCTGTCGATAGGGCGGGGGCGGAACCCGCGGCCTCCAAGGTACCTGACAGCACAGGGATAGCAGTCATAAATGCATCCGCGTGAAGCATGGAACAGGTCAACCATTCTAAACCCCTTATGGTAATAGAGATCTTTCTTGAGGATGTCCCTGTTTGCAGGCCCAATCAGGCTCATGTCGGGGGGCTTGCTTATAAAGTTGTAAATTTTCTTCAGATCATTCTTCCTGAAGTCGGCAAAAACCTGGTCAAGACGGCCTTCAACTTCTCCCAGGAAAATGGAATCGGCATGAAGCATGGTTTCTTCGGCATGAAGCATGGTGGAGATGCCTCCGAAAATGACCTTCAGGCCCAGGGCACGGTACTGGTCGGCGATCTCCCATCCGCGTTTAACCTGGGTCGTAAGCATCATTGAAATGCCAACGAGGTCGGCACTGTCATCGATAACCAGAGCTTCAACATTTTCATCGGTAAAATCAATTTCCACATCTTCAGGCACTTCCGCAGCCATTACGACGGGTCCATGAGGGGGAAGGTTAAAGATCGTTTGCCCTTCCAGCTTTTCCCAGCGGGGATATATAAGTTTGAATTTCATCTGTCCTTGTTTAGTCTTTAAATCCCATGCCTTTTCCTAAACGGCATGATCAACCGGTTTATACCGGTTTAATTTCTTGTTGATCTCTCCCTGCATTCAACAATGCGGCGGATTATAGTTTGTTTTTCCTGCCACCTTGGGACTTCACACCCCAGGGCCTTATAATAATATGTTCTGGCTTCTGCAGGCCTCTTCAGCATAAAATAGTACTCGGCCGCAAGGTACCAGGACTCGTAAAATCTTGGATTTGAATTGATAAATGCAGTAATAAAAGAACTTTCATCAGGCAGCACCCTGCCTTGTTTAATAGCTTCATGAAGTATCCTCTTCATATCCCTGAATTCAATAAAAGCACTGTATTCGGCTGATTTCAGGAAGCTGTCGGGTGGTATCTCCTTCGCTTTATCTTCAACTTCCACCCCCTGACCGGAAACTGCAAAATTATGAAAAATTTTTCTCAGGTCGAAGCATTTATATCTGCCCAACTGCCAGGGGCCTGTCGAAACCCATACAAGAAGTTGTTCAGGCTTGAAAATTACAGAATGGTGAGCGATAAGCTGGTTCATGGCCTTTTCGTTGCCCAGGCCGATGTCAATGCCTCCCCATCCTTTCCTGTCTCTTAGTATCCATGCTGCTTTTTCCACGTTTAAAAGCGAGCCCGCATTCAAATCTTCACGAAGTCGGTTATAACGGTACAGTGAGGCATTCTCCCTGATGTTTTCGCTGTTCAAAGGATCCATGGTAAAGGCGGGCGACAGAAAATGGTTGGCGCATAATACAGAAGTACCCCCGGCGTCCACAATGGCAATATTAAACGGTGATTTCTCAAATATTACGGCCTTCCCGTCTTTTGCCGAACCTATAAGGAATGATTCAGAGATGAAGGTCTGCCTTTTCTGAGCTATAGTATAAGCTTCGGATATCGTTGAAGCGTATTGGAGGATTTCTTTTGCAAGTAAGGAAACAGGGGTCCGGGCCGATAAAGGAATTTTTGAACGGGCAGCATTTATGGTCACGGTGAGGCCAGCCTCGTTCATTCCTGAAACCGCGCCTGTCATCCCTCCCCATGTGACCAACATGAAAGCATGGCCATGGTCGGGTTGTTCAAAACAGATGATCTTGTTCCTGGCAAAATCGTCGCCCATATAAAAATCGAAATTCCTGCCTATTATCAGGCTGCCATCCTCAGTTGAGCTTCCCCATGCTCCGAACGAAGTACAGCCTACCAGGCTGAGTTGTTCAAGGGCATGTCCTATATCGTGGGCCGAATGGTAATTAAGCATGCGCTGGTAGTTATTGCCTATAAAGCTGAATTCATCGCTCGCCGAGCGGCTTATACCGTAAATCTCCTGTTTATACTCAGGTATGATATACCCGGCAAGATCACGGTTGAACCAATAAATAAAGTATTTCAGGAACCTCAGGTAGAAATCCGAAGGTATCATGTTCCTGATCTGTCCAACGAAAGCCTTCTCCTGTTCATACATCAGCGTTTTTGTGAGCTTTCCGTTAGTTACACCCCGCTCATAAGGCGATCCCCTGAGATACATAAGCCAGAGCCCGGCAGTGTCTTCCTTAAGCCATGACCTGCCACAGCGGGTGAGATTACCCGAAAGCCTTTCAACTTTCAAGGTGTCGGGGGAACGATCGGCGATAACAGGCGGGCAAACATTGATCGAGATCCTGAACCAGGCCCAAAGGAAGAGAACTACGGCCAGAATGATAAAAACTATCAGCCATCTCCTGGCCTTCCTGCGAGCGGCTTTATTGTGCATTCCGAATCTTGTTAAACAGGTAATCAAGTCCCAGTATTTCGGAACAGGTCATAATGGCGCCTATGGTAACCCCCGGCGCACCATGCATATTCAGGTTCTGCCCCGTAAAATAAAAACCGGGGATTTTAGTATGAGGCAGCAACATTGTTCTCAGGTAATTTCCCGATTCTTTCCTTATCCCATACATGGATCCTTCGGGAGTACCGGTAAAATCACGCCAGGTAAGAGGGGTTGAAATTTCCATTGTGTCTGTTGAAGAACGTATGCCGGGGAATTTTCGTTCAACCATCTGCAATAATTTCTCGGCCCGTTCATTCCTGAATGCGATATAATCAGGACCTCTGCGGCCGGTCATGGTATGTTCCCAGCGTTTCACCTCATCAAATCCCATGTACGACATTATGCATACCGAGGATGAATTCCCACCCTGCCTTGATGAAGCAGGGGTATACAAAAAATACGTTCCGGGCCATTGCCCGGCCTTGAATTCTGAAGCAGCCCAAACGTCAGTTCCGCAATGGTAATACAGGTTATTTTCAAGATAAGGGAAACTTCCCGGTTTAAGTCCAAGATACAGCCCGAACGAAGAAACTGTGTTATCCATGCTCATTATTCTTGACCGGAAGGATTTTTTGACCATAGCCGGCTCAAGTAAACCTATGGCCGACTGGGGATGGATGCCTGCGATGATGCGCCCTGCAACAAACATCTCGTTCGAACTTGTCTCAACCTGGAATTTGTTTTTCAGGGATGAAATCTTCCTGACCTCCTTTTTCGTTAACACCTTGCCCCCCTGGGAAATTATTGAATTGATGAGGCTTTGCGCGATTTGCCTGCTCCCGTGTTTGAGCCTCCAGGCACTGCTTATAAAGGAATGATTGATGAGTGCATACTGATGCCAGGGAGTGTACGCCTTTCGCCCTGCATATAAAAAATTATTACCCGACAACACTTCAAGCAATCTGCGGTTACCGGGATCCGAACCTGCCATTGAGCTCAGGAACTCCCAGGCATTTGTACTCATCCATGTGGTCTTTGTCTGACTGTCGGTCAGCTCAAAATTATAGAGCGGAAAAGCTGCTACCGTTTCTTTCAGAGCGGTGACATAATGCTTTAGAAAATTCCCGGATCCAGGGAAGCTGTTTGCAAGGGAATCAGCGAAATTATCAAAACCCTGGGCCAGCGGATAATCCGCGCCATCAAGGGAGATCATATCAAAGCAGCCCTCGTTCATTCTCTCGAGGTCCAGCATCCCCGACAGCCCGAAGTATTTCCAGTAGGAGTGGAGGGTCTGCCCCGGCAACATGCTCCCAATGTAATGTATCCCTGTGTCAAATGAATTCCCGCCCCTCTCAAAACTCTGCAAACAACCTCCCGTTGAGGAATGCTTCTCAAGGATGCAAACACTGAAACCTTCCTTGCTCAGTATAAATCCGCAAAGCAGGCTGCCCAGCCCCGACCCGATGATTATAACGTCATAACGGTTCATCAGTCCCGGTTTTTATGCCCTGCCTTAATAGGTAGTAAGTGTTTGAGCTGTATGTTTTTGAGCCGATGATCTCAAAACTGCAGGCACCCCTGACTGCCATCCGTTCAATTTCTTCGGTTGAAAAAAAGTGCAGGTTGTGATTTTTATCATACGTTTTATTAAATCCCATCCCTGTTGAGAAAAATTCGGTGAGCCTGGACCGCGAATGGCCTGTTTTTCGGTCTACATCGGCATCGCGAACAATAATGCTTCCTCCCGGCCTGAGGTTTGCCATGCATTTCAACAACAGTTTTTCCTGGTCCTCCCGTGGTATGTAATGTAAAACGTCGCTGAGAATGATACAATCTTTTGGTGAAAATTCATACGCCCTTATATCTGCCGCTTCAAAGATTAGACCCGGAGGCTGCAAAAACCCTCCCCCGGCCACCCTGATCTTCTCCTCATCATAATCGATTCCTGTTATTTTTCTTTCTGCGGATGTAAGCGCAAGCATATGGCTTACAAACCCGTATCCACAGCCCAGATCCAGTATTTCTCCTTTACGGGGGGCATTCCCGGCGATGAGCTGGTAATTTTTTTCCAGCATCAGTTTGATCCTGAGATACCATTCCAGGACAGGTCCTTTGTAAATGTAATTCAGAACCAGCTTTCGGCGCCAGTATCCTGCATTTCCCTCTTCGGCCTGGAATCGTTCATATTCCCTTATGTAAAACTGTCTGAAGCTCTTTGTCCTTTCCCTGGAGTTATGTCCATAGGCCGGATCATCGAATGCCACCCTTTTAAATATTCTTTGCCTGAACCTGTTCGGCCTTCCCCAGAAAGCTCCGGGTTCAAGAAAATCGCCCGTTCCAAACATCATCACCGGCAGTATGTCAAGCTGAAGTTGCTCGGCCATGTAAAACGCCCCCCGGTGAAACCTTTGGATATCATGACTGACCGAACGGTGAGCCTCAGGAAAAACAAGGATGGAATAACCCTCGCTCACCTTCATCTTCAGCTTATCCATTATGGGATCCAGCCCC
Source organism: uncultured Bacteroidales bacterium (assembly GCA_903877385.1). Lineage (GTDB taxonomy): Bacteria > Bacteroidota > Bacteroidia > Bacteroidales > FEN-979 > CAIRDP01. The sequence continues at coordinate 264,365 of CAIRDP010000063.1, forward strand.
TGGTCCACGTTGTAAAAACTTGCCAGCCTTGCGATAGGTCCGAAAACAATGGAGTCATGAACCCAGGTCCTGGTAAGAATGATAATCTTAGGGCATAACCTCAGCATGGCCGGTGTTTCGATCAGCGACTGGTGATTGCATATGATAACAGCCGGCTTTTTGAAATCTTCACCAAAAGGATTATACAGTTTCCTGTTCGAAAAAGTTATGAATATATACAGCCTCGAAAGACTGCAGAACATTTTATGAAACATGGTTTCCTTCAGGCTCTTTTTCACCGGAAGCAGGTAATACATCAGTGTACCGGCAACAGCAAGTATGATTGCGATTAACACGATGTTGGTCCAGGTAATGATCGTCTTCACGAACACCCTGGCAGTTATGGGGAATTTGTTCCTGTTGATCCTGTTTATCATAAACCAGCCTGCCACCAGGGGCTGTAGGCAAAAAGTGATGATAACAAGGACAAGTATGCCGAAGACCGAGATCAGGGCGATTGAATTCAGGGCGGGATGCCTGGCTGTGAACAGGGCTGCAACCCCGAACAAAGTGGTCGCCGAGGATAATATTATGGAGACCCTATAAGTGGAAATATTCCGGGTCCGGTATTTGTAATCCTCCATCATGCCTCGCATCATCAGAATGCTGTAATCGACGCCCAGGCCGAAAATAAATGAAGAGATGATGATGTTGAAGATATTGAACCTGATCCCGCTGGCTCCCATAAATCCAAGAGTGATCAGCCAGGAAAGATACATGGGAATGGCAGTGAACAAAGCAAGCTCAATACGCCCGAATGAGAACCAAAGCAGCAGGCTTACAAAAAGCATCGACAGCAGTACCAGCCTGCTAAAATCTCTTCTTACCCTTTCCACGAAATTATCGGTGAGTTTCTGACGGTCGAACACCACAACAGAATTCATACTTCTGAATTCACGGTACACCTTATCAACATTCACAGGTTTCACCCTTGCGAGGCTGGTTACCATCACCATGCCGGGGTGATCGTTCAGCCATTCCGAGAACAATGCATTCTCAAACCGGGCCCTGGTACTTTTGCCGATGGGTTTGTACGATTTAACAAGCATTTCAGAAAATCCGCCGAAAGCACCCTGAATAAATCCTGCTTTGAGGGAAGCCTTCTCCACTTCATCAAGGATTTCCCTGGATTTTTTGGGCGGGAAAGCTTTTTCCCAGGTTTTAAGCCTTTTTGACGAAAGCGAGTCTGAAAGCAACAGCATCCGTACACCTGAAACTGTTGTTACGGTTTTGTCCAGGATAAGTCGGTCCAGCCTTGCCTGGACCTGTTCGTTCAGCCTTAGAGCTTCTTCCCGGTCGGCACCTGTAGCGACTACGTATACGTTTTTAAGTTTGCTGCCTGATAGGCTGTCGAGACCGTCGCCGGCTTTTTTGAGACCTGCATCCATATAATTCAGGGTATTCATATCCGTCTCAAAACCTGTTCTCCTGGAGTAAAAGAGGCTGGCAATGCTTACCAGGCCAATGAAAATGATAAGCGGGATACTCCTTTCAAACCTTAAACTGCCTATACTGTCGATAAAAGATGAAATCCGGGTAATCCGAAATTTGCTTACAATTACCGGGAACATCTGGGGAAGGAACGCCAGCGCAAAAAGTGCGGCCCCGGCAACACTCAAAGCGGCAAACCATCCCAGGTCATGAAGTACGCTGGATTCAAGAAAAACCAGGCAAAGAAATGCTCCTGCCGAAGTAAGGGCACAAACGACGATGCTTTGCGACATGTTTTGGAGCGTTTGCTTTACATCTTTGCATTTTCTGTACTGGTTGATCAGGTATAATGAATAATCGATGATCAGGCCCAGTATTACCGAGCCTATGCCCATGGCGATCGCTGATACGGATCCTTTGACAAAAGCCATTATGGCGATTGCCAGGCCCCCTCCGAATACCGCGGGAAACAAACCAAGCAGGGGAACCAGGAAGGAGCTGAAATAAAGCCCCAGCAGTAGAAAAATTGCCAGCAATGCGATTGCCAGCGTAAGGATGATATCTTTTTTGAGCCGTTCAGCATTGCCTGCAGCCACCGCGGCCGCCCCAAAATACTCCGCCCTGAACCTTTGCCCCGAATTAATTTTCTCCCTTAAAATTTTATCAAGTTTTTTCAGCATCTGCCCGTTCTTTCCTGTTTCCCCGGGAGGGTTTGCCGGGCTGATAAATATCAGGAGATGCCTGTGGTCTTTACTGAGAATATAACCATTGTAGGATTCATATTGGTCGCTGCCCTGCAATTTCTGAAGTTTCCTTAAGGCAAGGCCCTCTATTCCGAGCGGGTCTTTAACAACCTGGCTCCTGATGGCAATGGAGGCAGGGGAAACCAGTTGATGGTAATCTTTTTTAATGGCCTTTTCAATGTTGACTGCGGATGTCATGGTATCCAGCGCCTTGTAATCCCGTTCGTCAAGGAAAAGCGGAAGGTGGTCATGCGTACAGTCCATCAGCCCCGAAACCAGTGAATCATCGGGTTTATAGTTAAGTTTGCCGATATACACTCTGCAGCCTGCCGAAATTGCAGCAGCCAGTGAATCGGCCGCGAGGCAAAGATCCCCCCCCCCAATCGCAGCTGAAGTATCGGCAATCGAAAGATTGATCACAAGTTGCTCGGCAAAACGGAAATGATGCACTACGAAGTCAAACCGCCTTGTTGTTCCTGCCTTTTCAGCGCTCCCCGAGATGTCTTCGACAAACCTTACCCTGTATAAGCCTGCAATGATGAAAAGAAGGCTGCAGGCCAATAATACATAGAACAGCCATCTGCGGTCATGAAATAAATTATATATATAAATAATAATGTTTGACATCCTGAAAAAGCAATCAGTTCATCATAGTATGATTAAAACTCAGAAGGTTTTGGTTTCCTAAAGATCTGCAGCAGCATATAAGTGAGAATGCTTAAGGTAACCGAAAGTATGATCCCGAAAATAATGCTTCCCACAAGGTACTGAACAAAATTTGCCTTGATCCATGCATAGTTAAAACCCGGTGCAAGCCTTAAAGCAGCGGTCTTGGTCCCTACAACCCAACCCCCGGCCTTGTAACTCAGGTACAGTATCAGCGGCAGCATAGGCGGAATGCTGATATTTGAGGCAGCTACGGTGACGAATTTGTTCAGCCTGAAAAAATGGGCCAGCCCGAATGCAACCATCATCTGCCATCCCCAAACAGGTAAAACCCCGATAAACAACCCAAGCATTACCGAAAGGCTGAGCTTTGTGTTGGAATCGGAGCTGTCGACAACATATTCCCTTATAAATCCTTTGACCGACTTCTTCTTAAGCCCTTTTGCGAACATGAAAGGCCTTACCCACAGCAGTGCCATGAATACCAGGATGGCATTGAGAATACTGGTCCTTGTGAAATCCGGTCCTTTCCTGAAATGTGAAACCCTTGTTTCTTCAGGCGCATAATAAACATCAATGGGTACCGAAAGGATTTTAACTCCTTTCCATGCCAGGCGCACCAGGACCTCCACTTCAAATTCATATTTACCGGTATAAAACTTACCTGTTTCCCTGATTTTTTCAAGAGGGTAGAGGCGGAACCCCGATTGTACGTCGGCCACCTTAAGGCCTGTTTCTATCCGGAACCAGAAAATTGAAAACCTGTGACCAAATCGGCTTGAACCGGGAACCGCTGGGCTGTCCATGTTTCTTGCCCCTATAATAAGGCTTTCGGGTTCCTTTTCTATAAGTTCCAGGAACCGCGGAATATCAGCCGGCTTATGCTGACCGTCGCTGTCGATAGTGATCGCATACCTGTATCCTTTCTCAAGTGCCAACGCAAAACCCAGCTGAAGGGCCCGGCCTTTACCATGGTTTACTTCCGAAGAAATTTCAGCAACCTCAGGGAAGCGGCCCAGGATCTCAGTTGTGCCGTCGGTTGATCCGTCATTAACTACAATGATGTTCATTGTAAGCAACTGCAAATCGCGGATCACGCCTTCGAGGGTTTGCGCGTTATTATATGTTGGAATGATGACACAGCACTTAAGATCAGCTACCTTACTGTGGACTTCCTGGTTGATTAGCATGTTTGGGATATGGTTTCTGGCAGATAAAAACAAAAATAACAAAAAACCTTAAATTTGGCCAATGAAAATCCTGCTTATTAACACTCCACGTTCTCCTGAAAACAGGATACTTAAGTTCGCGCCCGAAGCAGCGAAGCCATTTATCCACAAGAGACTCATTGGCCCGCCGCTCGGATTAATGACTATTGCCGCGTCGGTGAAGGATCATGATGTGCTTCTTTTCGACACCAAAGGGGAGTTCGACCTTACACCTGAACCGCCGGCCCTTGAGAGCGTTGTTACAAGGCTGGTCCATGATTTCAGGCCCGATGTGATCGGGAGCACCGCCATTACTTCTGAATTATATTATGCCTTCGAGATTTTCGCCATTGCAAAAAAGCTGGATCCCGGGATTGTTACGGTGCTGGGCGGACTGCATCCCACCTTACTTCCCTACGATTGCTTTCATCCTTCGGTGGATGTGGTTTGCCCTGGTCAAAGCCCTCATGTTTTCAGGGATGTGGTTCGCACTGTGGAGGCTAAAACCTCGCTGGAAGCGATACCCGGCATACTGTTGAACAATGGCAAGGCATTGAAGCGTACTGCAGGAAATCCCCGGGTCTGGGATGCCGCGAATGCCGATTACCTGGAACTTGACAGGGAACCTTTGAAACGATGGATTAACACTTATAAAGTCGGGGGCAGTCCTTTTCCCAGCACTTATGTTTTTACCTCGCTGGGCTGCCCTTACAAATGTACTTTCTGTTCAATATGGCCCCAGTTCAAAGGAAAATATTATCAGAGGTCGATCGAAAGCCTGATCACCGAGCTGCATTCCATGCCCGACTATCCCGTGGTGAGGTTTGCCGATGCAAATACAGTGGTCGACCTGGGTTTCATGAATGATCTTTTCGGCCGTATACTCGAAGAAGGTATCAGCAAAACCTTTATCATGGATATCAGGGCCGATGTGGCAGCCCAATATCCCGGGATCATTCAGAAGATGGCAAAAGGAGGGCTTAAGGTGGTTATCTGCGGGTTCGAATCATACAGGGATGAGGAGCTGAAAAAGTACCGCAAGTCATCCCCGGCAAGCGATATTGCAAAAGCCATCAAGGTGTTCCACGAAAATGACATCATGATCAGGGGGAATTATGTAATCCCCAATGATTATTCAGAGGATGATTTTAAAGCCCTTGAGGAATATTCGAGCGGCAACCCTGTGGTTTATGCCGGGTATACCATACTTACGCCCATGCCGGGCACAGTATACTACAAACAGGTAAGGCAACTGGTGACAGACCACGATTACAGGAAATATAATTTTTTCAATTCCGTGATGAAAACCACCCTTCCGTACGAAAAATTTCATGAACGCGTGGGCAGTCTCTGGCTTATCAAAATGGGAAAAGATGTGATATGAAGAAACTCCTGCTGGTCAATACAAACACTGCAAAAGCCCCGTATCCAATTCCTCCCCTGGGGATCTGCCTGATCGCTTCCTGCCTTCAAGGCAGTTTTGATGTAAGGATTTATGATGGGATGTTTGATGAAGGCCTCAGCCTGGAAGCTGAGCTGCGAGCGTTTAAGCCTGATTTTATTGGCTTCGGTATACGTAACGTTGACAATATGGTACCCGACCACAGAATATACTTTGTTGAGGATGCTTACCTTAAATTCATTGAACCTGCCCGCCGTTACACTGACGTGCCCTTCATCCTGGGCGGCAGCGGTTTCACGATTTTTCCCCGGGAGATCATGGATTATACCGGGGCCGATTATGGGATAACAGGCGAAGGGGAAGAAACCTTGATGCTTTTACTTCAGAAGCTGGGAAGGGGAGACGATGTAAGCAACATCCCCAACGTCTTTACGAAAAGCGGGCAGGGCCCGGTTCTGCCCGTACCTGGGGAGGATTATAACCTCAGGCCCTATTCCCTGATTGACAATAAAATTAATTTCAAACCTTATACGGGCAGGGGTGTGTACAGCATTCAAACCAAAAGGGGTTGCGCACTCCAATGCCTTTATTGTTCATACCCCATGCTCGAAGGGAAACAGTACCGCCTCAGGGATCCTTCTTCAATAGCAGATGAAATTGAGCAGGCTTCTGAAAGGATCGGCCTTGGTGTAACCTTCGAATTTGTTGATTCAACTTTCAATGAACCGAAGGATCATGCGGAAGCAATCTGCAGGGAACTGATCCGCCGGAAAATAAAGGTCAGAATGAGGACCATGGGGGTGAACCCCCGCCGCACCAGCAGGGAGCTGTTTGCCTTGATGACCGAAGCTGGTTTTGCACAGATCGATGTGACTCCCGACAGTGCCTCCCCTTCGGTTATCAGAAACCTCCGCAAGGGGTTTACCATGGATGACATCCGCAGAACCGCGAACCTGATACGCGAATTTGATATCCCATCCATGTGGTTTTTTCTGTTCGGGGGGCCGGGTGAAAACAGGGAAACTTTTAACGAAACCCTGGACTTTATTGACCATTACATAAACCCCGACGACCTGGTATATATGTCGGGTGGGCTCAGGATTTATCCCGGGACACCCTTATACACAACAGCCATGGACGAAGGAGTTATTTCCGCTTCCGACAATCTGCTGGATCCCTCTGTTTTTTATTTTTCAAAAAATGCACCCCAGGCGCAGCTCAGGGAATGGACGCTTGAAGCCTGCAGTCTCAGGCTTAACTGCCTGCCATCAGCTGAAACAACCCCTTCTGCTGAAATGCTCGGCGAAGCTGTGCTGATGCGCAATGCCGGTGGCCTCACAGAACCTATGTTCCGCACCCTGATGAGAATAAGACGGGAGTGGAAGGCCAATGGCAGATTGACATCTACAGGAATTTATTGATCAGGGAATCCCATCGGACAAATTTACCCGAGCCTTGCATGAATTTCGAATTTTTCAGCAATACCTGGGAAGGGCCGCATTCGGTGAATACATGTATTCCCGACTGGTACATCTTCAGCTGGGTTTCAAACCAGTTAAAAGGATTGAAGATATTGTTCACAACCTCTTCCCGAACCCTGGCTGCATCTGATATCCGGTCTTGCCTGAGGACCGAAATGACAGGAATTACGGGAGACTGCACATCCGCAGAAAATACAGTTTCCGACAATTCCTTTGCAGCCTCCGACAACAGCCCGGTATGATAGGGGATGGCAGTGGCCATAGGGCGGGTGTGAAGCGCTCCTTCTTCCTTTGCTTTAAGCTGGAAAACATTGATATGGAAACTGCTTCCTGCCACAACGAAAGAATAATCACTGTTCCTGTTGACGATCGCCAGGTTCAGGTTATGCAGGGCAGCAATCTCCCGGATGTCTTTTTCGCTCAGACCGATGACTCCGCACATTCCATATCTGGTTTGCGGAAGGACGTTAAGAATGGAATGATATGCTCTTTCGATAAAAAGGAGGCCAGTCTCGAACCGTATAGCTGATGCCGTGTAAAGGGCGGCATAGATTCCCATGCTGTAACCTGCAATCATGGCGGGTCTGACTCCTGAATTTAACAAAAGGTCAGTGCAGGTACAGCTGTAAATATAGGAGGCAAACTGGTTGCTTAGCTCACCCAGTTGCATGGGATCAGACTCAAGGCTGTAAGCGAGCAGTTCTTTCCCTGTAATAAAGGAAGCTTTTTCGAGATATTCACTGAATAATTTATTGAATCCGGGTACGCACTGAGAGGGGTCGTCCCTGAAGTCAGTGATAAAAGCGGGAAATACTAATCCAATATCATTCTCAGCCAAAGGCGGGATCTATTTGTCAAGTTCCAGCAGCCGGTTCTCGTGTTCTATGATCAGCATCTGCATTTCAATCAGCTGGCCGATAGTTTCAATGGGATGTTTTACTGCATATTTGCCGATTGTTTTCAGCTCGATATCCAGGTTGTACTTTTTCTTAAAAATCTCGATCAGTTCAAGAAACATCAGGGAATCCCCATCCAGGTCCTTGATTATACTGGTGTTATCGGTGATCTGGGATTTATCAGCCTCACATTCTTCAGCAAAGAACGCAAGGACAATCTCTCTTACTTCAATCCGGGTTTTCTCTGTGATTTTCGCCATCGCGTTAATTTTTTTGCAAAAATATTAATTTCCGGCATACTTCCGAAATACAAGTGTGGCATTATGGCCTCCAAAGCCGAAGGAATTTGAAAGTGCAATCCCGATTTTCTTTTCCCTGCTTACATTAGGCACATAATCCAGGTCGAGGTCGGGATCGGGATCGGTATAATTTATGGTTGGGGTCATCAGGTCGTTTTTAATGCTGAGCACAGTGATGATTCCTTCTATGGCGCCTGCTGCGCCAATGGTGTGGCCGATCATCGATTTGGATGAAGAAACAGGGATTTGGTATGCCTGTTCCCCAAACACCCTTTTAATGGCCATGGTTTCATAACGGTCGTTGAGTTCGGTGGAGGTTCCGTGTGCATTGATATAATCCACTTCGGTTTTATCGACGCCTGCATTCTGCAGTGCTTTTTCAATTGTGGCGGCCATCCCTTCACCGTCCCTCATAGGCGCCATGATATTGTATCCCTCGCTGGTGATCGCATAGCCGGCCAATTCGCATTGAATGCCGGCATTCCTCTTCAGGGCATGTTCCTCCGATTCCAGGATCAGCACCCCGGCGCCTTCGCCAATCACGAAACCGTCCCGTTTTGCAGTAAACGGCCTGCTTGCGCATTCGGGAGGGTCATTGGCAACCGAAAGCGCATACAAGGCATTGAAACCGTTTATTTCTTCGGGGTTGATAATGGAATCAGCCCCGCCTGCAATGACGATATCCACAGTATTGTTTTTAATCATCTGCATGCCGATGGCAATGGCATATGCTGAAGAGGCACAGGCCGTATTGATGGCGAAGTTGGGGCCCAGGAGCTGGTAATCAAGCGAGATCCAGGCAGGCATGGAGTTGGTCATGCTTTTGAATACCGTATTCTGAGCCGAGGTGTCTTTTTCCACGCTGGAGTTACCTGTATTCACAACTCCCATAATCACAGCGCAACGGGTTTTATCTTCCTTGTCGAAATCAAGCCCCGACATCGTAACGGCCTGCCGTGCCGCTACAAGGCACATCCTGGTAACCCGGGTCATCTGCCCGGCTGCACGCTTCTTGATAAGGGAACGGGAGTATTCCTCGAATTCACGGGGGACTTCTGCGGCAATGCGGGTTGCGCATGAAGAAGCGTCAAACAGGGAAATCTTCCTGACACCGCTCTTGCCTTCAGATAAATTCTTCCAGAAGGTCTCTAAATCATAACCCAGGGATGAAACAACACCCATCCCGCTGATAACTACCTTTCCTGTCATCCTCCCGAATTAATTGTTTAGTGCCTTGGCCCAGTTTTTAATTAAATCAACTTCGGCCTGTGTGGGAATATTGTCGGGATTGTTTTTACGCCATTTTCCCGGGGGCATGCTGCCTTTTGACAATACTTTGCTGATATCGTAAGCCTTGCCGGCCTGCTTCTTAACATCGTAGGTGTTCCATTTACCAAAATTTACGTGCGATTTGGCCATGCCGTTACCGTTATCACCATGACAATCGAGGCAGGCTTTTTGAATGATTTTTGCAACCGAATCGGGCAGCTCGGGATTCCCTTCGCTGAATTTAGCTGAAGCTGATGCGCCTACAGGCCTGAAAGCCAAGGCAAAGAAGAATATTAAGGCTATGGATACTCCTAAAAATGCCAGTGATTTTTTCATAAACATACAGTTTTTGGTTTTAACAAAAATACATATAAAATTATTCAAAAGGGCCTTTTTCTGTTCCGAAATATTCTTTCAGGGCCTCGTTAAGCTCATCAATGGTAAGGCCCGAATGCGTTATAAACCTCCGGGCTGCATTTTTATATGTGAATTCCAGGTGATTCCTAATTTCCTCTGCATCAAAGGGACTGGCATCACCTGTTTCATCCCGGGTTTCACTGCCGGAATAATCATAGAATCCACGGCCCGATTTCCTTCCAAGGCGGCCTTCGGCAGTGAGCTGTTCAAGTTTGCCGATAAGCGGGGCATAATAGCTGGAGTGGGGATAAGTGCAGGTATAATTCCTTATGCTTTGAAGCAATGTATCCAGGCCTACATGATCAAAAAACTCAAAGATCCCCGATGGGAAGAGTGAATTTTTAACCACATCATCAATCTGCTTATATCCTGCCTGTCGCAGCTCCACAATGCGGTACGCCTCATTCTGCACATCAAGAAAGATCCGGTTTAAAATGAACCCTTCTTCCTCATTTAGAAGAATGTGCTTATGCCGGATTGCTTCAACAAACAAAATAAGCCTTTGAACCGTATCATCGGATGTGCCCGGCCCCCTTATAATTTCCACAATATTAGCCAGGCTTACCGGGTAAAAGAAATGGAGACCGGCGAAATTTTGTTTGCGCTCAGCCGAGGGATATAGTACCGAAGGATTGATGGAAGAAGAATTTGACACGAGGATTGCTGAGGTTTGTAATACCGCATCTGCTTCATGTAAAACCTTTTTCTTTACATTTTCATCTTCCGTTACGGCCTCGATAACCAGATTGCAGCCTGCAAGGATACCGGTTTCGGTTGAAACCGGTGTTTTCTTCAACAGCTCAAGGTCGGCACTGCTGATGATGCCGTTGCCGTGAAGCCGGCTGAGTTTTTTGTCAAGATTTTTTCTGATTTTAAGCAAATCGGCCGACGGGCTTACGACCCAGCAAATATTAAAACCGGATTCCAAAAGAAAATGAGCCAGGTTGGCTCCCATTTTGCCTTCACCAATAATGCCGATAGTTTCGCTATGGGTGAGCCTGTCCTTCCACCTTCCCGTGTCCTGGGCCATTACCATTTTCCTGTATTCATCCATCCTGAGGTGATGTTCACGCACATGCCTGTAATACCCCAGCATTGAAAGCAAATATCCTAGGCCCTTGTCGATTGCAATCTTCTTCGTACGGATGAGATTGAAAATATAAGCGAACAGTGCCCTGCGGTCCTTATCGGTGGTGAGTACGAACTCTTTAAAAGTTATCCACGAAAGCCTTGCTTTAAGCCATGCAGGGATCTCGCCCCCGGGCCTTGTGAATGAGCCGTTGCCCAGTAGCGCTTCTCCTTTTTGCCTGATCACCGGGAAAGAATAAAGCCTGGTGATGGTTTCCATGTATTTGTCGAAGATTTCCGTTTGCGACATGTTCATGTACTGGATAGTGGGGAAGTGGCCGACTCCCATTTCAGGGTCACAATCGATGATCCTTCCTTCGGCTTTCAGCTTTTTATGAGTCTCGGTCCCCGGCGGGGCATTCAGCAGGTGCAGGTTAACATTCGGGAGATTATGTTCAAGGGTGAAATTGAAAATCCGATCAAACTCATCCGCAGTATCATGATCAAATCCTACGACAAAACTCGCATTGATATGTATACCTGCTGCATGGATTTTATTGATGGCTTCAGTATATATTGAGCCTCCGCGGTTATGGTGTTTACGGGTCTCGTCAAGGCTTTCGGGGTTAAGTGATTCAAACCCGACAAGGATGTTGAAACAGCCGGCTTCGGCCATCAGCCTTAGAAGTTCTTCGTCGGTGGCTACATCCAGGCTGCACATGCATCCCCATGAAATGCCCAGGGGTTTGATTGCTTTCATCAGCTCCCTGGCATAGCGTTTATTTATCGTCAGGTTGTCATCAACAAAAAAGAAATATTTTGAAGGAGCTGCCTTAATCTCTTCGATCACATTGTCAATCTCACGGTATCTCATTTTCCGTCCGAAAATTTTTGATACAAGGCAGAAATCACAGTTGAACGGGCATCCTCTTGATACCTGGACAGCCACCTGGAAAATCCTCTTCATATTAACAAGGTCCCAGCGGGGAGGATACTGGCGGTTGTATTCGGTAAAGGAATCCGATTCGTAAACCCTTTTCATTTCACCTCTTTCAAAATCGGCAAGGCATTGTTCCCATTTGCCTTCAGCTTCGCCTACAACCACAGCATCCCCATGTTCCAGAGCTTCGGGTACCATGAATGAGGCATATGGGCCTCCAAATACGACCTTTGCCCCCAAAGAACGGTAATGGTCGCCAAGCTCGAATGCCCTCTTGGCTGTGGCAGCCAGGGTTGTTATGCCAACGATATCGGGCTTGGGGTGTTTGGGGATCTCCCCGATCTCTTCATCGTAAATGAAGATGTCGTAATGAGCAGGGGTAAGGGCTGCAATGGTTGGAAGGGCAAGGGGAATCATCAGCCGTTTTTTTCCGAACATCCTGGCAAGTTCCGAATGCGCAGGATAGTTGATGTACTTCTGCCCGGGGCTTAATAAAAACAGCTTATATCTCGTTTTACCTTCAAACATGATAAATTTTTGTGAATCAGGATTCATGCCAGCTCATCACGTATCCGGCCTGCATGAATTTACTGACCTCGGTGACAAAGCTAAGAACAACATCCCTGTTTGCCAGTTTCTCTTCTCTTAATATCCTGTCGAGGCATAAAAAAGCCATAGGAGGTCCAAGATATCCCATTGACGACATTTTGGAATACAGGGTTTCACGGCGTATGCCCAGGCTCGTACATTCGTCCATGATGAGCTCCGAAATATGTTTTGAAGGGAAGTTCACCTGGAAATATTTTATGGTTTCAGTATCGACAGGGTATTGCTTCAGCATCCGTTTCAGACCGTTCAGGAACACCGAACCACCAGCTTCATGAAAATTCTTCCGTAATTCATCCTGGAACATCTGGGCCAGGTGGTGGTAGCCTTTTTCGAATTCTTCCCTGGGATTCATCCAGTAGGCAGGCCTCTTGTTTCCCATTGCCGAAGGCTTATTGCCCCCGACCGACTCCATGTAAACATGATCTACATACAGACCGGCTGCATTTTCGGGTGCCGCCTTGAGGAATAGGGCCGAAGCCCCGTCAGATAAGAAATACCTCAGGAAAAGTTCTTCTTTCGTTACCAGGGGCTGGTTATAATATTCTGCGACAAGTTCTGAGGATGACATGCCCGAGGAGATGACCAGCGCATTGTTGTAACGGCCAAACCGAATCATATCCGATGCAACCAGAAGTGATTTGTAGGCAGATGTGCAATTGGCATGTATGGAGAGCTCTGCACAATGATCAATTCCGAGAGCTTCCTGTATCCTTACCGAAGCTGTCGGCATCTGGTCCTGGTGGGCGCTTCCGTAAACTATCAGTTGAACATCCGCGGCTGCGGTTCCTGAGGCTTCAAGGGCCTGCCGTGCCGCTTTAACCGACATGCTTATGTTATCCTCTGTGAATTGCCTGCTTACAGGGTCCAGGGCAAAATGGTAATACTCAACTTCCAGTAATTCCGACATGAGTTCCTTTATCCTTTTCATCCATTTACGGATTTTAAGGGGTGCCTCGGTAAGCTCCCCCAGGTAAAAATTCAACTCGGTTTTCGGAATGGGATCTCCCGGCAGGTATGAGCCGCTGCCTGCGACAATCACAGGCCTTGGGAACAGGTTCTTTTCGTTCTGTTGTTTCACGACAGATATTTCTTGACATACAAGCCGCGCTTTTCGACCCTGAAATCCTGCATGATATGACGGGCGAAATCATCTGCCGTGCTTATAAGTAATTTTTTGGGGACTACTTTGTCGACAATCCTGTATTTCAGTGCATCTTCGGCGGTGAAAGTGCTGCCTTTAAGTACCCTTTCGAGAGCCAGCGCCTGGCCCGAGATGCTGCATAGTTTATATATCCCGCCCAGGCCGGGAACAAGATTGAAAGAAGTTTCGGGCAGGCCGAAAACGGCTTCTTCGCCGCACAGCCTGAAATGGCTGAACAAGGCAAGTTCGAGAGCCGAGCCCAGGCAAACCCCGCGTATTGCCGAAATCACCGGGATGCTGAGATTCTCCAGCATCAGAAAAGAAGCATAATTATTTGAAAGGAATTCCGGGACATTCTTCAGCCGGCCCTTATTATCCGTTCCGGCTTTTTCCAGGATTTCATTCAGGAGAACCGGTACATCGGCTCCCGAGGAGTAATGCCTTCCGTGCCCGCTTATTATTAGAGCACGGAATTCCTCATTTGACCTGATGAATTCAATAACCGAGGCGAATTCCCTGAAGAATTCCAGGTTCATTGCATTCGAGGGAGGTGAATTCAGCTCGAGCAGGCCTATGCCTTCTTCAAAAAGCAATCGTATCGTTGAATACACTGGTATTTTCATTTCTGTGTTTCGCTGGAAGCGTTTCTGCGTTTTGCTTCGGCAAGAGCGAGTTCGCAAAACATCCTTGTTTCCTCCTTCATTGCCTCTTCTATACTCAGAGACCTGGCATTCTTCAAAGCCTTCATTACGGCATTGATTACCGGCAAAGGCCTGTCTCTTGTCAGTCTCTGCAGAAAGCTGAAAGAAAAATCAAACACCTTGTGTTTGCTTACTATAAAATCGACCAGGTTCATTTCCTGTGCATCCTCAGCATTGATCATGTCACCGCTCATGATGAGTTTCATGGCCCTGGGGAAGCCCATCCTCGCTATGCTTCTCATCGTCCCGCCCAATCCGGGAATAATACCCTGGTTAATCTCAGGGAAAGCAAATAGCGCATTTTCGGAGCAAACCCTGATGTGGCTGGCAAGGGCTACCTCCAGCCCTCCTCCGAAGCAGATACCCTGGATTGCGGCAACAACTGGTATATCGAGATTTTCAAGATGGTCCAGCACAGCTTTACCCTTATCCATGCTTTCGTTTATATTTTCTTTGTTGCGGATCATCGTGAACAGGTTCTCAAGTTTGCCTCCGCCCGAAAAATGCTTCCCTGCCCCGCAGATCATGATCCCCTTGAGATAATCGTAAGAGGTCCATTTCCTTAATGTTTCAATCGGCACAAATTCAGGCTGCACCAGGTAATTCTCAGGCGGATTGTCAAGCGTTATGATGCCTATGTCATTCCTGATCTCCCAGCTTATTTTATTGATTGTTTCCATTCAGTTCATTAAATAATCATTGTAAGAATACAGGTTCTATCGCTTCAGGAATATCATGGGAAATCCTTTCAGCATCCACAAACACGGTTTTAACCCTTGCCCTCGCAGCAGCCTTTCCGCCCGGGAGCAACTTCATCCTCTGTTCAAAAATAATAAACGGTTCGTCTTTTTTCAATGTTGTGGTGATCTCAACCTCATCGCCAAGTTTAACTTCGTGCTGGTACCTGATATTCACATCAACAACGACAAGAAAAAGCCCCCGGGAAGTCAGCTCCCCGATCAAGCCCTTTTCCTGGAAAAGTTCCCAGCGGGCCTGCTCAAAATAGTTATAGAATACGGCATTGTTGACATGCCCGTATGAATCCAGTTCATATCCCCTTGCCCGTATCCTGTACTGGTGCATCTGTTTCAGCTCTTAAATTCCTTCAATCGGCATTTCATTTTCATAAAAACACTACCGGCTGATGTTACTTCGGCAGAAACATCAACTTCGCCCTGAACAGGTTCGCCGAATTTCAGATTCAGGCTAATTACCGGGTTATCCAGGGGGTTTATGAGGCTAAGGTATTTAACCTGGCTGGCCTGCGACAACAAAAGTTCAAGACCGAGAATTTCTTCGGCAATCTCCCTCACTATTTCCACCTGGCATACCCCTGGTAATATAGGATTGCCAGGGAAATGACCTTCGAAAATCGGATGGCTGCTGTCGAGGGCAAGTATAACAGAATACTTCCTGGCAGGATTTGCCTCATCAGTTGCAGGAAGCAGATCTATCGTATTGATTCTATATAATTTACCCTTTAGCATCCCGGCAGTTAGAATTTCGAAAGGTGTAAAATTACAAAATTATTTGGTCTGTTACTGATCAGCCGGTACGTAAACTTAACATAACAAACGCCGGCCGGGCACTCAATGGCCTAAGAGGTTAAAGGTCAGCACCAGTTTGATTTTCGGATTCAGTATCCTGATCTCAGTGGGAAATCCGTTATTATATTCCCTGAAACCCACCATAACCGCATCAAAATAATTGCTCCACCCTGCCAGCCCGGTCAGGGTGTTCTGCCTGGTATCTATCCAGGCGTACAGGTTCTGCTTCAGGTACATGTAAACTGCTTCTCCCGAATCCTTTTGTATGTATTTCCGGGTGGGTTTTCCTTCGGAAACACTGAAAAACATGACCGAAAAATCTCTCTGTAAGATTTTCAGGAAAGACTTTTTATTTAATGGATCAAAGATATAGTCCGGTTTATAACTGTTCCTGAAGACTTCTATGTCGAAATAAGTCATCCCGATCTCATTGGCAAAAGTGAAATGGAAACTGCTGTCGGAAGTCCTTTTGATGATTGATATCCCGGTAAGGTGCCTTTCGGCCACGTCCAGGGAGGTCCTGAATAATGCTTTCTCAAACCCTTCATGGAAAGGGGATACCCATACCGGAGCCTTGAACGGAGCCTCGCCGGCTGAGTTAAACTGGGATTTTTTAACAGGATCGCAGCCGGCCAGGAATAAAACCAGTATCAGACTAGGGAATATTAAACTTCGCATCTGGAATATTCTGGTTAATCTTCTTTCCGCTGAATTCTATATTTGTGTAATCTCCCGACACTTCCCTCATGATGAGTTTATCAACTGTATAATCCGATTTATTGAAAAAAAGCACGATCTCGCTCAGGGTTTCCCTGATACGGGGGTTTAAAGGAATCATGGATGCCTGAAACTGGTCGTGCAGATCAAAGATATTACAGCTGAAATTTTTGGAATCGGAAAGCAGGGTCCCCTCTACAGCCCCGATTAAAATATTGTTGACTTCCCTGAAAACCTTGTTTGATTGCAGGCTCACGTGATTTTCCTTATCCTCGTCCTTTATATAAATTTTGTCGTTATTGAAAATGATAAGATACGGGAATGGATAAGTGTACTCCCACCTGAGAAGTTTCTGTTTTTTGAAGTAGAAATTCCCTTTTGAAATAATCTTTTCCCTGATAACACTAAGCTCTTTAGTCTGTGTGAACTGGGCTTCAATCGAAAGGCTTGTTTTGGCGGCTTCACTGATCCTTTTCTTTACCTCCTGGGCATCGGTTTGTGAAAGCGGTTTAGGCTGGGCCATCAGAGGGGTGAATCCCAATGGCAGCAGCAGGGCCAGGATAAAACTCTTAGCAGTTTTCATAGGCTTGAAGTTTCAGCATTTCTTCCAGGGGTATAAAACCAAACCCTCTTTCCTGCAATGATACAATTATTTTTTCAAGAATTCCGGCTGTCAGCCCCATTCTGTCATGAAAAAGCATGACATCACCGGGCCTCGTTTTTTTCATTGTTTTGTCAAGCAAAAGTCCCGGGTCCCCGCATGAAGTATCGAACGACCTGAAACTCCATGCTACTACTGTCACACCCGTTTTACGAATGGCTTTGGCCACCATAGGGTTAATCACGCCATAGGGGGGTCGGAAAAATTTCATCCTTTTCCTTGTGATCCTTTCAGTTTCCCTGATATTTTCCAGGATGTCATCCGCCATTCTCCCCGAAGAATAAAGATCCCATAAGTTGGTATGTGACCAGGTATGATTCCCAAGAACATGGCCCTCTGCATGCATTCGTTCGAGAAGTTCTTCATTCCCTGCAATGTTTTTCCCGATGATAAAGAATGTGGCTTTGATATTGTGTTTTTTAAGGATGTCAAGGATAAGGGGTGTATTAATTGCATCAGGACCGTCATCGAATGTAAGAGAAAGGGAGTTTTTGCCGCGGTTGCCATGGGTTATCACACCCCCGTAATAGTACCCTGAAGCCGGTAAAAAAGCCATGCCTGCATTGATCCCCATGTATACCAGCAACAATGCAGGGTACACCGGCCAGGGTGATCCGCATATTAACAACAACAGGAAAACCAGAAGGAAAAATATGGAAGTACTTCTGTAATTCAGTATTTTCACGGTTTCCGGATCAGGATGAAGGAATGGTTCAGGTCCAGGTAATGATTGTACAGGAGGATTGTATTGAAAGGCCGTTCCTCGCTCTTGCGTATTACCGCAACTTCAGGCAACAGCTGGTGTTTCATAATCATAGAAGCCATCCAGAGCCCGAAAGAGGAAGAAGTCTGGTACTCACCGCTGAGGTGTTTCCAGGCTGCAATGCCTGCATTTTTCAAGTTGTCTGCAAGTTCCTTGTATGGTCTGGCGGATGAGGTGTCACCGTTAATCCCGCAAACTGCCAGGTCGATATCCCCGGGCTTTATCCCTGACCTTTCGAGGAAATCTAAAAGGATAGTTTGCAGGGCCTTGCCTGAGGTTTTCCTGTTAAATGTATACACTTCCGCTAATTCGGCATAGCTGCGTGGGGATTGGGAGGATGACAGCAGGAAAAAGGCCGAACCTTCACCGGCAATGCTTCCCCTGTCTGTTGATTTAAGTAATTCAAGCGTTTCAACAGGCTTCCTTCGCCAGTGTCCAAGCCTTTGTGTAATTGCAAAGGAAACATTTGTAAGTTCATCCATGCCGCCGGCAAGCACAGTGGATGCCTGGCCGTTTCTCAGCTGGATGAGGGAATCGATCAGGGCCGATTCAAACGACCAGCCCCGGTGGACATACGTGAAATTATAATTATGGCACTTCAGCAGCAAGGCAATCTGGGCCGAAACGGTATTATGAGTCGATTGAATGAAAGAAGTGGGAGTGAGCAACTCTTCCCTGTTCCTGACCAGTGTGGTAAGAAATTTCTCAGTGTCTTCAAGGCATCCCAGTCCCGTACCTGTTATGATAGCATCCGGCATCATGCATCCTGCATCCTCAAGACAAATCCTTGATGAGGCCACGCCCATTTTTATTAGCCTGCCCATCCTGCGGAGGATATCAGGACTTATAAATTCCCTGTAGTTGGGTTCAATACAGGCAAGCCTGTTCGATTGGGATCGTTTGACTTCACTAAGGAAACGGCTGCTGTTAGCCATATCCTGGGGCGAAACGCTACCGAGGCCATTGATATATATGGGTTTCATCGAAGTCATAAGATCCTCAGGGCATATATTTTGAGAAAACCAGGGATGAGTTATTCCCCCCGAACCCAAATGAGTTCGAGAGAACATGTTCAATGGCGGCATCCTGTACCAGGGCAGTAAGAGGTTTTATGTAAAGCTCTTTCATGGGAACAGACCACCTCAGGTTTGGGAAAATGCAGTTCCGGTTTATTGAGAGCAGGGAGATCACGGCTTCAATGGCTCCGGCAGCCCCAAGGGTATGCCCGGTAAATACCTTGGTGGAACTGAAGGGAGGTACGTTCTGCCCGAATATTTTCTGAACCGCCATACCCTCGCTGAGATCATTATTGCGAGTGCCTGTGCCATGAACATTGATATAGCTGATGTTGGCAGGGGACATAGAGTTCATTGCCAATGCCTTGGCCATTGCCAGAGAGGCACCTGTACCTTCAGGCGAGGAAGCAGTCTGGTGGTAAGCGTCATTTGCATTTCCATACCCGCTAAGCACCCCATGGATTATTTTACCATTCTTAAGGGCAAGTTCTTCAGATTCAAGTACCAGGAATGCCGCCCCTTCGCCAATCGTAAGCCCGGCGCGGTTCTCATCAAACGGGCGGCATCCTTCTTTATCAAGTATCATCAGGGTATTGAAACCGTTAAGGGTAAACCTTGTAACGGCATCAGTTCCCCCTGCAATAACCCGGTCGAGCATGCCTGCCCTGATCATCTCAGATCCCATCATGATAGAATTGGCCGAGGAACTGCAGGCTGTGCTTATTGTGGTCATAAAATCAAGTGGACCCAGGGATTCAGCGATTTTTTCGGTGCTGTCGCTGCAATCGTGGTTGATAATTTGGGAGAGCTTCCCTTTCGATGGATTTTCAAGGAATAAAGGGTAAAAATTCTCGCTGCGGTCCATTCCGCCAACGGTAGTGGCCGAGATAAGCCCGGTCCTTATATGCCGGTCGGGTTTCATACCCGACATCGCTGCCGCATCCCTGGCAGCGCAGATACCAAGAAGAGCCGTGCGGGTATACCTCTTGAGTGACTTAAGCCCGGATAATTCCAGAAGTTCCTGGTCAGAAAGTTTAACTTCGGCAATAGGCAGTTTCCCTTTATGAATCGTCTCAAACCGTGTGATCTCCCCAATGCCTGAATGCCCGTTCATCAATGAATGAAGAACTTCAGTGGCATTCATGCCAATGGCCGAAACAATTCCGTAACCAGTTATCACAACACGGTTTCCCATGAAATCTGTTTGTTTCAAGGCTGCAAATTTAGAAAAATTCCGCAGGTAATCAATGGTATTTACCCCGGCTAGCCCGGGCCCCGGGTTCCTGGGAAAGCGCTGAATTTACAAGTGGAGATTAAACCCGGACCAGGATAAAGGCGTGGTCGGTATTCCTGAAATGATTGTGGATCAGTATATTTTCAAGTTTCTCAGGCTTCCGTTGAAGCAAAGGCATACAGCTTGGGATCATCTGCCTACTGATGATGTTTGCGGCAAGGTAAAGGGCAAAGCCTGAAACTGTGTGGTACTCTCCGCAAAGATGCTTATACAAAACCCGGGCGGCAGCAGGGACAGACTGCATGATTACTTCATTGCAAACCCTGTCGTGCTCCGAATACCCATTGCTGCCCATAAGCACCAGGTCCACTTCAGCGGGCATGAGGCCGTTATCGGCCAGAAATTGTTTAACGAAAGAAGCAGTCTGCATCGTGGAGGAAGGCTTGTACAAGGTCTCAACTGCCGCAAGACGCGCATATGTTTTTTCGTTTTTTTCGCTCGAGATGACGAAATATGCCGAACCTTCTCCTGCCAGGGCCCCGGGTGTTTCACTGGTCCACAGATCAAGGTTCCTTATTGCCTCGCGTTTCCACATTCCAAGCCTGCGGATGATGGTGAGGTGGTTTAGGGTCATCTCATCAATCCCCCCGGCAAGAACGTTGGCTGCAGAGCCTTCCCTGATCTGTAAAACCGCGTCGGTAAGGCAGCTTTCAAGCGAGAAGCAACGGTGCACAAAGGTTGAATTATACTCATGGCATTTCAGGCTGATGGCAATCTGGGAGCTGATGGTATTGTATGTGGACTGGATGAAAGGGCTGGGGTTAAGGAATTTTTCCTCTATAGTGAGCTCCCCCAGAATCTTTTCGGTATCCTCAACACTGCCCAAGCCGGTCCCGGTAATAATTGCGTCAGGAGCGTCTATCCCGGCATCCCGAAGGCAGATCTTTGCCGAAGTGATTCCCATCTTGATGAGGCGGCTCATCCTCCTAGAAGCAATAGGATCGATATAGGATTTATAAACAGGCTCTACTGATTTCAGGAAATCGGCAGTCTGCTCAACAACAGCTTCAAGAAAACCCTGGCCTGGAAGAGTGTTCTGGGGAGAAATGATGCCGATTCCGTTAATGTACTCCATACTTCTTGAATATCAGTGAGCTGTCGTTACCTCCGAAACCAAACGAGTTGCTCATCACCAAATTAAGGTTTGCACCCCTGATCATTTCAGTTACAGGCCGGAATTTCAATTCCGGCATTTGGTTTGAAAAGTTCATGTTGGGCCACACAATTCCATGCACAAGACCTAATATTGAAATGATCGCTTCGGCCGAACCTGCAGCCGAGGTCATATGCCCTGTAAAGGGCTTGGTAGAACTGACCCAGGGAATTTTCCCTGTAAACAGGTTTTCGATTGCACGTCCTTCAGAAAGATCGTTATTGTCGGTGCCTGTCCCGTGGGCATTGATGTAATCCACCGCATCAGGAGTTTTACCGCTCATCTCCAGGGCTTTTTTCATCGCCAGGTAAGCCCCGGTGCCATCAGGGGAAGAAGCAGTCTGGTGAAATGCTTCACAGGCATTTCCGTACCCGGCAAGTTCGCAGATCACCCTGTTCCCGGTCTTTTCATTTGCCTCCTCAGTTTCCAGGATAAGATAGGCAGCGCCTTCCCCGAGATTTATGCCATTCCTGCCTGCATCAAAGGGCCGGCAAAGCTGTTTATCCAGGATTTTCAAAGCATTAAACCCATTCAGGTGAAACTTTGTAAGGGATTCGGTACCCCCGGCAACAGCACAATCAAGTTTACCGGCTTTCATCAGCCTGGCTGCAAACATGATCGAGTTGGCCGCGCTGGAACAGGCTGTGCTGATGGTGGTCATGAATCCCTTGAGCCCAAGGTGGTCTGCAATCTTCTCAGTACTGTCGGCACAATCATAAATGTCGATAAAGGCGTTTTTACTGTCGTTGAAAAGAAAATCCTGGTAGTATTTCTCACACTGGTCCATACCGCCAACCGTAGTGCCCGAGATCAGGCCGGTTCTGAGGCCGGGATGATCACCGAGACTGGCATGCCTGTATGCTTCCTTTGCAGCAATAATGCCCAGGAGGGTGTTCCTGGAATAGGCTTCAGTTGAGGGAACTCCGGCAAGGCAGCTGAGTTCTTCGCTGGCCATGCGCACTTCCGACACCAGCAACTCATCCCTGAGGCTGGTTTCAATATGCCTGATACGGCCAATCCCGGAACGGAGATTTAATAATGAATTGAGATTTTCCTGAGCATTGTTACCCAGACCCGATATGAAACCCAATCCGGTAACAAAGATCCTTGAAGGCATTCAGGCTTTCTTTTGATGCTCGGTAATATATTCGGCCATGGTACGGATTGAATGAAATATTTTTTTCCCGTCTTTTGGATCTTCTATTTTAATACCATAGTTCTTTTCAAGGAGGACAATCAGTTCCAGGGCATCAATCGAATCCAGGCCAAGGCCTTCCCCGAACAAGGGGGAGTCAGGGTTAATATCGTCCTCTGAAATATCTTCAAGATTAAGTTGGGTGATAACTTCTTTCTTCAGTTTGTTGATCAATTCGTCCATATTCTGTTTTCAGTTTACTTTGATTATTTCATTAAGCGAAGCTTCAGTAAAAGGCATAGGTTTGAACCCATTTATCCAGGTCGCCGTACTTTCATTTTCCACCAGGGCCATCACTGCCTTGAAATTATTGCCGAGTATTTCAACCCAGCCGCAAATACAGGCTTCGGCCCTGTGATTATCAAGAATCTCACTAACATAATCCTTCAAGGTTGAAGGATTGAATTTTTCACTTACCAGGAATGCATTTTCCCCTTTAAGGCCGTGTCGTATGCAGATCTCCCCGATAACGATATTGGCCAGGGTGTACACGAAAACCGAAGGGCTTGGAAAGTAGGCCGACCGGTTCCTGATACTCTCCTGGTGCAAGAGATCGGTATCGAGACTGGAACTTGAATTGGCCAGCACTACGGCAAGCGATCCGGGTTTAAATATCCCGGGGTTTTCATATCTGAGCAGTAGCTCGGCGCACATAAACCCAAGCTTGCTTAAAGAATCCATTTTATAGAACTTGGGGTATGCGATCTGCTCCTGCTTATACAGAGCCTTGATAAACTCTGCAAAAGTAGCAATTTTTTCCTGATAAAAGATAAGGCGCTTATTTGCAAACACTTTACCCTCTCCAATATAGGTATATGCGGTTATCAGTTTTTCCATCTCAGGTTTTCTGAAATACCAGGGCTGCATTGCATCCTCCGAAACCGGATGCAGTTTTCAGGCAGGTATTGACAGGTTTAAAAATTGTTTCTGAAACTACGTTGATCATCCCGGGGAAGCCGGAAACTTCAAGTCCGGCTGAACTGAAGACCCGGTTCAGCTTCATCGATTGTATTATTGCCGCCGATTCCATGAGGCCCGAGGCGCCAAGCGTATGCCCCCAATATCCCTTGAAACTGTTCAGGGGAACCTTGTCCATTTTACTGAGTGAAACAGCCTTGGCTTCCATTTCATCATTAAACGGGGTGGCTGTTCCATGAGCGTTGATAAAATCCACGGCAGTATATTCAATTCCTGAATCTTCAAGTGATTTGTTGATTGCCATGCTTAGTTCTTCCCCGGTTCTTGAAGGCCCCGAGATGTGATTTGCATCATTGCTGACCGAACCGCCCATGACAAGAATGTGTTCAGTTTTGCCGTCCCCGGGATTTGTTGAAAGTACGATGGTCCCGCAGCCTTCACCAAGTGAAAGGCCTTTGCGGCTTAAGTCAAAGGGTTTGCATGGCTCAGGGCTTAGAGCCTGAAAGGACTGGAAACCCGAGATCACGAATTCGGTGGCAATATCGCCACCTGCAACCACGGCGGTTTCATATTTGCCTGAACGGAGCAGGCGGCTTGCAGCAATCAGGGCCATAACGCCCGAAATGCAGGCGTTGCTGATGATCAGGGGGGTATTGGCAAACCCGAAAAAATCCTTAACTACAGAAGCTAATGCCCAGAGGTAAACTCGTTTATGGTCGAACTTTGCTGTAAACCGGTCTTCAAGAAGGTCAATATTCCCTTTGGTGGTGGACAAGACCAGAATGACTTTTTTGTTATCCGGCCTGACCGGCAGGTTTTGAATTGCATCTGAAACCGACAAGATCAGGAGCTTTTCAAGCCGGGTAAAAAAAGAAGGCTG
The DNA here is from genome assembly GCA_903877385.1 of uncultured Bacteroidales bacterium. Lineage (GTDB taxonomy): Bacteria > Bacteroidota > Bacteroidia > Bacteroidales > FEN-979 > CAIRDP01. The sequence continues at coordinate 288,819 of CAIRDP010000063.1, forward strand.
CTGTTCCTTTTTATTCTGTTTAAGGATTAGCTCAAACTTTCTTTCCATCTCCTGTGTGTCGACAAGCGAAATAGCCAGCTTATTGGACGACAGCTTTTCGTCATGATGAATCCTTATACCTGTTTTACCTGATAAAAGTGCTTCAGCATTTCCCGATGCAGTAAAGCCAAGGGCAGAGATTATATTTTCGGAAATAGCGTAAACAGCTTTCATCGCTATGGTTTATTCAATTCCCCATTTCTTTTTCCACCCGGTATAGAAAGCAGGGGAGGTCAGCAGGAGCTCGCCTTCGGGAGTTAGAAAGACCTGGGTGGAACTTCCAGTGGCTACAATCTCCCCGTCATTTTTCCTCGAAACAGTGTATTCAAACACGATCTTGGCTGCATCGGTAGGGATGTATCGTGTTTCAACATAAAGCTGGTCCCCGTAAACCAGGGGCTTTTTATAATCGCAGTTTATTTTCACGATAGGGATCATCACATTATGCCTGTATACTTCAAGGTAGCCCAGGTTGAATCTCAGGCCGAAGGATTCCCTTCCGTCTTCAAAATATTTCAGGTAGTTTCCATGCCAGACGATTTTCATGGAATCAACTTCGCTGAAACGTACCGTAATCTCTCTGATGTCTAATAATTCCATGTTAGCTGTTTAGGGGTGAATTCACTCTTCGGTAAAATAATGCGATGGAGATGGTCACGATAAAAAATCCAAGAAGCTTCAGTATCTGGGGGAGGACATCAATAATCGTAGCCTGTCGCAGGAAAAGGTCTATAAAACCCACATGTCCCCAGTTCAGTGGTGAGAATGTAGCTATAGTGCGCATCACTTCAGGCATAAAATAAACAGGAACCCATAATCCGCCCAAAGCAGTAAAAACCACAACAGAAACCACCCCGAAGGAAGCTGCCTGCTGATGGGTACGGGCTATCGTGCCCACTGCTATGGCGAAACCCAGAGCTGCAAGACTTGAAGCAATCATCATCAGCAATATCCCCGCGTAATTTGAACCTATAGTGAGGGGGGCAATGTTTGCCAGGGGAAGAACGAACCGGCCGGCCAGCATCATTAGAATGAACTGAATAACACAAACAACAGTGTACACTGCTACTTTGGCCATGAAAATTGTAAAATAGGAAACAGGCATGGTATAAATCCTGATTAAGCTGCCTTCTTCACGTTCCTTAATCATACTGCCGCTCATGGGGATGACTATGAAAAACATGGCAAAAAGCGCCCAGGCCGGCACATTGTGCTGGGTGGTTGAGGGTAAGGCTTTTTCATCCTTTCCTGCCGGAAATATCTCTGAAAAATACACAGTCTCCTTATAGTCCATTTTTGGAGGACGGTATTGGGGGAACATTTTTTTCAGTTCCGAGTTGAAGGAACCGAAGATCATGGATGATTCGATAAACATACTGTATTCTTTCATCGTCGCCATAAAGGCGTATTTGAAAGTTCCCTTGATGCCGGGATCGAAATAAACAGAGATGTTGACCGAGTCGTTCGACTGAAGGTCGAGAAATGGATTGTCGACAGGCATCATGATACCCGAAACAATCTGGGTTACCATAATCTGGACTTTATGCCTGATTATTTGAGTTGCTCCTTTTGGAATGATAACACCTACATTATATTCGCCCCTGGCGATTTTTTCCCTGGCCAGGTCGCGGGTCAGCTTTTTCCCGTCAACGCTGGTGTATATCTTGAAAATATTGGAGTTTTTAAGGCCCTGCTCAATTTTCGCACCAAGAGTATCCTGGTCTTCATCGACCAGTAAAACAGGTATTGAAGGATCCTTTGTGATTGAGCTCCATCCTTTTTCCTGCACCAGGGCCAGGATCACCACCATGATCATAGGCATGACGAAAAGAAGGATAAGCCCTGCCATGTCCCTGAGCAGGATCAATGATTCCTTACGGCAAGCTGAAAAAAATTTGAACATTACGTTTTTCTTATCCTGTTAATCTCTGAGATCCTTCCCGGTGAGGTGCAGGAAAATATTTTCAAGGTCTTTGAATTCCGGGTGATCAGCCAAAAGCTCCCGGGGATTTCCCATGGATATAACCGAGCCCCGGTCAATAATGGCAACCCGGGTACACAGTTTCTCCGCTTCCTCCATGTAATGAGAGGTGTATATGACTGTTGTTCCTTTCTTGTTGAGCTCTTTCAGGTAATCTAAGATAACCACTCTTGACTGCACATCTATCCCAACGGTGGGCTCATCCAGGAAAATTATCCTGGGATCGTGAAGCAAACCCGCTATCAGGTTGATCCTTCTTTTTATACCCCCTGAACAGTCAGCAATTTTTTTATTTGCATGTTTCTCGAGGCCGAATACCGAAAATCCTTCAGCGATCTTTTCCCTCAGATGCTGACCCTTTAATCCGTACATATTGCCAAAGAAAGTCAGGTTTTCCCAGGCCGAGAGGGTGGGGTAGAGAGCAACATCCTGGGGAACGACCCCGATGATCTGCTTTATCCCGTTGAGGTTTGAATGGATATCAAGGCCGGCTATCCTTACGCTGCCTTTCGTAGCCCTGAAAAGCCCGCAAAGAATGGAGATTGTGGTAGTCTTGCCTGCGCCGTTTGGGCCAAGCAACCCGAATATCTCACCCGGGTAAATATCGAGTGAAATACCGTTTATGGCAGGTTCCTCTGAGCCTTTGTAAATTTTAACCAGGTCCCTTATTTCAATGATTGCCTTTTCGGACATCAGATTTTCAGCTTTTCTACTGTTTTAAACACCTGTTCTTCCATGCCGGCTATTTCCATCATCATATCTCCCAAAGTCCCATAATCTTCGACTGGCTGGGACGTCCTGTTTTTACAGTTCCTGGCTCCAAGATAGGTAAACTCTCTCCATTTGTTTGCAGTGCGTCCCATGATGTCGGCAGCTTCGAGGAGCTGTTTGTTGTTGAAGGTTTCCCCGCTTTCCTTCAGGAAGGCACCGTAAATATACCGGAAGCCTGCGCCTCCTGTTCCATAATCCTCGGCCATCCTCAGTATCTGCCCAAGATAAAATGCGGCTTTCTGATTGCCATGCTTTTTGGGCCATTTCTTAATATCCTTTGCCATAACCTTCATCCCCTTAATACCAATGAGCCAGAACGGGACCTTCGTCATCTCGTATACGCTCTTTTTAACCCCCAGCTCAACACCCTTGCGAATATCCAGCTCCTTTGGCATGGAATTGATCCAATACATTTTGCCTTTCGGTGCAAAAGCGCCTTTGGCCCAACGCACCCTTACCAGGTCTTCATAAGATAATGTCTGCGGATGTTCCATTACCGTATCGCTTACATGGTAGAGGTTGCCTTCCTTGCCAAAAACGACCATATTGTGCATATTGTAATGCTGACGGTATTCAGGCGGGAAAAATGTAAGGTTGAAAACGCCAACCTGCACCCCTGTTGGAATGCCTTTTTCAAGGTTTTTATCCAGGGCATCCATGGAATCCTTTACATTACTGAAGTTCTTGATCACTGTTGAATCAACACCCAGGTATTTCGTTGAACGGCGAAATACTGTATTCGGCAGGTTGCGGAACGACATCATAGGGGCAAACATCAGTTTAATAAAAGGCAGGTAACTGAAGTATATTCCTGTTCCTATGCCAAAAGCCATGGGCTCCGACATCTTTATTCCATAAAAATTAAAAAGGTTGGAAGTGGCACCGCTTTCGCAGTGGCCTGCCTGGCGGTGCGTATAATTGATTATTAAAGATTTGCTGTCCATCATTGTTATTTTATTATTCCATTTTTTTCAACTGGTCTACTGTAATATTAAATGCTTCGGCATATTTGGCAAGAGTTTTATCGCTGAGCCGTTTAAAGAAAATGGGCATGCAATGCAGCTTGACCCTCCAAAGCGATATTCCGGCCATCATCGACAAGCCCATGGGATCGGCCAGGATTTTCTCCATGTAATATATAATCGGGCTTGCTTTGCCTGCAAGAACCTTCAGCCGCGCTTCTTCAATACGCTCGTTAAACAGGTCCCATGCCTGTTCCAGGGGGACCCGGGTGTTTGTTCCGTGGAAGCCTACCGATTTCTGGAAGTTTCCTTGTTCGTCGTATGTATAGAACAATTCACGGTACTGCCCGTAATCCTTGTTTTTATAAACCGGATCGGTGTTTTCTGTTGAGTTTTCCATTCGATATATTTAAGAAAATATGGCTGCGAAATTATTAAAAATAACATTTCGGAACCTGAATTTCTTTTACAGGTTACCTACAAAATATTAACATTCAGATTCTTCCTCACGAATTCTCAAGAAAGATCCTTAGCTCGCATCCGGCAATCAGTTCACCGTTCAGCCTGGTTTGTCCCACAACTACAATGGCATTAAGGATCTCGTGGGTAAGGGTTACCGATGTAATGATCTTATCCCCGGCTTTGGGAAGTTTCATGATCTTCAGGTCCCTGATTGCCCCAATAAAACCCAGTTTAGGTTTTTCCCCTGCATTTAAAGGCTGTGAAGAAATTCCCGCTGCTGCGCTCTGCGCAATATTTTCAATCAGGGCGGGTTCCCTTAAAAAGCCATCCTCCATGAAAATATTATCTTCCTTTACCAGGAATGAGGTGACTGTAGTCGTGCCGCTGGCTTCAATGATACTGTTGACCATCACCATCGGGGGTTTCTGGGGAATATTTATTTCTTTAAATGATGCCATAATGATCCTTTGCGGTTTCTGCTTCTCATACGGTTCATGGATGTGGCAACATCCTCGTCAGCAAACACCCAGCGGCGCCCGGTTTTTTCGGCCCTGGCTTTCAGCGTTTGATAATTAACATCCTTCGAAAGGTAATACACGGGTTCTATGATAGTTTCCCCGGGTTTAAGGATACCCTCGGCAATACTGATTTCATGAAGCCTGGTACCGGGATATATACGCATGCCAACATAAGGAAAGAATACAGTGTCGGCAATCCGTTTTGAATTCTCAAAGCTTTCATCAACCGTGAGGTCGGTCTCGCCATATCCGCCGATAATCATAAAATGGCAGAAATAGATCCCCGTATCATTGCAATACCGGGAAACATTAACAACCTCTTCCACATCAAAATGTTTGCCGTAAGCTTTCAGGGTGGTATCGGAGAGTGATTCGGTGCCGAATTCAATATGGGTAAGGCCGGCCCTGGCAAACAGGCCCAGCAGGTCCCTGCTGAGTTTATATGGCGAGAAATATGCCCCCCATTTAAGCTTCATGTTCGACTTGATGATCTTCTCGGCCAGTTCAATATTAAAATTGTTGCTGATGTTGAAAACCGAATCGGTGAAAAAGTAATAATCAATATTATGATGGTAATAGAGGTCGCGAAGTGTGTGCAGGATACGGTCTGGATCAAGGGTCCTCACGTTATGCCCTTCGATGAGAGGGTATGTGCAATAAATGCAATTGAACGGGCAGCCTCGCTTGGTCTGGATATTGATCATCCCGCTTTTCTGCCAGTAGAACTTTACCATTTCAGGTTCAAACGACAGTTCCGGAGTTTTAATGAACTGTTCCCTCGGGTTCTTTACCAGTTCCCCCCCCTTCCTGTAAACAAGTCCTTCAATGTTAAAATCAGGCGCTCCCGCATCAAGGCTTTTAATGAGATGGTGCAGGCTTTCTTCTCCTTCTCCGCATATGCCGAAATCGGGTTGCAGAAGGTCAAATAATTCTCCCGGATAGATTGAAAAGGCCGATCCCCCGATAATAAAACATGTATTGTTCCCGGCTTCCCTGATAACATCGGCAATGGCCCTGTAACTGCCGACAAAACTTTCACGGGTGTAAAAATTCACGTCGTCGATATTTCTCAGCGAAAGCCCGGTATATTCAGGTTTGAAAGAAATCAAGAGACTTTTCAGTTCCTCAAGGCTGTTAAGGTTGATGTCAAAAGAACGGATGTCCAGATCGGGCATACGCTCGTTCAGGTATGAATACAGGTAAGATAAGCCGAGAGGGTATACAGGGTATGGATTTGCATAATGGTTGGCTGATATCAGCAGGAGCTTCCTGCCGCCTTTTTTAGGAGGTTCAGCCTGCTTTTCCCTGCCCCGGATTGACTGCAGGGGAGCGGCCTGGCTGTTTGGGGCGGCCGGCTGGTGAGGTGGGCCGGGCAGCTTCCAGAAGTCATAGTAATTAAACCATTGCAGGGGATATTTATAGACCACTGTTTCAAAAGCATCTACGAACTTCCTCACCGCTTCGGCAAGGATGGCATCCCTTTTCTTCAGGTTGTTCGAAAATTCGATATGCTGGAGAGGCGTTGAATAAAAATGATAATGGGTATTGGTTTCCTTTACCGCAAAAACGTAGGCTGCAGGTACATTAAACCTGGCCGCGAGGTTTACCGGGCCTATCGGGAATGCTGCATTCTTACCCAGGAATTTTGTGATCACGGTCTTATTACCTTCGATGTAGCGGTCGCCATGCATTGCAATGATCTCACCCCTGGCGAAAGCCTCCTTTATTTCCTGGAGGTGTGAATAGTCTTCCCTGATAATTATAAAGTGAACCGTCCTCTGGAGCACGTCGGCCAGGTAGCCTTTTATTCTCTGATGTTCGGCGTCGTACATCAGGATGTTGATCTTTTTCTCCAGCCTTACCAGCAGCTGTCCTGCAATTTCCCAGTTGCCCAGGTGCCCGCTGATCAGCAAGCCGCCCTTATCCATTTGCCTCAGGTACTCTTCGCCTTCAAAATCAAATGTGAATTTATGTTCAAAGCCGGCAATCAGGGCCAGTTTATCAATCAGTATCTGTCCGAAAACATAGTAATTCCTGTAGATGCTGGTCAAAGACTTCAGCTTTCCATAATTCATTCTTTCATGAAAGAAGCGGTAAATTGCCCTGAAGGCCTTGCCGGAGGTGAATATGAAGTACGAAACAACAAAAGCCAGCAGGAAATAAGCGAAAGAAATTCCAAGGTACCTGATTGTCCAGACAAAGATCTTATAACCAAGGACTCCTCCTCGGGTTTTACCTTCCCAGGATTCCATCTTTGTTAATTTGAATGGACACGTTTAATAATATAGTCGTAAAAGTCCTGGAGTGTTTTGATGTCGGCCATCTCTTCAGCTTTCATCTTCACTCCGAAATTACGTTCTATGATGACAAATAAATCAACAAAATCGAGGCTGTCAATTTCAAGATCCTTTTTAAGATCAGCAGCAGGGCTTATCTTAACCTCATCAATTTCAATCTCCTCAACCAGCAATTGGTTTATCTTACTGATAATCTCCTCGTTTTGCATTCTTAGTTCTTATTCTGGACTGCAAAAGTAAAAAAAATAATGAGAAATCAGAAAGAAGCTTTCTTGAGTACAAGGGATGAGTTAGTTCCGCCAAATCCGAAAGAGTTGGAAAGGAAGGCATTGATCTCATGAGGAGTTGTGACAGTTGCCAGGTTCAGACATGAAGTGGCATCGTCGGGATGTTCAAAGTTTATATTCGGGGCAACGAAATCATTATTCATCATCAGTATCGAATAAACCACTTCACTTGCTCCGCCCATCCACATTTCATGGCCTGTCATTGATTTCGTGCTGCTGACCAGGGGCATCTCCCTGCCAAAGATCTGGTTGATGGCCCCGGCTTCATTTCCGTCGCCGGCTGGTGTGGACGTGGCATGGGCATTAATGTAGTCAATATCCTTTGGAGACATTCCTGCAGCTTTAAGCGACATCATCATAGCCCTGGCCGGGCCATCGATATTGGGGAGTGAAATATGTTCCCCGTTCGATGAAAAGCCATAACCCACGAGTTCTGCAAGTATGGGAGCACCCCGATTTTTCGCCGATTCATAGCTTTCAAGTATAATTGTAGCTGCCCCTCCGCTGGGAACAAGGCCGTCGCGGTCCCTGTCGAAGGGCCTCGATGCCTTTTCAGGTTCCGATTCCCTTACCGAGAATGCATTTAATGCATCAAAACTTGCAGTTGATTCAGGGTTGATCTCCTGGGCCCCTCCGCAGATGATCACATCCTGCAAGCCCTGCTTGATCATCAGGAAGCCTATCCCTATCGCATGTGAACCGCTTGCGCAGGCCCCGCTCACCGTAAAATTAATCCCCTTAAGTTTAAAGATCACCGAGAGGTTCATCGAAACTGTTGAGTTCATCGACTGGAAAATGTAGCCCGAACCGATAAGCATGGTGTCCTTCTCCTTGCGGAGTATGTCAACCGACTCCACCACTGGAACCGCGGAACTGTCATTGCCGTAAAGGATGCCTACTTCGTGACTGTCGAGGAACTGCTGGTCTATTCCTGAATTCTTAAGAGCTTCAAGAGTGGCCATATAGGCATATTCTCCCTGTACCGGCATCCCGACCCGCATACGGCGGTCAAGAACACCTTTAAGTACCGGGCGCTCAACCATTCCCGTAAGTGCCGAGCGGAATCCCATTTCTTTCCTTCTTGCATCAAAAACAATCCCCGACCGGCCATGCCACAAAGAATCCTTTACATCGGCAAGGTTCTTGCCGATGACCGAATAAATGCCCATTCCGGTGATGACGACCCGAGTCATAGAGAAAGAGCATCCGGCGAAGCCGAGAAGAAATAGCGAGGTAGTGAAGTAGCGAAAGTATACATATTACTAAGTGTAAAGACCACCGTTTACGTTGATGACTGAACCCGTGATGTATGAAGCTTCATCCGAGGCAAGGAACCTCACGGCTGAAGCGACTTCTTCAGGTTTGCCGAAACGTCCCATGGGGATCATCATCTTAAGCTGGGCTTCGTCAAGGTCCCTGGTCATGTCGGTGCGGATAAAGCCCGGTGCCACTGCATTTACAGTGACATTCTTTTTTGCAATTTCCTGGGCAAGTGCTTTGGTTGCCGCAATAACCCCGCCTTTTGCAGCGGAATAATTGACCTGTCCGGGTAATCCTTTGATCCCGCTCAGTGAAACCACATTGAGGATCCTTCCAAATTTATTGATCAACATATCCTTCAGCAGGAATCTTGTGACATACAGGAAACTGTTGAGGTTGGTATTCAGAACATCATTCCATTCTTCGTTTTTCATCCACATCACAAGGGCATCTTTCCTGATACCGGCATTATTGACAAGTATGCTGATATACTTCCCTTCGTTCCCCGCCTGCCAGTCACCAAGCGCCTTTTCAACTGCTTCCTGGTTTGAAACATCGAACTGCATGATCTCGCCGCTCCCCCCGTTTTCTTTTACCATTGCCAGGGTTGATTCGGCTTCAGCCGAATTTGTGTTGAAATTGATAATGATGTGGAAACCGTCTTTTGCCAGGCTCACACAGATTGCCCGCCCGATTCCACGGGATCCGCCTGTCACTAATGCATATCTCATCCGGAGCGATTATTCAGATTCGTTTTTACTCTTCAACAGAAAATTGTGGTTTATTCTCCATAATGTATTGCGCGATATTCCAAATATCCTTGTACCTGCTGGCATCCTCGGTGAACACCGGGACAATCTTGCGCAGGTCCTCGTATTTGTTCCTGGAATATGTCGAGAGCTTATCCTTGATGTTCAGGTAATCAATAGCCTGAAGGATTGATATCATCTCGATTGCAATGACCTGGTATGTATTATCAATGACCTTCTTGGTCAGCAGTGCTGCATTGGTTCCCATACTGACTATATCCTGGTTGTCGTTGTTGTTTGTAATGCTGTGCAACGACATAGGGTAGGAGATGGTCTGGTTCTCGGCAACAGTAGAAACCGCAGTGAACTGGGCGCCCTGCATGCCAAGGTTCAGCCCCAGTTTCCCAAGGTTGACAAAGGGAGGCAGCTTTTCGTTGAGTTTTGGATTCATCAGGTAATTCAGCTGGCGCTCGGCAAGCATCGACAGCTTGGTTATGGCGATTTTCAGTTTGTCCATTTCCAGGGCGACATAATCCCCATGAAAATTTCCTCCATGGTAAACATTATGATGTTCTCCGTCGATAATAGGGTTATCGCTCGTGGAATTCACTTCGTTCATCAGTACATGGGTGGAATAAAGAATGGTATCCTGCACCGGTCCCAAAACCTGGGGAACGCAGCGAAGGGAATAATATTCCTGTACTTTGTGTTTGAACACATCAACCTCGACCGCTTTGTCATTGTTGTACAAATGGTCGGCACGGCGGCGGATAAGCTGGCTATCTTTCAGGATATATTTCATGGTGCGGGCAACTACCCTTTGTCCATGATGGGATTTGGCGCGGTTAAGACCATCCGAAAAATGGTCATCGTAGGATTCCACAATCTCGGTGATCATCGATGAAGCCAGTATAGACCAGTCGACCAAGTTCCTGGCATGGATCACATTGATCATGCCGATGCCAGTCATGGCCGAGGTTCCGTTGATCAGCCCAAGGCCCTCCCTGATGTGCATAACGATAGGGCTCAGTCCTTCTTCAGTGAATACGTCAGCTGCAGGAACTGTATTTCCCTTATACAGCACCTCCCCCTCACCGATGAGGTTAAGCGCCAGGTGTGCAAGCTGAACAAGATCGCCGCTGGCTCCAACTCCTCCATGTTCAGGGATATATGGATTAATGTCGCGGTTGATCAGTTCCTTCAGAAGGTCAACAACCTCGATATGAATTCCCGATTTGGCCTGGGCCAGCGAACTTAGCCTTGCCAGCATGGTTGCTTTGGCATATAATGGAGGAAGGGGAGAACCGCATCCTGCAGCATGGCTGCGAATAAGGTTGTACTGAAGCTCAAGTTCCTGGTTGTTATTAATCCTGAACTGGGCCATGGGTCCAAGACCGGTATTTATCCCGTAAATGACTTTACCCTGCGCAAATTCCTTCAGAAATTCATAATCCTCTTCAACTTCCCTTCGGGTTTCGATGTCGATATCGATCTTCTCACCTTCAAAAAGTACTTTAAAGAAGTCATTAACTGTGAGCTTTTTGCTTCCAACTATGATCATGTTCTATCCTTCACTGTGTTCCCTTTCTTCCGGAATTTCCGGAAGAAGCTTCTTATTAAGGTGCAAAGATAATTTTTTTTAAAATAGCATAAGTTCCTTTTCATACATTTGAAGTTTACTGCATTCGAATGAAAGTTAATATTATAGGGGCCGGTGTTTCGGGGATTTCAGCAGGCTGTTATCTGCAGATGTGTGGATTTAAAACAGTTATATTTGAGCGTAGTGGCAGGCCGGGAGGACTTTGTACAAGCTGGAAGAAAGGGGATTATACTTTTGAATCCGGTTTCCAGTGGCTGCTCGGATCGGGGCCGGCCAATCCGTTCTATCAATTATGGTCAGAGTTGCTCGATATGAAATCCATTCAGTTCGTCAACCATGAGAGCCGGATGGACATCGAGTTAAAGCATGCCAGAAGCATTAAGGGGGATAGTGTATTTCACCTTTATACAAATCTAGGCACCCTGAGGAGTTATATGATTGAAAATTCACCGGGAGACCAGGTGGTTATCGATCAATTCATACAAAGGATGAGAAAAATCCAATCCTTTGAGATCCCTCCTCAAATAAAAAAAGTACCTGCTCTTTTGCCCTTGTCCGAAAAAATCAAATATATCCGCTACCTGCCTTTGCTATGGTTCCTGAACAGGATTAAAAAAGAAACGAACTTCACATTTGCCTCTAAACTTAAAAGCCCCTTTCTCAGGGAAGCCTTTGAATTATTGTTTGACGGGGATGAGCTGCCCCTGATGATCATAAGCATGCCCCTGGCGTATAACGATATGCATGCTTCCGGATATCCTCTGGGAGGAGCCGCTGTGTTTATAAATAAATTAAAGGATAAATATCTTGAACTTGGAGGGAGCATTCAGTATCATTCCCCGGTTTTAAAAGTTCTTACTGCGGATGGCAGGGCAACAGGTCTCCTGCTTGAAAGCGGGGACAAGGTTTCTTCTGAAGTTGTGCTTTCGGCGGCCGACTGGTATTTCACCGTCTTTAAGGCCCTGGATGGAAAATACGTCAATAAAACAATCCGGTCCCTGGGCAGGCAGGGTAAACTAAAAGTGTATTATTCAATCATCCTTGTTTCTTTAGGGATAGGAAGGACTTTCGATGACGTATCACATTTTTTGAGGTTCCCCCTTGATCACGAGCTGGTTTCGCCCGATGGAACAGCGTATTCAAGGCTTGAGTCCCATATTTATAATTACGATCCAACCCTGGCGCCGGAAGGAAAGACCATGGTATCGGTATGTTTTTATACCAGGAATGCCGATTACTGGGTCAATCTCAGGGAGGCCGACCCTGACAAGTACGATAAAAGCAAAAATGATTTCGCATCAGAGGTTATAGACCTGATGGAAAAGAAGTTCGGGAATATAAAGCAATATACCGAGGAAGTGGATGTGGCTACGCCGGCAACTTTATCCAGGTACACCAATAATTGGAAAGGATCTGCCCAGGGCTGGCTTCCCGGCAAAAACATGATTGCACAGTCCCCTGTTGAATTTACGCTGCCCGGGATTAAAAATTTTTATTATACCGGTCATTGGAGCATTCCCGGGGGGGGCCTCCCGGTTGCCATTAAATCGGCCAGGGATGCGGTTCAGATCATATGCAGGGACTCAGGGCAGAAGTTTGTTCCCGGGAATCAGGTTTGAGCCTGAATCTCGCCCGAAGTCGTCAGAATTTTGTCTTTGCCGTTTTATCGAAAATTTATACCTTTGCACCGAATTTGGCCTCGTAGCTCAACTGAATAGAGCATCTGACTACGGATCAGAAGGTTACAGGTTTGAATCCTGTCGGGGTCACAAGAGAATCAGCTACTTACAGAAATATTTTGTGAGTGGCTTTTCATTTATGCAAACATTTATGCAAATTTTAACGATTATTGGCACATAAGTAGTTTACCCGAAATCGACTTCACCGAAACACTTAAAGCATTCTTTTTCAAGATTTTTTCGAATTTTTCTAGCTTCGAATTGTTCCCAAGGGAGGGCATTGCCCGGAGGATTTGGTGGGGGCAGACCGGTAGGGGTTCCCCATAGTATAAACAGACTTAGTATAACTACTTGTAAACATATTCTTTAAGCAAGGAATTTTGTATCTTATTAGCGAGGTTTGCCTGAAATATCATTTTTTTTTTTGGCTTGAAGTAGGATCATTAGCCTGATTAACTTGTCTTAAATGGATATAATCAGTAAATTTGGTGAGACGATTTAAAATCGTTGTCAGATGACAAGGGATGAATTCTTGAAACTTTCACCGAGAGAGAGGTTAATGTTCTCACGCGCAATAATTCGTTGCACTCCAGAAGAGATTGATTCTTTAAGAAAATCACTAAAGGAATCCTTAGAAAAACTTTCGGAACTGAGTAAGACTGAACACGAATCGTGTTTTTCTGAAAACGAGGAGGAATCACAGAAGTAAAAATGATTTATTAGGAATTAATAAATTTGATGGTGTTTTAGCTTGATAAAGAAAGGAGAAAACAGAAGAAAGACTATTAATACATAAGATTTAGCGTTTAGCTGAACCTGTTGTCGAAACCAGCCATATTCAACAATACCACAGGTAGTAAGCAAAACGCCACGTTAAGGCGTGAGCGTTGCTTATTTGTGGTATGGGTCCATGGCTGGACCTCGACGACGGTAGGTAATTAGCTCACGCTGATTTTTTATTTAAATCTTGGTTTTATGAAAGCATTGACGGAAAATCAAATATACGCAATGAAATACTTAAAGCTTCTCACACGGAAGGCAAAGGAATATGCTTTGCTTAAAGAAAAAGAAAAATCAGAAAAAATGCAACAAGGTGAACAAAAAGATTTTCAAGGATTAGAATATTATAAACAAGGCAAATCAAAATTTGAAAACAAGGATTACAAAGGTGCTATTCGGGATTTTGATAAGGTTATTGAAATTGATCCAAAATTCACAAAGGCCTATTGCTCCAGGGGCAGTGCCAAGGCATTCCTTCAAGATTATACCAACGCTCTAAAGGATTTTGAGAAGGCCATTGAGATTAATCCTAACAACGAAGAGGCCTGGCACTGTAGTGGTTTGGCAAAGTTTAACCTTAATGACTGCAACAGTGCAATACAGGATTTTAATAAAGCTATTGAGCTTAATCCTTTTTACTCAGATGCATACCTTGGTAGAGGTATGGCAAAGACTAATCTAAATGATAAGATCGGCGCTATTCAAGATTTTACAAAAACCATTGAAATCATGCCTAAAGAAGCAATGGCATATCTTAATCGAGGCTTGGCAAAGACTGATCTACACAATTATACTGATGCAATTCTGGATTTTAACATAACGATCTTAATTGATCCTCAAAATGCAGTTGCATATTACCTTCGTGGTTTAGCAAAATTTAACATGGGTAATAAAAATGATGCTTTATTAGATATGAATAAGTCTGTTAAACTTGGATTTAGTGAAGCAGATAACTTTATTAAAGAATATTGTAAATAATTCATTTGGAATCTGAAATCATTTTACAAGACTTCAAATAGTTTTATAAATAAAAAGCTTTAATTCAATAATTTAAGGAATTCACATACTTTGTTGTCATTCTACAAGAACATTGTGATATGAAAGAAATGTTATTAAGTTTGACAATCTTATGTTTATCATTTACACAGGTATTTTCACAATCAGCAAAAGAATACTATAATTCTGGTTGTTTAAATATCGAACACAATGATTACCCAAGTGCAATAAAGGATTTTAATAAGGCAATCGAGATTAATCCTCAATATACAGAAGCATACTATAATCGGGGTACTATAAAGTACTCAATACATGATTATAGAGGGGCTATCCTGGATTTTACAAAAGTAATTGAAATAAATCCTCACTTTAAAGATTCCTACCTTAATAGAGGAACAGCAAAGTGCTCCCTTCAAGATTACGGAGGTGCTATAATGGATTATAATAAAGCTATAGAGATTGATCCAAACGAAGGTGATGCATATTACGGACGAGGAATTTCTAAAGATTCCCTTCAAGATTACAGAGGAGCTATTCAGGATTTTACTAAGACCATGGAGATTAATCCTAAGGACTCAGAGGCCTGCCTTAATAGAGGTGTGGCAAAGTTCTTCCTTCTAGATTACAAAGGCGCTGTTATAGACTATAATAAAGCTATTGAAATTAATCCAAACTACGGAGATGCATATTATAGCAGGGGTGAGGCAAAGTATGTCCTTCAAGACGG
This sequence comes from uncultured Bacteroidales bacterium, assembly GCA_903877385.1. Lineage (GTDB taxonomy): Bacteria > Bacteroidota > Bacteroidia > Bacteroidales > FEN-979 > CAIRDP01. The sequence continues at coordinate 303,927 of CAIRDP010000063.1, forward strand.
TAAAGGTGCTATAATGGATTTTAATAAAGCTATTGAGATAAATCCTCAATTTGCAAAGGCGTTCTGGGATCGGGGTGTAGCAAAGTATTCATTGGGTGATAAAAATGGTGCTTGCTTAGATTGGAGTAAAGCAGGGGAGCTTGGATTAATGACAGCATACGATTTAATTAGAAAATATTGTAAATAAATGTACAGACTGAAAAATAAAACTAATTTTTAAATCTTTACCTATGAAAAAATTTATACTTCCTTTTGCATTTACTTTGCTTATTTTGTCCGGATGCCATACAAGCAAGCAAGTCACCAGAGCATTGGATACTTGGATTGGAAGCAAGAAATCGGAGCTTATAGCAATACATGGCGCACCCTCTCAAACATACACCCAGGACGAAGGGAACTATATTATTGTCTTTTTTGTTAAGAAATGTAAAATTCAATTTTTTGTAGATCAAAACGATATCATAACCCGTTCAACGTGGGATGGATGTTATAAAGCGTCTACTATTAATAATTGGAGTAAATACAGATAGTAAGATTATTAAGCAGAATCAACAATTCCCTAAATTGTGAAACTTCCGTATAAGGGACGGTGGTACTAAACTATTCAAGAATTTTACCCATGGAAAGAAGGAATTTGAAAATGACTCCCGCAGAAATTTGGGCAATGAGAATGGTGGCATCCCGCCACAAGAAGGAGAAGAACCAAAAACAGAATGAATCCCAACAGAATCTAGAGAATAAAAAACCTGACCTTTTGAATCAACAGGTTAATCAAAATAGAAATGAACTGAAATAGTTCTTGTTCTATCTTGCCCTTTACAAGTATTTTTTTAACCATTTAAAACCATTAATATATATAATAGATGTTCTCTACTGAGCAATCACCTGAAAAAATTGTAAGCTGAATTACGTGCAATTTTTATAGGGATAAGGGAATCCCCAGAAAGGCATAAACTGACATTTTTGAAAACAAAAATCATATCTCAATCAATCAAAGCCAAGCATATCTTCAATTTTACGCTTTCTCTTGGGTAAACCCCGGCGATGACTTTTTGATGATCGCTGGTTGGGGTTAAGGCTATGGTTGGGGATGAACTCAATAAGAAGATTCATTCTCCATTTTTTTTGAATTTTCTTCATAGGAAAGAATTATTTGAATTACGATTTGTATCTGTTATGATCTAAAGAGTGTTTCTCTCACGCCCTCTTATAACCGCTTATTATCGTATCGGAAATTTTTCTGTTTTGAAAGTGCTTTCTTTAGATTAGTTTTTGTTTTGATTTCAAGTTTAGATTCAATCAAGTCCGGTTTTTGCTCAAAATATGAGCCTTTAATTTTTCTTACAGTTAAAGGGTTAATCCTTGTTTCTTGAAGAAAAGCAATTAATCCCTTACGGGGAATAGTAATGGGTATCGGTAATTTTGAAAACCTTTTTCTGATTTTAACATATCCAGCATCAGCGGCAAGCTGCTTATATTCAGAAGCAGTTGAAATTGAAATATTTAATACTTTTGCTAGATACTTGTTTGGTAATGTATGAGAAAAAGAAGGAGAGAGAAGATTCATAATGGAGCACCGCTTAGAATACTCCGATTTTCTCTCATTCCTTCTTTTAAATTCCATAAAGTATGTTAATACTGAAGCTATTATAAATTCCTTAAAGGATTGAAAATTCTTCTGTTCAAATTCAACAGCTTTATAAGATTCAAATTTGAGCTTCTTAGCCAGGGATACGAAACCAATAACTCTATAAGCTTTTCGCTTGCCATTTATTACAATCCACTTTAACCTTATCAGTTCCTTGAGTTGTTTCTTAAATGTCGGGATGCTTAATTTTAATGCAGAGGCATGACAGGAAATAGAACCTTTGGGAAGCATAAAATATCCATCACAGCTATATTTTAGATAGACGTAAACCATTATCATATTGACCCTGTGCTGTTTCAGAGCATAAACACATAGTACGATTGGTATTGATTTCCGCTCCGACATAGTTCTAGATTGGAATATTCATGATTTTCTTTTTCCGAATATTGTTGATTTCTAAAAACTTATCAATAGCATCTTTTAAATTTCTATAGCTCCATGCAGTTTTTCCAAAATCTTCATTACAGGGAAATGCTTCCTTGGCTGGTCTCATAGCACCCTTAAAAAACCTCTCAGGTTTAACCTTTGCAATAAAAACCTCATAATATTTAACTTTTTCGGTAATCTCCTGCTCGTAGATGTACGATCTCCCCTTGCATAATACCTGAGTATAGGTAAAGCCATTTTTGGTTAAAATCCTAGGGAGATATTTTATGGGGCCATTATCTTGCTTCCAAGAATCAGTGGTTTTTAATTTTTGTGATTTCATAACCTTTTAGTCTTTTATTTTATTAGCTACATTATTGATATAAAGACTTTGCGGCGGCTTGTTTAATTTCTTGCTCAGTCGGCTTTCTACCAGCTTTTATAAAATCTTGCAGTTCACTTTTTAGAAAATAGAGTCTTTTAGATCTTCTGTATACTGGAATTTTCGATCTGTGTACGAGGCCATATAATGTTGGCACAGCCAGGTGCAAGAAGGTTGCCGCTTCAGAGATTGTTATAAATCTTTCACTGTCTGCCTCTGAAGGGATTGAAGGGGGTGAAAAATGTTTAAGGTTAAGTAACAAATTTTCAATATTCCTTAACCTTTCTTCAATTGAAACATAAGGAATTTCCATATTGCAACAATTTTAACTTTCATGTTGCAAGATTCGTAAAAGTTGAGGGAGGGGAATCGGTTATAACCGGTTACAAAGTCTATGTATTATCTTTTTCTATTGTTGCCTTTAGGTTATTCATATCAACAATAGCCAGTTGTTTTGCCTTTTGATTGGTTTCAAGGAGCTTTATAACTGTTTCAAATAATGTAAGCTTATTTTGGTTCTTTTTTATTGAGTCTTCAGGCTTTGTTCGATTAGAATGGTACGAATAAAATGTATAAAGCTGATACAATTTGCCACTTGCTTTATAGCCATATTCTTTAGCAATCTCTTCGCAGTTTTTTCTTGAGAGATAATTTCCTTCGTAAAAGGACTTCAATGCAATCTGTCGAATAGTGAGAAGGGGATTATCTTGTTTTGGCTTTCCAATTTGCTGATGTGCTTGATTTAATATCTGTGGTGTCAGTTGAAATTCAGTTTTTTTCCTTTCAATCCATTCATTAACCAAAGATATTCTAGTAGGATCACCTGAAAGTAATCTTATATTCTTTTCCTGAGAATATCTCGTTTGAGTTAAAGTGTCTTTAATAAAATAGAGAAAATTAATCTCTTGCCCTGATGCTTTTTCACAATACATTTTTAAATGAAAATCTAAGAAATCCCAACATTGTTGAGGTGTAAGCCATTTGAAAAGATTCTCATAGTATCTATGTTCAAGTATTAAATTGAGCTCATTATGGCATGAAATTGAATAGATTTCATTACACTTATTATTGTTTCTAGGAGTGCAGAACAATTGATAGATGTAATTTTGGTTTTTTTCGTCTTCTTTATCCGATTTAACAGCACAATTAAAGTACAGATAATCAAAAAAATACAATGTTTTTCTCCTATAGGGATATTGATTTAAAGATCCTATTTCATTATTCTTCTCGTTTATCCATTTTTGAATATATTCCTTACGTTTTTGTAAATCTGTCTGTTCTATCTGGTTTTTTAAATTTACCGACAATCGGACATCTAAACATCTAGTTAAAAAGGCAATGAAATCCGTTTTTATATACTTATATTCTTCGTATTGCTTGTCCAGAAAGTCTTGTAATTCCGACGGTTGGGGTGTTAAATAAACCAAAGAATAAAACTTATCCTTTAGTTCCTTGCATAGATATACTTTCTCTCTATCCTTAAAATCACTATCTATTTCTATTTGATGTTGATGCTCAGCTTCATTTTCAAAATCCCAAAAAAGATAATGAAAATACTCTGAATTCCTCATCATACTTCTGGTCTTAAATATTGGACAATATTGGACAATACAATAATAGTTAAATTATTCTCGCTTAAAATTCAGTCAGTTTTTCAGCCCATTGTCTTTTCACATCTGTCTCGAAGTCTGATAGATAGTTTTCTGTTGTTAGAACATTCGAATGTCCAAGGCTTTCAGAGATAAATTCAGTACTTGCACCGGAACGCTTCAGGACAGTTGCAAAACTATGCCGTGCTGTATAGGTTGTTACTTTTTGCGATAATTCTAGATTCGAGGCAATGTTACCAATGGTTTCGTTAATATTCTTGGTTGCTTGCTGAATTGCTTTATATTCCTCCTCTGGGGTCATGCCAAGACGTAGAATAGGGAAAATATATTGATTAGGTAAACCCGGCTTTATTCCCCAACGGTCAATGATCCTACCTATTAACTTTGTGACCATAATAGTAATGGGGCGGGGATTATGCCGTTTTTCTCTTTCTGTCTTAGCCCTGGTCAGTTTAATAATTTCCCCTTCAATGTTCCTATAGGTCAATCTGGCCATATCCTTAACATTAATCCCATTGCATAGATAAGAAAATAACCAATAATCCCTGTTACGATGTTCATTTGATCCTGAAGGTACTTTATAATTGGCGATCAATCCTACTTCTTTTTGGGTCAAGGCTTTCTTAATGTTACGGCCTCCCGGAATCTCATATCTCCCTTCACCAAAAGGGTAGGAGTCAGATTTAAAAACATTATCCCTTTCAGCTTTCTTGTATATTGCCCGAACATTTCTCAAATACATTCCAACTGTTGTTAAACTATTTCTGTGCATGGTTTTACCGACCTTATGTTCAGGTTCAAGCATCCATTTCTCATATCTCTGCAACCACGAAACATCAACATTATCAAATGGGAATTTGGTCTTACCTGTGAATTTCTTCAATGAATTTAGAGTACATTCAAAAGAAACCGCCGTACTTATTCTGCCCTCATTCCTTAATTCCCTTGCTCTAAATTCTAACATTGAAAATAAATCCTGTTCGTCCGAAGGTTTGGCAAAGTATTTACTTTCAAATTTATCAAATGAGAATGGAATAGTCTTGCTTATAACATTTGTGGCCAGAGTTTCGAAATGGAAAAACATGGATTTATAATGACTATATTTGCCTCTAGGCTTTTTGCAATCAGCTCGGCTATAGTCTATCTCACTAAGGGTAATTGTTTGACCTCCAAGTCCATCAAATTCTTTTAATAGCAGTTGAATAATTTCGTCATCCGTACTACCATCATTACTTTTTTGTGGGTATCTCATCACATAATACCTGGATTTCTTTTGATAGGTGACCCTTAATTTGATCGGGGACTTTTCATCTTTATTTGGGTACCTGGTATCAAGAAGTATTTTTGCGGTTGCGGTTTGTTTGCCTTTCATGGTTGGGATCTTTTGTTTTATGCAAACGTTTATGCAAACAAAGATACAAAATTATGCAAACCAAAACAAAAATAAATAATAATATTTTATTAGGTTAATGCTAGCATTTACTGACCTTTACAGAGGCTTCACAAAACAACGATTAATCGACTAAATATGACTACGGATCAGAAGGTTGGGGGTTTGAATCCCTCCGGGGTCACAGAGAATCAGCCACTTACAAAATAAAAGTAGGTGGCTTTTTTCTTGGGTACCAACAAGGGTACCAACGCAGACGAAGGTAAATATTTTTCTGAAATTCTTTCGAAAAGTCGCGTCCTGTAAAGGATTTATTGAGGTCCTTCAAGGAGACAAAAAATATTTACAAGATAGCTTGCAAATGGCAAATTGACATCCTTCCGGAAGCAGAAATTTCCCTGCAGGTTTAGCACCCGCAGGGAAACCCGAGATATTGAGACCAGGATAATCACCCCCAGATCATGTACCTGGGCGGATCGTTGAGGCGGATGAAGTTCATGGCCTCATGGATATTGAGGAACCTGAACCGTGCAACCTCTTTACCGCTTGGAGAAAACAAGGTGATTTTAATTGTGGACGACCACTTGACAGGTTGGCCATTGTGGTGCAGAATGACCTGACCGTTTTCAGTGACATGATAATCACAGGCTAAATCATGGATAACCTGATTTGTTGAATGACTGGTTGTTGTTGACATACAAACCTCCGCTTTTAAGTGATACAAATGGTTTAGTGCATAAAATGCAAATCGTAAGCACTATACAGCGGAGTAAATTTTAATATGCAAGGCTGCCGGTCATTTTTTTACCCCGGAAGATATACTATGGAAAAAATGACGGCACCCGGAGGGCATGGCCTTGCGTATTATAAATTTACGGAGATACCTTTGGTGAGATTTGCATTGAAGCAAACGATTTTTCAGCAAGTAGCTTGGCACCTGTTTCGGCTGAACTTGGCACTTAAGGAAAGTCTTAGTTTATGTCTTAGTTAATGACTTAGTTAATGACTTAGTTAATGTTGGTCTAGCCTGGAAAAAACGGTCAAACTGACCAGCCGATAACGCTCTAAATTGACCACCCCTAAAAAGGGTACTTTTTTACCCTCAACGGAGCAAACTGACCACCCCCAAAACGCTCCAAACTGACCACCTAACATTCTTTGTTTTTTACCTCACCTGGTTGCAACATAAATGCAATTTAGCTGTTTGCCTGCTGCAAATAAATAAAGTCATTTATGTCTAACAACCTAACGCTTATGAGCAAAGTAAAAGAGATTTTAAAAGCCTACACCGAGGGTGTAAGCAAATCGATGATCAAAAGAATGACCGGTGTATCCCGCAACACGGTCAAAGGATTTATCCGTCAGTTTATCGCTATGGATACCTCGATTGACGTGATTCTGGAGATGAAAGACGCGGACCTGGAGTTATTGTTTAAAGCCCAGCCGACCTTTGAATATGATCCGCGGCACAAAGCCTTGATCGAATTTTTCCCGGAGGTGGATAAAGCCCTGAAGAAGAAAGGTAATACCCGGCAGAAGATGTGGGAGAAGTATATCATGCAGCATCCGGATGGGTATAAAGCCACTCAGTTCAATGAACGGTATCGGCAGTGGTCCAAACGGGTTAACTCAACCATGCATATCGACCATAAGGCCGGGGATAAGATGTACGTGGATTATGCAGGAGATACCCTTCAGATCGTAAATCTTGAGAGTGGCGAGACCACCAAAGTCCAGGTATTTGTGGCTATTCTTGGGGCCAGCCAGCTGACCTACGTGGAAGCATCTATGTCGCAATGCAAGGAAGATTTTATTGCATCCTGCGAGAATGCCCTGCGTTACTTTGGCGGAGTGCCCATGGCCATTGTGACCGATAATCTCAAGTCGGCCGTGACCAAGAGCGATAAATACGAACCTACTTTAAATGAAGCCTTCCGTGATTTTGTAGAACATTACCGGATGGTCGCCCTGCCTGCCGGACCGTATAAACCCAGGCATAAGGCCCTGGTTGAAGGAGCGGTCAAGATCATCTACCGGGTGATCTTTAGTGTGCTGAGGGAAAGGACCTTTACCAGCCTTGAGCAGCTCAACGCAGCCATATGGGAGCTGCTGGAGGTTCATAACACAAGCCTGCTCAAAGGACGGCCCTACAGTCGAAGGCAGATGTTTGATGAGATCGAACGGCATACGCTTCAGCCGCTGGCTTTTTATAGTTATGAACTGAAGAATAAACGGGTGGCAACGGTATCCAAAACCAACTATGTATGCCTGAGTGAAGACAAGCATTATTACAGTGTCCCGTATAAATATATTGGCAAGAAAGTAGCGATCCTCTACAGCCAGAGCCACGTGGACATTTATTATCGCTATGACCATATTGCTTCGCATCACCGGGATCGCAGGCCCTATATGTTTACCACGGTGGTAGATCACCTGGCCACCAAACACCAGTACGCCTCGGACTGGAACTTTTGGCCCTGATCTAAACTGCTACCATTAAACGGGCGAAAACGATGCCACCCTCAGGGGACGTATGACAGGATAGGACTTCACGATGGGTCATTATTATCGGTTCCGATGCTCCTTTCGATGTTTCATTTTGAGATGTAA
>CAIRDP010000064.1 GCA_903877385.1 uncultured Bacteroidales bacterium
ATGAAATTCTTTTTTGGATGAAGGCTGACCAGGATTACCTAACCGGTCTTGCCCTCTTTGAACGCTACACCCACAATACTAAAATCGGCAGAATGCTGCGCATTGGGGGAGCAACCGTGAAAAACCGGTTGACTCTTTCGTATGAACTTAGCAAAATTGCCAAGCATTTGGCGGCCTCTGAGAAAATTACTGCTTTGGTGACACATCAGGCATTGCCGGTAACTTCAAAACCAGAGCAGCCAATGCCTACGGAGGTTACTACTATTGACAGACTTCGATCGAAGCAAAAAATGTGTTACAAAATGCTGGATAACCTTCATGCGGTACTTCCATACAGGGAAATCCAGGAACGAAAAGAAATCGCTTTTCGAATACTGGACATTGATGACCAGCTCAAGGAGATCACTGAGAGGATTGCCCATTATGATACAAATGGTGTGATTCCCCCGGCGCCGGTCAATGATGAACCCAAGAAGGTTTCTGAAATGGGTGAAGCTGAACTGATCATCCGGCAGAATAATGTTCGTACCTATATCGCCAGGTACAAACGCCTGGTGACGGATTCAAAGAAACTCAAAACATTGCCCAGAAACCAGGAGTTGTTGGATAAATTCCAACTGGAACTGGATGAAATAACGGAAAGGCTAAATAAATGAGCCTGTTTTCAACCGAAGATTTGACAAAGAAAAAACCGGACAGACCAAAATCCGGATCAATTCCCTTTGCAGGATCAAATCTCTTGACCATTGGCAAAGCGAATGAGAAGCTTCACCAGGTCTTTGGAAAGGTTATCGATGGACAGTCGGTACATTATGCCTCCCTGGGTGACTGGTCAACACATGACCTTCTTTTCTTTCTCTTGGAACAAACCGGTCCGGCAAGGGTCTATTTCACTACCTGGGCAATCTCTGAATATGCCATCCGTCAGTTGTATCAGTTCATTGAACATGGACTGATCCTTGAACTTAAAGGCATCTTTGATTACCGAAACGGAATCCGTAAGCCGGCAGAGCTTCAGTTTTTGAAAAAAATCACAACCGATATAAAAGCCGCCAAGTGCCATGCCAAGGTTACTGTCATTGAAAACGATAACTGGGGGATCAGCGTGGTTGGGTCGGCAAACTATACCCGCAACCCCCGCATTGAAGCCGGTGTATTGTGCTGCGATAAAGCGGTTGCAGTGTTTCACCGGGATTGGATTTTAAAAGAACTCTCAAATACAAGCGCCTTTGATCGATCTAAATGAATCTTTCATCACTGAAGTGGAAACCTATGCTTCGCTGATGTTTACAAAAGAAGAAATTGCAGTTATTCTGGAGATGGACCCGGTGCAATTGCACACTGTCCTGGAAGATCAGGATAATCCTGTCTTCAGGGCATTCCAGCGTGGCAGGCTGAAAAGGGAAGCCGAAATACGCAAAGGGATTTTTGACCTGGCTCAAAATGGCTCGTCACCAGCCCAAACTTTCGCCATGAAACTGATTGAAAATGCTAAAGCCAATGATTTATGAAGAGCCTTACATCAGATACCATACTTGAACGGATCAAGGTATATTACCTCTCGGGAAATATAAAATTATCCGAGCATGATGAGAAAGTCCGTTGTCGCTGGTTTGCAGCTTACTCCATGCTAAATAACCAGCGAGGTGTTTCGCGTGAGGTTGTCACCATGCTTATGAAAACGCATGATATCTCTGAAGCCCAGGCTTACCGGGATGTCTACAATTGCACCCGGTGTTTCGGTCCTGTCCGTGGAATGGATCGCCAAGCCATCAGAAACATGGTCACAGAATGGGCGATCGAGGTTTATCGCAAAGCTTCTGTAATGAATGATTTCAGGGCGAAAGACAAAGCCCTGGATAAAATCATCAAGGCCAACAACCTGGACAAAGAGGATATGGAACTGCCAGATCCCTCCAAGATTCAGCCGCCGGTGCAATTGCTGTCAATCAACTACAGTTTTCTAACCTCAGAGTATTTCAAGCTCATCGATCCCAAAGCCCAGGAGGCGCTGCTGAAGCTGAACGAAAAGGTGATGGCATTGATTGACGCTTCACCCATTGCTGAATACAAGAATATTCTGTTGGCCGATGATACCACCTACGAAGATGTTACAGACTGACGTAAATCCAGCCCCTTTTTTAAACGATCCGCAGGTGGCCATCCAGCTTTCCAACAGTCCGCATAAGGTATTCATTGGTGGCAGGGGAGTCGGAAAGACAACGATCATCGCTGAAGAGATCATCAAATATTTCGTGGCCATGCCCCGGGGAAAAATTTCCCTCAATGGCCTTACTTATTTTCACATCCGGACAAAATCCCTGCCCCCGATCATCGACCACTTTGAACGCCGTGGTCTCTACCGTGGCATTCATTACTTTGTTGGTCACAAAGCCCCAAAGAAGTACGAATGGCCGGAACCTTATGCACCACCGTTAGATTATACCAACTGCATCCATTTCTATAACGGCTTTGTCGTTGAGTTCAATTCCTTCGACCGCCCCGAAATGGCACGATCAGGCTCTTACGATGGAATGATATTCGATGAATGTACGAAGCTCAGAAAATCGGCCATTGATGCCGATGTACTGCCAGCAAACCGCGGAAACCGGGACAGGTTTGGTCACCTGCGTTTCCATCATGGTACTTTGTTCCTGGGAACAATGCCATTGACACCCGATGGTGACTGGGTTTTCGAGTACCAGGAGTTGTCTAAGAAATTCCCGACAAGATATTGTTACATGGAAGCTTCTGCTTTACAGAACAGAAAGATTCTCGGAGAGATGTACTTCAGAGATTTGAAGCGGGTGCTGCCAAAGATTGTATATGACCTGGAAGTGCTGAACATCCGTAGGACCCAGAACACAAACGGGTTTTATCCTCAGTTAAATTTAGCTGTCCATGGCTATACTGATTGTTATGAGTACAACTATATCGATGAGGTGGCCGGTCAGTCACAGGGGAGTACGTTCGATAGCCGGATAGATAAGGATTGTACTCCAGGGGATCCGTTGTATGTCTCTTTTGACTTTGGTACCACCCAGAACTGCATGATCGTTGCCCAGTGGAACAAACAGGTGAATGAATTCTGTATCATCCGTAACTTCTTTGTTGAGAATGAAACCTTGTCGGTTCTGGTGCAGCAGTTCATCGATCATTATCAATATAAACAGAACAGGTTTGTTTACATGTATGGTGGTTCAGATGGCAACCGCAGGAATGATGCGGCTTCAAGGGATTCCTATTTCGATGATGTTAGAGAACAGTTATCAAAGGCTAAATGGGAAGTGCAGTTAAGGGCAGAACTGTATGAAGCACATCACATGGACAAGTACCAGTTCTGGGATAAGTTCCTCTCAGGTGATTACCCTTCTCTGCCGACCTTCCGGATTAACATGAACAATGCCATGGAAACCTTTGTCTCCATGGACAATGCCCCCATCCTGCCACAAGAGTTTAAGAAAGATAAATCATCGGAGAGAAAGAAGGATCAGCCTCGCTGGAAAGCAACTGACTTATCTGATGCTGCCGACAATCTGTTCTATTGGCTTCTCAGCCCATTGTTAGGGGATCAATACCCGACAAATGAAATGATACTGCTCCCCGGTCGATAGGTCCTATGTTTGCAAAAAAGTAGCATAAGCCTGGAAATTTATTAGTTTTAGGATAGCATTCTACAAACCATAAAAAACCAGACTTATGCAAACACAAAGTAACAAAATTGATTTTACAGGACAGAATATTTATATCGG
>CAIRDP010000065.1 GCA_903877385.1 uncultured Bacteroidales bacterium
CCGATATAAATATTCTGTCCTGTAAAATCAATTTTGTTACTTTGTGTTTGCATAAGTCTGGTTTTTTATGGTTTGTAGAATGCTATCCTAAAACTAATAAATTTCCAGGCTTATGCTACTTTTTTGCAAACATAGGACCTAACGACTTATCATAAGTTATCTAAAAGATCCATTATAGTCTTATACAGTTTATTCCTATTTTTTTTTTCTCACCCTCGTCACCCTCTTTTCCCCCAGTAGCCTGTCCATGCATACATACCTGACCGCATCGATCGCATGATTGAACTTATCCACTGGTTGATTTACGGTATTCCCGGCCGCATCCTCCTTCCACTTGTAGTTTTTCAGTTCTCTGATCAGGTTTATCGACTGTTTCGTCACTTTGATCCGGAATCTTTTCATGATGTCAATTCCGGTCTGAATACTTTCCGGACCTTTATATGCTGCCCGGGCATTGAATCCCGATTGCCGGATTTCGAATATGCTTTGTGGCTGGTTGTCGCATATAATATCTTCCCCCAGGCTTATTTTCAGTTCTGCCAGATGATTTACAATGTCTTTATTGGTTAGGGCCCGTTGGTAAAGGAGTTCATCTGCCCAGATTTCCCCACCAAACAGTCCAACCTTCATAATAACAGTCGGATCATTGGTAAACCCGAAGTCCATTCCATAGGCCACCCATTTGCAACCGGTAGGGAAGAGGTCTGCAGTTTCCCAATTGGTAAAGATCAATCCCTTAAGTTGGCCAATTTCCCCAAGTCCGTAAATCCTCCAGTAATTTTCATCCACTGATTTCAGATGCTCTATCTCGTTGATCACTTCCTTGGGCAGGAACATGATATTATCCAGGTAGGTGGAGTGGATATACGTGCAATCTGGCCTGGGGATCACCTGCTCATAGATCCAGTGTTCATCCATAGAGGGGTTGTAATCGATGAAGATTTGTTTTTCTGTGCGGATGGAGAGCTGGATCCAATCCTCGAGGTTTAACTCGTTGGCCTCATTCAGGAACAGGAAGGTCCGTTTTGCCCCGCGTTTCTTCTGCGGCTGGTCCAGGCTCATGAACTCAAACAGATTACCGTTCAGCTTGTAAGTATTCTCTGTCTTATTGTGATTCCGCTCATCGTAAAGATCATGTTCCTTCAGAATATCAAAGAAATCCCGCATTGCCGTTGCCCTTAATGCCGGCAGACTCTTCCTCACAATCGATATAACCTGGTCTTTGGCCTCGAATGCTTTGAACAGTATCAGTAACTGTAATATGGAATACGTCTTCCCCGACCGGCTCCCTCCCTGGTTCACCACAATTTTAGTGGTAGCATTGTAGTTCCTCTCAAACACACTCGATACCCGGATTCTCTTTTCCATTTCCCAACTTCAATTCATCACGATCTTCACGCCCATCACGATCATCACGACTTTACAACTTCAAACGTAATCTTATTGATCCCTTCCTCTGCCGGTCCCAGGTCCACCGCAACCCTTTGTAGTTTAGGTTGAATAAATTCCTGCAGATCCACCCAAAGCTGGATCTTCTCCTTGGGCTTCATTGTTTCAATATCATCCAGCAGCGATTCCTCCAGTTTGGCCAATACCTCAGCGATCCGCTCCTTACGGTCGGATGTCAGCTTATTCCCAGCCCCCTTCGGTCTCCCTTGGTTTCCGGATACAAACTGTCCTTTCTTATTTCTATTAGCCTTCATTGTTTATCAATCACCACCGTATTTCACCGTAAAATACGGTCCTGGTCTTTTCTCTTCTTATTTCGCTACCTCGCTTCTCGCTACCTCGCTATTTTGTTTCAAGCCGCTCTTCGGTATATCATCTTCTCAATAGCACTGACCGAGATGTCATACTCCACACTCAAATCCATCTTGATATCGAAATAGGTCCTCCCTGTTTTCGCCATTTCGTAGTACCTGGACTTTACCAGCCATTTCTTGGCAACTTTTCCCGGCAGTATGCCCTTGCCCATGATATCCTCCACATCGATTCCAAAATGGGAGCGGATGTCTTCCACAATTTTTCGTTCTTCTTTCGTCATTTTGCTTTGTTTTTTCGTGCATTGCTCTTATAACAATCTAATATACAACATATTGCCAAAATGTACGACATGTTTTCCTCCTGCTGGTGATAGTTTTGTTGCCGTTCGCATCATTTTGCTATATGAGATCATTTTCAACCCCCGCAGTCATTTTCACAGTAAGCCAGATCGATGAGGAAAAGGGTATCCTCCACAAGGTAATTGTCGCTACGGCTGGCAAGGTAAAGTCTTATTTTGAGCAGATCGATAGCATCACCTTGGATCAGATCGCTTCCCTGGGCAATTCCAAAGAGAATGGAATTAAGGCCCGTTTCGGCCATCCCAATATGTGCAGTTCGGCATTCGGCACCTACATTGGCCGTTTCAAGAACTTCCAGGTCGAGAACTTATCGGTCTTTGCCGATCTCCATCTTGATTCAGTTTGCAAGGAGTCTCCTTCGGGTAATCTCTATGATTATATCATGCGGATGGCCTGCAATAACCCCGATATGTTTGGCGCTTCTATTGCCTTTGTCCCGGCAGAACCTGAGATCACCGACGCCGAGTATCCTTCTACCAGGGTTCTGGAACTTCTGGCAACTGATTTGGTAGATGACCCGGCTGCGACAAATTCTCTGTTTTCGGTCGATTCTTTTGCTTACCAGGCTACCACTTTCCTTGATAACAATCCTGCCATTGCCTTGCTCATTGCCCAAAAGCCCGATATCATCCTTGAATTTATGTTTAAGTATTACTCTAAATATGATCTTATGAAAACAGAAATGTTCCAAAAACTGCGCAATCTCTTTAAGGGTTCCGATAACCCTGCCAATGAAACAGCAACCCAGGAAGTTGCCCGCCTCGAAAAGCACTTTGAGGACATGTCCGTGAAAATAGGGGATGCCTATGCCGATATCCTTGAGAAGGTTCGCAAAAGTCCTTTGCAGTTCAAGCAGCTTGAAAATGCAGGCCCCTTACCCGCCTCCACCGATTCCATCCTTAAGCAGATCATCATCCGCGACAATCTCACCCTGGAAAACATGTTCGACGATGCAAAGATCATAGTCCTTGGTCAGCTTGCCCAGGCTAATGAACTCATTATATATTATAATGGTGTCCTCGAAAAGCTGCAGCAGGATCACCAGGCTGCTGTCTCCACTCTTCAACAGAATCACGATGTTGCTATCAGCACACTGCAGCAAGAACATCAATCTTCTTTATCCTGCATCCAGTATCATGCATCCGATCTTGAATCTCAAATCACTAACCTCCAGGACCAGCTCAAAGCCAAACCAACCATGGTTGATGGAATTGATCCCCAGCTCAAGATCAACAACACCGAAGAATCCTTCGGCAAACGCCTCCTATCCCAAATGCCCAAAGAACTAAAAGAAAAAATCAAAAAGGTCAAATCTTAACCCAGTCACCCAGCAATCCCTAATCCCTAATCCCCAACCCCCAATCCCCAATATTATGACAAACATCTTTGCCCACTCGATCTCCCCCGCCTTCAATAAACAGAACATCCGTGAGTTCTTCACCACTCCTTTCTTCATGGGAGAGGATCTCCGCGGGGCCATTACTGTCCGTACCGACATCAAGGGTACCGAGAAGCTCAACATGATTTCTCGTCCTAACTTCATCACCAAGCCCAAAGTTGCCGCCGGTTTCAATCCTCACGGTGCCTTCACGCTTACTCATCCATCTATCACTGTCCATCCCATGGCCATGGAGTTCGAACAGAACGCCCGGGCTTTCTGGGGTTCAATCCTGGAACAACTTTTGGCTTCAGGATATAAGGAGGATGATATTGAGCGGATGAAGGAACCCGATGTATGGAACCAGGTTATGTTGCCCATCATTGCCCAGGCCGGTCAGCAGGATCTGATCCGCCAGATGTTCTTTGCTGATCCTACCAAGGAAATTCTCGAATCGGGGATTCCCAATGGTACGGTCAATGATGACTTCTCCGGCTATACGGGTTTCATGACGCATTACCTTAACGATCTTTATAACGGTCTTATCTCCTCCGCTCAGCATATTCCCATCACCACGGCCACAACGGGTGTCAAAGCTGAGAAGATTCTGACTTACGCTGCCAACAGCGATACCGAAATTAAGGTCACTATCAATGGGATTGAGTATTCTCAACCCTATGCTACCTCTGCTGCCTCTACTGTCGCTGCCTGGCTGGTGGCTCACAAAATCACTATCGAAGCCCGTTCGGGTATCAATGGTGTGATCGTGACTAATCCATCTGGCGCTCAGATCAAAGTTGTCAGCCGTTACAAAGGACAGTCTTTCACAGCTACTGCCGAGTCGGATGGTAATGGAACGTTCACTCCTTCCGGAATTGTCGCTGCTGTAAAGCCGGGTTCCCTGGCCAGTGACGAAGCTGACAATACCCTCGAAGCCATGATTGATGCTGCTCGTCCCGAGATGCATGAGTTTCCCCTGGTTTTCATGGTTACTCGTTCTCTCTGGCGTAACCTGGTCCACACGATCAAGAACAAGACCGGTGATCTTCCATTGACCATGATGCTCAATGGTGTCAACGTCCCCAGCTATGAAGGCTATCCGGTCCTGATCCGTCCCGACTGGGACACCTGGATTGCCGGCTATGAAAACGGTATCCTGCCTCACCGTGCACTCTTCACCACCCAGAAAAACATGATCTTCGGCACCGACGGACTCCTCGACAACGAAGACATCGAAACCTGGTACAACCCCGACCTCCAGGTCCGTCGCTACCGGGTCCAGTACAAGGCTCAGACAGCTTATTTACATCCTGAGTTACTTGTCCTTGCCGGCTTCGGCGAATAATCATCCAGCTATCCAGTAACCCAGTAACCCAGCAATCCAGTCATCCTGCATCCTGTATCTCGCATCCTATGACCGCCCCACGAAATCCGAATCGCTCTCCCCGCCACTTCGAATTCAACTACTCTCCTGTATTGAACCTTTTCGACTCGGATTTCGTGGATCTTCGTTACAAATACAAAGACTACGTTCCCTTTGGCGACGACAACAATCTTCCCCGCCAGCTCATCAAACTTGCACGCGAAGTCCCTGTTCACCGTGCAATATTAAACTCTAAGACCAGCTATATTTCCGGACAAGGCATACAGTCAACCGATGCCGCTACCCATCGGTTCCTCGAACATCCTAATAATATCAAGGAGTCCTTTGCTTATATCCTGAAAAAGCTGGTCTTTGATTACCTCACTTTTGGTAACTGCTATTATGAGATTGTCACCAACCGCAAGCAATCTTTTGTTTACTGCTATCACCAGGATGCAACTCATGTTCGTCTGCACGTCGATGGTAAGCATGCACTGATCCATCCCTACTGGGATATGTATGCTGGCATGAAGGATGAATACCTGCAGGTTGTTTCTCTGTTCCCCGAAGCTTCAAAAGGTAAGGATGGTTTATATCACTCCATCATTCAGTTGAAGGATTACGAACCCGAGTTCTTTTACTATGGCGTTCCTTCTTATTTCGCCGGTGTCCGAAACATCATCATTGCAGGCCTTACCAATGTTTGGAACCAATCCCGCCTTGAATCTTCTTTTGCTACTGCCGGACTGTTAATCATCCCTGGCGTAAACTCAGATGAGGCTGCTGATGAACTCGACAAACTCTTCAATGAGTATAAAGGTGCCCTGGGATCCAAAGCCAGCGAGATTATTATCCAGTATCTCTCTGATCTTGCTCCCGGGATCAGTTCCCAGGAAGCCAAGTTTATCGCTTTTGAAAAGCAAGTCGAAGGAAACTGGCTTGCCCTCCACACTCAGGCCGAAATCTCTCTCATCACTATTCATAACTGGTTTAAAACCCTAACCCCATATTCCGATGAAAAATCGACATACGATGCCGGTCGTATTCTTAACGAATATGAAGTCGCGATGGCCACGGTTATTCAGCCCATTCAGGAAATATTCATTCAATCCTTTCAAACCACGCTCTCATCTTACGGCATATCACTCAAAGACTTCGAGATCATCAACAAACCACCCATCTCCCGCATCAACCCCATGAAATACGTCTGGGAAGTCCGCCGCGACTCCGGCCTCGACTTCGACAAAACCGATCCAGTCCAAAAACTCCTCGTCCTTCAGTTGAAGAACATCTATCCTTCTGCAGATACTCTTAGTGTTTAAAATTTTAAATCCAATTAGCAATGTCTACCGCACGCCGCCTCCTCCAGACAAACCTTCAGATCTCACAGGGAAATTCCGTCACTAACCCTGTCCAGGTTCCCAATGGTTCTACCAACCTCACAGTCCAGATTGTTTACTCAGGCCTCGATGCTGACGTCTCCCTCACTTTACAACAGAGTCTCGATGGTGGCAATTTCGATACCTGCGTAAACGAAAATGATGAACCGGTTACCATCATCCTCGATAAGGACTTTACTTCAATGAGTATTAATATCTCTGACCTGCTTACGAGCTGGATTAAGTTCAGCCTTAATGTTGGCGATGCCACCGCCGGCCTCCTCGAGAAGATCTATATCCTAATGAACTAGTTCTTTCATCACACAGCCAATGTCTCTCATAACCTCCACCGAAGTCATCTCCATCGCTTACATCACCGAACTCGATCCCACAATGATCAAGGATGAGATTGTTCTGACTGCCGAACGTAAATACATCCGCCCAATTCTATCAGCCCCATTGTATGAAGATGTTGTTTCAAACCAACAACAGTATTCAACCCTCATCGAACAATATGTCAAGCCTTGTTTAGCATTCTTTGTAAAATTTTCCATGATGAACCAGCAACTCCTCGAAACCAGCCAGTATACCCCCGGCACCGATCCCAGTCTTTCCCCGGTCCTGGTAGAAATCTCCACCGCAGTGTTACTGCCTAAAGATCATCGCCGTGATGCCCTCCGCGAAGTCCTTCTTCTTGCAAAGTATAAAGAAGTCCTTCTCTACGAATACGTCATCAGCCAAAACTACACCCTCTACGAGAAACCCAACTCCAGAAGGATAAACGGTTTCCGTATCTCAATGAACTAAAATATTCTCGACATGGTCTCTTATTTCGCTACCTCGTTACCTCGCTATTTCGCTACATAAATTTCATCCTGCATCCTGAATCATTAACCTTTAAAACCAACCACCATGGGTCTCTCCAAATACTTCCTCCTTGGCCGCCTCAACAAAGGGGCAACAACCTATAAAGATTACACCCCATTATCCACGGCCCCTCCTCGTCCAAGAGCCGGCACAATCCGCACCTGGCTTGATAATCTAGGCATTCTCAACCTTCTGGCCTCAACCGGCCCCTGTGTCAAGGCTATTTTCGGAACCCAGACCGATTATGATGATGCCATTGCCAAGAAGCATGCGAATACACTTGATCATTCACATGCAAACAAGAATGCTCTTGATGCTGTTTCCGGTAACAATACCGGTGATCAGGATCTTTCTAAATACACCAAGGGTGTCCAAGGCGTCCTGTCCGAAGGTTCTCATGCGGGTAATGCCCGTGGCGCCAATGCAACCGATTTCCAGTTTACCCGTGAAGCTGTCGATCGCATTGCCAGTGGTGCAGGTTCTTTTATTGGGGGCGGACAGCATAACAAGGTTTCCGGGGCCAACTCCATGGCTGCAGCTGGTTCTCACAATGAGGTCAGCGGTCAGTTTTGCCTGGTTTCTGGTGAACATAATGAAGTCACGGCGGATCACTGTATGTCGGCCGGTGACCTCCATACGATAAGTGGTAATAAGTCGACTTCATTTGGTTCTAGCCATGTAATCTCAGCCGAATCTGGTTTTGCCGAAGGTGATGGAAATGTCATTTCAGGCTTTTGTGGCCATGCCGAAGGAAGTTTGAATGAGTGTGCCGGCGATTATTCCCATGCCGAAGGGATGAATGCTCGTGCGTATAATAATTTCCAGCATGCAAAAGCATCCGGAGGGTTCGCCAATCCGAGTGAAATAGGGGAGGCCCAGTACACTAACATCATGGCCAGGGTTGTAACCTTTGATGAAAGCCCTCAACAGCTTCTCGTTGGAGAAGAAGGTAATGTTACCCTGGAAGACAACAAGATGAATGCATTCCGGGTGATGGTCGTTGCTTCCAATGATGACCAGACTGAAGGTGCGGCTTATGAATTCAAAGGTCTTATCAGGAAGAAAGCTACTGCCGTCTCCACCGCGATTATCGGCGCCATCACCAAAACGGTCATTGCCGAAAGCGTCCCGGCCTGGGATGCTGCAGTCATCGCCGATACCGCAAATGGTGCTCTTAAAATCACCGTCACCGGTGAAGCCGACAAATCCATCCGCTGGGTCGCCTTCATCGAATTCGTTGAAGTCGCTTTCTATTCCGAAACGTAATGTTTAAAACCTTTCAAAGCCATGGGGACTAAATACACAATCTTCGGATTACCACTCCCGCAAGCCATAAGCTTGTTTACATTCCTGGTTGCAATTATTTCCATTTGGGTTCATATGGAAATCCGGCTTGCCGAAATCAATGTCGAACTCTCCAACCTCAAGCAGGACCTCGTCTTTCACAAAGCCGATAACCGTAAAGACCTCGAAACCATCCGCTCTGATCTCAAATCCGATACCAAGGAGATCCTCCGCAAGATCGATGAGATAGAAATCTACCTCCGCAACAACTCAAAGTAAATATCACATTTTCGCAAACCCAGCAATATGAAAACACGAATCTTCACCCACTGGCAGACTTCCCTTCTCGGAATTCTCCTCCTCATCGTCGCCATTACCCTGTTATTCCTCAAAATTATAACCCTTGGCGAATTCACAGCCTTCTTCCCAACCATCCTCGGCCTCCTCTACGTCCGCGACACAGTTTTCAAAATCACCCCTAGGCGATAACACCCAGTAACCCAGTATCCCAGTAACCCAGCAACCTAGTAACCCAGCACCCAAAAATCAACACCATGGCAACCCTCAACCTCTTCGCCCCGAAGCTCTTCCACTGGGAAGGCCTTTTCACAAACGATCCTAAGGATCATGGCGGTCCCACCAACATGGGTATAACCCTTTCGACCTGGCGCCAGATCGGCTACGACAAAGATGGAGATGGCGATATCGATATCGACGACCTCCATCAGCTTACCAAAGATGATGTATTAGAATTACTGCGGATAGCCTATTGGAACCGCTGGTGTGCCAATGAGATCAACAATCAGCCTCTGGCTGAAATCCTGGTTGATTGGTTATGGTGTTCCGGGAAATGGGGCATCAGCATCCCACAACGCCTCCTCGGAGTTCCCGAAGATGGGATTGTCGGGCCCCAAACCCTTCAGCGCCTCAACAACGTCAACCCAAATAAATTCCTCATGCAGATTTACAATGCCCGGGTATGCTTCATCCTCAATATCATCAAAAAGGATCCCACCCAGAAACGCTTCGAACGCGGCTGGTTCAACCGCCTCAACGATTTCCTATAATAAACTTATACAGCATCTAGTATCCAGTATCCAATATCCCAACTCCATGAAACCCATCACCACTCTATTCCTCCTCATTCTCCTTCTCACCAGCTGCAGCCCCCAGCGTCGCCTCAGCCGCCTGCTTGCCTTTCATCCCGAGTTAAAAACCCCCGATACACTGGTCCTTCACGACACCATCCCTATCCCCCAAATCCAAACCGACACCATCCTCCGCCTCAGCACCCTCCACGACACCGTCACCCTCCACAAAGACCATCTCCAGGTCAAAATCCACCGCCTCCGCGATACCATCTACATCCAAAGCAAAACCCTCCCTGATACCATCTACAAAACCCACCACATTCCAATTCAGGTTATCAAGTATGTCCAGACCGATAAACTCGACAACTTCATTAGTAAAATCCCATGGTTGATCATCGGTCTCGGAATTATCGTCATCCTGGTAATCTATATCATCTCTAGGTTCAAACGGTCATAGCCTGTATATTTTCCGATCTTTTTTCCTCTATCTCGATTATCCTTCACTCTTCAAAAGGCTTGATTTTTTTATAACCGCTTTTTCCCATTCCCTTACCTTTGTTCCCAAACCATATAATCATGTCCAAATTCCCTCCTGATGAAACCTTCCAGGATTTTTCCGGAAATTCTGTGATCTTCAAGTATTATATCCACAAACAACCGGGTATTGTTACGATTTATGCCGAAGAGGTCTCCGATTCTGCAACGGCTCGTCATTATAAAATGTATGACGGCTCAAGCGAGCATATGGCCTGGCTCCGGCTTCGTGAGCTCATTCGTCAGGAATTAAACACGAAGTATTTCTCCAGTTCCTCTGAAGATCCTTTTGAAATGATGAACTATGATTATTTCCGAGGAATAATATCTCAGAATGAAAATGATGATAGTCCCTGTTTTATAGTGGATGGAAAGTTAATGACTGCGGATAACCTTTTGGAGCTTCTCTCAGCTCATGTCGGACATCGTTTTGAAATTCGCCTTTCAGAGTAATGATTTTTCTTCTTAATTGTGGGTTTCTCTGCCGTTGAGCAATATGTTGTTCTCAGATTTCCTTATTCCATCTTGGCAATCTGCCATAAATATCAAGGTGCTTCCTCAGAAGGCTTTTCTCAATTTTATCTGGGCAATCACAATACTCCGGCCCGTGTGTAATATACCAGTATACATCCAGCGCTTCAATCTTCTCGATCTTCATTTGTCTTGGCCAGGATAGATATCTTGGTGTTTTTCCAAATTGATGTCCATTGACAATCCGGTCTTTTATGCCTCCCAATCCTGCAGTCCTTATAGAAATCTTACCGTTTGCCTCTTTCTTACCAGATCTCCCAATATAGATCAGCTCTATTTTTCCGTTTTTCAACGCATAGACCACATAAACACCGCTTTTATCATTAGGAGCATTGCATGCCATAGCCAGTGCTTCGTTAGGTTGGTAAAAAAAATGGTCTTTCTCTTTATATTTTCCTAGTTCATCCAGCATATTCGAAATGATTATTTTTCTTAATAGAAAATAATGATGTGTTGAGTATTATATTTTTCCACCCACCTTTCTACCCACCTGGGGCTATGTAATTGATTCGCCATTCCCCTCCCTTGTCTGGTCCTATATGTTCCACTAATCCTGCATCTTTCAGAAAATTGAGGTTATTATCAATGGCAGTAGCGCTCAATCCCAGTGTTTTCTGTAAATCTCGTTTTGATGTCTTTGGGTCTTTGTGAATGTTTTTTATTATGAGGATTCTGTTTTCGGTTAAAGTATCTACCCACTTTTCTACCCACTTTTCGAAATCAAAAGCCCTCCGTAAAACAATGGTGAACATCCCTTCAAGATGATATTCCGGCGCAGTAAGGCCACTGTTTTCCATTAGTTCCTTCATCCTGGGTACACCGGAACCTATTTTCTCTACCAGGTGCATTCGTTCAAAGAGGCCAAATATCAATGGGTTTCTTGACATACTTCGTTTACCGAACTCATGCCTGATGGCCGATAATAAGCCACCCGGATTTGATATTTCGATCCTGTTATCAAAAACTTCAATCGTAGTTACAGCCCCTTTTTCATAGTAATCGCGGTGTGAAAGTGCATTAATAGCGGCCTCTTTAAATACTGTTTCGGGTATCTCCCAGTTTTCTTTTCGGGGTCCGCCTCCCTGGCCCTCAATGTCATAAGATATATTGATCTTTCCCCGCAGCCAGTTCATTGCTTGCAGATACTGCTGATATAAGGGTCCTCCAAATACTTTGTCATCGCTGATGAACCTTTTATCGGTGCCTCTGAAAGCAATACAGCGTATGACTGCTTGTGGGTAAAAGATTTCAGGTTTGTCTGCGAAAAACAGGACCGCGCCGCTTTTCATTATCTGATCATCTTCGAACAACTGGAGATTCAGAAACAATTGTTCTTTACTGATAAATGTTGGAAATCCGGCTTCCAGCCTGAACAATTTCAAATTGTCCGTATTCAGGTCTTTCTCGACATTGAAGTCTCCGCACGGAGCTTCATCGAAGTATATTTTACCTGCTTGTTGAAAGAAATCGCGCATTTCTTCAGCTGTGGTCAGCTTCTGGGTATTAGGTCCTTGGCGCACATAAATAGCCCCTGAAAAAACATAGGGTTTGTTTTTACCTGAGTTAACTTCCAACACTGCAATCTCAAGACCATCAACTTTTACAAACTCAAGGGAACAACTGATCTTAGGTGATATTTCGCCGATCGAGTTATGAATGGCCGATCGTTTTGCATTATCAATGGAGCATCCGTGAATTTGATTATGGTCGTTTACTCCAATCAAGATTACTCCTCCGGCGGAATTGGCAAATGCGCAAACTTCTTCGGTAAGCTCTCTTACTTTTGAAGGCACGCTGATTTTAAATTCAGCCTGATAGCCTTCACCTAACGCAATTATTGATTTTATCTGCTTATCATCCATTTGTTTTGGTGTTCGAACCTATACTGGGTTTCCCTTCATCAGTGAATATTATTTAGTCCTATGCGAAATTAGCGAATAGTATTGCTTCTGCCAGTGCTTCAATGCAAATCTTACGCAAGCTAGCTTCATAAATTTTAATTCTCAAGGCCAGGCCCTTCGGGTGCCGTCATTTTTTTGACTCTTCTATTTCTTCCGGGTAAAAAAATGACCGGCAGCCTTGATAATGAAAATTTATTCCGCTTATGAGTTGCCTAAGATTTTCATTTATCGCATAATCCATTTACAAACCATAAAAGCGGAGGTTCACATGAAAGCAAAAACAAATTCAAGTAAAAACGCCAAATCAGGCAAGCATTACCCAATCATTCGCCAATACCTGCCGGCATTTGAAACCAATGAGGCCAGCCAGGCCATGGAGCAGGCCATCAACTCATTCTGCCCAGGCGAAAAGCCCAGCGCCATCTTCAAATTAAATATCTATGCCCCCAACGGCAAAACTTCAGCAATGTATAAGTTTGCCACAGCCCGGGAACTTCGCAACTTCATCCTGTTAAACGATATTCCCCGTTATCAAATCTGGGGGTAAGGTCAAATGGGTCCTCCGGCCTGCAAAACCGGAGGATTCATTTTGCGGACCTGTTTAAGGCCATTCGAACTGAAGATGAAAATGTACGTCTTAGGTTCGAGGCCCATATTTTACAGGTATTTCGAAGTAAACAGATGCCGAAAAGTGTTCCTGAAATTGTGCAAATAAATGTGCAAAAAAATAAAACTATCATGAAAAGCCCGTCAAATAAGCCAATTCAAACATGCAAACTAGCTTCCCAAGCTGGGGGTCGTGGGTTCGAGTCCCATTTACCGCTCACAGCAGATTGCACCCGATTTCTTCGCAAAAGCCCCGTAAACCTAAGGAAAACAAGGTTGACGGGGCTCTTTTTATGCCCTATCCTAAAAATTTATTTTGCAATCGAAAGCAAAAAAAAGCAGCATTTTCGTATATTTGTTATGCGCTGGACAGGCCGCCGTCAGTGACCACTTGCTGCCGATTTATATTGACCATATTACCATGTTAGCAATCAATAAAATGAGATGATCAAGTCATTCCGGCGAAGGCTTGTCAAAGCCGGCGTTTCTTCCACATATGTCCTGAGTGGGAAAAAAAACTATCGCACTGACCGGTCTTGGCAGGAACAGACTGCCCATCTGATTTTATTATTTGATAAATTATTAATTCTTTTGCAGATAATATATTATTCATTAACTTTGTATTTACCTTTGAACAGACCATATGTTATCCGGTGAAATTGATTTTTTGGACTTCTATAACCCTGCTGCCCTGGCAAAATTGCTATCGGTGAGGTTGCGTGAACGAAGGCTGGCGAATAATTTCAGCCAGGAAGCACTCGCCTCGCGTTCTGGGGTTTCATTGGGAAGTTTAAAACGCTTCGAATCCAAAGGTGAAATTTCACTGAAACATTTGCTGATGCTTGCAGTTGCCCTTGGCGCAGGCGAGGGATTCACGGCATTATTTCCCGAGGAAGAATTTGGAAGTGTTGATGATGTGATCAGAAAGCAACAGGAAACAAAAAGGCAGCGTGGCAGGAAAAAGTTTTGAAACGGTAAGGACTATCAATGTATCAATGGGGAGTATCCCCGTTGGCCGTATTGCACTCAGGCCCGACGGGATTTCCGTCTTTGAATACAGCGATCAGTGGCTTAAGCATGGATTTTCCATCTCCCCTCTTCACCTGCCACTCCAAACCGGATTGTTTAAAGCAAAACGGGATCCATTTGATGGGTTGTTCGGAGTATTCAGCGACAGCCTGCCCGACGGCTGGGGAACATTGCTTATTGACCGCTGGTTGAGTAAGCAGGGCATTGAACCTGGAAGGCTGAGTGTTCTTGACCGCCTTACACTCGTGGGGAATAATGGAATGGGGGCACTTTTGTATGAGCCGGATCAGGGGTTAAAGCACATTCATGAAAACCCTGATCTTGATCAGATTGCATTAAAAATTCAAAAAATACTGAAAGAAGAAAAAAGCAGCGGGCTGGAGCAACTCATCCGCATGGGCGAATCCTCGGGTGGGGCCAGGCCGAAAGTGATGATCAGTATAGATGATATGGAATGGCTGGTTAAATTTCCCGCATCCTCTGATCCCTCCGATATCGGGGCACTTGAATACCAATACTCGGTCGTTGCCCGGAAATGTGGGATCAACATGCCGAAGACGAGATTATTTTCAGGAAAATATTTTGGAGTCAGACGTTTCGACAGGATGGAGGGTCGCCATATCCATGTTCACTCGGCAAGTGGTTTGCTGTATGCCAGTTTCAGGTTTCCTTCCCTGGATTATACTTCATTGATTAAAACCGTTATGGCTGTTACAGCCGATATACAGGAAGCAGGCAAGATGTACCGTTTAATGGTCTTTAATGTGCTTACCGGGAACCGGGATGACCATGCTAAAAATTTTTCTTTCATATATGATGATAGACGATGGAGGCTTAGTCCTGCCTACGACCTTGTCAAAAGCCTGGGATTTAACGGGTTTCATAGTACCATGGTAGCAGGGGCGGGGAACCCTTCACGTTCCGATATATATAAAGTGGCGGAACTTACCGGATTTCCGATGCCGCAGGCAAGGGAAATTTTCGATCAGGTATTTGAATCCTGCCAAGAGATAAGGATTAAAGGTTTCTGATCCTGAAAACAATAAGACAAAAAAGAATACGGGGTCTCATAGAAATAGATGTTTGGATAAACATTGAAATTGGTTTTGACCCTTGATTCACATAATTAATTAAATTCGTTGTCTGCTTGTGGACTGCGTTGAATTATTAATATATCCTTACGTTAAAGCTTTACCTGATAAAATGGATTTTTTTATAAAAAATTAAACAAAACGAATTATGAAACCCGCTCGTACTTTTTCGTTTTTTTTGGTAATGGCCATAGGCGGCCTGTTGGTTTTATTTCAGTCATGCAAAAAAAAAGAGCCACAACCTGAACCCATATACCTTACTGTGAGTATCCCTGGATCGGTTATGCAGAACGAATTATATTATCCGCTTGATTTCAGGGAACGGTCGGTAGAATTAGATTTCAATGCCATTCTCGATTCTTCTTCCGTACAAGGGAATATTTCATTTTCGGACAAGTTTGGGACCCTGAACTCGGTATTTAAAATAGCGACATACGGGAGAAAAATTATTATGGCCTTCAAGCCTGGGTTTTTCCTGAATGCCGGCTGGAGATACATGGTCAGCATTAAAGCTGCCTTGAAGTCAACTTCAGGCCTGACACTTCCGTCTAATACGGTGATCGAGGTAAGAACGAGCACAAGACATCTTCTTATTGATAACGATACCACCAAACGGAATTCCATTGTTTGCATAAGTGATATCCATATGGGGGACCCGAGATCGGTGGCCTTAGGGTATTGCTGGTTCAGTAAGAATGCTGCGGCCCTGGAAAGCCTGCTTGATGCAGTAATTGCAAATGAGCAGGTGAGGCAACTTGTCATTCTTGGAGATCTTTTCGATGAATGGGTGGTTCCGTACCGTATTTCACCGTTTGATCCTGCATCGGGGATAAGTAATTCAAGGGATTACTTCCTTTCAATAGCAAATTCATCTGTAAACATCAATGTGATCAATAAATTAAAAGCCATTGCATCAGGCGGAGCTGTCCAGCTGGTCTACATTCCCGGGAACCATGACATGCTTCTTACAAAGGATATCCTCCAGGAAATCATCCCGGGAGTTATTTGGCAGGGAGATTCAACGGGGCTCGGGCATTATTCGCCGTTAAACGAGATCATTATGGAACATGGTCACCGGTATGATTTTTTCAATTGCCCGCAGCCACTTTCAAGTCCCGGGCATATCCTGCCTCCAGGATATTTTATCTCCAGGCTTGATGCGGAAGGATTAATGGAACATGGCAGTAATAAAATACAGAACCTTAAATATGGTAATGGACAGGTTGAATTTCTTGCCGCCTGGACTACTGCTTATGAATATCTTAAGATTCATTACTCACTTACCGTTGCAGCGGATTCCTCCAATATACTTATGGGCGGAATTGACAACTACCAGAACCTTCTAAGCTTCAACGGGACCAGGGATATGTATGCTGCGAACATTGAAGATGTTTGGCCAGCCACTGAAACCAGGAATGCTGTCCCGGTTTCCATGCCGGTATTGATGGCAATATTGAATGGCAGCAGCGATCTGTCATTTACTGCAGGATATGAATATATGGAATCTGCAGCTCCAAAGATCTTTAAAATAGTTGCTTTCGGGCATACCCATAATCCCATGATTAAAGTCTATCCTGATGGAAAAGAATACAGGGGCATCTATGCAAACACCGGTTCCTGGGTTAATGAGGATTTATGCAGCAAGCAGGTAAGAACTTTCCTGGTTATAAAGCCAGGGGAATGGACAGGTTCGGATCTGGATGTAGTGTCATTATTTCAATACAACCTCGACAGCGGAAGCGGGAACCCTGTCCCTGGTTTCATCCCCGTACTCTTATCAGAAGAGAGTATTGTAAGTAGCAATAAATAACCATTTTACCAGCTCATTTTTTCAGTGCCGGCACTTTTGCAGAATCACACTGCATGTGTTTAGGGCAGCATTTCATCATATTGTCCTTTGGCATGCATCCCGGTTTGCCTGAACACATCCCTTGGTTCATGCCTTTTGGACAGCATTTCATCATACTGTCATTCGGCATACCTGCCGGGCCTCCCTTGCACATTCCCATATCCATGCCTTTGGGACAGCAAAATCCGCCCGGCATACCATGATGAAAATCTTTCATCATCATCTCATACCGGAAATCAGGACGGCCATGAAAACCATGATGTGCCATTTTGCAAATGCCACCTGCAATAAAACCAATGAAAAGGGCGAAGCCAACTACAATAAAGAACCAGGATATAAATGCAAAGAATTTTCCCGGCATTTCTTTTTTGAATTTTGCAAGCAAGAGGGTACCGGCCAGTATGGTCAGCAGGGATATGGCTAATAAATGCATAATCTGAAGTGTTAATTGTGACTACTCTTTTTTCGGTTTTCGCCTTTCCCGTTTAATATACAACTCGTTTTTAATGAAGAGCTTATTGCACTGTACAAATATAGGACATTTACGGCATCCGGTTTATGCAATATGTTTTACCACAATACTGAGTCGTGTTTAAAATTCCGTCGGGATGTTTACATCGTTATGCTCTTCTTCTTTAGGCTTAAATTTAACATTCCCGAACTTAAAAGTGAAATTAAGGCCGAAAGACTGGTAGGGCACCTGTCGCAGGGTAGACAGGGTGAAATTGTCGCCCGTGAGGCTGGTTTTCTGGCTTATGTAAGTATTGAACGGGTTTGTAGCAGTAATAGCGATACTCATCTTTTTCTTTAACATTTGCTTTCTTACAGCCAGGCTGTATGTAGTAAAGGATGGAACAGTCCCCTGCACTCCGGTTCTGGGTGAGTTGAAATTTCCGAAGAATTCAAAAGCAAGGTCCCAGGGGAGCTGGTAAGTAAGGTTAAGGTTAATCCTGTATTCTATGCTGTTGATTGTACTGTTGCCTCCGTTCGTATTGACTATATACCTGTCATAAACAGAAATGTTGGAACGAAGATTCAGCCCTTTTACAAGTGTGAATGAACCGTAAAGATTTACTCCGCCCCTTTGTTCCAGTGAGATGTTTTCGCGGTTTGTCACAGTTACATCGGTATAAACAGAATCACCTATCTTATAAGCAGGGTAATAAGTGACAAACGACTGTATGTCGTTGGTGTTCCTCCGGTAAAATGCAACCACGTTTATATTTCCGCCCTTAGGAAAGGTTTTGCTGTAATTTAATTCGAAGCCGTTTACCAGTTCAGGCTGCAGACCCGGGTTGCCGGTAGTGATATTATGCGGGTCGCTTAGGTTGATAAAAGGGTTCAGATCCCTGTAATCGGGGCGCTGGATCCGGTATGAGTAACTGAATTTCAATACCTGGTTATTGTTAAAAGTATGCAGCAGGATTACCGAAGGTGCAAATGTGTTGTAATCGGGAATGTCGACATTGGGATTATTGGTATAATTGATCTTTGTTTGGGTGTATTCGTAACGGCAGCCAAGTTTCAGGTCTAGCCAGTGGAAAAGAGAAAAACTTCCCGAGAAATAAGCAGCATAAATATTCCTGTCGTACTTCAGGGTGTAGGACTGAAGGTTGTCGGGAAGATACTCATTGGATACCGGGGTAAATGAGAATGCATTGGTGACGCTGTTAAGCTCATAAAGCACCGCTTTACTGCCCATCTCAAGGTTTGCTTTCCCGCCAATGGGAAGGGAGTAGTCCAGCGACAAGTCGGTTTCCCTGTTATTGCCCGGATTAGTCCCTTTGGATCCCGACAGTATGGAATCGGGATTTGCCTGTTCCTGGGTTTGCTGGTAAGAAGAATAATTTTCGGAATAACTTGAAGTATAAAGGAAGTTAATATCATGGCCTTTCCCCTGGAAATTGTGTTTATAATTAACGCTCCAGTCGTAGGTCTGGCTGCTGTAATCATTCACTGATGTAAGTATGTTCGACTGGTTGCTTAACTGTTTTCCTGTCGTATCATATGAAATCATCTGCTGGTTGGTCAGGCTTTTCGAGTTCGAACCATTGTAATTGTAGTTGAACGAAAGCGTGACATTGTCCTTTGGGCTGATATTCCAGTCAAATCCTAAGCCGGCCTGAAAACCATACCGTTTGAAATCACTGCGGCCGTCCTGGGTCATATGGGTGCGGCTTACCGAATCGTTTGACCAGCGATCCATGGAGTTCAGTGTCGTTGAAGGTAACTGGGCATTACCGCTCACATAAACGTTGAACCCAACCGAGCCCGAACGTGCATTAAGGTTGAAAGATCCGTTTTCAAGCCGGGTTCCTGCCGAAAGGGAAGTGTTTCCGCTCACCCCTTTAATGCTTGTTTTTTTCAATATTATGTTAATAATCCCCCCGGTTCCTTCGGCATCATATTTGGCCCCGGGACTCGTCACCACTTCTATGCTCTGAATTCGGCTTGCAGGGATTGATTGCAACACATCCGTAATATTGTTCCCGAAAGCTGTTGAAGGTTTGCCATCGATCAGGAAGCGGATATTCGAATTTCCCTGTAATTCAACGTTCCCGTTTATATCGACAGTGACCTGGGGTACTTTTTTAAGCACATCGGTGGCAACACCCGATTGTGATGTAATATCATTCTCGGCATTATAGACGAGTTTATCGATTTTGTTCTCAATAATACTGCGTTCGGCAACCACCGAAACATCCTTTAATGTGGTTACCGAAGGTGATAAAAGGATTGTCCCAAGGTTAAGCGCCGAAGATCCGTTAATTTTTACCTGGCTTACAGATTTCCTTGTATAGCCAATAAAATCTATTACAATCCTGTATGTACCCTGGGGGATTTTCTCGATAATAAAATCCCCGTCAGGTCCTGAAGTGGTGCCCGAAAGGATTTTGTTTCCCACTTCCTGGTATAATGCAATGGTTGCATATTCAACCGGGGCCCTTGCTATTGAGTCCATGATCACACCTTTGATCTTTCCGCTTATGGGAGGAGCTGCTGATTGCGCATACAGGGAAGCAGTAATAAACAGTAAAATGATTAAAAAGATAAATGATTTCAACCTCAGCAGGCAGTAGTTCACGAAATTAAATCTTTAGTAAGGGTTTGAATGGTTTTTAGTACAGTAATGCAGCAGTAATCCTGTAGCATTCCGCAAAATTATTCAATAGACCAAAGCCATCCAAAATTATTTCAGACTACTTTCGGCCAAGAACATTTTGTTTTATAATATGTTTTCTGAAATGATTTTCAGGAGTGCCGACTTCCGGATTGGTTTTGAAATATAACCGGCACAACCTAGATCCTCGCTTTTCTTGCGGTCGGTTGGCATTGCAAATGCTGTTTGAACGATGATCGGCAATTGAGGACGCAGCGCTTTGATCTCCATGGCCAGGTCCCATCCGCTGGCATCAGGCAACCTGATGTCAAGCAATACCAGGTTAAACGAATCAAGCTTGTCATACATTGCCCTTAATTCTTTCCCGTTAAATACAGTACTCATTTCTACCTGGGTCCGGCCCAGTATGATCTGGAGAAATTCCATATTTGTCATCTCGTCCTCGACCAGGAGTATCCTTTTCTCCGACCAGTTCATGGTATCATTTACGATTGTTATTTCACTTTTAACATCCCCTGGCGGCGGTTTTACATTATCAAACTCGAATGGGAAACTGAAATAAAATGTACTTCCTTCGTTATCAACCGACTCCACCCATATTTTCCCTCCAAGCAGGGCGATCGAGCCTCTGCAGATGGATAGCCCCAGGCCGGTTCCCCCGTATTTATTTATATCAGCAATATCTGCCTGCCTGAAATGTTCAAATATAACTTTCTGATTTTCATGTGAGATGCCTATCCCGCTATCTCTTACAAAACAAATGACAGTGCCGTTTACAGGAGTGTGATAACCGAAATGTATAAAACCGGAATGCGTGTATTTGATAGCGTTTTCAATAAGGTTCGAAAAAACCTGCTTCAGAATAAAACTATCAGTGTTTATTACGGATTCATTGTCGGCAAGCCCTTTTTCGGTTCTTTATAAAAGTAAGTGGGTAAATTTACAGAAACAAACATAGCTATCCGATGTTAACCCAAAAGGATTTGTTCGCGAAAGCCTTGATGGTAGAGAAGCCTTGGTATGTTCACGAGGTACAATTTGATCAGCAAGCCG
>CAIRDP010000066.1 GCA_903877385.1 uncultured Bacteroidales bacterium
TTGTTTTTTAAGGTTTGTTGTTTGTGTTTGTTTGATGAAGCAAAGATAGGACGATCGTTACCCCCGGTTCAAGCGGTAATTTGTATGTGTAGGATTTTGGGGCCGTTTTGTAGATCCTTTGTTGGTATTTGTTCATCACTGACAATCCTTTACCCTGGTTTTCATCGGAAACAGGCAATTGTAAACCCTACTCACAATCCCACTCGCCATATACCAGTACATTGTTTAAAGGTTTATCTGGTATTCGGCACAATAAACCGGTATAAACCCCAAAGCAGAGCCCCGGACCCGGGTTCCGCCCCAGAGGGCGGGCAATTTACCGGGAGCGATTAAATTATATATTGTATTAAAGATGACCGGGCCAGGTGAACTCATTTTTATTAATCCAGAAAATTTTGACCTGATCCCTGTCTCATATACAAATTCAACGGTCACAAATCAAGCCCGAATATCTACACTTACAAATTGGTGCTTGAATCACCCTGTGGTATTACAGTATTTTTGTGTCAGGTTCTTTGATAAAAACGTTACTTCACCTCAAATACCTGAAAGAAAATTAAAACCAAAAATAATATGAAAACACAGATCAGATTCTTCGCCCTCACAGTAATCCTGATTGGACTTTCGACCAGTCTTTTCGCCCAGGTTTCTGCAACCAGCAGTTCTTCGGCCACTATCGTAACTCCGATCACTATTGCCAAAACAGCCGACATCAACTTCGGAAACGTTGCAATCAACACTATTGCAGGAACAGTAGTATTAACAACTGCCGGATCACGTACCTCGACGGGTGGAGTCACACTGCCTGCTGTTGCCGGTACTGTGACTGCTGCATCATTTAATGTTACCGGTGCCGCCAATTACACGTATTCCATTACTCTCCCGGGGTCGGCAACCACTCTTACCAGCGGAGCAAACAGCATGACCGCCAGCACATTTACCAGTAACCCTGCCACAACAGGGACCTTGAATGGAAGCGGAACCCAGACAGTGAAAGTTGGCGCAACCTTAAATGTGAGCGCATCACAGGCTGCAGGATCATACACTTCATCCACTCCATTTACCGTTACAGTTAATTATAACTAATTGCCAATCAGAAAGAGAAGAGATCTTTCTTTCGAAATAAGATATTTCTTGGCAAAAGCTGGAAAATTTAGTATATTTGCTTATACTGAGTAGAATTTTTAAACCCTCATGTTCTTAATTGTTTTGAAAAATGAAAAAACATACCGTCTGGTTTATAATTCTTATAGTTATTCCGATTTTTAAATTGAATTCGCTGCAAGCCCAGGTCAGAGTCACCGGGCATATAACAGCTGAAGTTATTTCCTCCCTTGCTGCTATGGAAACAGCACAAATTAATTTCGGAAGGTTTGCCCCCCAGTCGGCAGGCGGACAGGTTACGATCACTCCCCAGGGAACACAATCAGCCACAGGCACAATTGCCCTTGGTTCAGGAACTCATAACGCCGCCAGCTTTTATATCAGCGGTGAAAGCGGTGCCCTGTTTTCTATTTCATTGCCAAACGGCCCTGTCACACTAACCAATACTACTAATTCCAAAACCATGACAGTAACTAACTGGGTATCTCTGCCTTCACAGGGAATGGGAATTGTTATTCCCGATAAAGGCTCCCAGGTCGTTCTGGTCGGCGCATCCCTGATTGCCGGTACCAATAACGATAATCCTGTAGGTATTTATACCGGAACTTATTCAATCACTTTCAGTTATAATTAACAAGGTATGGTTACTGAACATCTCTGAGGATGACCATCTTATACATCCCGCAGTTGTTCAAAACAATTTAATAACTTATTCGCGGCATGGTAATAAACTGATTGTTTTCATTTTAGGTTTGTAAACCTTTAACTCAAAACTACCACTTATGCATACTTCAGCTTTCAATCAAAAATCACTCAGAACCCGGGCTATAGTTTATTTTTTTACAGCTTTCTCAGGCTTGGCTCTTTCCCTGCTCATTCCATCGGCACAAACCATGGCCCAGGGAAATCTGTTACTGACGCCCCGAAGGATCGTTTTTGAAGGTGCTAAAAAATCAATGGAACTCAACCTGGCCAATACCGGGACCGATACGGCAAAATATGTAATTTCAATAATCAGGATCAGGATGACTGATGACGGAGCGTTCGAAACCATCACGGAACCTGATTCAGGCCAGTTATTTGCCGATCCCTACCTGCGGTTCTTCCCCCGCACAGTTTCTCTTGGTCCTAATGAAGCCCAGGTGGTCAAGATCCAACTGACCAAGACCAGTGATCTTGCCCCCGGCGAATATCGTTCGCATGTTTACTTCAGGGCGGTACCGAATTTAAAACCACTGGGAGAAGAAGAGACCCAGAAGGACACAACTACCATTTCGGTCAAGCTGACACCTGTGTTTGGCATTACTATTCCTGTAATTATCCGTATCGGAGAATCCACAACCAAAGTGAGCCTTTCAAATCTTGCCGTGGAAATGGTAAACGATACAACCCCGAGGCTAAAAATGACATTTAACCGTACGGGGAATTTTTCTGTGTATGGTGATGTGACTGTAACTTATACCTCAGCTGATGGAAGGATCACACAAGTTGGCATGATCAAAGGCCTTGCGGTGTATTCGCCAAACAAACTAAGGAATTTCCAGTTTGACCTGATCAAAGCCAACAAGGTTAATTACCATGCGGGCAAGTTATATGTTGAATATTCCACCCAGGCTGAGCCAAAATCTGTAAAGATGGCTGATGCCGAATTGATTTTACATTAAGTAACAACCTGCAACAATAAATAAAATGAAGTATGAGATGGATCAGCACGTTGTTATTGTCAATAACAATGGGGTTTATGATCCCTGTTCAGGAAGCAAATGCCCAGACAACCAAAACGGTTGGTAGTACCGGCGGGGCCAATTACACCACATTAAAGCTTGCCTTTGACGCCATTAATACCGGGGCGATTACCGGGGCGATCACACTTCAGGTTATTGCAAACACTACCGAGACTGTTTCAGCAAAGTTGAATCAGACGGGGACCGGAAGTGCAAACTACACTTCTGTAAATATTTATCCCACTGTTACCGGCCTGAGCATCACGGGAAACCTGTCCACTCCGATCATTGATTTAAGCGGGGCCGATTATATAACCATTGACGGAAGGGTCAATGCAACAGGCTCTGTTGCAAGTCTGACCATCACCAACTCAAGCACATCAGCTACCGCTGGAACATCCACCATCAGGTTTATCAACGATGCCTGCAATAATACAGTAAAATATTGCAATTTAAAAGGTTCTGAAACCTCTGCTACTTCAGGTATTCTGTTCTTCAGTACAACAACAGGAACCACAGGAAATGACAACAACACCATAACTAACAATAATATAACCAATTCAGCGGATGCCAGCAGGCCCCTGAATGCCATATATTCGGCAGGGACGGCGACCTACACAAACAGCGGGAATACAATCAGTAACAACAATGTCTACAACTTTTTAAACAAGGCAACCGCTTCTTACGGAATTAACCTTTCTTCAAATACCACAGCCTGGACTATCACAGGAAACAGCTTTTATGAAACAGCCTCATTTGCAGCCACCGGGTCTGTTTCTTACGTTGTCCTTCAGATCAGTAATGCATCGGGACTTAATTTTACTGTAAGCGGGAATTACATTGGCGGTACGGCAGCCCAATGCGGGGGGACAGCCTGGACGAAAACCACTTCCAATAGTACCTTCACGGCCATCTACCTGAGTGTTGGAACCGGCACGGCAAGCAATGTCCAGGGGAATACCATTCAGAATATATCCTGGAGCAATTCTTCATCCGCAGCCTGGACGGGTATTAGCATTGCAGCAGGAGATGTTAATGTGGGGACGGCCACAGGTAATGTCATCGGGGCTGCAACCGGAACAGGATCTATTACGGTGACAGGTGCGGCTACAGGTACGAACGTGTACGGGATCAATATTGCCAGTCCGGGAATTGTCGTCTGTAAAAACAATACCATTGGCTCCGTCATTGCAGCGAATGCCTCAACCCTTGCAAGTAATTTCTATGGAATAAATACGACTGCAGTGGCGGGTACGACCACCATCAGTAATAATATCATTGGAAGCACATCAACAGCAAACAGTATCAGCGCAGGTTCGGCCAGTACCTCAAATGCGCAGAGTGTTTACGGCATTTATAATGCAGTAACCGGCAATGTCATCATGAACAATAATACAATCGCCAACCTGCAAAATGCCACAACCAATACAACAACGGGCACAGCAGGAGTTATTAACGGCATTACTTCAGTGAACGGAACCAATACAATCACCAATAATACAATCTACAATTTATCCATTGCCAATGCCAACACTTCTGCCACCAATACAGCCTCAGTCTGCGGAATCGCCCTGAGCGCGTCCACATTGAGAACCGTGACCCTGAATACAATCTATAACTTATCCAATTCATATGCGTTGTTTACCGGTTATATTTTCGGAATTTATTTCACCGGCGGTTCAGGAGTAAACACCCTTTCTGGAAACCTGATCTTTAACCTGTCGGTGACTGGTGCGAGCGCTGCTGCCAGCAATGTAATAGGAGTGAATTATAATGCCGGTACCGGAGCCAATGTAGTTTCTGGCAATTTTATCTGCAGCCTTTCAGTGAATTCCTCTTCCACCACTGCTTCCATCTATGGTATCAAGATTGTAACGGGAGTTGCCACTTACTTTAACAATATAATAAGTTTGGGAGGGAACACCTCCACGACTGTTTTTGGCATATACGATGCCGCAGCAGCCTCACAAACATGTTATCTTTATTTCAATACGGTTTATATCGGGGGGAGCCTGGCTTCGGGAGCCACAAATAAATCCTACTGCTTATACAGCAACGCCTCTTCAAATACCCGTGATTACAGGGATAATATTTTCATGAACGCACGGTCTACAATCAGCGGGGCAAGCAAGCATTATGCTGCTTATTTCAGCTATTCGGTGAGCACAAACCTGACTCTGGCATATAATGATTATTTTATTTCGGGGACGGGAGGGGTTTTGGGTTATTACGGAAATGCTGACAAGACCTCGCTGCCAATTGTTACATCATTGGACGGCAGCAGCCAGGTGGTAAACCCTGTTTTTGCTAGCCCCGGGGGCACAACCGCTGTCAGCTATTTTCCATCAGCAACATTGACCGGGCTAACGATTGCAGGCATCCTGCTCGATTATTCAGGTACTACCAGGGGGTCGCCTCCTATTATGGGTGCACTTGAAAGCAGTAATTATGTATGGCAGGGTACCAACAGCACCAATTATGCCGACCCCGACAACTGGACCGGCAGCGTGGTTCCTCCCGACGGCTCAATTATTGCTTTTGCTGCAGCTCCTTCCAATCATTGTTACCTGGATAAAAACAGGTCTGTCAGCAATATCATTAACGCCCAGGCTGCAATGGATTTTGTAACGAACGGTTACCAGCTTACGCTTACAGGAAGCCTTTCATTCACAAACAACGCTCAGATCGATGCAACTTCACCCTCGTCGGTCGTGGTATTTGCCGGGTCGGGTTCCCAAAACATACCTTCCGGGGCGTTTGTCAATAATTCAATCCAATCTCTGAATATAAATAACAGTTCCGGCGTAATCTTGAACGGAAATCTTGGCGTGGAACAATCATTGTCACTGACCAGCGGCTCTTTCACGATCGGGGCAAATACATTGACCATCAATGGGTCCATCAGTACAACAAGCGGTACATTAACCGGTGGAGGTTCATCCAATATCCTGGTCGGAGGAAGCGGCGCCGGTACGACATTGCCTGCCGTTTCTCTGAACAACCTGACCCTGAACCGTGCCAACGGATTAACTCTTGGAGGCGCCGTCAGCCTGGCCGGAATACTTTTAATCTCAAACGGGACACTGGTTACTGGTGGAAATTTAACGCTGCTTTCAACTTCCTCAAAGACTGCGCTGATTGATGGCAGCGGCACAGGCCAGGTCTCGGGTAATGTTACCATTCAGAGATATATTGCCACTGCATACGGATATAACTATTACAGCATACCTTTCCTATCAGGAACAGTAGGACAGTTTTCAGGCTATGTAAACCTTTCGGCCACTTTCCCTACATTTTACCGTTTCGACGAAAGCCAGCAGTCCAATGGGTGGATAAGC
Source organism: uncultured Bacteroidales bacterium (assembly GCA_903877385.1). Lineage (GTDB taxonomy): Bacteria > Bacteroidota > Bacteroidia > Bacteroidales > FEN-979 > CAIRDP01. Next base: position 6,167 of record CAIRDP010000066.1, read on the forward strand.
TATACTGCTTCCTCAAACTCACTTTCACCTATGCAGGGATATGCCGCAAACCTGGGAAATTCAGGCTCGGCCGTAACGGTTTCACTTAGCGGAACTGTAAATAACGGTATACTAACCTCACCAACTCTTTATAATCATAACAACCCGTATACCCTTGGATTCAACCTGGCGGGAAATCCATATCCGTCTCCTATCGACTGGAGTGCTGCAAGCGGCTGGACCAAAACAAACATCGATAATGCCATATATTATTTTGATGCTACTGATACAAACCAGTATTACGGAACGTACAGCAGCTATGTTAACGGGATTTCGAGCAACGGCATTGCCAACAACATTATCCCGGCCATGCAGGGATTTTTCATCCATGTGTCAAATGGAACGTATCCCGTTGCCGGGTCCCTGGGTTTCAATAACAGCGTAAGGACCAACTCCCTCAATCCCGTATTTCACAAACCTGAGGGATCCGGCCCCGGACCCCTGATCCGTCTCTCAGCCGGGTTCAGCGATCAGCCTTCACTCCAGGACCCTGTCGTGGTGTATTTTGAAGATACTGCCACCCCCGCTTTCGATAACGAACTGGATGCCATTAAACTCATGAACACCACTGATCTTATTCCGAACTTGTATGTCGTTTCAGCAGATGCAGAGCGGCTTTCAATCAGGGCGATCCCCGCTCCCCACGATAGCCTTAAAGTGATATCCCTCGGAATGAATCTGGCCCGTGACGGCATGGTCGGGTTTCATGCGATGGACATTGAACAGATCCCGGCCGGTTTATACATTTACCTGTTTGACCGCCAAACCGGGATGTACCATGATCTCAGGAACACTCCTGTATTCAGCATGAATCTTTCTTCAGGTTCATACGAGAATCGTTTTTCACTGGTTTTCAGCCAGAAGGTGCTGACTGATAACCCTGTCCCCGGGTCCGGATTCACTGTGTACAGTTCAGGAGGAAGTCTTTTTCTCAACCTCAATCTTGAGACCAATACCGGCACGGGCATCAGAATTTATGATATCCTGGGCCGCAGTTTGTTACAAATGGAACTCGGGGGAAACGGCACATACAGGATCGAAACAGGCCTGAGCAGCGGAGTCTATATTGTGCGTCTTTCATCCGGTTCGGGAACCATTTCAAAAAAAGTCTATATATCCATGCTATGATCATTCCGAGAACATCGTTTATCAAATGCAGGCCCCTGCTCCTTATGATCTGCGGGATTATGATTTTCCTGTCGGGGCCGGTTAAATCAATAGCCCAACCGCAACCTCCGCGCCCAATTAAACTGTATTCAATACAGTCTATGAATTTCGGGGCATTTTACCAGGGCTTTTCCGGAGGGACGGTTATCGTGTATGCCAATGGTACAAGAGCCGCCACCGGAGATGTTCACCTGCTGATGCTGGGATTTTCGTTTTACCCTGCCACCTTCCAGGTTGACGCCAACGTGGGGACCATAGTCACAATAACCAACGGCACCGATGCAGTACTGACGGGGAGCAGCGGGGGATCAATGATACTCCATCTCGGGGATTCCAATCCTGTCTCACCTTTTATAACAACCGTAGCTCCTTCAGGCCGAACGACGGTTAGTATAGGGGGCATTCTTACCGTGGGAAACCCGGGGGCTAATCCGGTGGGTGCCTATAGCGGCACTTTTTCGGTTACGTTCAATCAGCAGTAATAGACCGCAACAAAAAGGAAAGATACCTTGAGAAGCCATAGACGACACAACTTCATCAAAAGGTATCTGCCGCTTCGCTTTTTTACCGCAGGATGGGTTTCCCTCCCCGCCCTGCTTTTCTGTTTCTTTCTTCCGGCAATGGCCTTTTCTCAGGAACAACAACAGGATTATGAAGAAATTTCAGTAACACTCCACATTCAACAATTAGGGAATGTTGAAATTCCCGCCCTTGTAAAGGAAAAAGAAGTATACCTTCCTTTGAACGAACTTTTCGATTATCTGAAAATTAAAAACAACTGCAGCAAGGATTTTGACTCTGTATCCGGTTTCTTCATCACCCAGGATGCCGGTTATCTTATCAACCTGAAGCAACACCGCATCACTTTTCGTGATAAGGTTTTTGAATTGCAGCCCGGCGAGGATGTCGTTACTGAAGAGGGAATATTTCTGACACTCACGGTCCTGAGCAAAGTTTTCGGAATGAATTGCACATTTAATTTCAGGAACCTGCTGATAACCCTGACCACGAAAGTGGAACTTCCGATCATCAGGGAAATGAGGCAGGAAGAAATGCGCCGGAATTTAAGGTATCTCAAAGGCGAAGGCAGAGCCGATACGGTTTTAAAACGCAGGTATCCTTTCCTGCATTTCGGTATGGCCGACTGGTCGGTGATTGCCACAGAGATGACCATGGGCCCATATAATGTCAGGGTAAACCTAGGCCTTGGTGGGATACTGGCAGGAGGTGAGACTAATGTCCTCCTGAATTACAGCAATGGACAGCCCTTTACCGAAAGGGATCAGTATTACATCTGGAGATGGGCAAACAATTCAATTTCTGCCCTGCGCCAGGTATCAGTCGGAAAGATCACGACCCAGGCTACATCATCCATATACAACCCCGTTATAGGGGCTCAACTAACAAATGCACCAACCACATACAGGCGTGCCTTCGGAACATATACCCTGAGTGATCATACAGAACCGGGCTGGATCGTCGAATTGTATGTAAACAACGTTCTGATCAATTTCGTTAAATCGGATCCGTCGGGGTTTTTCACATTCGAGGTCCCGCTCGTATATGGAAATTCAATGGTTAAGCTCCGCTTTTACGGCCCCTGGGGGGAGGAAAAATCCAAAGAAAAAAGCATCAACATACCTTATAATTTTCTGCCTCTTCATGAAATTGAATATACCGTCAGCGGAGGCATGGTTGAAAACGGCTTCGGCAGTATTTATTCCCGTGCCAACCTGAATTACGGTCTTGCCAGGCGGCTTACACTTGGGGCCGGTGTCGAATACCTCTCATCCGTCACTTCAGGCCCGGTAATGCCCTTTGCCAACCTGTCTCTCCGAATCGCTTCCAGCCTCCTTATTTCGGCTGAATACACATACGGGGTCAGGTTTAAAGGGATTCTCAATTATACCCTCCCTTCCAGCTTTCAGTTCGAACTGGATTATACGAAATATCATGAAGGCCAGACTGCTATCAACTTCAACTACCTTGAGGAGCGTAAAGCGATCATCTCCATGCCGATCAGGGCAAAGAACTTGTCATTGTTTGCAAGGCTCACCGTTGACCAGATCATTTTACCATCTACAAATTATACCACTGCCGAATTTGTTTTATCCGGCGCTGTTCTGGGCGTCGGAACAAACTTAACCACCTACGCCATTTTCCCCAACCCGGGTTACCCGAATGTATACAGCAACCTTTCATTGGGCTTCCGGTTCCGTTCAGGTTTCACACTAACACCCCAGGCACAGTTTGACTATAACCAGTTGAAATTCATCTCGGCCAAATGTGAGCTCGAAAAAAGACTTTTCAAGCAGCTTTATGCGACCTTGTCATATGAACAGATCTTTGCAAGCCGGGTTTATAATGTGCAGTTCGGGTTAAGGTATGATTTCTCAGCCGCCCATGCAGAATTGCTTATAAAGCAGTCAAACCAGTATACTACTCTCTTTCAGTCGGCTAGAGGAAGCCTGATTTGCGATCCAAAATCAAAATATATCGACTTCAATAACCGGGTTAACGTTGGTAAAGGCGGTCTTGTGCTTTCTCCATTCCTTGACCTCAACCAAAACGGGAAACACGATGAAGGGGAACCCAAGATTGGCGGACTTACATTCAGCATTAACGCCGGCAGGATCGAAGTTGACAACAAGGATACCGTAACGAGGATTCTTGATCTTGAGCCTTATGTCACTTTTGTAATTGAGCTGAACCGGAATAGTTTCGAAAATATTGCCTGGCAGATCCGTAACCGTACTTTAGCAGTCACTGTTGAGCCTAACACATTAAAAATGATAGAAATACCTGTAACTGTGGCAGGTGAGGCATCGGGGACTGTATCCTTGAAAAGTTCACATGGTATTAAAGGGCAGGGACGTATCGTGGTTTGTTTTTACCGAAATGATTCGGTGATGGTCGCACGCACAATAACCGAGCCTGGAGGGTTCTTCAGTTACCTGGGCCTTGCTCCCGGTTATTATACTGTTCGAATGGATTCTCTTCAACTTGATAAACTTCAGATGAAACCGGTTCCTGTAAATATACCTTTTACAATAAAGAAAAGTATTGACGGAGATGTGGTAGACGGGCTTGATTTTGTGCTGCAGCCTGTTGAGGTTAAAAAAGAAAGCCTTATCCCCCCGGAAGTTCAAATGCAGGGCAAATCAAATCAGACAATATTGATTAGGAAAGAGATTCGGCCCGAACTGCCGCTTCTCGGAAAAGTCAAGATGATTCCTGTACCTGCAAGTATACCATTAAAATTAAAGACTTCCCCGGTAGGAACAATTGCAAAAGCACCTGCAGTAAAATTCCAGTCTGAAATCACGGGAGGCCAGGCATCCGAATTTGCTCCGGCAATTACTTCCCCCACTAAGACTTCTGTTCAGGTTGCCCTGCCAAAACCAGTTCCTGTCAAGGCAGCCAGCCAGGTTCCCGGGGCTTTCTCATCTAAACCGGTTCAGGGCCAGTTAATCAGCCAGGCTCCCGGACCGGTCTCCGCAAAAGTTGCTCCGGCTGCTGTCAGGACAGAGAATACCAGTGACACACTTGCTTCTTCTGCCGGAACCGTGGTGAAGAAAATCAACGCAGTGGCAACTGAATACTACCATCGCCGGCAATATGCAAAAGCCATCATGCAATTTGAACAGGCCAGGAAAACAGCCGCAGCATCATCCCTGAAAGTTGATCTTTTAAGCGATTCCCTGTATCATCGCTCATACAAATTATGGCTTCTTGAACGGATCTCCAAGGGGCAGCAGCTTATAAGGAGTAATAATCCCGATTCAGCCTTCAAATTCCTGCAGGCGGCGACCGCCACTACAAGGATAATTGGGCTTGATAAGGATCCTGATCTCAGGCAAGCCCTTGAATCCTATCGTTCCCAACTGGAAAACAATATTTGTAAACAGATGGAGGATAGCCTTTCTCAATACACTGACCGTTCAGGAAAATATTTTGAACAGCATCAGTATTATAAAGGTGTTATGATGCTTCAGAATGCCATTGATCAGGTGGGACGGATGTCAAACTGCAAGCTGGACATGAGTTCTCTGAAAGATTCCGTTAAAAAATACCTTGATGTGGCAGAATACCAGAAAACCCTTGAAACAATGAGCTCATATATGGCTGAGGGGGACTATGACCAGGGGTTTCAATTGCTGGTTTCCAATGAAAAGCTTTATTCCAGCCTTAGTTTGTACCATTTCGGGATCCCCGCAACATCGGTATACGACTATGTGTTGGGAAAAGGCAATCCAACCACCTCAATGCAAGCCTTTGATTATTATACCGATCATAACGAACCTGCTGAAGGTTTTCGCTATCTGATGCTGATGCATATGCAGGGAATATCGGAAAGTAATAGCAGTTACTGCCAGGAAAAACTTGCCCGGATCTTTGCAGCGAGGGATAAAACGGAAAATAGGAATGCCGACCCCTTGAAACTGCTTACAAAGTATACTATTTCAAATGCGTGGATGAGCAGGTTTACAGAGGTTTATATTCGGTCATGGAAAGAGTGATTCATTCAGATAACCGTCAATATTCAAGGAATCTAATAGTCGAAATACATAAAAATCAGATGAAAACCAGGGTAAAGGATTGCCAGTGATGAACAAATACCAACAAAGGATCTACAAAACGGCCCCAAAATCCTACACATACAAATTACCGCTTGAACCGGGGGTAACGATCGTCCTATCTTTGCTTCATCAAACAAACACAAACAACAAACCTTAAAAAACAA
>CAIRDP010000067.1 GCA_903877385.1 uncultured Bacteroidales bacterium
TGGGCAACGCTTCGCGTTGCCGATGCGGGATGCGGGATGCGGGATAGGGCACTTCGCGCCGATGCGGGATGGGCAACGCTTCGCGTTGCCGATGCGGGATGCGGGATGCGGGATAGGGCACTTCGCGCCGATGCGGGATGTATGAAGGAAATGTATAATTTTGCTTTTCGCTGCATCGCGATTTGTTTTTTTGGGAGATTATTGACGTTTGAGGGCCTTGCATGAATCGGTGGGGGCGAAATTTGCCCAAAGGCATGTGACCTGCCGCAAGCATTTTAATTAAAATATTGAAATTCAGCGCTATGCGATTATTTTCCTGGATACAAGAGACAGGACAATCAGGGGAGGCCATTAAGAAATTCTTAAAAATTTTAAAAAATTTTGCAGATTCTAATGATTTAGTTTAATTTTGTTAGTTCAAAACAAACGAAAAATATAGTATCAATCTGAAATGTTAAACCAAAAATCTGAACAATGAAGAAAGTTCTACTTTTAGGCCTTACCCTTGTTTTAGGGCTGGCCGTAGTTTCTCAGGCTCAGGTGAGAGTGAAGGGTAATTTCACCCCGACCAAATACTCTAACCAGAACGCCATTTCAGTTGATCCTGTTTCTACCTCGCAGGGATCAACTGTTGTAACACCGGTACCTAATAAAACCAAATCAGCCAATGTAGTTAATATCGTTACTCTGGGTACAGCTGCCAACGCTTTAGGTTGGGGTTATGCCAGCGCTACATATGACCATCTTTGGGCTGATAATGACCTGAAAGCAATCTGCCAGATCCATCGTATGGGTCCCGGATCGACTCATCCGAGTTTTTCAGGTTACATTGCTTTCGACCATGCCCAGAATTATGGCGCAACCGCAAGCGATTGGTCTCTCGGTTACCAGATCTATGCAGCCGTCCTGAATAACGGCGGTACTTATTACGCCGATGCAGGACGTTATCCCCAGGGTGGCTTATACAACCCCGGCGGGAGCACCGATCCTACCAATTCTTATTTTACTTATTTTATTCCCAACCTTTCCTATACAGGAAGCGGTACATGGGGCGGTTACAGCTATGGCCGTTCACATTGGGGAACCCAGTCGGATACAACCAAACGTATGGATTGGTACAATCCTCCTCCTTCACGTTACGGGATTCCCGAAGGTTTCACAATTACCCCTCTGGGCAAATCTTTTGTTATCGACAGGGGTTATGATGCTACAACTACTGTTTTTGACGGCACCCTCTTCCTCGAAACAGGTACATGGAATGCTGCAACAAATGATTTTGACTATGTTGCAAGCACCTTGCCCATGGTTGGTAACCTTGGATGCACACCCACCACTGCTAAGGTTTCTGCCGATCCTTCAGGAAATGACGTATGGATCTGTTCAATAGGCAATAACGGAGAAGCAAGTCCTGTATTTGACTCAACCTATTATCCCGTGTTCTTCCATTCAGCCGATGGTGGAAATACCTGGGGAGCTCCTATCGCCGTAACCCTTGATGGTACTGCCGGTTTTGATGCCGTTAAGAATTATATTTCCGATTCAAGGCTTGCCCAGATTTATACAACCGTTCCTCCGAGAGATCAGATCGCCTATACTACCGTCTGGGATTGTGACCTTACTGTTGACGTTTGGAGAAATCCTCATTTATTAGTCGGGATTACTTTAAACCTGGGATCAGGATTCAGCGTATATGTACCTGACGGAACAAATACCAATCTTGACAGTACCTATGCAATGTTTGATATTTACTCAACCGACCGTGGCGGTACCTGGTGTGCACGCGTGGTAGGCTTCAACAAACATTTCAATTGTCCTACAACCTCAAGCGGATCTGCAGCACCTCTTTACAGCCGTCCCGGTATTTCAAGAAGTCATGATGGCACCAAGATTTTCTACACATGGGATGATTCCTGGGGTTCTTCAGTTACAGATAACTCAGCTCCTGATGTATTCGCACGTGGCTGGGATCTTGAAACCAATATGCTTACAAACAATAATGGCCAGGATGCCGGTACCAACGTAACCTTCCTGTCAAACGTAACAGGAACTGCTTTTGCAGGGGACCAGGCACAGGAAGTTTTCACAATTGGTAGCGGGGCCAGCACCAAATGGCAGATTCCCATCGTTACCGAAGGTGTTGTAAGCCTTGTTCTGGACAATGCAGTTACTTTCTATTATGTAAGCGACTTCAGCTTTACCCAGTCCAACTTCACCATTGCCGGCAACGGTCCAAGCTGGGGAAACACCTGCGTACCCGCTTTCCCAACTGGTATCAGCAACCAGGCAGCCAGCACCCTTACCGCCACGGTATATCCGAACCCGGTTAAAGGTGTTGCAAACATGAAGATCACCGTTCCTCAGAAGGGTAACGTTACAATCCAGCTTACCAACCTTGTTGGCCAGACTGTAATGAGCCTGAGCAGGAATATCGAAACTACCGAAACATTCAATCTGGATGCTACCCAGCTCACTTCAGGTGTATATTTCTACACTGTAAAGCAGGGCACTCAGAAAGTTACGGGAAAGATGATTGTTGAATAATCTTTCCCTGATAAATCCAAAAAGAGGTTGCCCATTGGGCAACCTCTTTTTTTTAACATCCAAACTATGCTGTTAAGAAGGGAACTTACCCGTCTTCTCCTGAAGGAAATCAAGCTGGAACTTAAGCAAAGGTACGTTATCAACGGGATACTGCTGTACCTTGTTTCCACGGTTTTCGTCACCTACCTTGCTTTTACAGGGACCATAACAGCCGAAACCTGGAATTCCCTTTTCTGGATCATTTTACTTTTTGTTGCTGTGAACGGGATATCAAAGAGCTTTATACAGGAAAGCCCTGGCCGCCACCTTTATTATTACACCATCACCAGTCCCCAGTCTGTTGTGCTTTCAAAGATCCTTTATAACCTGCTGCTGATGGCTATTTTATCGATGCTGGCGCTTCTTTTCTTTGTGCTTCTCATGGGGAATATGATACAAAACCCTCTGCTGTTCATTACGGCCCTTCTCTTGGGCAGCCTGGGCCTTTCATCAGTCCTTACCATGATAGCCGCTATCGCCTCAAGAGCTTCAAATAATTTTTCGCTGATGGCTATTCTGAGTTTCCCTATCGTTTTACCCCTTTTAATGACCCTGATGAAGGTCTCAGGTTCAGCCCTGAACTCCTATTCCTGGGCCGGGAGCATCCCGCTGATAGTCATCCTGTTAATGATAAATGTAGCCGTGATACTTCTCGCATACCTCTTATTTCCTTATCTTTGGCGAGACTAATTTAAAATAGCGAGATGGTAATCAAGCAATACTGGTGGAAAGCTCTCAGCCTGGTACTCCTGCTTTATGCGGTGACCTATGGATTTTTTGTTGAAATACCCCAAATGCCAATTATTCATCAATCGATGCGAAACATTTTCTATCACGTCGGTATGTGGTTCGGGATGTTTACAATGCTTATCGTTTCTTTTATTTACAGTCTTAAATATCTGAAAGGCTTCGATGAAAAGTACGACAGGGTTGCGATTGAAGCTGTGAATGTGGCATTAATGTTCGGCTTCCTTGGAATTTTCACCGGGATGATCTGGGCGAATTTCACCTGGGGCTCACCCTGGGTCAAAGACCCTAAACTGAACGGGGCAGCTGTTGGCCTGGTTATTTACCTGGCTTATGTAATATTAAGGAGCTCGGTTGAAGACAGGCACAAGCGGGCGAAGGTTTCGGCCGTTTACAATATTTTTGCATTTGTGCTCTGGATCATTTTTGTATTGATCCTTCCCAAACTTTCAAGCAGCCTGCATCCGGCAACAGGTAACGATAGTTCCACACCTGTAATGCCTATGGGGCTCAGCCCTTCAATGCGCACAGTTTTTTATCCTGCAGCGATCGGCTGGATACTTCTTGGGACCTGGATACTTCAGATCAGGATCAGGATGTCGAAGATCAAACATAAAATTGAAGAATATTAATTAACCCTTAATTTGTACATGGTACATTGTACATGGTACATTCTTTATTATGGAGACTTACGGAAAAATATTTGTTGTGGTTGCGGTTCTTGTCCTGATCCTGGTCGGAATATTCGTTTACCTTTTCTTTATTGACAGGAAGATTGGAAAACTCGAGAAGGAAATCAACGAAAAAGAAAGCCACAACCGTCAATGAAGACAATTCATATTATTATAATTCTTGTTCTGGTGATCGCCATAGCGGTGGTGATCACCACGATCAGCGACTCAAGCACGTATTCCGACTTTGCCGAAGCTTCAAAATCACCGGGCAGGGAGCTTCATATTATAGGTAAGCTTGACAAAACCAAGCCCCTGGAGTATGACGCCAAGAAGGATGCGAACCGTTTCAGTTTTTATATCATCGATGCCAAAGGGATTGTGAAGCAGGTCATATATAATAATGCCAAGCCCCAGGATTTTGAGAAATCTGAAAAAGTCGTTGTGGTGGGTTCCATGAAGGGAGATGTGTTCATGGCCAAAGCCCTGCTTCTGAAGTGCCCTTCAAAATATAACGATCAAAAGAATCCCACGAAATTCGGGGATAAAGCGTTCAACTGAAAAAATGAATGTCGGATATTGAACATTGAACATTGAATTTTGAAATATTAAATTCGGCATTCGATATTCCTTGTTAGATATTCGATATACGTAATGCATGTCGTACAAATCCCTTAAGCATTTTATCCAAACCCTTGAATCCAGGGGTGAACTCCTGCGGGTGAAGGAATTTGTATCGCCTGTGCTCGAGATATCAGAGATTGCCGACCGTTTTGTCAAACATAAGGGCAAGGCCCTGCTTTTTGAAAACAACGGGACAAGGTTTCCCGTTCTGATCCTTGCTTTTGCGGGGGATGCAAGGATTAAACTGTCATTGGGCCTGAATGACCTTGATGATGCAGGCCGGATGATAGAGGCGATGGTAAGTGATTTCATAGGGCCAAAAGAAACTTTTATCGACAAGCTCCGCATGCTCCCGGTCTTGCAGGAGATTTCATCCTGGATGCCGAAAACCCTGTCGGGAAGGGGAGCCTGCCAGGAAGTAATAATGGAAACTCCCGACCTGAACAGCCTGCCTGTTTTAAAATGCTGGCCCCATGACGGGGGGCCATTCATCACCCTTCCCTGCGTGCATACAAGGAATCCCGAAAACAACACCCGCAACCTGGGCATGTACAGGATGCAGGTCTTCGGTCCTGACCTTGCCGGGATGCACTGGCATATGCATAAAGGCTCGGCATACCATTACGAACTTTATAAGAAGGCAGGTAAGAGGATGCCGGTCTCGGTGAGCCTTGGAGGCGACCCGGTGTATACTTATGCAGCCACGGCCCCCCTGCCCGATAACCTGGATGAATACCTGTTTGCGGGATTCCTCAGGAAGAGGAAAGCCGAGCTTGTCAGGTGCATTACAAATGATCTTGAAGTGCCCGCCGATGCTGACTTTGTGATCGAGGGATATATTGACCCACAGGAAGAACTCATACTGGAAGGTCCATTCGGGGACCATACCGGATTTTATTCCCTGGCCGGGATGTTTCCCCGTTTTCATGTTAGCTGTATCACCTACCGTAAGGATGCGGTTTACCCGGCGACCATAGTGGGCATACCTCCCCAGGAAGACGCCTGGATAGGGAAGGCGACCGAAAGGATATTCCTCTCGCCCATAAAATTATCCGTTGTGCCGGAACTGGCCGACCTGCATATGCCGGCCGAGGGGGTTTTTCATAATATAGTACTGGCTTCAATTCATAAACATTATCCAGGCCAGGCTATAAAAGTGATGAATTCCTTATGGGGTGCCGGGCAGATGATGTTCAACAAGATCATGGCAGTGTTTGATGAGGGCGCCGCTCTTACCGATTACCTGCAGCTGGCCCACCTTATCAGCAAGCATACCCACCCGGTCAATGATGTTCATTTCATACAGGGACCGGTTGACATACTGGACCATTCAAGCCGGAAGTACGGCTTCGGTAGTAAGATAGGACTGGATGCCACTGCGAAGACCGGGGACGGGGAAACTGATACTGAGGGAAGGGGAAGCCCTTATACTGATGTGAAAGGAATCATGACAGCCATACCCGCTATTACATCCGCAGGCATTAAACTTATGGAACAAGGTATTTCGGTATTAATCCTTACGATCAATAAAACGCAGCCGGCCGAGATTCGCCGTGCAGCCAGGCAGATCAATGAGTCAGGGCTGATCAGGAATGTCAGCTTCGTCATTTTTGCCGACTCAATTCTGGATGCGGGGAATTTTTCGGTTTTAAGCTGGGTGGTGGCCAACAACCTTGATCCCATGAGGGATTGTTTTTATACCGATGATGCCGAAGGGAATAAGTACCCGGTACTGTTTCTTGACGGGACCATGAAAAGTTTTGAAATGGACGGGTTTATGCGCGACTGGCCCAATGTGATCCTGATGGACGACAACACTATTGCAAAGATTGATGACCGATGGGATTCGCTTGGGATTGGAGGTTTCATACCTTCTCCTTCCCTTCAATTTAAGTCGCTGGTTACCAATGCCGGGGCCATTGCGGGCAAGCAGGATCAGCCATGACAAGATTTATTTTTGTAACTTTGCACTCCAAAAATAAGTGGATGAAGAAAACCGTACTTTTCATTATATTTCTGGTATCAGTTTCAGTTTTTCCTTTTACAGGCGCGTTAAGCCAGACTCATACGACGGTAAAAGGAAGGCTTATTGATGCCACCAATTCCGAACCTGTTTCTTTTGCCAATATTGGTATAAAAGGCAAAACAGGAGGCACTTTTACCGATGTCAACGGTTTTTACAAACTGGAGATAGAAAAAGGGGATCATATTATTGTGTTCTCCTGCATTGGTTATGAAAAGTTGGAACATCCGATCAGTATTCCTGGCGACGGCAAGCTGATCGCACTGGATGTAATGATCAAACCCACTACCCAGGAGCTAAATACCGTTGTTGTTTCAGGTTCCAGGTATGAACAAAAGGTGGAAGAATCCGTTGCCACCATAGAAGTTCTCAAAGCCCAGAGCATACAGGCATCAAACCCTTCGAGCATAGACCAGGCCATTGATAAAATCCCCGGTATTGCCATTGTTGACAATGAGCCCCAGATCAGGGGAGGAAGCGGGTTCAGTTCAGGTTTGGGCAGCAGGGTGATGGTGATGGTCGACGAGATCCCCATGATGAGGGGAGATGCAGGAAGGCCCGACTGGGGTTTTTTACCTGTGGATGATGTGGACCAGATCGAGCTGGTGAAAGGCGCTTCTTCGGTGGTATATGGCTCTTCGGCCATTACCGGTGCCATTAACATAAGGACGGTTTACCCCAAATCAATTCCTGAAACCAAGGTCAATTCATTTTTCGGAGTTTACAGTGCGCCCCCGAGAAGTTATACAAAACCCTGGAGCGGTTTTAATCCTATACAGTACGGGGTATCGGTATCTCACCTTCAGCAATTCGACAACATAGATGTGAGCATAGGGGGCAGTTATTACAGCGACGGGGGGTATATTGGCGGTGTGCCCGAAGCAAGTTCTGACACTGCATTTAATAAAGGACAGTTTGTAAAACGTGCCAAGGTCTATTTCAACACCAGGGTCAGGAATAAGAAGGTTCCCGGGCTTACTTACGGGCTGAACGGGAATTTCATGTATGATGAAGATGCGACAACCTATTTCTGGTATGATGCCGATACGAATATCTATAAATCTTATCCCGGGGCTTTGTCATATTTCAAGGTGTTCAGCTTTTATGTTGATCCGTTTATAAAGTATTTCGACAGCAAAGGCAACCAGTACAGTTTTAAAAACCGTGTTTATTACGGAAATACCAACGCCACAAATAACCAGTCGAACAGGTATGTGACCCTGTACGACGAATTTAAATACAGCCGCAGCTTCAGCAAGCTGGGGAACTTTACCATAGTCACAGGGATAATGAGCGCGTATTCTCATTCCGATGGACAGGTTTTCAGCGGTATACTTGCGCCCGACGGAACAACCACTGCAAACCAGTCGGGGCAGTACAGCTCTGAAAATATCGGGGTGTATGTGCAGCTCTCCAAGAAATTTTTCAAGCGGCTTACCATTGAAGGCGGTGCAAGGTATGAATACTACAATATTGCCGACCTTACCGAAAGCAAACCTATTTTCAGGGCCGGGCTCAACTTCCAGGCATCGAAGACTACTTTTATCAGGGCTTCTGCAGGGCAGGGCTATCGTGCCCCCAGTATAGGTGAACGATATATAACCACGAATTCCGGTGGATTCGGGTTTTATCCCAATCCGACCCTTAAACCTGAATTTTGCAACTCTTACGAGCTTGGGATCAAACAAATTTTCAAGATCGGGAAATTTGCATCGATGATTGATGTTGCCGGATTTTACGAGAATTACTGGAATTATGTTGAATTCAATTTCGGTCTATGGGGGCATGGGCAGAATTTTCAGAAGAACATGGGTTTCAAATTCCTGAATACAGGTCCTGCAACCATCTATGGCCTGGATGCCACCTATACCGCCGAAGGAAAGATTGCCAGGAACCTCGAACTTTCGGTGCTGGTGGGTTATACCTATTCGGTGCCCGTGGCGACCAAACCCGATGAAGTCTATTACGTGAATAACGGTCCTCCGAAATCCTCCTATTCATTTGCCAGCACTTCATCCGACACCAGCGGGAACATACTGAAATACAGGATACAGCACCTGGTTAAATCGGACTTCCAGTTTACCTTTAAAAAACGTCTCTCGGCCGGGATTACCGGAAGGTATTACGGTTATATGAAAAATATAGACCTTTTCCTTTACAACCTTGATCCGCTTATGCATTCAGGGATTGTTAAATACCGGGAACAGCATCATGACGGAAATTTTATTGTGGATTTCAGGGTTGGATATGCCTTTGGGATCTTCAAAGTTTCGGTCATGATCAATAACCTGATGAATACCGAGTATTCCCTGAGGCCTGTAACTATTGAAGCACCCAGGACAACTTCGGTACAACTTTTGTTGAATATTTGACAAGAAAACACTAACCAAAAATTTTACATCTATGAAAAAATTACTAGTATTGTTTGCATTTGTCTGTTTTGGCCTGAACGGCTTCAGCCAGGTATCAACCTTACCTAACGGCGGTTTCGAATCCTGGACGCAGAAGCCCAACTGGGGATATTATGAGCCCGACGGAGGGTTCTTTCATACACTGAACATCCTGGATACGGTGCCTACATCGGCCGGTGTTAGTGTGTACCGTTGCTCCGATACCGTTCACAGCGGAAGTTATTCGGCTCGCTGTATCACCCGCCTGATGCAGATTGTAACTTTAAAAGTCACTATCCCCGGGGTTATCGGTACCCTGAAAATCAACTGGTCGAATTCAACTGCCATTCTTGGAGAGAAATATACCTGGACTACCAAGCCCGACCGTTTCCAGGGTTATTACCAGTCGTATCCTCTTAACGGTGATACTACAGCCGCAATCCTTCTGCTTTCAAAATGGAATACCGGAACTCACCACAGGGATACCATTGCATACAACAGGCTTGTTTTCAAAGGCACTGTAAGCACCTGGACATTGTTTGACACACCGGTGACTTACCTCAACAACACAACCATGCCCGATTCGATCACGGTTCTTCTGCTCTCCTGTGCCGGATACAATGCCCAGTACATGATGGGTTCTGTTGGCCAGATTGGCAGCCAGGCATATTTTGATGATGTGACCCTTACCAATATTTCGGGGATTGAATATATTTTCCATCCCACGGTGGATGTGAAAATCAGCCCGAATCCTGCTTCCTCTTATATCAATGTAAGTCTTGACAAGGCCGTGAAAGATGGCTCGTTTGAGATTTACGATGTACAGGGAAAGAAATCAGGACAGTTTGAAATGAGTGATATATCGGCCAGGATCAATGTAAGCAACCTGGCTTCGGGTGTTTATTATTACCGTTTCAGGGGAAACGGGGAGGTTATGAATACAGGTTCATTCATAGTTACACGCTAAAAAACCGGATATGCACGGTGAACCTGAGAATCACTGTTCACCGTGCATATTACTACCCGGCCATATAAATTATTCAATTACAATATTATGACTAAAATAACAAGTTCACCAATGGCTATGGAGCTCGAGGATAAGTACGGGGCCCATAACTATCATCCTCTTCCCGTTGTGCTTTCGAAAGGCCAGGGAGTTTTCATGTGGGATGTGGAAGGAAAGCGCTACTTTGATTTCTTGTCTGCCTACTCTGCCGTTAACCAGGGGCATTGTCATCCGAAGATCACAAAAGCATTGATCGACCAGGTTCAGACCCTGGAGCTCACCTCCAGGGCATTTTACAATAACGTACTCGGGGAGTATGAGGAATTTGTAACGAAATATTTCGGGTACCAGCGTGTTCTGCCTATGAACACCGGGGCCGAAGGTGATGAGACTGCGCTGAAGCTTACCCGTAAATGGGCCTATAAGGTCAAGGGTGTGGCTGAGAACCAGGCCAAGATCATTTGCTGTGAAAATAATTTTCACGGAAGGACGATCACTGTGGTTTCCATGTCGACCGACCCGCAGGCAAGGGATGATTTCGGCCCGTTTACGCCGGGATTCATTGTGATTCCCTACAATGATCTTCCTGCCCTTGAGAAGGCCCTTCAGGACCCCACGGTTGCGGGATTCCTGGTTGAGCCCATACAGGGTGAAGCCGGGGTGTTTGTGCCCGATGAAGGCTACCTGAAGAAGGCTTATGATATTTGCAAGGCAAAGAATGTTCTGTTTATTGCCGATGAGGTTCAGACGGGAATTGCACGTACAGGCAAGCTCCTAGCATGCGACTGGGAGGGTTTCAAACCCGATGTGTTAATTCTTGGCAAAGCCCTTTCGGGAGGTGTTTATCCCATTTCGGCAGTCCTTGCCGATGATCATATCATGATGACCATTCACCCGGGAGAACACGGCTCAACTTTCGGGGGGAACCCGGTGGCTGCAAGGGTTGCAATTGCCGCACTGGAAGTGGTAAAGGACGAGAAACTGGCCGAAAATGCCCAGGTCATGGGTGAGCTGTTCCGCTCTGAAGTAAGGAAGATCAATTCCCCCTTCATCGAACTCGTCCGTGGCAAAGGCCTTCTGAATGCAGTCGTGATCAAACCACATAACGGAAAATCAGCATGGGACGTCTGCCTGAAGATGCGCGACAACGGCCTTCTGGCAAAACCAACCCACGACCATATCATTCGCTTCGCTCCCCCCTTGGTGATCAATGAGGCCCAGGTGCTTGAAGCAGTTGCGATAATCAAAGAGTCGATAAAGGAACTGGAATAAAACTGTGATTCATGACTCTTGGCTCATGGCCGGTTCCCGGTTTAGAATCCCGCTACCAGCTTGAGGTTGAAAAGCCGTGGAGTGAGATAATTCGGAACATTATACTGCCTTCCCTGAACATCGGTGATCCACTGGTATGAAACCGTATTGGCAAAGTCGAAAAGGTTGAACACATCCAGGCCGATCCAGAGGGATTTAAATGCGCGAAGCGGATTCTTTGCTGAAAAGTGAGTGTATTCTCCTATCAGCTGTTTTGAAAGGCCTATGTCGACACGGCGGTAGGGAGGCATCCTGAAGGTTTGGAGGTATCTTGGGGAATCAGGAGCCCCATAGGGCAGCCCGGTACCGTAAACGAGGGTGATAGCCACTTTCCAGGTAGGGAAACCGGGAATGAAGTCCTGGAAGAAGATTGCCAGGTTGATACGCTGGTCGGTAGGACGGGGCACCCAGTATCCCTCAAAATATTCTTCGGTCTTCATTATTGACAAGCTGGCCCATGATTCAGCTCCTTTCACAAATTCACCGTTAATGCGGAAGTCAATTCCCCCTGCATACCCATGGGCATCGTTGGTGCCGTAATACCGTATCCTCAGGTTGTCAATTTCATAGGGAATAAGGTCCTGTATATACTTGTAATAAACCTCTGTAACCAATTTGAAAGGCCTGTGCCATAGGCTGAAGTAAAAGTCGCTGCCGGCCACCCCCTGGAAGGATGTCTGGGCTTTTAGTCCTGGCACAATGATCCCCTGCAGATCGGTCATTTCCCTGAACGTCAGCGGTTGTGAATAAACCCCTCCGGATATCCTGAACACTATATCTTTTTTCCAGCGGGGTTTATAGGAGAAGTTAAGCCTTGGATTAAACAGGAACTGCCCGTTATAATCCGAATAAATAAACCTGGCCCCTGCGGTCAGCCCTATATCATTCTTCTCATTTTTGAAAGTCCAGGTATTCTGAAAGAATGCGTCGCCTTTATTGGTAGTCATCGCGCCTGTGGATTTTATCACATCGCTCAGGACCAGGTTTGAATGCGGAGGAGGGTTCTGGCCAAGGGAGTCATGCGGACGGGGCAGGGAATAGCCTGCCGAATCGAGCATCTGCCATTCATTCATGGTATAGGTAAATATATCGTGCTGGTATTTAATCCCCCACAGCATCTGGCTTTTTCCTTTTTCGTATGAACCCCGGTGTTCTATATTGAAAACAGTGCCTTCAAGATAATCTCTTGCATGGTTAAGATAGGCGCCAACACCCAGCAATTGTATAAGGTCGCCCTGGTCCTTGCCTGTTAACGACACCTGCCCCAGCCAGTATTCCCCTGATATGTCGTACGTTTGGGCTTCATAGGTCTGGTAGGCCGAACCTGAGAGCTTCAGGCGCAGGTGGTCGTTGGGTTTAAAAGTCAGGGTGGCCGATGAAAGCCAGTTCTGGTAGCTGTCGTTCTCTTCACCGTCAAAGTATATCTTTACCTGGTAGGCCGAAACGGCATCGCTTCCGAAAGTTGTCGTCTGGCTTTGGGGAATAAGTTTGAAGGAATTTGCAGTGAAGCTCCCGAAAACAGAAAGTTCCCACTTGCTGCTGAAATCATAATACAGCATCCCCTGTACATCAAAAAACCTGGGTTTGTAATTCCCTTTTGTGTCCAGCGATTTCAGGAGGTAGGTATTGGTTTTATACCTCGCTCCAAGGAGGTAAGACAGTTTCCTGGTGATTTTGCCTTCAACGTGGGCTGTTGCGCCCAGCAGGCTGGCTTCGAAGGAAGCAGCAAATGAAGATGGTTTCTTGTATTTGATGTCAAGCACGCTCGACATCTTGTCTCCGTACTTGGCATCGAAACCCCCGGCTGAGAAACTGATTCCCGAAACCAGGTCAGGGTTAAGGAAGCTCTGCCCTTCCTGCTGTCCTGCCCTTACAAGGTACGGACGGTAGATTTCTATATCGTTGACGAACACCAGGTTCTCATCATAGTTTCCGCCCCGAACCGAATACTGAGAGCTCATTTCATTACGGGAACTCACACCCGGCATGGTCTTGATCAGGTCCTCCACGCTGGCATTTATGGTAGGGATATAAGTAATGGCTTTGGGATCGAGGCGGCTGAATGTGTTGGTCCTGAGTTGCTGATCTTTCACTTCAATTGTGGAAAGTTCGGTGGATGAAGGTGTAAGCTTGCGGTTTAGAAGCCTGTTTTCACCTTTCTTCAGGTTTAGTTTTACTGAATCTGTAGTGAACCCGATAACGGAGAACAAAAGGACAATTTCTTTGCCCGTCTGAACTTTTATTTCATAAGACCCGTCTTTGGCTGCCGAAGTCCCGCTGCTTGTACCTTTGATAGCTATATTGGCAAATTCAAGGGGCTTCCCGTCCGGGTCGCTGATGAATCCATGAACTTTTGCTTCCTGGGCGGTAACTGAGGCACAGACAAGGAACAGAATACCGGTGAGGAGGTTCCTGAAAGCGGTCATTGCTGTTCTTTAAGCCGTTCTTCTTTCTTTTTGAATTTCCCTTCTTTCCATGATTTGATGAACTGGGCCCAGGCGAAAGGATTGAAGATGTTAAATGGCTGCTGCTGCCCGAAGTAGTAGAGTTTGGAAGTTGTATTCTCGATGTAATTGTTGTAGTTCATATTGGCATCCATGGGATAGTCCAGGGCCGCCAGCCGCAGTGTGTAAACATCCAGGTTTTTCCTGGCAATTTCATAATCGTCATCAGGGATCTTGGTCTCGATGAAGGCCCTTTTAAAATCCTCAAGAGTGGGCCAGGGAAAAATGATGGCAGCCGACAACGTCAGGGTATCGTTGGTCATCAGCTGGATGAGGGAGTATTTTTTCTGTGTGATGGTGTCGGGGATGATGAAGGAAGCGGGTTTATAACCGATTGCCGTGAAAAGCACGGTGTCGTGCTGATGGGCGACAAAGGAGAAGAAACCGTAAACGTCGCTGGCAGTTCCGTAGTTGCTGTTCCTGACCAGTACTTTTGTGTAGGGAACCGGGTTCAGGCTGTCGGCAGTGATGGTTATACCCGAGAACTGAACAAGTTTCTCTTCAGCCACCTTGTTCTGCGCATCAAGATTCATCCAGCTGCCGGTTAAAGCAATGGACAGAGCCAGAAGAAATATCCTTGAAATCATGCGCAGCAAACAGGTTCGGGTGTTAAAGATAACGGGGTTTCGATCAAATTATTTCCGCCCGCAGGCGATTGTATAAAAAGAAAAAGGCTGTCGCATGGTCTATGCGGCAGCCCTCATCAGCCCATGAAAATATTATTTGGATAAATATCCTTTTTCTCTTGCTTTTTTAATGGAAGCGTACACCCCGTTTTTATTGATATGCCTGATTCCTTCGGCAGAAATCCTGAGCGTAATTTCTTTGTTTTCTTCAGGAATAAAAAACTTTTTAGTCTGAAGATTCGGGCTGAACACCCTTTTAGTCTTATGGTTCGAGTGCGATACTTTATTCCCTCTGATTGCGCCTTTTCCCGTTATTTCACAAGTTCTTGCCATGGCTGAATGATATTATTGATTTTCAATTGGGAGTGCAAAGGTAAGAATACTTTTTTATTCTGCAAAGGGGAGATTGAAAAAATGTTACACAGGGAGAGAGACCGATGAATATCGAATATCGAATGGTGAATATTGAATATTGAATATTGAACAAAGAATGTTGAACTTAAATATTGAGCAAAGCCCCCGAAGCGATCAACACCCTGTTACAGGAGACTTTTCCTCAGCATATTCAGTGCCTGGAGCGCGGCCCGGCGGATATTCCTGTCGCGGCTGTCGCCGAAAAGAAATTGTTTTGAAAATACCTCTTCGGGAGTTGCGATGGCAATCCATGTCGTGCCTATGGGTTTTTCCTTTGTGCCACCGTCGGGACCGGCAATACCTGAAACGGCAATCACGTAATCCACGTTGAGGTTAGTCTGGGCTCCTATAGCCATTTCGGTTGCAACTTCGGAACTTACAGCTCCGTATTCGTCTATGGTTTCGGGCATAATGCCCAGCATCTGCTCCTTTATCCCGTTATCATAGGCAATGATGGATCCTTTGTAATAAGCTGAACTGCCCGGAACGCTGGTCAGCAGGTGCGCAATATAACCGCCGGTACAACTTTCGGCAGTGCCGAGGCTGCAGTTCTTTTCAAGCAGAAGTTTCCCTACTATGGCTTCAAGCCTGTCGTCATCCTCACCAAAAATGTATTCGGAAATAAGGAGGGAAAGTTTATCCGCCTGTTTTTCAACCAGGTCGAGGATCTCTGTTTCGTCATCACCCGTTCCTGTTAGCCTTAAACGAACTATCCCGGGCTGGGGTAGGTAGGCGAGTCTGATTGCAGGGGGCAGGTTATTTTCCCATTCTTCGATGAGGGTGGCCAGAAAAGATTCCCCTATGCCCTGCGTCATTATGGTTTTATGATAAATCGACTTCGGATGAAATCTCTTCTTCAGTTCGGGGATGATGTACTCCTTCATCATAGCCTGCATCTCGAAAGGGACTCCCGGCATGGAAACATAAACTGTTTTACCCTTCCGCCCCGGAACCGGTATGTCTTTTTCAAACCACATCCCCCTGGCAGTCCCCAGTTTATTGGGGATCCCTGTACAATCCTCGGGCAGGTAAGCCTGTTGCCGGTTAAGCTCGGTAACCTGGTATCCCCGGCGTGCAAACACGCTCTCGACATCTTTGTAAGCCTCCTCGTTAAACACCAGCCTGGTGCCGAAAAAGTCGCATAAAGTGGTCTTGGTGATATCGTCTTTAGTAGGTCCAATCCCGCCCGATATAAGTACAACTTCGCAACGTTCACCGGCTTTCCACAAGGCGTCGAGGATCTGTTCACGGGTGTCGCCGATAATGGTAAACTGCTGTACCTTAAAACCCGACAGGCTGAGTTGTTCCCCCATCCAGGAGGCATTGGTGTTGACGACCTGGCCGATCAGCAGTTCGTCACCTATGTTGATGATCTCAATGTTCATACGGCAAAGATGTGAAAATCCCGGGAATTAAACGATCTTTTTTAGCGTAAGCCAGAGAATCCTGAAGTAATTTGAGAGGCTGGGGTCGTTGATGAACCTCAAGTTCAGTGCGATCTTGGCCGGCATAAGCTCGGTGATGTACTTCTGTTCGGGATGGGATGATTTGCCCAGGATCTCGTTTTCGTTGATATATTCCAGGGATGCGTAGTCGGTGATTCCCGGCTTTATTGCCAGTACCTTTTTTTGTTCCGAAGTGTACTGATCTACATACTTCCTGATCTCCGGCCTTGGGCCTACAAGGCTCATTTCACCCATCAGGACGTTGATCAGCTGGGGAAGTTCGTCGAGCTTGAGGCGGCGTAAATAGTATCCAAACCTAGTGATCCGGCTGTCGCGGCTGCCGATGGTAAGTCCGCCTTTAACATCGGTATCCTTACGCATGGAACGGAATTTCATAAGCCTGAAATCCTTATTGCCTTTGCCTACCCTTAGCTGGGTGTAAAAAACCGGGCCCCTTGAATCCAGCGCGATGCATGCCGATATAATAATGAACAGGGGAAGGCAGAGAAGCAATCCGCAGACAGAAAAAAATATATCGAAGAAACGTATCATTTCAGTTCAGGTATCACCTGCTGTACTGCAGATGCAACAGCTCTCACTACCTCGTCAACCATATCATCGGTAAGGTCGTAATATACAGGGAGGGTGATTTCGCGGGAGTAATTGTCATATGCCACAGGGTAGTCATCCATTCGATATCCAAGGCCCTTGTAGAAAGTCATCAGGGGCAGGGGCACGAAATGGACGTTTACTGCAACCTCCTGTCTGAATATCTCTTGTATCACCTGGTCGCGCTGGCTTTCGGTCACACCCGCTATCCGCAGTAAAAAAATATGATAGGACGACTGGCGGTCGGGACTTTCATAGGTCGGGATCTGCGCCCAGGTAAATTTTGAAAGGGCTGCTTTATACCGGTCAAGGATATGTTTCCGCTTCACCAGCATATCTTCGTCGTAACGCTGGATCTCGACCAGGCCCATGGAAGCCTGGATATCGGTCATGTTACATTTGTAACCTGCTTCAACAATATCGTACTTCCAGTTGCCGATCTGGTTCTTGGCCAGGGCATCCTTGGTTTGCCCATGCAGCGATTTGATGTTCAGCCTCTGGTAGATCTGCAGGTTGTCGAAAGGTTCCGGAAGGTTGAAGCAAATAGCTCCACCCTCGGCTGTCGTAAGGTTTTTCACTGCATGGAATGAATACACGGTGATATCGGTGAGGTTGCCTGTATGCTTTCCCTTGTATTTTCCTCCTATGGAATGAGCTGCATCCGATAAAACCAGTATGCGGCCAAGCTGCTGCTGTTCTTTGGTTGATGCATTGAATTGACTGCGGATGTCATCGCGTAGTACCAAAGCGTTGATCGCATCGTAATCACAGGGCCAGCCGCCTATGTCGACGGGTATGATCACCTTGGTTTTGGGTGTGATCGCTTTTTCGATGGCTTTGACGCTGATGTTGAAATCTTCGCAGGAATCAACAAATACCAGGGTGGCGCCGCAATGCACGACCACGTTGGCTGTAGCATTATAAGTATAAGCAGGGACTATGACCTCGTCGCCCACACCAACCCCGTACCAGTGAAGCATGAGTTCCAGCCCGGCTGTAGCCGAGTTCAGGCAAAGGGTCGACTTATGCCCCCCGTATGCCGTAAGCAGTTTCTCGAACCTCTTGGTCTTGGGGCCTGTGGTGATCCATCCCGAATACAGGGTGTCGACGACTTCATCGACAATGCGCTGGTCCATACGGGGAGGGGAGAAGGGGATCATTTAGGGAATTTCGAATATTGAATATTGATCAATGAATTTTGAATAATCGAATTATAGAATAACGAATGTTGAATTTATTCGCATCAATTGCTTATTTCATTTGTGAGCTCATTACGGCTTCGCCGAACGCTATTTCGCTACTTTGCCAATTCGCCACTTAAAAAGGACAGTATATTAGCCTCAATCCGCTTCTCAATCGCGGAAGTGTCGGAGCGCATAAAAGTTTCACCGGTGATCCTTTCGTAGAGTTCGATGTAGCGTTCGGTGATCTCGTTTACAAAGGTATCGGGCATATCGGGGACTGTTTGTCCTTTATTGCCCATGAAATTATTGGCCATGAGCCATTCCCTTACGAATTCCTTTGAAAGCTGCCTCTGCTGTTCTCCCCTGTCTTGCCTTTCCTCGTAACCGTCAAGGTAAAAATACCTGGACGAATCAGGTGTATGGATCTCGTCGCAGAGATAGATCTTACCGTCGGGACCTTTGCCGAATTCGTATTTTGTATCGACCAGGATCAGGCCATGCTTTGCAGCGATCTCGGTGCCTCGTTTAAAAATTGCGTAGGTGTATTTCTTTATGAGTTCGTATTCGTCGCGGGGGATCAGTCCTTTTGCAAGGAGTTCTTCCTCGGTGATATCCTCGTCATGCCCTTCGGCCGCCTTGGTTGTTGGTGTGATAATGGGCTGAGGGAATCTCTGGTGTTCCTTCATCCCGTCGGGAACAGGCACACCGCAGATCTGCCTTGCGCCCTTCTGGTAGGTACGCCAGGAACTACCCGTTAGATATCCGCGGATGATCATCTCAACAGGATAAATTTTGCAAAACCTCCCGATGGTGACATTCGGATCGGGGCTGACGATCTTCCAGTTAGGGCATATGTCGGCCGTGGCATCGAGGAATTTGGCCGCGATCTGGTTCAGGACCTGTCCCTTGTATGGTATGCCTTTGGGGAGCACAACATCGAAGGCTGAGATCCTGTCGCTGGCAACCATGACCAGGAATTTATCGTTAATATTATATACATCCCGGACCTTCCCTTTGTACAGGGATTTTTGTCCCGGAAAGCTGAAGCTGGTTTTCGTAAGTACGTTCTGCATAATCTGAATATTTGTGACAAAAGTAAGGAATTTTAAGATTTTTTCCCGTAAGCATTGATGATCCTGCTCACCAGTTTATGGCGGATAATGTCGGAATTATCCAGGTAAATGAAATCAATGCCGGGGATGTCGTTTAAGACCGACTGAACGTGGATCAGCCCCGAAACCTGTTGTTTGGGAAGATCTACCTGGGTAATATCGCCCGTTACTATAAACTTGGCCGAGGAACCCATACGGGTAAGGAACATCTTAAGCTGGCTGGGGGTTGTGTTCTGGGCTTCGTCGAGTATGGCGAAGGCGTTGTTGAGGGTGCGCCCACGCATAAAGGCAAGCGGCGCTATTTCAATAGTGCGGTCTTCGATATACTGCAGGAGTTTCTGCACTGGCAGCATATCATTCAGGGCATCATATAAGGGCTGGAGGTAAGGATCCAGCTTTTCTTTAAGGTCGCCGGGCAGGAAACCCAGGTTCTCGCCAGCTTCAACGGCAGGCCGGGTGAGGATGATTCGGTTCACCTGGCGGTTTTTTAATGCACGCACAGCCAGGGCCACCGCCGTATATGTTTTGCCGGTACCGGCAGGACCTATGGCAAAAACAAGATCGTTCCTGTCGGAGCTTTCAACCATTCGCCTCTGGTTAGGAGTGCGGGCCCTCACCAGCATTCCGTTCTTTCCATGCACCAGCACTTCGGGGCTGGTCTCAGGAGCCAACAGGGCCGCAGATTTGTCGGTTTCAAGCAAAGATCCTATATCGTCCCTTGTAAGCCGTTGGAATTTCTCGAAATGAAGCATGAGGGAAGTGAATTTTTCTTCAAAATCCAGGAGGTCCGACTCCTCGCCCAGGGCCCTCACATAATTGTCGCGGCTGAGAATTTTCAGCTTCGGAAAACGGTTACGGACAAGCTCAAGGTTCTGGTCGTTGGGACCGAAAATATCAAGAGGGTGCACCGATTCAATACGGATGATTTTCTCGCTCATTAAAAATTGCGTACCTTTGAATACGCAAAAGTACGAATAATTCGATGGCAATCATTACGCTGACCAGTGACTGGGGCATCAAGGACCACTATGTTGGCGCTGTAAAAGGTACGATTCTGCGGCAACTGCACGAAGCATGCATTGTCGACATCACCCATAATATTCCGCCTTTCGACCTGAACCAGGCCGCCTTTATCATCCGTAATTTTTATAAGAACTTCCCGGCTGGCAGCATTCACATACTGGCAGTAAACACCGAGGCCTCAATCCGTCATCCGCATACATTGGTAAAATATGAAGGGCATTGGTTCATCGGAGCAGATAACGGTATTTTTTCCCTGATTTTTGACGAGATTCCCGAACTGATCATCGACCTGGATGTGATGCAGGATTCGGATTATTTTACTTTCCCTTCCAGGGATGTGTTTGCAAAGGTAGCCTGCCATATTGCCTCGGGCAATCCGGCCGAAAAACTCGGGCATGTTAAAAAGGAGGTAATGCAGAAGATCGCATTCAAACCGGTGATACAGGGCGATCTTATCAAAGGCCAGGTTATTTATGTGGATAATTACGAAAATGCCTTCACCAATATCACCGAGAAACTTTTCAATTCGGCAACAAAGGGAAAGAAATTTGCAATTACTTTCCGTTCGGCCAAGTACAGGATTACCCAGATATCCAAGTCGTACCAGGATGTACCCGAAGGAGAAATGCTGGCCCTCTTCAGCAGCAGCGGCCATCTCGAGATCGCCATGAACAAGGGAAACGCAGCCAGCTTGCTGGGCCTGAATGTGGACCAGGCGGTTAACGTGGAACTGGACTGAGCGCTCACCCCCGAACAATTCATCAGTAAGTCATCACTGCAACAGCCATAAGAACTATCATGAATATTGGCAGTGCGATGATCACATATGAAATTAAGATCAGGAAGATCTTTGCAAGTGTTTTTCCTGTCGATTGCCTGTAATACCGTCTCAGTGCAAGCAATGTATAGATCAGGAAAACCAGTGCGGTGATCCAGATTCTGATGTGTACGAAGAAACCCGCTAAGAGGCAAAGGACTAGGAACAGGAAAAAGAAAGAATGGATGTGAAGCGAAAATATAAGGTGCTCATAGTATAATCGCTTGCCTCGTAAATAAAATAATTTCAGGAGCAGGGCCAGGACAGGTATGAGCAGGAAAATCAGCTTCGATGCTGTATGCTCCATTACCGTGGTTAACGACTGCCCTGTTGAGATCATGATTTTAATTGCCTGCCTCATGAAAAGTTTCGTCCACCATGATTCCTTTTTAAAATGTTTCTCTACATATGGTTTCATACCGGTGCTGTCTATCTCGTTACGCATGGAATCTATTGCCTCGCTGTTTACAGGGAGGCCGTTAACGCTAAAGTGAGTATGACCTTGTTGTTTATCCACTGCGGATGAGGGAGCGGGTGAATTCCCTGCCTTTTCACCTTGTTCTGAAACAGTTTCCACACTGAAAGGCAGCAGTAAAAAATAGATCACGCTGATCACCAGGAACAGTTTGAATGGTTCGACATAACTTCGGCGCCTGCCTTTCATAAACTCCAGTGTTAGCAGACCGGGCTGGAACATCAGGGGGATTATTGTCCTGAAAAACCTGGAATCAAAATGGAAGTAATCAAGAAAAGATTCTCCAATGATATGGATGATCGACATATCTTTACTTCCGATACGCTTTTGACCGCATTGGGGGCAGAACAAATCACCGCTGCCCAGATAACTGCTGCAGTTAAGGCATATGCCGGGTTCGTGACGAGGTTCTGCGGTCTCAGGCCGGGCGGGTTTCTTTCGGATAAGGCTTTTCATCTGCCAAATGTAAGAAAAAGCTAAAAAATTGTACCTTTGCAAGCCTCAAAGCGGGAAAAATGTTTACGTTATTTAAGAAAGAAATCAACGGTTTTTTAAGCTCCCTCATCGGCTATATCGTCATAGTCGTTTTTCTGCTGATGACAGGACTTTTCCTCTGGGTTTTCCCGATGCAATTCAATATTCTCGAATTCGGCTATGCCAACCTCGATGGTTTGTTCATCCTCGGACCCTTTGTTTTCCTTTTCCTTATCCCGGCCATCACCATGCGGTCTTTTGCCGATGAAAAGAAGAGCGGCACCCTGGAACTGCTGATGACCCAGCCTCTCACCGACCTCCAGATCATACTGGCGAAATTTTTTGCAGGACTTGCGCTGGTCGTAATCTCGCTCTTACCCACCCTGGTCTACTTCTTCTCGGTATATAAACTTGGAATGCCCCCGGGGAACCTGGATTCGGGCGGCATATGGGGCTCCTATACCGGGCTGATGTTCCTGGGGATGAGTTTTGTTTCCATCGGTATTTTCTCTTCCTCCCTTACCGATAACCAGGTGGTTGCTTTCATCCTCTCACTGATCATTTGTTTTTTTCTGTACCTCGGATTTGATTTCGTGTATACATTCATACTTTCGGGTAAAATAGGGCTGATGGTGCAGGGCCTGGGGCTTAACGCACATTATTCTTCGATGAGCCGCGGGGTTATTGATACCCGTGACCTCGTTTACTTCCTTTCGGTTACTGCTCTTTTTGTATTTCTCACTAAACTGTCGCTTGAAAGCAGAAAATGGTAAGCTCATGGAGAAAGTGAACGAAAAGAAAAGGAATATCAGGAAGAACAATATCATACAGTTGTTCCTGGTCGTGGTTGTCATAGTGCTGGTGAATATTATCTCAGGTTTTATATTCACAAGGCTTGACCTGACATCCGAAAAACGGTATTCACTCGCACCGGCCACAAAGAAAGTTATAAAGAAACTCGACGATGTCATGTTTTTCAAGGTTTACCTTTCGGGTGACCTTCCCCCGGCATTCCAGAGACTGGCAAACGAAACCAGGGAAATGCTGGATGAGTTCAGGGCATACAGCAAATTCGTACAGTACCAGTTTGTTGACCTCTCAACCATTTCCGACGAAAAGGACAGGACCCTGGCCTACCGCAGCCTTGCCGAGAAAGGACTTCAGCCTACCAGATTAATGATAAATAAAAAGGGACAATCGTCCCAGCTGGTAATTTTTCCCGGGGCCATTGTGACCTACAGGGGACATGAAACACCGGTTCAGCTGCTGGCAGGTTCCAACCTTGGAGAAGACCCGAACAGAATGCTGAACAATTCCATACAGTCGCTTGAATACAGCCTTGGAAGCGCGATCTCGGTACTGACCAAGATCTCCAAACCAAGGATCGCTATTCTCGAAGGCCAGGGAGAGCTGAGCGAAATGGAGACATTTGACCTTGAAAGGTCCCTTAACCAGTTTTATAATGTCGACAGGGTAACCATAAACCATAAGATCAACGCCCTGACGATAAGGGTTAAATTGGATTCACTGCACGACAAGCTTGGAAACAAGTACCAGGCCCTGATCATTGCCAAGCCCAGCAAGCCTTTTGACGAAAAGGACAAGTTCCTTATCGATCAGTTCATCATGCGGGGAGGTAAAACCCTCTGGCTTATCGACCCGGTTTACACTCCCTGGGACAGCCTCGAAAAATACAATTCAACCATGGGTGTTGCAAACGACATCAACCTTGAGGACATGCTTTACACTTACGGTGCCCGTTTGAATTCCAATCTTGTGCTTGATATGAATGCCATGGTTATCCCGATGAAAACAGGGCAAATCGGTAACCAGCCGCAGTTCCAGTACTTCAGGTGGTATTATTTTCCATTACTGACTCCCTCGGTAAACCATCCCATAGTTCACGGCCTTAATGCTATAAAAAGCGAATTTATCAGCACCATTGATACCGTGATGGCCCCGGGTGTAAAGAAATTGGTTTTGCTTTCTTCTTCTCCATACTCTTACACCGCCAATGCACCTGTTCTGGTCGACTTGCAGATGCTGAGGGAACAGCCGGATGAAAGGCTTTTCACGAGGGGACCGTTTAATGTCGCCGTTCTGCTCGAAGGCGAATTCACCTCGTCCTACCTTTTCAGGATACCCCCAGACCTGGCCGAAAACAAATCCCTGGAATACCGTAAAAAAAGCAAGGCAACTAAAATGATCATCGTTGCCGACGGTGACATAGTGAGGAACCAGTTTAATATGAAACAGGGCTATCCCTTGCCCATGGGGTATGATCAGTGGACCCAGGAGACGTTCGGAAACCGTGATTTCATCCTGAATGCCATGAACTACCTCACCGACGAATCGGGTCTTATAACCGTGCGCTCGCGTGAGCTTAAGATGAGGCTGCTCGACATGAAAAAAGTTGAGAGTGAAGGGCTTTTCTGGAAGATTCTGAACCTGGTGTTGCCGGTACTCTCGGTCATTATTCTGGCATTGGTGATGTTCCGCATCCGCAGGATGAAATTTGCCGGTAAAACCCAATAACCACATTATATTTCCTTGAAATGAAGAAAAACAGATATATCCTTTTGCTTGTATTGCTGCTGGCGTTTGTTGCAGTTATTCTTGTGCTTACTAATTCCA
Organism: uncultured Bacteroidales bacterium; assembly: GCA_903877385.1. Classification (GTDB taxonomy): domain Bacteria; phylum Bacteroidota; class Bacteroidia; order Bacteroidales; family FEN-979; genus CAIRDP01. Next base: position 24,670 of record CAIRDP010000067.1, read on the forward strand.
GCAATACGTTCAGGCGCTCAATGAGCGATTTCGCGGTGGCCGACACTTCTATCGTCACAAAGATCTTCATGACCGACAAAAACAATAACTCGGTAAAACTCTCGAGGAAGGAAACAGGTTCATGGGTGCTTAACGATAAGTTTACAGCAATAAAATTCAACATCGACCTGATGCTGAAAACCATGACCGATATACAGGTGAAGGCTCCCGTGGCCCTGGCAGCGCATAACACCATCATAAAACACCTGGCTGTGAACGGGGTGAAAGTCGAGATCTACCAAATGGTTTACCGTATAGATTTCATGGGAATCAGGATGTTCCCCCATGAAAAACTCACCAAGGTATATTATATAGGTGGCGCAACGCCCGATAACCAGGCAAGTTATGCACTGATGGAAGCTTCCGAAGAGCCTTTCGTGATCTACCTTCCCGGCCTGAGGGGTTTTGTAACGCCACGATACAGTACAATTGAACGTTACTGGAGGGATCTCACCGTTTTCAAAAACGGTATCGAAGAGATCAGCAGCGTGAAACTGGAAGTGCCTGAAAACCCTGAATATTCCTTTGAAGTAAGGCTGGCCAAAGGGCGGCTGAAAAGCTTTAATTCACTCGCCGGCAACAAGCCCGTGGCCGACCTCGACACACTGAAAGTCCTCAATTTCCTTTCGGGTTTCAGGAACGTGAACTTCGAAGCTTTCCTGAATGATATGGACAAACGAACCAGGGATTCAATTCTGTCTACCAATCCCTTCATAGTGCTTACCCTTACCGACACACTTAATAAGGTAAAGGCTATTAAGATCTATCATAAACCCAACCTCTTCGGGCAAAAGGATTTCAAGGGACGGGTCCTGCCGTATGATCCAGATCGTCTTTATGCCATGATCAACGATGGGAAGGATTTCGTGCTTATACAGTATTTTGCATTCAACAAGATCCTCAGGCCGGAGCCCTATTTTGTAAAAGGGTTTAAAATGCCGGTGAACTCTCCCGAGGACACGTATTAATGAACGGCAAACCTTAAAGGATTGAACCCGCAAAAGAGCCTGAAATGAGAATCCTAATCCTTAGCCAGTATTTCATTCCTGAGACAGGGGCTCCCCAGGGCAGGCTTTTACAATGGGCAAAGCAGCTCGGCAAAAAAGGCGCCACGGTTGAGATCCTCACCGCCATGCCCAATTACCCCGAAATGAAGATTCATGAGGGATACAGGGGTAAATTTTACGTTTCGGAAGAGATCCAGGGGGTAAAAACACACCGGGCCTGGATCTATGCAACTCCCGGCAAAGCCTTATTCCCCAGGCTGATGAACTATTTCAGTTTTGTGTTCACCTCCCTGCTGGCGGGTATTTTCAAAACCGGCAGGTATGATTATATATTTTGCGAGTCACCTCCCTTGTTCCTGGGAATCACTGCCTGGCTATTAAAAATTTTCAAAGGAGCCAGGCTTATCTTCAATGTTTCAGACCTCTGGCCCGAAAGCGCTGAAAAGCTGGGCCTGGTGACAAACCGCTTCCTTCTTGGTGCAGCATCTTCCCTGGAAGGCTTCCTCTACCGTAAATCTTTTCTTATCACCGGGCAAACGAGGGGCATAGTTCAGAATATCTCCGCTCGTTTCCCCCGAAAAAATGTTCTCTGGTTTAAAAACGGGGCCGACGTGAAGGAACTTGAATCCATGGAATCTGATCCCGGGCTCAGGAACAGGCTGGGTTTCAGTTCGGCCGACTTCCTGCTTTTATATGCAGGGATCATCGGTCATGCACAGGGGCTGGAAGTCCTGTTGCTGGCCGCTGAAAAACTTCGCCTCACGCCCGCCATCAAATTCCTGATCATGGGAAGCGGCCCCGAAAAAGAGAAACTGCTCAGGATGAAGGAAGCCAAAGCCCTGGATAATGTCATATTTCTCGAAAGCAGGCCCAGGAAGGAGGTCATCCCTTTCATCCATGCATCCGACCTTGCAGTGATCCCCCTTAAAAGGCTCGATCTTTTCAAGGGAGCCATCCCTTCGAAGATCTTTGAAAACCTTGCCCTGAAAAAGCCCATTCTGCTGGGTGTTGAAGGAGAAGCCAAAGAGTTGCTCATCGATAACGGGCATGCCGGACTTGCCTTTATTCCTGAAGACCCGGATGACCTGGCGAACAGGGTCTTATATTTGTATTCCCATGAGCAGGAAAGAATCGAATTCGGGATCAACGGATACAATTACCTGCTCAGGGAGTTCAATCCTGAAATCATTATAAACGAATTTTGGAACCGGATCAATGCGTAAAAAGATACATCAGCAGATTTTCTGGTATAGCTGCCTGGGCATTGCCTTTATGCTGCCGGTCTGGGGAAAGCTGGTTCCCACCCTTATCGTCATCTTTATTTTAAACTGGCTGGTTTCGGGAGACTACCTGGCGACTGTTCCCATTTTGTTCAGTGCAAAGAACCGCAGGAACACCCTGCTTTTTGCAGGTTTATACCTGCTTTACTTGCTGGGACTGATCTATACCAGCGATTTTGCTTATGCCCGTTTTGACCTGGAGGTTAAGCTTTCGCTGCTTGTTTTTCCACTTATTTTTTCGACTGCGGATGTCGGGTTCCTTGACTCAAAGCATTTACGCGAATTGATGCAGGTTTACATTGCCGGATGTGTGCTGGGGTCTCTCATCCTGCTTACACATGCGGTGAGCTTATGGAGGGAGGGAGTTGAAGGCAGCTTCTACTATATGAAGTTAGGCTGGTATTTCCATTCAACCTATTTCGCCATGTACCTCAACTTTGCCATGGCTTTCATGATACTTGAGCTGCTCGAAAGATTCAGTACACTTGGTACCCCTGTGAAGCTTGCATATTACATACTGCTCTCGTATTTCTTCGTATTTATTTTCCTTCTCAGTTCCAAAATGGGCCTGATCTGCCTGGGCCTTATCGCCTGTTTGGCCTGTTCCGAGCTTATATTCAGGCAGAAAAAAACGTTTCTCGGGCTCGGCCTCCTTATACTTTTCATGATGTTCGTGAGGGCCGGCCTCCATGTTTTCCCCGGTACCAGCTCGAGGATAGAACACAGCACCGAAGCTTTAAGCGCCAATGCCCCTCCTGCAATATCCAGGAGCACATCCGACCGCATCGAAATATGGAAAACATCCCTCGAAATAATAAAATCAAACCTGCTGATTGGCGTAGGCACAGGGGATGTAAAGGATGTTCTGATGCAGAAATATAAGGAAAAAAGCATTGAAGGAGCTATAGAATTCAAACTCAATGCTCACGACCAGTACCTTCAGACGTTTGTGACACTGGGCCTTCCGGGGATAGCTGCCCTGCTCCTGATGCTTATCCTTCCCATGCTGCGGGCATTCCGCAACAGGTATTTCCTTTACTTTATTTTCCTCCTGGTTTTTTCACTGAACATGCTGTCGGAATCCATGCTGGAGATCCAGGCAGGGGTTGTGTGGTATGCGTTTTTCAACATTCTCCTTTTTACCGGGATGCGGGATGTGGCAGCTCGCGCCGATGAGGGATGAATTCCCTTAAATAACAAAGGCGCCCGAGAGCGCCTTTGTCTGAATCAAAATGAACATCTGGTAGTTTAAACAAGTCCTTGTGCAAGCATGGCTTCGGCAACTTTTACAAAACCGCCGATGTTGGCGCCTTTTACATAGTTAATGAATCCGTCGCTTTCGGTACCATATTTTACGCAATTCTTATGGATACTGATCATGATGTTATGCAGCCTCTGGTCAACTTCTTCGCTGGTCCAGCTAAGGCGCATTGAGTTCTGTGACATTTCAAGTCCTGAGGTAGCAACACCACCGGCATTGGCAGCTTTGCCAGGTCCGTAAAGGATCTTCTTGTCAATGTAAATTTCGATAGCTTCAGGTGTTGAAGGCATATTGGCTCCTTCGGAAACGCAATAGCAACCGTTTGAAATGAGTGCCTTTGCATCGTCACCGTTGATTTCGTTCTGGGTTGCGCTGGGTAATGCGATGTCGCATTTTACTTCCCAGGGGCGCTTGCCGGCTACGAATTTTGCTTCGGGATATTTATTGCAATATTCCTTGATACGTCCGCGTTTAACGTTCTTCAGGTTCATTACGAAAGCAAGTTTTTCAGCATCTATGCCTTTGGGGTCGTAGATATAACCTTCGCTGTCGCTGAGGGTAACAACTTTCCCACCAAGAACGGTGGCTTTTTCAGTTGCATACTGTGCTACGTTTCCTGAACCGGATACGCAAACGATCTTGCCTTTGAAATCAAGACCACGGGTCTTAAGCATTTCAGCTGCAAAATAAACCTGTCCGTAACCTGTGGCTTCGGGACGTATGAGTGAACCACCCCATTCGAGGCCTTTACCTGTGAGAACGCCAACGAATTCATTGCGCAGACGTTTGTACTGTCCAAACATGAAACCGATTTCACGTCCGCCTACGCCAATGTCGCCTGCGGGAACGTCTGTGTCAGCTCCGATATGGCGCTGCAGCTCGGTCATGAAACTCTGGCAAAAACGCATTACTTCAGCATCGCTTTTTCCTTTGGGATCGAAATCGCTGCCACCTTTACCACCGCCCATGGGAAGGGTTGTGAGTGAATTCTTCAATACCTGTTCGAAAGCCAGGAATTTCAGAATGCCAAGGTTTACAGTCGGGTGGAAACGCAGACCGCCTTTGTAGGGGCCGATAGCGCTGTTCATTTCGATACGATATCCTTTGTTGATCTGGATTTCGCCTTTATCATCTGTCCAGGGAACGCGGAACAAAATGGTGCGTTCAGGTTCGCACATCCTTTCAAGGATCTTGGCTGCCTTGTATTTCGGATGCTCTTCAACGTAAGGAATGAGCGATTCTACAACTTCCATGACTGCCTGATGGAATTCTTTTTCATTTGGATTCTTGGCGATAAGCTTTGCCATGAATTCATCAACGAGTTTCTGATAAGCGTTTGACATAAGGTTTGGATTTTTTTTAATTAATGTATGAACGTTAATATTTTCACAATAATCCACAAATGTAAGAGCCTCCTCAACCTGAAATCCGCCTTCAAAAAAAAACAATAAAGATTTTTCATAAAAACGGGGAGTTCACTTAGAGGGCATAAGTGAATCACGTAACACGAGTAAGGATATTCCGTAATGTGCTAAAATTGCGGCTTTCGCTTAGAAAGGGATTGAAGATTTCTCTAACTTTGAGCGTTAAAATCGAATGATTTATGGCTGATTCCGGGGATGGGAAAAAGAATACCAGGGCTGAGAACATCAACCTTGACAGGCTGGTTTACGACAACCGGGAAAGGCTCAAGGAACTTGCCGCTCTCAATGCCACGACGGCTATCCTTAAACGAGGCAAATCGATACAGGAAACCCTTTACGAGATCTGCGGCATCATACCCCCGGCCTGGCAATATCCAGAATTCACCGTGGCCAGGATACGATATGACGAAATGGAACTCACCACTACTGAGTTTACCGAAACACCCTGGTCGCTGAAGCAGGCATTTGAATGCATTGACGGGCTAAGCGGCACTATCGAAGTATTCTACACAAAAGAATTTCCCGCCGGCGATGAAGGCCCGTTTCTGAAAGAGGAGAGAAACCTCATCATGAATATGGCCAGCCTCATCGAAGGCTTTCTCAACGGTGTCAAGGGCCGCGAAGGACGTTACATCACCAGGGAAAGGCTTAAAGAGCTTTCGGCCATCAACCAGACCTCCAATATTCTTAGGGCAGGCAAAACCGTTGAAGAAGCCCTGCACCAGATCTGCATGATACTGCCTTCGGCCTGGCAGTTCCCCGAATCTGCAGCCTGTCGCATCAAATACGGCAAGATTGAAATAAAGACCCAGAATTTCCAGGAAACCAAATGGTGCCAGCGGCAGTTGTTTGAGACCATCGACAACCAGGTTGGTTCCATCGAGATCTTTTACCTTAAAGGTTTTCCACTCGCTTTCGAAGGCCCTTTCCTTGAAGAGGAACGTTACCTAATAATCAACCTTGCCAACCTCATTACAGGATACCTCAACGGGGTCAAGGGGAAAGCCATACTCCGCAAAAGCGGGTATGCCGAAGGGCAGGCGCCGAAACCGGGATCCGAAACCGAAACCAGGGCCAGCCGCAAGCTTCTCCAGACCTTCCTCAACAGGATGAACTACAACAGGGACCTGTATCACGACCTGATGCCGTTCAAGGTCAGGGAGATACTCCTGGTTGCCAATCTCTACGACGCCTACAGCATTGAAAAGGAAGGAAGGTTCTCTGAACATGTGCTGGGCGAGTTCTACCAGCTCAGCCTTTCAACAATGCCTCGTATAACAGGGGTTTCGAGCACCGAAGAAGTCATGGAACAGCTGGGCTCGAAACATTACGACCTGGTCATCATCATGATGGGAGTCGACAAACAGTTCCCGGTGGAACTGAGCAAAAAGATCAAGGACCTTTACCAGTACATCCCTGTTTTTTTGCTGCTGAACAGCAATACCGACACCGCCCTCTTCGATGATTCTTCCCAAAGCCTTACCTGGATCGACAGGGTGTTCGTATGGAACGGGGATTCCAAGATCTTTTTTGCAATGATCAATTACCTCGAGGACAAGGTAAATGTTGAAAATGATACAAGCATAGGCATGGTGAGGGTGATACTGCTGGTCGAAGATTCGCCCAGCTACTACTCGCTTTACCTCCCGATGCTGTATAACATCGTTCTTGAGCAGACAAAGACCATTATTGAAGATGTGACTACGGATGAGCTTTACCGCATACTCCGTCTCAAGGCCAGGCCCAAGATACTTCTGGCTTCCACCTACGAGGAAGCCCTGTACATTTTTAATAAATACAAGGAATTCATGCTTTGCCTGATTTCCGATATCAAGTTCAAAAAGGACGGGAGGATGAACGAAACCGCCGGTTTCAGCCTGGTAAAGCAAACCCGCAAGGAACTGAAGGAACTTCCGATCATACTGCAGTCCTCCGACAATCTGAACTCTCAGCTGGCCTATGAACTGAAGACATCTTTCATAAATAAAAATTCAGAGACCCTGCTTACCGATTTCCGAAGTTTCATCACCCACTACCTTGGTTTCGGCAGTTTTATTTACCGCGACACGGGCGGAAGCCAGATCGCAGTAGCCAAGTCGCTGAAAGAATTTGAAGACCTGCTGAAGACCATTCCCGAGGAATCCCTGCTGTACCATGCCCGCAAGGATCATTTCTCGTTATGGCTGATGGCCAGGGGTGAAATCCAGGCCGCCAAGATCATAAACCCGGCCAAGGTCACCGACTTTAAGAAGCCCGAGGACCTCAGGGAATACCTCATCACCATGATACAGCATTTCCGCAACGAACAGAATGTTGGAAAGGTGGTCCCCTTCGAGGAAGAGGCAATTACCGACGAAAGGAACATCGTCGCGCTCACCGAAGGAGCCCTGGGGGGAAAGGGCAGGGGCCTGGCTTTCATCAGCACCCTCATTTACAATTACGATTTTTCGCAGATCATACCAAATATCAATATACGCACTCCCAAGACCTCGATTATTGGAACCGAGGAATTTGAATATTTCCTCGACAGGAACAGGCTCAGGGAGCAGGCCCTGCTTGAAAGCGACTACAGCCTTCTGAGGCGCAGGTTCATAAGCGGCAAGCTCACCGAAACCCTGATCAGGAAACTGAAGTCGGTGATAAAGCAGATCAAAAACCCCCTGGCCATCCGTTCGTCGGGCCTCTTCGAGGATTCGCTCAACCAGCCCTTTGCCGGGATCTTCGAAACCTACCTGATCCCCAACAACCATCCCGATCCCAATGTGAGGCTTGAGCAGCTGATGGATGCCATCAAGCTGGTGTATGCCTCGGTTTATTCCCCTGTTGCCAAGGGTTATATCGAAGCCGTGAATTACAGGATAGAATCGGAAAAGATGGCTGTAGTGGTCCAGGAAGTCGTTGGCCACAGGTACGGGGATGTGTTTTACCCTCATATCAGCGGAGTGGGACATTCGTATAATTACTACCCCTTTGCGCATATGAAACCCGAGGAAGGTTTTGCAGTGATCGCCCTGGGCTTGGGGCGTTATGTTGTGGAAGGCGAGAAGGCCTACCGTTTTTCACCCAAATATCCCAACCTCGAGATCAATACGCCCAAGGACCAGTACAAAGGTTCCCAGCTGCATTTTTACGGGGTGGATCTTAAAAAGGAAAATGTAAACCTGCTCGAAGGCGAGGATGCAGGCCTCAGAATGATGGAGATAGACCAGGCCGAGGATCATGGAACACTCACTCATCTTGCCTCGGTATATTCACTCGAAAACAACCGTATCACCCCGGGTCTGAACCAGCCCGGCCCCAGGGTCATCAACTTTGCCGACATCCTTAAATATAACTATGCACCACTGGCCAAGACTGTTGAAGTTGTTCTTGACGTGGTCAAGGAAGCCCTTGGTACCCCGGTGGAGGTTGAATTTGCCGTTGACCTGAACAAGGACGAGGAGAACCGGGCTTCATTTTACCTGCTTCAGATCAAGCCGCTGATCGGGAATATTACCGATTACCATATTGATATGAACAAGATCAACCCGGCCGATATCCTGCTTTTTGCCGAAAAGGAAATGGGCAACGGCATAGTCGAAGATATTTACGATGTGGTGTTTGTGGATCCCGACACTTTCGATAAATCAAAGACCATGGAAATGGCCGAGGAGATAAACCATATCAACCACGAATTCTTCAAGGAAGGGAAGAAGTACGTGCTTATTGGACCCGGAAGATGGGGTACCCGCGACCGCTGGATAGGCATTCCCGTAGCCTGGCCGCAGATAAGCCAGGCCAGGGTCATCGTCGAGACCAGCCTTGAAGGCTTCCCCCTCGACGCTTCTTCGGGATCCCACTTCTTTCATAACGTAACTTCCATGAATGTGGGATATTTCAGCATACAACCCGAGATGTCCGATAGCTATATCCGCTTCGAGGTCCTTAAACAACAGAAAAGTTTAAGGAAAACCGAATATTTCAGCATTGCCCGTTTTGAACAGCCTCTTACCATCAGGATGGACGGAAAGCAGAGGATCTCAGTGATCACCTGGAACCGCGAAAAATAAAAGACTCAAACAAATATCTATGAGAATAGCACGATTGAATTCAAAAACAACAGAGATCTCCGAGGAGGAAGTCGACCTGACCCGGCTCGATCCCCTCATCGAAAAAAACAAGGGGAAAAAGGGAAATCTTATCCCCCTGCTACAGGGTGCCCAGGATATGTTCGGATTTATCCCGAGGCCCGCTTTTGAAAAGATAAGCGCCGAATGCGGGATACCCCTCAGCGACATGTTCGGGGTAGCCACGTTTTATGCCCAGTTCAGGCTGAAACCCGTTGGCAAGATGATCATCAGGGTTTGCCATGGAACCGCCTGCCATGTGCAGAATGCCAAGGAGATCACCGAGGCCATAGAAGAATCCCTTAAAATCAAGGATGGGGAAACTACCGACGACAGGTTTTTCACCCTGGAATCCGTTGCCTGCCTGGGCTGCTGTTCCCTTGCCCCGGTCATGATGATCAGCGGGCAGACCTACGGAAAGCTTACAGGAAACGAGGCCGTCAAGATCATTAAGAATATCAAGCTTTCGGAAAAGAATTAAAATAAAAAATAGAATATCGAATATCGATTAACGAATTATGAATGATGAACTCGTTAAAAATTCAACATTCCTTGTTCAATATTCGAAATTCAAATAAAATTTTCAGAGATGAACACTACAGTAACAGTGGGTCTCGGCAGTTGCGGCATCGCGGCGGGCGCCAACAAGACCTATGAAAAAATAAAAGCCTTTAAGGAAAAAGAAAACCTGCAGTTTTTACTTCAGAAGACATCCTGTATCGGGATGTGCTATCGCGAGCCCCTAGTGGAGATCACCGACGAGACCGGTACTTACCTTTACGGTGACGTGAACGAGGACCGTGCCGTTGAAGTGATAGAAAAACACATCAACCAGAACGACCCCATCAGGGAATACATCGTATATACCGATTTGTTTGATGCCGCCGAGAATGACTTCATCAATTCCCAGGTCAAGATCGTGCTTCGCAACTGCGGTTATATGGACCCGGAATCGATAAGCGATTACGAGGAGAGGCATGGTTATACCGCCATGAAGACCATCGTCATGAACCAAATATCACGCGAAGACATCATCAAAACCATCCTGGATTCAGGGCTTCGCGGACGCGGGGGCGGGGGCTTCCCCACCGGTATGAAATGGAAGTTTGCCAATGCAAACAAATCCGATCATAAATATGTGATCTGCAATGCGGATGAGGGAGACCCCGGTGCATTCATGGACCGCTCTGTTCTTGAAGGCGACCCGCATTCCATCCTCGAGGGGATGATCATTGCCGCCTATGCAATTGAAGCCACGGGAGGCGTGATTTATTGCAGGGCCGAATATCCCCTGGCCATCAAGAGGCTCAATATTGCTATCAAACAGGCCCACGATAAAGGATATCTCGGGAAAGATGCTTTCGGCATCAGGGGATGGGATTTTGATATTTATATCAAGGAAGGCGCAGGCGCTTTCGTATGCGGTGAAGAAACGGCCCTGATAGCCTCCATCGAAGGCGAGCGCGGGATGCCCCGTAAGCGCCCTCCTTTCCCTGCAGCGTCGGGACTATGGAAGAGCCCGACCAATATCAATAATGTTGAAACATACGCCAATGTTCCCTGGATCATTCTGAACGGTGCAGCGGCTTATGCACAATACGGAACCGAAAAGAGCAAAGGAACAAAGGTGTTCGCGCTCGCCGGCAAGATCAGGCATTCGGGCCTGGTGGAAGTCCCCATGGGAATGACCATCAAGGACGTGATTTTCAAGCTAGGGGGCGGCATCAAGAACAACAAGCGTTTCAAGGCTGTTCAGCTTGGGGGCCCCTCGGGCGGATGCATCCCCGAATACCTTTCCGATACTATCGTCGACTATGATTCGGTAAACGCAACAGGAGCCATTATGGGATCGGGAGGTATGGTGGTAATGGACGAGACCACCTGTATGGTCGATGTGGCCAAGTTCTTCCTGGATTTCACGCGTAAGGAAAGCTGCGGTAAATGTACATTCTGCCGCATGGGGACCATGAGAATGCTCGAGATCCTCGATCGCATCACCAACGGCAAAGGCCGGGAAGGCGATATAGAAAAACTCGAGGAACTGGCATACCAGATCAAGGACAATTCGCTTTGCGGACTGGGGCAAACGGCTCCGAACCCTGTTCTCACCACCATCAAATATTTCAGGGATGAGTATGAGGCGCATATCGGCCATAAGAAATGCCCGGCCAAGGTATGCCGCCCCTTGCTCACCTATACCGTGGATACTGAGAAATGCACCGGCTGCATGGTCTGCCTTAAGAACTGCCCTGTAAAAGCTATCAGCGGGGAGCGCAAGAAACCCCACCTGATCAACCAGGATGTATGCACCAAATGCGGGGTCTGCTTCTCGAAATGCAAGTTTGACAGCATCATTCTGACTTAATTGAGAAAACCTGAGCTAATGATTATTGGTACATAGTACATGGTACTTTGTACATCAAAAGAAAATGTTACATCGAAAATAATACTCATCATGTCCGACAACTCATTGAACATAATTTTAAACGGAAATATCGTAAAAGGCTATCCCGGTGAAACCATACTGGAACTGGCGAACCGGAATGGAATTGAAATTCCCACTCTTTGCAACGACGAACGGCTTGAACCTTTCACCTCATGCTATGTTTGCGTGGTGGAAGTAGTTGGGATGCGAGGCCACCAGCCCGCCTGTTCCACCAAACTAACCGAAGGGATGAAGATAGTCACCGACAGTGAAGGCATACGCAAATCCCGGAAAATGGCGCTGGAGCTCATGCTCAGCAACCATTATGCCGACTGCCTGGGACCGTGCAAACAAACCTGCCCTGCCGGTGTGGATGTACAGGGATATATCTCGCTTATCGAAAAAGGCATGTACAGCGATGCGGTTGCCCTGATCAAGGAAACCAACCCCCTGCCTGCAATCTGCGGACGTGTTTGTGTTCGTCCCTGTGAGCGCGAATGCCGCAGGAACCTGCTCGAAGAAGGGGCACCCGTAGGGATAGATTACCTCAAACGGTATGCGTCGGATCATGACCTTGAATCCCCCGATAAATATATACCCGCAGTTAAGCCATCCACAGGCAAAAAAATAGCAGTGATAGGCGCAGGCCCCGGAGGTTTGTCGGCAGGCCATTTTATGCAGATCGAAGGTCACCAGGTGGATATCTACGAAGCCGCACCACAACCGGGAGGCTGGCTCAGGTATGGCATTCCCGAGTACCGCCTTCCCAATGACATTCTCGACAAGGAGGTGAAAAACATTACCGATCTCGGGGTGAATATTTATTACAATAAACGCTTTGGCGAGAACCTCAGCTATAAGGAAATCAAAGCTAAATACGATGCCCTCATACTGACGATAGGTTCCCAGAAAGGAACGGGCGTGGGCTGCGAGGGTGACGATGCAGGTAATGTTTATTCAGGCATTGACTTCCTCAAGAATATGGAAGTTACCGGGCAGAGGTATAATTTCAAAGGTAAAACCATTGCCGTTGTCGGCGGAGGGAATACCGCCATGGACTGCTGCCGCACCTCGAAGCGCTGCAATGCCGACAAGGTGTATGTGATTTACAGGCGCACCGAAAAGGAAATGCCGGCCAACCCAATCGAAATCCACGAATCCAAACTCGAAGGAGTGGAATACATGTTCCTGACCCTTCCGAAGAAAATAAATAAAAACTCAAAGGGTGAGGTTGAATCCATCACCTGTATCAGGATGGAACTGGGCGAACCTGATGCTTCGGGCCGCCGCAGGCCTGTTCCCATTGAAGGTTCTGAATTCGACCTTAAGGTTGATTATATACTAGCCGCCATCGGGCAAAAGACCGATGTGAATTTTATCGAAGATATCAATATGTATGCTGATGGCGGGAAGTTGCAAATGAGCAAATGGGGTGACATTGACGCCGATAAGATCAGCCTGCAAACCGGCATCCTCTCGGTGTTTGCGGCCGGCGACGGGGTGACGGGCCCGGCCACCATCATCGAAGCCATCGCCCAGGCAAGGATAGCTTCGCACAGCGCCCACCAGTTTGTTATGGGACAGCCTTTGAGCCCGATGCAGAAACCCTTTACCAGCAAACGCGATAATTTCAGGGCACAGAAGGCCCAGGACTACCTGGATAAATTCGGGAAGCAGCTGAGAGAGGAAATGCCGACCCTCCCAGCCGATGCCCGCAACAATTTCAAGGAAGTGGAGCTTGGTTACGCCGATGCGGCCGTTGCTTTTCACGAAACCCAGCGTTGCCTCGAATGCGGATGCACTGCTTTTTTCAACTGTGACCTTCAGAAATATTCAACTGAATACGATGCCTGCCAGAAAACGTTTGAAGGAGAATTCAGGGAGTACCAGGCCGACTTCCGCCATCCCTATATCGAGATCGATAATAATAAATGCATACTCTGCGCAAGGTGTGTAAGGATATGCAGGGAAGTCGTGGGGGCAAACGCCCTGGGCCTCGTCAACCGCGGCTTCGATACCTACGTGGCTCCTGCCATGGGGGATTCGCTGCAGGATACAAAATGTGAATCCTGCGGGATGTGCATCTCGACCTGCCCCACCGGCGCCATCACCGAAAATGTGATGTTCAAACCGGGGCCGGTGAAATCCGAAGCGCTTGAAAGCATATGCTCGTTTTGCTCAGTGGGATGTGCCATCAGCATACAAACAAAAAACGGATTTACTTTCGGAGTAAACGGAAGAAAAGGAATAGTCAATTCCGACGGCAATATATGCAGGTATGCCAGGTTCGGGTACAGCTACATGAACGATGCAAGCCGCATAAAAACACCCCTGCTTAAGGTGAACGGGAAGTTCGAAGCTGTAAGTTTTGAAAAAGCTTTTGCACTTGTTGGGGAAAAAATATCGAAAGTAAAGCCCGACGACAATGCATTTTTCGGAGGCGCCAGGCTCACCAACGAGGAAATGTACCTCATTCACAAACTGGCCAGGCTGGCTGCAAAGACCAATAATGTTGGCAGTTTCCATTACCTCGGAAGGGGTGAAAGCTACAGGCGGAACTGTGAGTATAATGTTCCTTTTGGCGAGATCAGGGATGCTTCATGGATTTGTTACCTGGGCACCGAGATCAACCGCGACCATGCCGTTGCCGGATTTATGGCGCAGAATGCCCATTACCTGAAAAAAATCCCCCAGGTTCTGGTGACCGTGAAGGAAAACAACAGGCTAGAGCATAAGGTAAACCAGGAAATGAAGATAAAGTCCTATTACCATTTTGTGAAGGCCATGAACTATTTCATCCTTTCAAAAGGGCTTGAGAACGGATTGTTCCTGCGCGACTGGGTGGAAGGTTTTGAAGAATATAAAAAGCAGCTGCTTGCCCTTGATTTCCATGATCTTTTGAAGGAAGCAGGTATAGGGGTGGATGAGCTGGGCAACTTTGCCAAAACCTACAACAATGAAATGAATGCCGTGATACTGTTCTCTGAGAAAGAGATATCGGGAGCAGCATCAAAAGAACTCTTCAACCTGGCTATGATTACTGGCAAACTTGGCAAAACAGCCAGCGGGCTTGTTGCCATGAGGGAGAAGAATAATTCACAGGGTTTGTTCGATATGGGGGTAAGTCCTCATTACGGTATAGGCGGACAGGAACTGGGTGATGCCGGGTATACTGCAAGGCTTAAAGACAAATGGAAGACTTCGGAACTTGCATCAGCCACAACCGAATGCCTGCACGCACAGGTCCAGGACGGCAGGATCAGGAACCTTTTCATTTTCGGAGAAGATCCCCTGGGTTGCGCTATTGACAAGGCTTACGTGGAATCGTTTTTAAAGCCGGTTGAATTCCTGGTGGTGCAGGATTACTTTATGACCGAAACAGCAGCCAAAGCCGACCTTATCCTCCCGGCCTCCCTGCCAGCCGAAGCCGGCGGATCATATACAAACTCCCAGAAAGTGATACAGCAGTTCCAGGCAGGGGCAAAACCCGCGATTGAACTTACATCCCTGCAGCAGCTGGTTGGTTTGCTGTCGGCCTTCGGATATAAATCGAGCGGCAACCCGGTTGATGTTTTCATGGAAGTTGTGACCCTGTTCCCCGAAAAGAACGGGGAAGAGAAGCTGCAGCTGCAAATCACTAAAACCGACAATCACCACAGGAAGTACAATTACGGCTGTGATGCAGTCACGAAGAGGTTTGAAGAGGAATTTGAGCAAGCCATTAGGCACTAGTACCCAGTACCCAGTACCCAGTGCCCAGTACCCAGTACCCAGTACCCAGTGCCCAGTACCCAGTGCCCAGTAAAAAAAATATTTACCTGCAAAAATGCAAATATGAAAGAATTCAAGAACATAACCGAGATCCTCGATTTCGCAATAGGCGAAGAACAGGCTGCAGTTGATTTTTACCTCCTCCTGGCAGCCCAGTCGAAAAGCTCCGAAACCAAAAAGATCTTCCACGAATTTGCCGAAGAAGAAATGAGGCATAAGGCAAACCTGACCAAAATAAAGGAAAACGGGATGCTTCGCCTGAGCGATGAAAAGGTGAGGGATCTTAAGATCACCGAATATCTGGTCGATGTCAAGCCTTCGGCCACCCTGAGTTACCAGGATGCCCTCATCCTGGCCATGAAAAAAGAGAAAGCCGCGTACCGCATGTACACAGCCATTGCCGGACAGGCCGAAGACCCTGCCGTGAAACAGCTCCTCGAGTCGCTTGCCCTGGAAGAATCAAGGCATAAACTGAGATTTGAGATTGAATATGACGATGTGGTCTTCAGGGAAAACTGATTTGCTTATCTTTATGCAAATTTCAGTCTAGGATATGCAATTAAAGCAGAATGCATTAAATCCGAAGAAGTATTACTTCATCGATACCTCTTTCAACATGATGATGAAGCGCAGGATCTACCAGATCCTGCTCATCTCGAGTACCTATGATTCGTTCATGCTTGAAGAGGACGGCAGGATTGATGAAACCATTTTCATGGAGTATGTTTCGCTCAACCTGCGTTATCCGCCCCAGTTCATCAAGGTAACTTCCGAAAAAGAAGCTTTTGAAGTACTGGAGGACAAGAATATCGAGCTGGTCATTTCGATGCTCAACATCGAGCAGGCCGATACTTTTGACCTGGCGATGCAGATCAAGAAAAGGTACCCCAGGATCCCGATTGTAGTGCTGACGCCCTTTTCGAGGGAGGTTAACATCAAGCTGGCCGAGAAGAACCTGAGTGCTATCGACTATGTATTTTCATGGCTGGGTAATGCCGATATCCTCCTTGCAATCATCAAATTGATCGAGGATAAGATGAACATGCCCCAGGATGTGCTGCAGGGAGTGCAGGCCATTTTGCTGGTGGAGGATTCTATCAGGTTTTATTCCAGCTACCTGCCCAATATGTACAAGATCATGCTCAAGCAGTCGAAAACGTTCATGACCGAAGGGCTGAATGAGCATAATAAAATGCTGCGGATGAGGGGGCGTTGCAAGATCCTGCTCGCCACGAATTACGAGGAGGCCGTCAATCTCTGGGAGAAATACAAGAACAACCTGCTTGGGATCATCACCGACATCACTTTTCCCCGCGAAGGTGAGACCGATCCCCTGGCCGGGATCAGGTTTGTTGAAAAAGTAAGGCAGGAGGATGAGTTCATGCCTGTTCTGTTCCAGTCGACCGACATCGAACATGAGATCCTGGCTGAAAAAATGGGTGTAGGATTCCTTAACAAGAACTCCAAAACCCTGGGGATAGAGCTCAGGAATTACATAAACGAGCATTTCTCGTTCGGCGACTTTGTTTTCATAGATCCCCGATCGGGAAGGGAGTTCACAAGGGTGGTCAACCTGAAAGAAATGCAGGACAAGATCTTCGAGATCCCCGACGATTCCCTTAAATACCATATGCAAAGGAACCATTTTTCGAAATGGCTCAATGCCCGTGCCCTGTTTCCCATTGCCGAGATGTTCAAGGAGGTCTCTTTTTCGGAGTTCGCCGATATGGACGAAGCCAAGCGTTATATCTTCGACGGTATAACTGCGTTCAGGATCTCCAAGGCAAAAGGAGTTATAGCCGATTTCGACAGGGAACGTTACGATGAATACCTTCAGTTTGCAAGGATAGGAGAGGGTTCAATAGGTGGGAAAGCCAGAGGACTGGCGTTTCTTGATTCGCTGATCAAACGGAATCGTCTTTCGTACAAGTATCCCGAGGTGGTGATCTCCATCCCCCGCACCGTGGTGATAGGCACCGATGTATTCGATGAGTTCATGGAAGAGAATAATCTTCATGAGATAGCTTTGTCGGATCGATCGGATTCTGAAATTCTTGCACGCTTTATCAAGGCCCGACTGCCTTTCCGCATCCATGAAGACCTATACGCTTTTGTATCCTGTGTAAACACGCCCATAGCCATACGCTCGTCCAGCCTGCTTGAAGACTCCCACTACCAGCCCTTCGCGGGGATCTATTCCACCTACATGATCCCCAATATCAAGTCGAACGAAAGGCTGATGATCGAAACCCTCACAGAAGCCATCAAGATGGTATATGCTTCGGTGTATTTCAGGGACAGCAAGTCATACATGACCGCCACTCTCAATATGATAGAGGAGGAAAAGATGGGTGTGGTTCTCCAGGAAGTCATTGGGAGGCAGTACGGCGAACGTTTTTATCCGGCTATATCGGGCGTTGCAAGATCCATCAATTTTTATCCCATAGCCCCTGAAAAACCCGAGGATGGCATTGCCAACATCGCTTTCGGGCTCGGAAAATACATTGTTGACGGGGGGAACGGGCTGAGGTTTTCGCCAAAGTACCCGAAGAAAATCCTGCAGCTTTCGACCCCTGAACTGGCCCTTAGCGAAACCCAGAAATTCTTTTTCGCCCTGGACCTGAATCCTGAGAGTTTTTCGCCCGATACCGACGATACTATCAACCTTTTAAAGCTTAAGATCAAGGATGCCGAAGAGGATCCTGCCCTCAGGCTGGTTGCTTCCACTTTCGACTACGACAGCCATCAGCTGAAGGAAGGCGTAATGCATACAGGCAAGCGCCTCATCACCTTTTCACGGCAGCTCACCCATGATACTTTCCCGCTGGCAGAGATCCTTCAGGAAGTGCTGGAGATAGGGCAAAAGGAAATGAACAAGCCCGTGGAGATCGAATTTGCCGTAAACCTCGACTCTCCCGGTAATGAACCGAAAATTTTCAGCCTTTTGCAGATACGGCCTATTGCCGGAAGGGATGAAACCATCCATATTGATGAAACCAGGGTTACCCGTGAAAACACCCTGCTGATCTCCACAACGGCTCTTGGCAACGGCATCATCAGCGACATTCATGATTTTGTTTATGTGAAGCCCTCGGCCTGGGATACCTCGAAGACCCAGGAGATCGCCAACCGGCTGGAGAAGCGGAATGACTGGTTCCAGGCCGAAAAGAAATATTACGTGCTGGTAGGTCCCGGCCGCTGGGGTTCAAGCGATCCCTGGCTTGGCATTCCCGTTCGCTGGCCCCAAATATCCAATTCAAGGGTGATCGTTGAGTCGGGTCTCGACAAATACCGCATAGATCCCAGCCAGGGAACGCATTTCTTCCAGAACCTCACTTCATTCAGGGTAGGCTATTTCACCATCAACCCTTATATCAATGAAGGCTATTACAACCTTGACTTCCTCAACAACCAGCCGGCTGCGTTTGAAGACGAATTCATACGGCATATCCGTTTTGAAAAGCCTATCCGCATCGAAATCGACGGCAAGAGGAATTACGGTGTGGTGTTTATGCCGGAATAAATTTTCAAATTATACGATTTCCCAGTCCTCAATCTCACCTTTAACGATTTTAAACATTGGGTGAGGGAGAATGGTTTTTGTTCCTTTAAGTTTTTGATATAAATCAAACTCCCTGCTCTTTAATTTGCAAAGTAAGTGCCCGAATTCGAAGATAATTTGTCCTTCACTGACTGTAAGGAGAAATGATATCTTTGGTTTTTCGAATTTGTTGCAGTTAAAATTATAGTGTCGGTCAACAGCTTCACTATAAACATGGCCTAAATACTGGTTAATTGCGTTAACCGGATTTTGGGAGTTTTTAAAGCGATCAAGTTGGGGATGATTACGATAGCCAACAGTTTTACCTTCAAGAACATTCCTGGCTAAAAGAGCTTCACGCCAAAGAGCAACAAGACCCTTTGAATCAAGATATTTGGGATGAATGGACCAGATTCTCATTGTTTAAGGACAGTGTTTCCAGGAAATCATGTTATTCCGTTGCAAAGGTATACGCTATTACGGAATTTTCTGAACCTGCTAAAGATAGGGTGTCAGCACTGAAATGAGGGTGATTTAAACCCGGTTTGGATTCGAACATATCTCTAATGGGTCTGAATCGAGGATTTAGTCTGACACAAGGCTCATACTGAAAATATCGAAGGAGTTATGAAATTAATTTTATAGATTTACTCCTGAATTAAACAGATACGCCTACGTTAAGAACATTCAGTTTTCTTACCCTTTTTCTTATCCTGGTTCTTACGGTTGCCGGCCAGAATCCTGTGGTTGTTTCGGGCCGCATTATTGATGCAGACAAGGAAACACCCCTGATGTTTGCCCAGATCGCTCTGAGCAATTCAACGATAGGCACGGTTTCGAATGAAGAAGGACAGTTCTTTCTCAGGATACCCGAAGTACATTCACATGATACAATCTTAATAAGCTATCTTGCTTATGAGACCGCCCGGATGCCTGTTGACGCTTTAACCGGCCGGATCATCCTGGTACAGCTTAAACCAAGGGAAATAAACCTTAAGGAAGTTGAGGTTGTGGCGCTTTCTCCTGAAGAAGTGCTGAGAAGGATGTACAACCGCATTACCGGGAACTATGGAGGCGACTCCCTCTTGCTGACTGCTTTCTACAGGTCTCAGAAATTTGCTGGTAACAAGCTGGCCGAATATGCCGAGGCGATTATCGAAGACCTGAAAACAGGGTATTTACCCCGGAAAACTTTGAAGGAAAAGCAGAATATATCGGAGCATTCGAATCATACCCATCTTGTAAAAGGAAGGGTGATCTCCGATACAGGCCTGGTCAATTCCATGGGGGAGGTTGGTCAGATGGCAGGCTGCCTGGGCTGTATCTTTGCAATGGACCTGGTTGAAATGAACTTCAGGACAGTATTCGATGAGAAGACCTTCGGTTCTTATTCATACAGCATGGAGGAATTGCCAAATCCTGACGGCGGGAAGATCTACCATATACGGTATGACCAGTTAAATACAAAAATCAGGGGATTCAAAGGCGAAATCTATATCGATGGCAACTCCTTCGCCTTGATGAAGATAAGGCAAAGCCCGAGTTTTAAGGCGTATGATACCTATGAAAAGGAGAAGTACAAAAAGACCTACGTGATCAATAACATTCCCGGCTGGAATGCCGAAATGCCCCTTCTTGACCGGACCATCAGCTACTCAAAAAGGAACAACAGCTGGTACCTGAGCACAATCCACGACGAGCAATGGATCACATTTACCCTGCCATCCGCAGGCAAAAAAATAAGAATGGGTTATAAAAATGACCTTGTTATAACCGATGTCTCACGCGACCCAATTCAATTGCGCAATTTCAGGGGCGATAAAAATGCCGGGCTGAGACAGCGCTGGGACCAGATTGTGGGCCAGGCCGATGAGGCTTTTTGGGCAAACTATAATTATTTGCCTGTTGAAGAGAAACTGAAGAAAGAAGTTGGAGGAATAGTCACCAGTCACTAGTCACCAGTCACTTCTCAAAGGTCCAGGTTATTCTGGATCACCAATTCCATGCTATCAATCTCGAGGGCAACAAGGTTGCCGAAACCGGCTTTCCCGCTGATATAGGGACCGTTATCGAGGTCGATGAATTTGTAAACCTTGCTTTTGATGGCCATCACAATCAGGTCCATATTCACGGGCACATGCCCGTGGATGATCCTGCGGTTACCGATCTTATCGGGCCTTATCTCGTAATCGCGCAGCCAGAGCATGGCCCGCCGGTCTTCAAAGGGATCTTCATTTTTGAAATTGAGGCCTGCATGCACCAGTACGAATTTATCCAGCGAAACATAATATTTCAAGCCGCGCAGCCATTCAATATAAACCTCAGGGATATCGCGGATGCTCGCGGCTTCGAAACTTTCAAGGGTTGACTTCCCCCCGATATCCATCCAGACCTTATGCTTTTTATCGCCCAGCCTGTGCCACCAGGTGTTTCTGGCTTTGCTTTCGGCATCAAACAATTCAACCATGAAATCCTCGTGGTTCCCTTTCAGGGCCGTCACATTATACTGGTCCTGCTCAAGACCGCTGATAAAATCAATAACGCCTTTTGAATCCGGCCCCCGGTCGACATAATCCCCCAGGAAATACAGCTCATCATTCCTTGAAGGCTTGATGAGGGTGTTGACCAGGCTTTTCAGGGTCCTGGAACATCCGTGTATGTCGGGGATCACCCAGCGTTTCGGCATTACCTTTGTATTATTGAGGCCGCGGACGGCAAGTTATTTCTTCTTTCCCTGGTTGGCGACTTCCTCCATCAGTTTTTTTATGACTTCCGGATCACCGAGGAAGTAGTCCTTAAGCAGGTTCATATTATCGTCGAACTCGAATACATAAGGTATCCCGGTAGGCAGGTTAAGGCCGATGATATCCTCATCAGAGATATTCTTCAGGTACTTCACAATGCCGCGGAGGCTGTTGCCGTGGGCTGCAACCAGGATCTCCTTATGCACAATGAGATTGGGCTCCATTTCGTCTTTCCAGTACGGTACTATCCTTTCAACCGTATCTTTCAGGGCTTCCGTTGCCGGGATGTCCTTCGGGTCGAGATCGAAATAACGCGGATCATGTTTTGGATGGCGGGGATCGTCTTCAGAAAGTGGAGGAGGGGGAACATCGTAACTTCTTCTCCACATGAGCACCTGCTTGTCCCCGTATTTTTCAACCATCTCGGCCTTGTTCAGGCCCTGCAGTATCCCGTAATGCTTTTCGTTCAGCCTCCAGGTCTTGTAAACCGGGATCCATAAAAGGTCCATCTGTTCCTGGATCAGCCACAGGGTTCTTATCGCACGGGTGAGATAGGAAGTATAAGCTACCTTGAAGTGAAAACCTTCTTTTTTAAGAAACTGCCCTGCTTCGGTGGCTTCCCTGATGCCGCGCTCCGAAAGCTCTACATCGGTCCATCCTGTAAAACGGTTTTCTTTGTTCCAGGTGCTTTCGCCGTGGCGGATTAAAACGAGTTTGTTCATAGCATGTACGGGTTTTTGTTACTTTACAAAAGTACAAAATAATCTGCATTTTCCATACCTTTGAGCTTTCCAAGATACTCAATATGCAGCAATACAAGCGACTTAACAACATCCTTGGCTGGATGGTTTTCGTAATTGCCTCCACAGTTTTTATCCTTACTTCGGAACCCACCATGAGTTATTGGGATTGCGGGGAGTACATTTCGACCAGTTACAAACTCGAAGTAGGCCATTCGCCCGGCGCCCCACTTTTCCAGATGATCGGCAGGTTCTTTTCGCTGTTTGCCTGCGGGGATGTGACCAAAGTCGCAAGAATGGTCAATACCATGTCGGCCCTGAGCAGCGGTTTTACCATCCTCTTCCTTTTCTGGAGCATCACCATGCTGGCCCGCAGGATCGTACTTCGCAATGAGGAAATGAGCAGGGCGAAAATGCAACTTATTTTTGCTGCCGGATTAGTTGGTTCCCTGGCTTACACATTCACCGATTCGTTCTGGTTTTCGGCTGTTGAGGGCGAAGTCTATGGTATGTCGTCGTTCTTTACGGCAGTCGTCTTCTGGGCTATGCTCAAATGGGACGAGCACAGCGCCGAAACCCATAATAACCGTTGGCTTATACTCATCGCATACCTGGTGGGCCTGTCGATAGGCGTTCACCTGCTCAACCTCCTGACCATCCCGGCCATGACCATGATCTGGTACTTCAGAAAATACAAGAATCCAAACTGGAAAGGCATACTTTTTGCTCTTGCTGTGTCGATTCTTATCCTTGGGGTGGTCATGAGCGTTATCATTCCCGGGGTTCTTAAACTGGCCGCCCTTTTCGAACTTTTCTGCGTGAACTTTTTCAGGCTTCCGTTTAACATAGGCACCATTCTTTTCTTCATCATCCTGATTTCTTCAATAGTCTTCGGATTGCGTTATTCGTCGCTCAGGCTGAAACCCGCTTTGAATACCGCTCTGCTTGCCTTTTCATTCATGCTGATAGGTTATTCCTCGTTTTTCATGCTCATCATCAGGAGTAACGCCAACACCCCCATTGACGAGAACAATCCCGAAAACGCCATGTACCTGCTTGCCTATCTCAACCGTGAACAATACGGCGACTGGCCCATTCTCAGCGGGCCGTATTATAATGCCCCGGTTACGGACCATGTCAACGGGAGCCCGGTATATTTCAAGAATACGAAAACCGGCCGTTATGAGATCAGCGACAAAAAGGAAAACACTGAACCCGTTTACGATCCCAAATTTACGACGATCTTCCCCAGGATGTGGTCAAACCGTGAACCACGGCATACCCGGGAGTATATCAAATGGGGCCATGTGCAGGGGGTACCGGTGCAGGTGCAGATTGGCGACCGTACCGAAACACGCATGAAACCCACCTTCGGCGAGAACCTTACATTCATGTGGAATTACCAGGTAATCCATATGTACTACCGCTATTTTATGTGGAATTTCGCAGGCAAGCAAAACGATTTCCAGGGGATGGGAAACAGGATTGACGGAAACTGGAAGAGCGGGATTCGTTTCATCGACCAATGGAGGCTGGGGAACCAGAATATCCCTAAAAGCCGGCAAAGCAAAGGCGACAACAGCTTTTATTTCCTGCCTTTGATCTTCGGGCTTTTTGGGATGTATTTCACCCTGCGCAAGGATTATAAATCGTTCATCATTATAGGCTTGCTGTTTGTGATGACCGGGCTTGCCATCGTGGTATACCTTAACCAGTATTCGCCCCAGCCCAGGGAAAGGGACTATGCCTTTGCAGGGTCTTTCTATGCCTTTGCATTCTGGATCGGTCTGGGAGTGATTTACCTGTCCGATAAGCTTGGCCGGTGGATGAAAGCCAACCTGGCCCTGATCATTTCGTTGTTGCTGGGTTTGATTACAGTGGGAGTGATGGCTCAGCAGGGCTGGGACGACCATGACCGTTCGGGCCGCTATACGGCTCTTGCAATGGCCGAAGATTACCTGAATTCCTGCGCCCGAAATGCGATACTGTTTACAAATGGCGATAATGACACTTTCCCCTTATGGTATGCCCAGGAAGTTGAGGGGATCAGGACCGACGTCAGGGTGTGTAACCTAAGCCTGCTGAATACCGAGTGGTATATCGACCAGATGAAACGTAAAGCCTACGATTCGGACGCCGTTCCCTTTTCCATGACCTGGGAAAGGTACCACCAGGGTAACCATGATGTGACTTACCTTGTCGAAGACCCCGCGTTTAAGGATAAGTACATCGACATCCGCCAGTTGATAAATATCGTAAATACCGATGAGCAGAAACTGAAAATGAACCCGGGCGGTGGCATGGGAACCATAGATTACTTCCCCTCGAGAAAATTCCTTTTGCCCTGTGATTCGGATGAACTCATCCGCAGCGGCGCCGTACCGTCAAAGTATGAGGGCAAAATTGAAAACCTGAGCTGGGAAATCAAACGGGAAGCCATTGAAAAGGCCGACCTGATGGTGATTGACCTGCTGGCCACGAATAACTGGAAACGACCTGTTTACTTTGTTGCGACTACAGGTCAGGAAACATTCATAGGGCTTGATAAATACTTTCACCAGGAAGGGCTGACGTTCCGACTTCTCCCTGTCCTGGCCCGTTCAACTGACCAGGAAATCGGGGATGTGAATACAGCCGTGATGTACGATAACGTAATGAATAAATTCAGGAACGGGGGCCTGAACAATCCCGGGGTTTACCTTGATGAAAACAATACCCGAATGGTGATGAACCTGCGTTCGGTTTATTCACGCCTAGTATCGGCCCTGCTGGCCGAAGGGAAAAAGGACTCGGCACGCAAGGTGATAGAACGCTGTTTTACCGAAATCCCGAATACTACTGTTCCCTATGACTACTTCGTGGCAGGCCTTGCCGACGGTTTGTATAAGACAGGCGAGGTACAGGAGGCAAACCAGGTGGCCGGTATTCTCATCCATAATTCAGTAGAGAAACTGTCATACTATTTTTCATTTCCCGACGATGATCTGAAAGATCTTGAAATGCCTATCAGGGAAGCCTTGTACACGCTGCAGAAAACAGGAGTCAGCACAAAGGAGGCAAACCAGGAGAGGCTTTCGTCTCAGGCTGAAGCCAACCTGAACAAATTCTATGAGTTGTATGTCAATAAGGTTTACAAGCCCGAATAGATCATGTACGCCATTCATCCACCCTGGTTTTACAGGGTTTTAAGCCCGAAGTACCTGCTGTGCCAGGTCCCGGTCCGGAATAAGGTGGCCTATCTTACCTTTGACGACGGGCCTGTGCCCGAAGCGACCCCCATGGTGCTGGATATCCTTGTGAATTTCAAAATTAAAGCCAGCTTTTTTTGTGTTGGGGATAATGTGCGTAAGCATCGGGATATTTTTGACAGGATCATGGCCGATGGACATGCCGTGGGGAACCATTCGTTCAACCATCTGAGCGGATGGAAGGCTTCACCCGGGGCTTATTACAATAATGTGATGGCATGCCGGGAGTACTTCGACAGCAAGCTCTTCAGGCCCCCTCACGGGAGGTTCACCCCGGGTCAGTACTTCGTGCTCAGGAATGATTTCCGTTTCGTCCTCTGGTCGGTGCTCACCATGGACTACCATCCTGCCGTGAGCCCTGAGCAATGCCTGCTCAATGCCACCGAAAACCTGAGCCCCGGGGCCATCATCGTATTTCACGACTCCATCAAGTCAAAGGAAAAAATGATCTACGCCCTTCCCGGGTTCATCGAATATGCCCTTGCACGGGGATATACGTTTGAGGTGCTTTCCCCGGAGGTTTAGGAGGCAGGATGCATCGGCGCGAAGCGCGATTATCCCGCATCTCACATCTCCCCCTGATCGGCAAAGCTGTAATAGCTGTCATCCCCAACGATGATATGGTCAAGCACGTCGATATCCAGCAATAGTCCTGCATCCCTTATCTTCCGGGTCAGTTTGCGGTCGGCTTCGCTTGGCTGAAGGTTGCCCGAAGGATGATTATGCCCGATTATAATGGAAGATGCATGAAATTCAAGAACGATGTTGAAGATCTTTTTAGGGTCGACCACAGTACCCGAAATGCCCCCTTCGCTGATCTGAATCTTCCGTAGAAGTTTATTACCCCGGTTCAGCAGAAGCATCCAGAACTGCTCGTAAAGATGGTCGCCCATCAGGCTATTGAATATCTCATAGGCCTGCCTGCTCTGGGTGATCTTGTCGAGGCTCACGGCCCCGGATTCGTTCCGCCTCCGGCCCAGTTCAAGGGCTGCGATAATGGTGAGGGCCTTGGCTTTGCCTATGCCGTTTTCCTTGAGCAGGTCGCTGAGGCACATCTTTGATAATTCGATGAGGTTATTTCCCGCTTTCTGTAAAATGTTCTTCGACAGGTCGACCGCCGACTCCCTTTTTGTGCCCGTACTTATCAGAATGGCCAGCAATTCGGTATCGCTAAGGGCATGCCGCCCCTTCAGTTCCAGCTTTTCCCTCGGCCGGTCATCTTCGGCCCATTGGTTGATAGGGATGTGATTATTGTAATTGTCCATGATGTTTTTTCTCTTAATCCGCCAAAAAGCAATAAGTGATATCAATTCGTAATAATCTTTATGTTTGCAGATGAAATTTTTGCTTCATGAGGTTTTCGGTAATTGTTCTTGACCGCATCGATTCCACTAATGCCTTTGCCCGCCGCCAGATTGAAAAATCCGGGGCCCTTGAAGGCAAAGTGATCTGGGCCCGGGAACAGTATGCTGGCAGGGGCCAGGGTGAAAATTCCTGGCATTCAGGCCCGGGAATGAACCTGACCTTCAGTCTTTTACTTGAACCGATATTCCTTCCGCCCAGCAGGCAATTCAGCCTCAACAAAGCCATCGCCCTTGCGGTAATGAATTCAGTAAAGCAAACTCTTCCCCCTGATACCACGACTTTGATTAAATGGCCCAACGACATTTATGCCGGGAACCGTAAAATTGCGGGGATATTGATTGAACACACTATCATGGGTAATTCCCTTATACATTCGATTGTCGGCATAGGCATTAACCTGAACCAGTTGGAATTCCCTTCGGATCTTCCTAACCCGGTATCGGTAAAACAAATTACCGGCCTTGATCATGAGCCTGAAAAATTTCTTGAAAACGTTTGCCTAAACATCGACCGTGAATACTCCCGTCTTATCAGAAGGGCATTCACTTCAATCAATGATGATTATAATTCTTCTCTCTTCGGATGTGGGAGCGAACTTGAATTTGCATCCGGTTCTTCCTCCTTCACCGGGCGCTTAGAGGGAGTGGATGATCTCGGGAGATTGCTAGTGATGACTACCGGGGGTGCAATCCGGATCTTCACTCATGGTGAAATCAGGTTTTAATTCACGAAGTGCCTGAAAGACAGAATTTTATATTTTGCTTGTTCGGGATTTTATTTCTCAGCTCCGAAAATCATACACATTGATTCCGATTTTCGGAAGTGTAGTTTCAGGAAATCATACCGGAAAGTTACGGATTATTTACCCAAAATAGTTGCATAACTTAAAGAAAATCATGTTTTTACCAAAAGTACAGATGGAAGTCACTTCGGATGTGAAAGAACTGGCAGCCGGGTTTTATGGTTACAAGCTTACACCCATGATCAATCTTAATTCAAGCAAGGGAACTTCTGGATTACCTATAACAAGGGTTGACGGGAAAATATTAATAACGAGATAGTTCTACCTGTTATACCTTTTCCCGAACTTCACACTCACATAAACTGTAAGGAACAGGTACTGCCTGGGATTCAGGGCCATGATGGGAATGCCGGCCGGACTGTAATCCAGAGTCACCCCGGCTTCAAGGGATGAAATCATCTTGTTATGGCTGCCGAATTCGAAATCCAGTCCGGTTTTCCCGTAAAGACCGGGAAAGAAGTTAAGCTCCAGTATGCCTGCAAGAAAAGAACCCCGGCCGTAAATGTAATCGGGATTGATGTCGGCCGTATATTTTTCTTCGTGCAGCTCATAGTTTGTCCCTGTTGTCTGGTAGGCTACAAAGACATAAGCAGGCTTTGTGATTCCAATGCTCAAGCCACCGTAAACAATGCCGCTCACCTGTACT
The DNA here is from genome assembly GCA_903877385.1 of uncultured Bacteroidales bacterium. Taxonomy (GTDB): domain Bacteria; phylum Bacteroidota; class Bacteroidia; order Bacteroidales; family FEN-979; genus CAIRDP01. The sequence goes on from CAIRDP010000067.1 coordinate 53,069, forward strand.
CCCCCCCAGTATGGTTTACGGTTAAAGATGTAGTTGAGTCCCACACCTCCCCTGAGGAAGGATACATAATTGAGTTTCCCGAAAATATAAGGCCTGGAATCGGAATAATACGGGTTTACAACCCTTACTTCTTTGGCCGATTTATAGGTTGACCACTCGATCTCCCACATGAATTGCTTCAATGCCGTGAGATTATAGCCTTTCTGGAATTTGAGCCCCCAGCCGTTGGAATGCAGCATGGCGCCCAGGCTCCATTGGCGCTCGAACAGAACATTGTCGGGCACCGAATCACTGTAATCGGTGAACTTTTCCTGGGCTTTAACAAGACAGGGAACCGCGATCATCAGGAATACCAGGCAGGCGATCTTTTTCATTTCATACCGAAAGTCAAAACAAAATTACTAAAAATAAAAAGGCTGCCCTTATAAAGTAAAGAGCAGCCTTAAAATTCGTTTTAAAAATATTTCAGCGACGTTCCATTTGGTATCTTTGCTTTTCACCGTAAGCGGCACAACCCCTGTTGGAAGTACATGAAGTAATGAGACCCAAAAGCATCACCGAAAGTAATAAGATCGCAATCTTTTTCATATTGATAAACCCGGATTAATAAAGTTTTGCAAAGTTACGCAATATTAGATAATAAACTCCAGTTTGAGCACATTATTGTTGAAAGTTATTAACGATGTTAGGTTTAAACGCAGAATCCCCCATGGAACAGCTCAGCCCTGCCATTGAAGAAAGTTGGAAAACCGCCCTGGGCCCGGAATTTACGAAGCCATATATGGCTGATCTTAAGGCGTTTCTGCTTGAAGAGAAAAAACAGAACAGGGTCTTCCCCCCGGGTTCATTGATTTTCAATGCATTTAATCAAACACCCTTCCATAGCGTAAAAGTTGTGATCCTGGGCCAGGATCCCTATCACGGATACGGCGAAGCCCATGGCTTATGTTTTTCGGTCCTGGAAGGAGTTACAAAACCACCTTCGCTGATCAATATCTTCAAGGAAATTGAGAACGACCTGGGCATCCCCCCTCCCGGGCACGGAAACCTTACTTCCTGGGCCATGCAAGGGGTGCTGTTGCTCAACGCCACCCTTACCGTAAGAGAAAACCAGGCAGGTTCACACCAGAATAAAGGCTGGGAAACTTTTACCGATGAAGCCATCAGGCAACTTTCGGCCCAAAGAGATGGTCTTATTTTTGTGTTATGGGGAAAGTTTGCCGAAGCTAAAGCCGTACTGATTGATAAATCGAAACATTGTATCCTGAGTTCCCCCCATCCTTCACCTTTTTCGGCAAGCCGGGGCTTTTTCGGCTGCAAACACTTCTCGCGTATCAATGAATTGCTTTTACAAATGAATAAACAGCAGATAGACTGGAGGTTGGAATGAGAACATCCCAAATAATCCATATAAAAAATTCAGCCCTCATTGCCCCGGTATTCCTTGCTTTAATAGCTGCTGGCATGCTGATCCCTGCATCCTGCACTAAATCCGGTACAACGCAGGAAGGGCCTCTCAAACCTACAACCCTGGTGGTACGTTTTGAGAACAAGGTCGACAGCCTGCCCCTGGTTCTTGACACCATGCTCTACGAAAATGCATCCAGCGACTTTTACTCAATCACCGACCTTCAGTATTTCATTTCTGATATCAGCCTTCACAGGAATGACGGCTTCAATTATACAGCTCCTGATGATAATGGAATTCATTATGTGGATGCAAGGATACCTTCAAGTTTGTACTGGGTGCTGAACAAGTCCATGCCTTACGGTAAGTTCGATTCAGTATCCATAACTTTCGGGATCAATGCTGTGAAAAATTATTCCAATCGTTTTCCCAATCCCCCCGAGCGTGATATGTACTGGCCCGATATCCTTGGAGGCGGATATCATTATATGAAAATGAATCTCTTATGGAAAAAACAGGGTGGCAACCGTACCATGCCTTTTGATTTTCACATTGGGATAGGACAGATTTACAAGGGAAATGTGATCAGCACTGATTCCATTTCGGGCTATGTGCAGAATTATTTCTTTGTAAACCTGCCACTATCTTCTTTTACCATAGGGCAGGGCCAGACCATGTCGCTGGTAATCACTATGAATATAAACAAATGGTTCACGGGTAACAACGATTTCGATTTTGCCCTGTATCCAAACATGATGATGCAGAACCAGGTGGCCCTGAATCAAGCCTGCCTGAATGGTCGCAATGTGTTTAGCATCCGGTTTACCAGCGGGGGGAAGTGATGAACAGGATGCATCAGCACGAAATGCCATCATCCTGCATCAGCGCGAAGCGCCCTCATCCCGCATCGGCGCGAATCGCCCCCATCCTGCATCCTGCATCCTGCATCCTGTTTGCTCTCATGCTCAGCATTTTGTCCTCCTGCACCAAGGATTCGCAGGAAGCCACGAGCGACAAGCCTGCTCCCTATGTCATCAGCATACCAAAATATTTTCCGACCCAATTGAACATCCCTGCCGATAACCCCATGACTATTGAAGGCGTCGCATTGGGGCGTATGCTTTTTTACGACGGAAGGGTTTCGGGCCGCAACCAGCCTGATTCATTGATGAGTTGTTCAACTTGTCATATCCAGGCTCATTCTTTTGTATGCGGAATTGATAATCCCGAATTCCCAGGGGGGCACCCAAAGGGCGTAACCGGCCTGCTTACTCCCCACTTCATGCTTCCCATGATCAACCTGGCCTGGGTGAATAACGGCTTCCTCTGGAACGGATCACTTTCCCCGGCAAATCCCATTCAGGAGAAAAGGCAGCTTGAAGACATGACCTGGATTGTGATCACCGATCCGCATGAGATGGCCGGCGACACCAGCCGTTCCAGTGCGCTTATCCAGAGCATCAGCGGATACCCTGAAATGTTTCAAAAGGCCTTTGGCCGCTCTACGGTCACTGTAAAGAACATGGGCAGGGCCATCGCCCAGTTTGTAAGAACCCTGATATCGGCCGATTCGAAATTCGATCGCTTCCTGCAGGGAAAAGCCGAACTGAATGAAAGCGAGAGGAGGGGATATAATCTGTTTATGACCGAAATGGGAGGTGATTGTTTTCACTGTCACGGGGGTGAGGGAAATCCCTTGTTCACTACCAACCTGTTTTACAATAACGGCAAGGACAGCGTGTTCACCGACCCTTACGACAGGTACAGTTTCACCGGCAGCTCCATGGATATCGGGGCGTACGTGGCCCCGACTCTCAGGAATATCGCTTTTACTGCCCCTTATATGCACGACGGGAGGTTTAAGACACTCGATGAGGTGATCGACTTCTACAGTTCAGGGGTGGTATGGTCAGCCAGCATAAGCCCGCTGATGCACCATGTTGCCACTCATGGGGTTCAGCTTACACCTTCTCAGAAATCGGATCTTAAAAATTTCATCTTAACTTTGACTGACAGCAGTTTTGTGGGTACTGCAGCTTTTTCAAGGCCTGCCAGGTTCCCCGACGAAATTAAAAAACAATGATAGTAAAACCGAATTGCAAGATAAACCTTGGATTGAATGTGGTGCGAAAGCGCATGGACGACTACCACGACATTGAAACCGTTTTTTATCCCCTGGGCTTATGCGATACCATTGAAATCACTGAGACGGGGAACGGGCCTTTCAGGTTTTCCTCTTCAGGACTCAAGATCCCCGGGGATCCTGCCTTCAACCTTTGCATTCAGGCGTATGAACTGATGAAGGAGCATTTTCAGATACCTGCTGTAAATCTCCATCTTGAGAAGATCATACCCCTGGGCTCAGGCCTGGGCGGAGGGTCCTCCAATGCTGCATTTATACTTAAAGCGCTGAATGAAATGTTCAGGCTTGGGTTGAATACCCGGCAGCTCCAGGCTTTTGCCTCGCGGCTTGGAAGCGACTGTGCTTTTTTTATTGAAAACAGCCCGGCCTTTGCCAGGGGAAGGGGGGAAGTGCTGCAAAAAATATCATTGGATTTTTCCGGTTTTTACCTTCTTATAGTCATCCCCCAGGTTCATGTAAGCTCGGCCGATGCCTATGCCATGATACAGCCGGCAAAACCCGTGACCTCACTCAAAGAGATCATCAGCCTGCCGGTTAGCCAATGGAAAGGAAAGCTGATCAATGATTTCGAAAGCCCGGTTTGCAGCCGTCACCCCCTGATAGCGCAGATCAGGGACCTTTTGTACGATAAGGGTGCTGTGTATTCTTCGATGAGCGGAAGCGGCTCGGCGGTTTACGGCTTGTTTAGCGAAATCCCTGCAGTGGAAGGCCTCTTCCCGGGTTGTTTTGTATGGGTATCGCCCAGGCTCTGAGAATGATTGAGTAAGGCACTGCAGCTGCATTGCAGTGATGCGGTCAAGAGATCATTTCGGGGCCAGCCTTAAAAGCACGAAAGCGATGATGCCAAAAATGATATTGGGGATCCATACAGCAATCAGGGGAGGAAGGTTTCCGAAGGTGGCAAATACAGTGGATATCTGCATGAATAATATATACAGGAACGTCAGGGAAAGGCCCAGGCCCAGATGGTAACCGATGCCGCCCCTGACTTTTCGTGACGACACTGCAACGGCAATGAGGGTGAGGATGAGGGTCGCAATGGGATCCGAGACCCGGCTGTAGCCTTTGACTTTATACTTCATAACATCGGGATCGCCCCTAAGCTCCTTTTTCCTGATATGTTCCTTCAGCACAAAGTAGTTCATGATCTTAACCTCTTCGATATCCTCTGTGAAATCGGCAGGGACCAATGGCAGAATGGTATCTATTTTTAATCCTTTGCGGATGCTTTCCTGAAGGCCGTTCAGCTTCCGTTCATAATAACTTGAAATTATCCAGTGCATACGGGTGCTGTCCCAGTCGAGGCGTTCGGCTTTAAGCTTGTAAACCAGTTCCCTTTTCTCAAATCTTTCAATCGTGAATTTCCACCCGCTTTTTGTCCTGATATTAAAATTCTCAAGGTAGATGAAAGTCCCCGGACTGATCTGTCGGTGAATATTCATATCGTTGAATTCCTTGGGATCCTTGATGTACTTTTTCTCGAAAGCAAACATTCCCTGGTTTGTATAGGGGATTATGAAATTGGCCAGCAGGAACGACAGGAATGCCAGTATCAGGGCCGATAAAACGTAGGGGAACAACAAACGTCGGAAGCTTATACCGCTGGCCAGTATAGCAACTATCTCAGAATTTGAAGCCATTTTGGAAGTGAAGAAAATGACCGCGATAAAGGTGAGGAGGTAGCTGAAAAGATTAATGAAATAAGGGATGAAATTAAAGTAGTAATCAACAACAATAGCCATCAGGGGGGGCTTGGTGCGCAGGAAATCGTCGATCCTCTCCGAGATGTCAAAGATCACGACGATAAATATCAGCAGGATCAGGGTGAAGAAAAAGGTCCCCAGGAACTTGCGGATGATATAAATATCCAGTGTTCGCATCAGTAAATTTCCATCATTTGATAATTCATATTCCGGGCCGGGGGCACCCAGCCGCAGGAAACTGAAACCCAAAAGTAATAATTCCCCGGCAGTGAAGGCGTAAGGAAGCGGATGCTTGTATCTTTTGTCGCTCCTGTAATGACCATATTTGTGATATCTGTCGACCTCACCATCTGGGCAAGGAATTTATCCTTGTAGTGAATATGGTAAACCAGCCAGGTAGGCATCCATTTATTCTCGTTGAACCTGATGGTCTCATTGTAGGGATTGGTGATGGTCACTGGTAGGGTAATCGTTGAATTGGCGGGAAACCTCAGATTCTTCAATTTAAACTTAAGGCCCAGCTTATAATGCGACCTGAAATTATCCCAGTACCCGTAATAGGTCATAATGTGGTTATCAGTCTCAAATGATTTTTTACCGGGCAGCCACCTCCAGGGCAGAAAATCGACCACCATGACTTCTTTGCCCTGCAAGCTCTTTTCAATATCGCTCCAATAATAATACTGGGTGCGGTGGGCTGCATAATCTTCCATGGTATAAGCAGGTTTTCCGGTATAGAAAATATATTTCGAGGCCCTTTGGTAAGAGTTCAGGAAAAGCACCGGCCTGTTGCCCGCTCTTTTTTCAAGCTCGGCCGACCATTTCTTCCATCCGTAAAGCTCCGAAAGGTTCACCAGGCTGCGGGGAAAAGGAATAAAATCGGTAACCAGGTACAACCTCATCGCGCCCACAAAAACCAGGCTGATAACGGCCATGCCCATGATCCATTTCCTGAGTTTAATCCTGCCTTCGCAGGACCTGTATCCCATGATTAGCAGGGGTGCAAAGGCCGGTACGGTCCAGTTCGGCTCAACCTTACCCCTGAAGGTATAGGCCATGAAAAACATGATCATCCCTATGGCCGTGAACTTGAGGCTCTTGTCGAAGGTGTCTTTTGGTTTGAAGACCACCATGGCCCAAAAAAAAACAAAAGCCATCACTGGGCCATAGATCCCAATCTGCCCTATGAAGTACTCGCTGAAATATTTCAGAATATTGAACTGTTCGAAATTCCTTTCAAAAAGATGATAATATGCCGTAGGATGATCATTCCTGAAAGACCAAAGAATATGGGGGAGCATGCAAATGATCCCGCTTATGGCCGCGATGTAAAACGACCTGCTTTTAAACAGGCGGAAATTCGACATGATGGTAAAAAGGATGACCAGGATGCCATTGTATTTGCTGTAGATCATGGCCGCCATCACCATGCCCCAGGCAATTGAAAGGAGGATGTCATCCTTTTCGAGAAGTTTTTTATAAACAAGGAAAAACAATATGGTGAAGAAAAGCAGTGCAACATCCGGGGCGGCCATGAATCCCCCGGTTTGTGCGATCAGGGTGGTGAAGGCAAGGGCGGCATACAACAGGGGATCTTTCACCCCCGCCAGCCTGGCAACAATAAAAAACGAGAGGGTATTGATGATCACAAAGAAGAACCTTACTCCGAATTCATTGTGAAACAATTCATAACCCGCCCTGATGATAATGCCAACCATAGGAGGATGCTCGTAATACCCCCAGGCGGGATGCTGACCGTACATCCAGAACAGGGCTTCGTCGTCGAACAGCCCGGTGAATGCAGCCTGCAGGAAATTCAGGACCATCCAGCCCAAAAGAATGTATAGCAGCAATTTATGGTTCTTATCCTTAAACATGGTGTTTTAATGTTCAATGTACAATGTACCATGTACAATGTACCAATAGGTTATTTTTTTCCTGCTTGCATCTCCTTTTCATTTGTACATGGTACATGGTACATTGTACATCTTCCTAGAGTCTTTTCATCAGCCTCACCACCATTTCCTGTTTCCAGTTCGCAAAATCCCCGTCCAGTATGTGCTTTCGTGCCTCCTTCATCAGCCAGATATAAAAGCCGAGATTATGCAGGGTGGCTATCATGGCAGCAAGCATCTCGCCCGAGATGAAGAGGTGGCGCAGAAATGCTTTCGTGTATTGAAGGTCTGAAAAAACATCACCCCCCGCTTCCAGAGGCGAAAAGTCATCCTTCCATTTTTCATTCCTGATATTGATGATGCCGTTTCTGGTGAAAAGCATGCCATTCCTTCCATTCCTCGTGGGGATCACGCAGTCGAACATGTCGATTCCCAGGGCGATGCATTCGAGGAGGTTGGCCGGGGTTCCCACGCCCATGAGGTACCTGGGTTTATCGGGGGGCAGGATGTTGCAAACCAGTTCGGTAATGGAGTACATGAGTTTTGCAGGTTCGCCTACCGATAATCCCCCTATGGCATAACCGGCTGCATCTTTTGATGCCATATACTCTGCTGATTGCATCCTCAGATCCTCAAATGTGCTGCCCTGCACTATAGGGAACAGGGCCTGGGTGTAACCGTGAGGGCATTCCGTTTTATCAAAGTGATCGAGGCAGCGGTCAAGCCATTTATGGGTCCGTTTCAGCGACTTTTGTGCATACTCATATTCACAGGGCCAGGGGGTGCATTCATCGAAAGCCATAATGATATCGGCTCCCAGCGAACGCTGGATGTCAATGGCCGATTCGGGGGTGAAATGATGCCTTGACCCGTCGATATGTGACTGGAAAACAACACCCTCGTTGGTGATCTTGCGTATATGCGAAAGGGAATAGATCTGGAATCCGCCGCTGTCGGTGAGTATGGGGCGGTCCCAACCGTTGAATTTATGCAGTCCTCCGGCTTCGAAAATGATCCTGACCCCGGGCCTGAGGTAGAGATGGTAGGTGTTGCTCAGCATGATCTCAGCCCTGATCTCGTCCCTGAGATCCCTGATATGCAGAGCTTTCACAGCCCCGGCGGTGCCTACAGGCATAAAAAAGGGAGTGTGAATTAAACCATGATCTGTGGTCAGTGTGCCGGCCCTTGCCGAAGATCCGGGATCACGTTGTTCAAGTCTGAAATTCATCAGTAATATTAACCAAGCTGCCTATTTATCGACAAAGGTAGGTTTTTATACCGGATTCTGAATATCTTTGCCCGTACCCAATTTAAATCTTGTTAAATGCTTGACAGGCTTGTAAATCTAGAACCCATCCCATTGGCATTGCTGATCATTCTGTCGGGTTTTTTCCTTATCCATCTGGTTTATTACCTGGTATTTTTCCTTCGGCTTGCCATCTACAAAGGGCCCGTAAGGGGACAGACGGGGAAAGGAATATCGGTAGTGATCTGTGCGCATAACGAATACAATAACCTGAAAACAAACCTGCCCCTGATCCTCGACCAGGATTATCCCGAGTTCGAAGTAGTGGTTGTAAACCATGCCTCGGATGATGAAACATCCTATTTGCTTTCGGACATGCAGAGGGAGTATCCCCGGCTTAGCAGCCTCGAGATCCAGGAAGACCTGAATTTCTTCTCGGGCAAGAAATTTCCCCTTGCCATAGGGATCAAATCGGCGAAATATGACAGGGTGCTGCTGACCGATGCCGACTGCAAGCCTTCGTCGCGCAACTGGATCACCCAAATGCAATCAGCATACAGCAACGGCATTAAAATCGTACTCGGGTTTAGTCCGTACACCCGCTCCAAAGGCCTGCTTAACAAGCTGATCCGTTTCGACACGGCCCATGTGGGAACCCAGTACCTTTCGTACGCCCTGGCCGGCCTGCCTTATATGGGAGTGGGAAGGAACCTTTCGTACCTGAAATCGGTGTTCTACGACAATAAAGGCTTCATCCCGCATTACAGGATACGCTCGGGCGACGATGACCTGTTCATCAACATGGTTGCCAAAAAATCCAATACGGCGGTGGTTGTCGATCCCGACAGCTTCACCCTGTCGGAACCCAAACAGACTTTCGGCCATTGGATGACCCAGAAAAGACGGCATATTACAACAGCCACACATTACAGGTTCATGCATAAGTTCCTTCTCGGGACGTATTCCTTTGTTTTATTCTTTTATTACTCCCTCTTCGTGCTTATGCTTGCCCTGGGTTACTCCATCGTGCCGGTGATCGGTTTATTTGTGCTGAGGATGGCCTTTCAATACCTTATCCTTTCGCGGTGTTTCAAAAAGCTCAACGAAAAAGACCTCATCCTATTCATTCCATTGCTGGAAATTGTACTTTTGTTATTGAATACCGGCATAGGCATCACAAATTTATTCCGCAGACCCACTAAATGGAAATAGCCTACCATCTTACCGATAAAGGGCAGAGGGATTACCGCCTCGTAAAGCTTGCATTGACTGAGGGGGATCAGAAGGCATATGCGGAATTACTTAACAACTACCGTGATTCATTGTATTTTATGATGCTGAAGATGACCGGGAACGCGGTGGATGCCGAGGACCTCACCATTGAAGCCTTTGGCAAGGCATTCAGGAATCTCGCCCAGTATACTCCCGATTATGCTTTCAGCACCTGGCTTTTTAAAATAGGGGCCAATAACTGCATTGATTTTCTGCGGAAAAGCAGGAGGATACAGTTTACCGATATTGAATGGGGCGATGACGAAGATTCTTCGGATATTTCAAAAAACATCCCTGCAGGCACTCCTGATCCTGAAGAACATGTGATCGCGAAGCAGAAAGTCAAGCTGATGCACGAAGTGGTTGATAAGCTCAAGCCCCATTACCGCCAGCTCATCGAGATGAGGTATTTCAAAGAATGGTCATACGAGGAGATAGCATCCTCCCTTGATCTTCCCCTGGGGACTGTCAAGGCCCAGTTGTTCAGGGCCCGTGAACTTCTGTACCAGATCCTTAAGGATTCGCAGGACAAAATCTGAAAGATGTGATTATGGATTTCAAACAGCAGATACAGCAAGGTATTCCGGTGGCTTTACCGGAGCCTGTTCCCTATGATAAAGATGTAAGCCATGCCCCTGTTAGAAAAGACATTCTGAACGCTGAGGAGAAAAAACTGGCGGTACGCAATGCCCTGCGTTATTTCCCAGTTCAATTTCACGAGGTCCTTGCAGCGGAATTCGCCGAAGAACTTTTGAAATACGGCCGTATTTATATGTACCGTTTCAGGCCGGCATATAAGATGCATGCCCGGAACATCGGCGAGTATCCCTGCCAATGCCGGCAGGCGGCAGCGGTGATGCTGATGATACAGAACAACCTCGATCCGGCTGTGGCCCAGCATCCGCATGAACTTATCACCTACGGCGGCAACGGTGCTGTCTTCCAGAACTGGGCCCAGTACCTGCTCGCCATGAAATACCTCTCGGGAATGACTGATGAGCAGACCCTGGTGATGTATTCGGGGCACCCCATGGGGCTTTTTCCATCCCATAAGGAGGCGCCCAGGGTGGTGGTCACCAACGGCATGATGGTGCCCAACTACAGCCAGCCCGACGACTGGGAAAGGTTTAATGCACTAGGCGTTACGCAATACGGACAAATGACAGCAGGTTCGTACATGTACATCGGCCCGCAGGGCATAGTTCACGGCACTACCATTACCGTGCTGAATGCATCCCGGCGGCAGGACAAGAGGGATATCCGCGGAAAGATTTTTATTAGCTCGGGTTTGGGAGGCATGTCGGGGGCACAGGCAAAAGCTTCGGTAATTGCCGGCGCCATAGCCGTGGTGGCTGAAGTCAATCCCCGGGCGGTAAAGAAACGTCATTCCCAGGGCTGGGTCGATGAAGTATATACCGACCTGGACCGCCTGCTTGAAAGGATGCTGGATGCAAGGTCGCGCAAGCAGGCTGTTTCGCTTGCCTACCAGGGAAATGTTGTCGATTTGTGGGAAAAACTCGTCAGTGAGAACATTTCCATAGAAATGGGTTCCGACCAGACTTCCCTGCATAATCCCTGGGCCGGGGGATATTACCCGGCCGGATTAAGCCTGGAAGAATCAAATATCCTCATGGTGAAGGATCCACCACGTTTCAAAGAGGAAATTCGCAAATCGCTGCGCCGGCAGGTTGCTGCGATCAACAGCATGGCTGCAAAGGGAATGTATTTCTGGGATTATGGCAATGCCTTCCTTCTTGAAGCAGGACGGGCCGGAGCCGATGTTATAAAAGCTGACGGCACTTTTATTTATCCATCCTATGTGCAGGATATCATGGGCCCGCTGTTCTTCGATTACGGGTTCGGGCCTTTCCGCTGGGTATGCACTTCGTGTGACCCGAAGGACCTGGAGGTCACCGATGAGATTGCCGGGAACGTGATGGAGGAGCTCGCATCCGGTTCACCGAAAGAGATCGAGATGCAGATGAGGGATAACATCCACTGGATACGCGAAGCAGGAAAAAACAGGATGGTGGTGGGATCCCAGGCCAGGATACTTTACGCCGACTGCAGGGGCCGCACTGCAATTGCTTCGGCATTCAACGAGGCCATCCGAAGCGGAAAAATTTCGGCTCCGGTGGTCATAGGGAGGGACCATCACGATGTTTCCGGGACCGATTCGCCTTTCCGTGAAACTTCAAATATTTACGACGGTTCTGCATTTACTGCGGATATGGCGGTACAGAATGTGATAGGCGACAGTTTCCGGGGAGCTACCTGGGTTTCACTGCATAATGGTGGAGGCGTTGGCTGGGGCGAAGCCATCAACGGGGGATTCGGTATGGTACTTGACGGATCGGCCGATACCGGCCGCCGATTACACTCCATGCTCCTCTGGGACGTGAATAATGGTATCTCACGCCGGGCATGGGCACGTAACGATGAAGCGGTTTTTGCCATTAAGCGGGCAATGGAGGAAAATCCCGCATTAACGGTCACTCTGCCGATTAAAGTCGAAGATTCTTTGCTTAACGGGCTGTTCTGATAACAACCTGTCTCTGATCTGAAGCCTGCTGCGGACTCTTACTGTTACTCAGATTTACCGAAGGCGGCCTCCTCTATTCCACAAATTTCTGCGTAGTGCTGATCTTTTGCGACATCGGAACCGTCATCTGTGCCTGCCCGGTAACCGCCATGTTCATCTCTATTGCAGTAACATTCTGTTCCTCAATCAGCATACCCAGGGCAGGGTCAAACCATGCAGTACCGGAAATGTCTCCGCTGCCTTCTATGGCAAGGTCCATTCCCATCTGTTTCATTTTCCCTGTCAAATCCAGGGTTCCTTTAAATTCAATCTTCAGACAATCGTGATTCCCTATTTTATCCTTCCCTGTAAGAGTGTATTCAACATTACGTTTATACACCATCTGTCCTTCCTGTGAAGGTGTGGTGTCGTTTGAAAGTTTGGGCCATTTATCTCCGATCCCGACTTCTTTTTCAGGTAACCAGGGCATGTTGGCGCTTGCAAACATACTCAATGAAATATTGGATTTTGAATTTTTGGAGGTGTCGATTGTGTTTTCCTTCAGTACTTTTCCTGTTTTCGAAATCACAGCCCTGGTCCTTTTGCCCATCATGTTCTTCATGTCCATGATAGTATCCCGGCCCATCCCCTTCATATGGAATTTAACTTCATCGTAGGAATAAATCAGAATGATGTTACCTTCCTTGCTGATATCTTCAACCTCATATTTAAGGACAGTATGCCCGTCGCTGCTCATCTTCATCTCCTGCCCTCCCATCTCCTGGGTAGTCTCGCTTTTATTATCCTGGGTATACTTATACGTTTTCCCTTTTTCCATTTTATAGCTGAGGTTGAACTTTTCCTGGGCCCGGCCATTAAAATTGATCATTGCAAAAACCGTTGCCACGATCATAATAAACATTCTGGTTTTCATTTTTTCAGATTTATGGGATCATTGATACATTATTGTTTTATTCATTCAGAGGTGCATCATTTTCAAGGGGATTAATGGTGTACTGTAAATTATCGTTGGATATTTTTCCTGCCGTAAAAAACACCAGGCGTGAAACCCTTGCAGCCTTATTGTAATCCGACTTGTCGGGATTGTCGCTTACCTGGTGATAATCCTGATGCAGTCCCGTGAAGAAAAAACTAAAAGGGATATTATGCTTGTAAAAATAATAGTGGTCGCTGCCTCCCAGGAATTCGCTGCTTTTCACCACGAGAATAAATTTTGTTTTTTTATTTTCCTTGCGGATGATATTGGTGAGATCCGGACTCTGCATGGCGCCTTCAAGGTATAGTGAATCGGGATCGTTTCTGCTGATCATATCCAGGTTCAGCATTGCAACCGTCGATGCCAGAGGGTGAAGCGGATGGATCGTATAATACCTTGATCCGAATAAGCCTTTCTCTTCACCGGCAAACAAAATGAACATTATGCTGCGTTTAGGCTTTTCCTTAAGCCTGCTGAATGCATACGCAACTGAAAGCACACCGGAAGTTCCCGATGCATTGTCATCAGCCCCGTTAAAAATATAATCCTCACCCGCCTTGTGTTCCTTTTTGTACCCGACATGATCGTAATGGGCGCCTATGATCACAAGCTGTTTGCTTAAAACCGGATCGGAACCCTCTATAAATCCCAATACATTCTTAACCTTGCAGATGTCGGTAAGAATGTTTGCATGCATGCTCACTTTTATTCCCGGGAGTTCAAAGGAAACACAGGAAAGGTCCTTCTCAATCCTTTGTTCCATCCTTTGAAGGGAATCTACACTTCCAAAGAGCAGTTTAACGACTTCTTCGCCTATATGCATCGCCGGGATCTGATCTTCGTTATCGATGAAAAGATGCATGGGGACCGCATCTTTAGGAATGATTTTCGATAGGGAAGGCCAGGGATACCCCCTGGCTTTTACCGAACTGTACTGCATTGGCCCGTTGACCACCAGCATCCCGGCAGCTCCATGCTTTATGGCATTTTTCATTTTCTCTTTCAAGGCAACGTATTTGGTGTCCTCCCTCCCCATGAAAACAGAGGCGGAATCATCTTTCTGGGGCTCATTCCTGAAAATGACAACAATTTTACCTTTGGCATCAATCCCCTTATAGTCATCATAATTATACTCCGGGGCAGTAATGCCATATCCTGCAAAAACTACGGCAGCGGTTACAGAAGCGGAGGACGAAAAATCATAAGGTACATAATCTGATTTGATGGTCAGCATGAAACTGGCGCCATTCCTGGTTATTGACAACTCATTGGTATCGCCGAGCCTGTCGGTGCAGAGGGGGACTTCCTGGAAATAACTTCCGTTCCAGGGTTTCAGCCCCCAGCTTTTAAAATTCGAGGCAATGTAGGCGGCAGCCGAGTCCAATTGAGGACTGGGCGTATTGCGGCCTTTCATGGAATCGGAGGCAAGGTAGTTTATTTGCCTTGACAGGAAATCGGGTGTAATCAATATCTTCCCGTTTCCTGAACTGAACTGTGTGCCTGAACATCCGGCAACGGCAAGGGCGAGAATACAAAAGAGAATGTAAATAAAAGATCCGTATAACTTTTTCATCTGCAAATTATTTATGAATCCGGCAGGGGAGGCATGCTGCAATTAAGTATGCAAACCTACTGCAAATTAGTAAAATGGGCAAGCATCTTATGAAAATCATCAGAATATTTGATTTTACCCTTAAATTATCCTAACTTTACACCATAAAATTAACGTATCATGAGGCGCCTCTTCCTTTTTGCGGTTACTTTATTGATTTTTTCGTCGTATTCCTGCAAACACGAAATTAAAGTGAAATATCCCCAGGCAAAGAAAGTTGATTCGGTGGATGATTATTTCGGCACTAAAATCCCGGATCCTTACCGCTGGCTTGAAAACGACACATCTGTTGAGACTGCCCAATGGGTTAAAGCCGAAAACGAGCTTACCTCAGGGTATCTGGCCCGGATACCTTTCAGGGAAAAGATCCGAGAGAAGCTTACTAAAATGTGGAACTACACCAGGTTCGGAATACCGTTTAGGCAAGGCCCCTATTACTTTTATTTTAAGAACGACGGTTTGCAGAACCAGTCGGTGCTCTACTACAAAACCGGCATTGACGGAGAAGCGAAGGTGTTGCTGGATCCAAATAAACTATCGGCCGACGGCACTATCGCGCTTGCCGGTACATCGGTGTCACACGATGGGAAGTACCTGGCATACAGCCTTTCGGGAAGCGGATCCGACTGGAATGAAATTCATGTGATGGAAATTGCTTCCTTAAAATGCCTGCCCGACACCCTGAAATGGATCAAATTTTCGGGTATGTCATGGCAGGGCGGAGGATTTTATTACAGCCGGTACGATGAACCCAAAAAAGGGATGGAACTTTCGAAGATGAACGAACACCATAAAGTATACTATCATACCGTGGGTTCCCTGCAAAAAGATGACAGGCTTGTATACCAGAACCAGAAATATCCCCTCAGGAATTACAGTGCAGCCACAACTGAGGATGAGAAATTCCTCATTCTTTATGAAACCGAATCGACCAGCGGTAATGCGATATATTACCGCGATCTGACCAAAAAGGAAATCCCGTTTAAACTTCTGGCCGATGGTTTTGAAAATGAATATGGGGTGGTGGATGATGTCGACGGGAAACTCCTGGTAGTTACCAACTTTAAATCACCCAAGAAGAAGCTGGTGTTGATGGATCCTGAAAAACCTTCAAACGAAAACTGGAAAACCATTATCCCCGAAAGGGATGATGTTCTTGAAGCTGTAAATCTATGCGGGGATGTTTTACTTTCGACCTACATGCAAAACGCAGTTTCAAAGGCATATATTTACAATCTTGAAGGGAAATTCCTTCACGAAATGAACCTTCCGGGACTTGGAACACTTGCCGGGTTCAACAGCAAGAAAGGAGACAATGTGGCTTTCTTCGGTTACACTTCTTTTACATTTCCCCTGACTGCCTACAAATATGATGTTGCAAAAAACATTTCCGAAGTTTATACTCGTCCCGAAACGGGCATAAACCCTGACGATTTTGAAGTCAGTCAGGTTTCATATATCAGTAAGGATAAAACGGTGGTACGTATGTTTATCGTTCACCGGAAAGGTATGATATTGAATGGGAACAACCCCACACTGCTATACGGTTACGGGGGATTTAATATCAGTATGACCCCAGGCTTCAGCATTAGCAGGCTGCTCTTTCTTCAGAGTGGAGGTGTTTATGCAATGCCTAACATACGCGGAGGGGGAGAATACGGGGAAGAGTGGCATAAGGCCGGGATAAAAGAAAAAAAGCAGAATGTTTTTGACGATTTTATTGCTGCAGCCGAATATCTGATAAAGGAGAAGTATACAAGCCCCGCTAAACTCGCGATCATGGGCGGTTCAAACGGAGGCCTTCTTGTGGGAGCAGTCATGACCCAGAGGCCTGAACTGATGAAGGTGGCCATTCCCCAGGTCGGAGTCATGGATATGTTAAGATACCAGAAATTCACTATAGGCCATGCCTGGTCCAGTGATTTCGGGACAAGTGAAACAAAGGAAGGGTTTGAATACCTGTATAAGTATTCTCCTCTCCACAATATCAGGGGAAATGTAAACTATCCTGCGACACTTGCCTTCACTGCTGATCATGATGACCGTGTTGTACCTGCCCATTCCTTTAAATTCATGGCCAGCCTGCAGGAGAAGTATAAAGGGCCTAACCCTGTACTGATCCGGATTGATTCAAAAGCAGGCCATGGGGCAGGCAAGCCGACTTCCAAAGCAATTGATGAAGCAACCGACCTCTGGTCCTTTGTTTTATACCAGCTTGGCATGAAACCCTGATCATGCCGTCAAGGTTTTTAATTTTTTTTTAATTTTTTTTTTCCTCCCGGGAAACTATTTGTGATCTTTTCCTGTCATTAACATTACAACAGGCAATCTGGCCTATGCCTGTTTTTTTTTTTCAACAATCATATCACTTTTTACTTTTCCCCGGATTAAGGGGAATTACGTCTCTTATGATTCTGCTTTATTCAAATGAATGGCTGGTAAAAGGCCTCGCGGAAGGCAGGGAATCCTGTGTGAAATTCATCTACAGGGAGTATTTCCCGATGGTAAGATCTATCGTAAGCAGCCAAAACGGAAACCTGGAAGATGCTGAAGACATCTTTCATGATGGCCTGATCATCGTCTTCAACCGGCTGAAAAGCGAAAAGTTTACCCTCAACAGCAGTTTAAAGACCTATCTTTTCTCGGTTTGCAGGAACCTCTGGAGAAGGAGGCTGGAAAGGAAATACCGCTTGCTTTACGCTACTGATTCCTATGTGAGTGATCTGGAAGGATGCTACACCCAGGAAGCAGAGGAGGAAGAATATGCCGAAAAATTCAGGCTTTACAAAAAACATTTTGTTGATCTTCCTGAATTCTGCAGGATGTTGCTTAGCTGTTATATAAAAAAAATGTCATTGGAGGATATTGCCTGTATCATGAATTATAAAGACACCGAATATGTCAAGGCAAGAAAATATTACTGTAAAAACCTGCTCCGGAATAAAATTCTCAACGACCCGGAGTGCAAACAATTTATGAACTATGAATGAATCCCTTTCACATAGCCATTGGATCGGAAAATTCACCGATAAGGAACTGACTCCCGGGGAGGAAACCAGGCTTTTATCACAGGCATCCCATAACCCCCTGCTGAGAAATGAACTCAGGCTCGACATGGATATCAATGAACTGTTCGACGACTATGACAGGATACAACTATCGGAAACCATCAGAAAGACAATCCGGAAAGAAAGGGGCAGGATAATAATACCGGCTTACCTGAAAATTGCCGCTTCCGTTATTATTTTGCTGGCACTTTCAACCCTTACCGGACTTATTTTTACTTTTTTGGAGCATAATTTCCAGCCTCCTGAGCTATCAGGCAACCCCTTCCTCAACTCACAGTCAAGGGGATTGCTGTGTTTTTTACCAGGTCACAGTAGGCCCTCCCTGCCTTCCACTCCATTAAAGAGAAGAGAACTGGCTCAAATCACTATGAGCAATAATCCTTATACCCCAAGGCCGGAGTATGAATTTCTTGTAGGTACAGTCACAAGAGATATCTCCCTGTTCGTGATTTCGCCGCTTCCGAGGGTGAAATGCCGGTCGGACAGCCAGCTTAAATTCAGTTGGAAATGGCTCAGGGGCCCTGTCCCGGTGAGCCTTGAGATTACCGATAACCATGGCCGTATTGTGCTGAATCAAGTGCAAATGACCGATGACAGCTATGTGCTGAATACCCGGCATTGGGCCAGGGGACTTTACTATTATAAAATTTCAGCAGGGGATGAACTCGTCACTGTAGGAAGCATTTCAATGTACTGAAAGGCCATGGATGCAAAAAGCGTAATATATATTGTTTTTTTTCTGCTGGTAATCCCCCGTTTTTTATCCTTTACCTGGGCACAGGTTCAGGATATCAGGGGATTGATATCCGATATTGCATCGCCTCAGCGAAATCTTGACCTTGGGATGTTGCCGTTTAAGGGTTCCTGTTCTTATTCCTCACTTGATGCAATTGCGCGAAAACCGGTGAGTCCCGATACAAACGTTCAGATGACAGGCTTTACGGCTGGTAAAATTGACGGGTATAACCCTGCAATGCTTCTGATGATGCAAAGCCTGATGTCAAGGCAGGAAATATTGCTGGAGTATTTCACATCCGACACTATGATTTATATTGTTGCATTAACAAGGGAATCGGTCGGTGTTTATTCAACCCGCACCAGCCGGCAATTCTGGAATGAGGTAAACATATTCCAGAGAAATATAAGGCTGGCCGATTTCGGAGATAGCAGGAAGCAGTCAGAAGATATCAGCGGGGTGTTGCTCGGAACTGTTTTCAAAAAGATTAAAGGGAAGACAAAAGCTGTGATCATTGCGCATGATGCTCTCTATGGGTTCCCGTTTGAAGCGCTCACTTACCCCGGGACCGGGTCAAACGGCGTAAAAACAAGGTACCTGATCGAAATTACCGAAGTTGTTTATAATCATTCGACTGCTCAATGGCTGAGTTCAAGGATCGGCAGTAAAATCAGCCGCGCAAAATCAAATCCTGGGGATAATCTCGCATTTGCAGGTTTCTCACCGGGATTTGAGTACAGTGAATGTATCCAGGAGCTGCGAAATTCAGATCATGAAGTAAGCACAATCGGAAAGATGTTCAGAGCAAGGGGAATGACCGACATCATTCTTCTGAATGAAAATTCAAAAGAATACAATTTCAAATCAATTGCCCGTTTCAGTAACATACTTCACATTGCCACCCATACTATTGTCAGCGAAGAACGACCTGAAATGAACGGGCTGCTCTTTTATGAATTCGGATCGGAACGAGGTAATGATAATAATTCTGAGGATGGTCTGCTTGCTGTTCATGAAATCTGCGAACTCCGGATCCCTGCCGATCTTATCGTAATAAATGCATGTGCTTCGGCAAACATCAGGGGCAGGATCGGTGTGAACTGGTTTTCCTGTTCCGATTGTTTCATGCAGGCCGGGGCAAAAAACGTTCTCTGTACATTATGGAATGTTTCTGACCGCCTGGCTGAGAAATTCATGGTAGAATTCTATAAAAACTATCTATCCGGCATGTCCTTCAGCAGAGCTCTTCAAAAGGTGAAACTCGGCATGATCAATGAACAGTCAACTTCTTTGCCGATAAACTGGGCAGCCTATGTGCTGATAGGAGAGTGAAAATAAGCTAACGGCTGGCGACGGCTTCTATTTCGATAAGCGATCCCAAGGGAAGTGCAACAACTGCATATGCTGCTCTTGCTGGTGGATCCTCAGTAAAATATGTTCCGTAAATCGTATTTACTTTTGAGTAATTGGCCATATCGCTTAACAGACAAACTGTTTTAACAACATCCCTGTAGGTGTACCCGGCTTCGTGGAGAATGGCCCCGATATTCTTCATGACTTGCCTGGTTTGTTCTTCAATGCCGCCTTCCACAAGCTTGCTGGTAGAAGGGTCAATAGCGATCTGCCCCGAAATAAATAACATCCCGTTTGCTTCAACAGCCTGGCTGTATGTTGCTATGGCTTTGGGTGCGTCGGAGGTTGATATGATCTTTTTCATTTCTTTATACTGTTTTGATTTTTATCATTTATTTGTTTCAGTCCTGGTTGATCGTTAAATTGTCACCATCCCGCATCCCGCATCGGCACGAAGTGCCCCCATCCCTCCATCTAATTTACATAGTCCCTGAAATCCTTCTTTTTGTTCAGCTTGAGATCCTGCAGCATTGCAGCTTTTATATTGATCGAAAAATTCCAGCTCTGCTGTCCTCCTTTCGGGATCCACCCGAAACTCATCTCCCAGCAATGGAGATCACGGTATACCTGGATGGAAGTATACGATAACTGCCCGTGAGTGAAATCCCATCCCGTTGCTACGGTAATCTTCCATTTCGGGGTAATATTAAGCTGCCCGTTTATGCTGAAAGTCTGAACAACCGCATCAACATTATGTTTGTAGGTTGCATTAAAGGTATTGGTATAATGAAAATTATACGCAACGCTGAAGTTCCAGGGAATATCAAAATCAACATAATAATCATAATCTGGCACAGCCTCCATCTTTTCCTGGGTGGTGGCAGAAGTGACCGATGTTGGAGAGCCGGACGTGGCAGGTTTCTTCTTCTTGGCCTTTTCCGAGGAAAGGCTGTAATTAAAACCGATATCAAAGCTTGAATTATCAAACTTCAGGAGCTTATTGTATGCTTTCAGGGTAGTTTCATTGATTCGCCTTCCGAGGCTGTCGTGTGCATACATATCCCATTGCCCTGCCAGTTGAATAGTGAGCCCTTTTATTATCGTACTTCGGGCAGATAACTGGAGAGGTGACCAGTTGAGGGAATCCTTCGCAATGTCATATGAAATGCGCAATGACAAATCATCGATAAGCGGGATCTTTTTTGTCCCGGTAACCGTATCTTTTTTGCTTCGCACTTTCATTTCAAGGTTATTGCTTAGGGCAAAGCTTACAACACCCGCCTTGTACTGGTTGGGAGAACCGTAAATACCCTGTTCGAAAATGGAATATTTCTGGGGATTTCGTTTGTTTGTGTCATTCTCGATATACCTGTAATACCCCAGTTGGGATCCGGCGAAGTCGGGGGAGAATGAAAAAGCAACTGTCGGGGTCATCATATGCCTGATTGCAACTATCGGGCCTTTTTTAAACTGGTACATCCCGTATATCCTTGTGTTGATGGAAGAGGAGAAATTGGCATCAATTGCATTTGCAAAGCCGCTTACCTGCCGGGTTCTGTAGCCCGGTTTGCTGGTGTCGCCGGGTGCCACTACAATTGTGTCGGTCTGGTAGTATTTCCTGATGGTTTTGAAATACATCCTGTCGGTAAAATTGATTGAATTCGTCCATGTTAAAAACTTTAGCACACGAACCGAAGCGCTTATCGGGATTGTATGCCTGATGCCGTTTTGCAGGCTGTCGAGCCAGTTCCCTTTAAACAACAATGAGTCATGAGTGTTATAAGTGTTTTGCATGTCAAGGTTGTATTTGACACTTATATTCTCATACCATTTGAGGTTCCCAACAGGATTCTTCCGGCGGAAGGGATAAAACTGGTTTACCGACAGCGCAATCTGGGGAAGTATAATGCTGATGGTTTTTGAAAGAGTGTTCTGGCTGTGATTAAAGTTCAGGTTCAGGTAAACTTTGCCTCCGAAATTTGTCGAATAGTTGATACTTGAAGTAAATGTATTCGAAAGATAATTCTGGGCGCTTGAACTGAGGTTGTATTGATTATAAGTGTTGCTGACAATGTTTACGTTTGCCGAGAATGATGACTTGGGCCGGGCTTTCGGATCCTGGGTATGGGTCCAGTGAAATTCAAAATCCTTTTGTTTCGAAAAATCCGGAGCATCCTCAGACCCTATCCTGTTCAGGGCATAACCGAATCTCAACGAGCCGTTGTATTTATATCGTTTGTTATAACGCAGTGATGGCCTGATTGCCCAGCTTCCATGAGTGTAAATGTCCCCCACAACAGTCAGGTCCAGATACTGGCTTATGGCAAAGTAATAACCCAGGTTCTGGAAATAAAAACCCCTGGTGTCTGATTCTCCGTACGTTGGCATGATTATCCCCGAATGTCTTCCCGAACGGCTCGGAAAATAACCGAAAGGGACAATAATAGGCGTGGAAACCCCGGCGATTTCCATAAATGCGGGACCGGTGATGACCCTTTTACCCGGGATCACCTTTGCCCTTCCGAAGCGGAATGCATAATGCGGATCTTCGGGCCTGTCACAGGTAGTGTAAGCCCCGCTTTTCACATAGGTGACGTCATTTTCCATCTTTTTAACCACGGTCCCATGCAGATACCCCTCATCCTGCTTTGTAAACACCGTTTTTATAAAACCCCTTTTACTAGTGTAATTATACCGTATCTGTTTTGATTTGAACGACAGCGCTCCCTGAGTAAATTCCGGAATACCCTGGTCTTTCCCGGTTGAATCGGGAACACCCTCGGCAAAAACCTCATTTTTCGGAAAATCGATTTCCAGGTATGCCGATTTCATGCTGATGTCTTCATACTTTACATCGGCATCTTTATACATATAGACTTTTTGCTTGTCGATTTCAAATCTCAGGGAATCATTTGCCTTGAATTCAACTTTTGATTTTAATGCTGCGGAAGACTTCTTTTTTTTGGGAAGGCTGTCGGTTTTTAGTGAATCCTTCTTAAGCAGGGCAGAATCGGGTTCAATATTGTTTTCTTTTTTCAGGGAATCAGGATGGATAACTTTTCCGTCGTTATCGCGGATCGTTGTTTGCTGAAAAGACTTCCAGGCTGCGGATGTGTCGGAAGCTTTCTTTATCAACGTATCAGGAGTAACAGAAGATGCGGCATGCATATTAAACCCCATAAAAATGAAAAGGAGCAAGAAGGTAGTTCTTGTTAATAATTTGGTTAACAACTTCTCTTCCGGATTCTGAGGTTTATAATATATCTTTGTTTTGAAAACAGACTGGATTAATGAATGAAAATCCTTGTTTTTCGAAGTTCAAAACTAATGAAAATACTTAGATTTTTTGAACTTTTTATGAATCTTTAACATTAAAACAAAGGTTTTCAGGCGTTTACTTAATTCGTGCTGAGTTCTGCCCCAACATGCAAAAAACAAAGATCTTTTTACCTGCCTTCCTGATCATTGCCGTTCTATTTTTATTGTTATTCAGCGGAAATGCCAGTGCGCAGAAAAAAGTTGCAATAAAAAGGGTGGTTATAGATGCCGGTCATGGGGGCCAGGACCCGGGTACGATCGGCCGGCGAGCCAAGGAGAAAAATGTTGCTCTTGCCATTGCCCTGAAACTGGGCAATATGATCCAGAAAAACTGCAAGGACGTCAAGGTTATTTTCACCCGCGACCGGGATGTGTTCGTTGAACTGAACCGCCGGGCCCAGTTTGCCAACGACATGAAAGCAGACCTGTTTATTTCGGTCCATTGCAATGCCAACACCGACCATTCACTTAAAGGGGCCGAAACATACGTGATGGGGCTGCATAAAACAAAAGCCAATCTTGAAATTGCAAAAACCGAAAATGCTTCTATCCTGATGGAGTCAGATTACTCAACACATTATGACGGCTTTAATCCAAACTCCGATGAATCCTATATCACATTTTCAATGTTCCAGGATGCTTATCTTGAACAAAGCATGGAATTTGCAGCCGAAGTCCAGAAACAGTTTGAAGAACGGGTGGGGATGAACGACAGGGGGGTGCGACAGGCCGGGTTCCTGGTTCTGTACAAGACAACCATGCCAAGCGTATTAGTTGAAACAGGGTACCTTAGCAATCCTTCAGAAGAAACCTTCATGGTCACCGACAAGGGCCAGGAATTCATCGCCTCAGCCATTTTCAGGGCCTTTAAAACATTTAAGCAAAATGTTGAGCAGCCCGAACAGGCATTGAACCAGCAGTATCCCAAATCGTATGTGCCAAAACCCGAAACCACCCAGCAAATAAAACCCGCAACGGATTCTTCCCCTGCAAAACAAGTTTCATCGCCTGTTAAAAAAGTAAAGGTCCCTGCAGTGGTCCCTGCCGCTGAAGTACAGGCTCCATCCACTACCGGGATCTCCATCAGGGTTCAGGTTGCTTCCATGTCAAAGGAGGTCCCCACGACTTCTGCCGTTTTTGGCTCACTTATAAGTGTAAGGATGTATGTGCATAACGGGATGTTCAAATATACGGTAGGCGGGGAGGTCACAATGGCAGCAGCTGAAAGATTATTGAATGAAGTAAAGGCCAAAGGTTTTAAAGATGCTTTTATCGTTTTCTTTAAAGATGATATTAGAATTACAAAAGAGGAAGCCCTGGCATCAGCGGGAGTAAAATAGTACAACTAATTTTAGTTTTATCTTTGCAAAAAAAAATGGCGGTAAAATATAAACGGGAGATCAGAATTGGTGTTGTCTTTATCATTGCCACTCTGGTGCTGATCTGGGGCCTGATGTACCTTAAGGGGCTTGAGCTATTGACGTCAAGCAGAACTTTTTATGCAGTTTATGAGAATGTGGATGGCCTGGTAGTATCAAATCCCGTTACCCTGAATGGTCTGCAGATCGGCCAGGTCAACGTGCTTGCATTTGACCGCCGCCATAACGGCAAAATTATCTGTGAGTTGTATATTAAAAGCGATTTTCCTTTTCCGAAAAATTCCATCGCCCGTATCCGCAGCTCCAGCCTCCTTGGTTCAAAAGAAGTTGCCATCATACTCGGAACCGAAGCAGCAGCAGCTAAAACCGGGGATACACTCAAAACCGAGATCGAAGCTTCACTGGGCTCCGAAGTCAACAAACAGCTTCTGCCCCTGAAACACAAAGCCGAAAACCTGATCAGTTCAATCGATTCGGTGGCAACCATCGTTCAGCTCGTGCTCAACAGGAATACAAGGGAAAACCTGGTGCAGGCCATCGATCATGTTAAGGATGCACTGGCAAATATCTCCCACGCAACCTTTGACCTTGACACCCTGGTTTCAACCCAGCGCAGGAATATTGCCGGGATCATCATCAATGTGGAATCCATCAGTAAAAACCTTAAACAGAATAACGAGAAGATCACAAATATCATCAACAACCTTTCCGACGTGAGCGACTCACTGGCGAAAGCCAGGATCCCCGCAACTATCATGCAGGTCAACCTGGCGGTGAAGAGCCTTACCACAACCCTTGAAAAGATCAATAAAGGGGACGGATCGCTTGGATTGCTTTTGAATGACCAGAAATTATACATTGATGTTGAAAACGCCGCCCGCAACCTCAACCTGCTTATCGAGGACCTGAAGGCCAATCCAAAAAAATACCTAAAAATCTCGGTGTTTTAAAAGCGAAAAGCGAGAAGCGAAATGATATTTTTCGCTATTTCGCTACTTCGCTATTTAATTTTTCACCATATAAAGATGTCCGACATCTTCTTGGGCCTCCTGTCCTGTACCCATTTAAAATTTTTAAGGATCAGGTCGTACGGGCTGACATCCTTTTCAGGGAAAATTGTCCCGGTGGTCGCTCCAAGGTAAGTTATGCTTTTCACCTGGTTATTGATAATATAAATAAGCATGTCGCTTGAAAATGCTTTCTCTATCCCTATCAGTGTTTTATCCTCCTCCCTGGCCCAATATACCGTTTCGGAGTTTCCAAGAACCTTGATCTTGTACAGCTCATTCTTTTTAAAATAGCCGGCCATATCCCGGCCTTTGATCTGGTTGTATTTCCCTGTATCATCCTGGGAAATAAGGAAAGCCGAATTATACAAGGCCATAGTGTCGGCCATCCCGTTTTTCATCACCAGGCGTATTGAATCTGCCGTAAGCTGGTTTTTAACCGACCATATCACCGGGTCATGGTACATCATCATGGACGAATCCCTGGTATGCCAAACCAGGGAATCGCACATCCCCTGCAGGTCGGGTCTGAAGAACTTGACCTTGTAATAACAGAATAAAGTGCGGATGTTCTGGTTAGTGTCAAAATAGGCCTTCACCGAATCGGAATGCATGCGAAGCGATGTCTTTTTATCTATGATGATGGCTACCGCGCTGTCGGTCATAAAAGCATAACCTGTTTTTCGATGTATTTCCCCGTAATTTCCTGTAAGCATCATGTTTTGTATCGAATCGAAAAGAACTGCGTGCCGGAAGGCCTGACCGAAGCCTGTTTTCTTTTCGTAATAAAGGCTGTCGCCGGTAAGAAACTGGGATTCATGATAGATCTTTGCCCTTTCCCTGAAACTGGCAATATCCTTATGGGTGTTGTACCAGCCATTCTCGGTATAGATCGAATCCTGCTTGTCTTTGCTTACAATATGTGAAGGCCCGAAGAAATATGCAGTCGAAGTCACCGTATTATACTTCAGGGTATCGGATTTCATCGTATGGTCAGGGTTCAGCAGGAGGACCTTTTCCCTGAAAAAGAATTCCTTTTTATCGGTATAATAATAACCGTGTTTGCTGATGAGTATGTTCTTATCATTCACAATCTTGCCCCAGTAATTATACCTGGCAATCTGGGTCCTGCGGTCATAGATCAAAGTATCGGTGGTAAGGATGGTCTCGTTATCGATAAGCTTTACATTGCTCCATACCTTGGCTTCTTTGGAATTGCCGTCGTATTTCAGCGAATCTCCAAAGAGGTTTAAGGTATCGCTGAGGTGGATATGCACATTCCCATAGGCGTAAACCGTATTCGCAGCTTCATTAAGGTAGGCACTGTCGCAGTACATGAGTGCGCTGTCGTGCCTCAGGATTACATTCCCTATGATCCTTTGGGCATCGGGCCTGATGGCTTTATTGAAATCCCAGCGGTCGCCTTTCTCGAGGAGGATCTTGGTCGTATCCTGGGAGAATAAAGCCACCGGGGCCCACAGCATAAAGCAGGCTGAAAGGAACCAGAGGGCTTTAAGATGTTTTCGCATTGACCTGACTTTCTGCAAAGATATTTCATTTCGGCCGAAGATACCCACTAGGGGCATACACATAATTCTTAAAAGCTGAAATTCCTGCAAAGTGGCCAGGCAATCAATCCTGGGTATTTTTCTTTTTTTATTCACAAAAATGACCCCCGGGGACTGTCAGTCCCGCAGAAATGCCTAATTTTGCAGCTTCTTTGGAATCTATCCCGACTATTATCATGAAGCAACAATTTAACCCTAAGCGCAACTATGAGGAAACCCGGAACTCCGTCGGGTATATCGAGCGCAAACAAGCCACCCAGGCCGATTATGACCATATAGGATTCATGTCGGGCCTGGAAGTCCACCAGCAGCTGGATACCAAGCAGAAACTTTTTTGCCGCTGTCCTGCAGGTGTGTTTCAGAAACCTGATGAATACAATGCGGAGCTTATCCGGCATATGAGGCCAACCCTGAGTGAGCTTGGCGAGTATGACGGCACTGCGCTGATGGAATTTAAAACCAGGAAAGAGATTGTTTACAGGATATCGAATAAAACAGCCTGTACGTATGATGTGGATGACACTCCACCATTCCCGCTGAACCGCGAAGCCCTGAATATTGCCATAGGAATTTCCATTCTTTCCAAGTTTAAGATTGTTGGGGAAGTGCATATTACCCGTAAGCAATACCTTGACGGAAGCATACCTACAGGATTCCAGAGAACATGCATCATAGGCGTTGAAGGGGAGATCCAACTGAAGAATAAAAAAGCCAGGCTTATCCAGTTAAGCCTTGAGGAAGATTCCTGCAGGGAAGTGTCGGATATCGGGCACGTTAGGATCTACCGTACCGACCGCCTCGGCATGCCTTTGATAGAAACTGTGACTTATCCCGACTTTGCAAATCCCGATGAAGTGAAGGAAGGGGCCGATTATATCCGTTTCCTTAACAGGAGTACGGGCATGGTGCGCCAGGGCATAGGTTCAACAAGGGCCGATGTGAACGTCAGCTGCCGCGGAGGTACGAGGGTCGAAATCAAGGGTGTGGCCCATACATCATGGATGCCTGAGCTTACTCATGTTGAAGCATTCCGGCAATGGGCCCTTCTACGAATTAAAGAATTGATTCTGCAGTCGGTGAAAGAACCATCGGCCTGGGCTGTTTCCTCAAAGGAAGTCAGCCTGAAAGAGATAAAACTTGATCTCCCTGCAATCCATAAGGATAACAGGTTTACCAGGATCTACATCGTCAACCTGCCTTTTTTCAGGGGCATACTTTCTCATTTTACCCAGCCAGGCAAAATGTTTGCCGATGAGATCACCGATCGCCTCAAAGTCATAGCCTGTATAGAAAAGCCGAACATGATTCATTCGGAGATGCTGGAAGACATGGCCAGGGATAAAATCTGGATCAAGGTGAAAAGCCTGCTGGGAAGCAGGGAAGAAGATGCACAGCTTATTTTCTGGGGGCCTGAAGCCGATATCAAAACGGCTCTGGAAGTTATACAGGAACGTTGCCTGATGGCTATGAACGGTGTGCCTAACGAAACCCGCAAAGCGTTTGAAGACGGCACAACCATATTCGAAAGGGTGCTCCCTGGGGCCGACCGCATGTACCCCGATACGGATTCC
This sequence comes from uncultured Bacteroidales bacterium, assembly GCA_903877385.1. Taxonomy (GTDB): domain Bacteria; phylum Bacteroidota; class Bacteroidia; order Bacteroidales; family FEN-979; genus CAIRDP01. The sequence continues at coordinate 81,866 of CAIRDP010000067.1, forward strand.
GCACCCATCCCCCTGGACGATGAAGTCATCGAAAGCTACAGGAAAAACCTCCCACCCGATATTTGCGACCGTTACACCCAGCTCAGGGCGTGGGGAATCCCCGAAGATACGTTTACTTTCATCCTGAAATACAACCTGGTGCCCCTGATCGAGCGATGCTCGGCTGAACTAAGCATCCCGCCTAAATTCTGCGCCACTTTGATAGGGCATACCCTGAAACACCTGAACAATAAAAACAATGCACTGCCCTTATTCCGTAACGATATGATATTCGGACTGCTGCAGTTTATCAGGAAACGAGGGCTCGATCCTGCCATAGCAGGCAAAATGCTCAGGGTGTTATACGAACATCCAAAAATGGATTTCGAGTCTATCCTGGTTACCCTGGATTTTAAGGAAGTTACTAAGGAAGAGATCCTTGGCAAGCTTCCTTTCCTTGTAAAAAAATTCAAAGAAACAAGGTTGTCAAACGACGACAGAGCCGGCCACCGCTGGATCATGGGCAATCTTCACAAACTCGCACTCGGCAATATTTCGCTGAGAGAGCTTGACGAACATATCAAACTATAATTTATTTGCAAGGGTTTTACTTGCACTTGTATGCTCGATCCGGCTTCGCCGGAAACTAAAAACAAAAACCTCTACTATACATTAAACATATGAGCGAAGATATTTTCCAGGGTTATAAGGGCCACGCACTCGAAGTAATGAAAAAGTTCAATGCCCGGGTTTGGGCAAAGGTTAAAGTAGATACAAGCCGTGGAGTGTTCGAAGGCAGTATCCTGCCCAGGGCCGAGAACACCGACGACAAGCACCTGGTAATGAAGTTCTTCACAGGGTATAACATCGGGATTGATGTTGATACCATCACCAATATTACAGAACTTGGTTACAAAAAAGCAGTTTACAAGATCCCCGAAAAGGAATTCCCTTATTCCAAGGGGAAACCCAGCGTGAAATTGCTCGGCACTGGCGGCACCATTGCCTCCCGCCTCGATTACCGCACGGGAGCTGTAATCCCGGCATTCTCACCGGGTGAGTTGTACGGGGCGGTGCCTGAACTTGCCGATATCTGCAATCTTACAACAGAAAAAATATTTGCAGTCTTCAGCGAAAATATGGGCCCTGAACAGTACAGGAAACTGGCCATAGCAATTGGGGAAGAAATTGAAAAAGGGGTGCAGGGTATCATTATTGGCCATGGAACCGATACCATGCACTATACTTCAGCTGCACTGACTTTCATGGTCCAGAATTCCCCGATTCCTATTGTCCTGGTCGGTTCACAGCGTTCTTCCGACAGGCCCAGTTCCGATGCCGCCCTGAACCTTATGCATGCTGCAACAGCTGCAGGCCACGGTGATATAGCCGAAGTGATGGTCTGTATGTTTGGGCCTACTTCGGATGAGTACGGGTTTTTGCACCGGGGCACCAGGGTGCGTAAAATGCATTCATCCTACCGCTCAACTTTCAGGACCATTGGCGATACGCCTATTGCCACAGTAAGCCGCAAAGGCGTTGTTCCCATCAAGGAGGAATACAACCACCGGCGTACCGACCGCAATGTGAAGATCACGCCGGTATTTGAAGAAAAGGTTGCAATGATCTATTATTATACCAATATGCAACCCGATATGATCGACTCACTCATAGATAACGGTTACAAAGGCATCATTATCATAGGCACAGGTCTCGGGCATGTGAACAAACCGCTCTACCCCGCCATCGTGAGGGCACGCGAAAAGGGTGTTGCAGTATATATGACGGTTCAGACGCTCTGGGGATACGTTGGGATGTTTGTTTACGATACCGGACGCGACCTGATGGCCAAGGGAGTGATCCCCCTTGAAAACATGCTGCCCGAAGTAGCTTATATCAAACTTGGCTGGGCACTCGGGCAGACTTCCGACCTGGAAGAAGTGAAGAAGATCATGCTAACGCCTATTAATAGCGACATCACCCCACGCGAACCTTATAACGGCTACCTGATCTACCAGGGTGGTGTGCCCGAGGTGGAGGACTTTATAAAGAAGTTCCACAAGTAGCGAAAAATGGTAAATGCTATTTAACGATCGAAGTTGCCACATTAGGGCTTAATGGATTAACATCTATACTTCGGGTAAGATGTATAACAACAAGATCCATATCTTCCATTGGAATAGCCCCCAGCAAAACCTGATCTCCAAGCACAAGGGCTCCGGCAAAGCCAGTCCTGTTTTTAAAGTGGATCTCTACAGGTCCAACGTAGGGTACAAGTTTGCGTGAACTATCTGCAAGAATGATTTCTTTTTTATCAATCTCATCCAACTCAAGCTGAATCCGAATATGATCAGGAATGCAGAGATGTACTGATCCGGTATCTGCCAAGGCAATCGCTGATACCTCAGTCAGTTCAGGCTTGCGGGGATTTCGCATGGTAAGTTGTGCGTTTACTAATCCCATATCAATATTTTTAACAAAATTACAAGAAAAAAGCGGAAAATGAACCTGAAAGCCGGTTTTGGTCATCTTATCTTATTCTTCAGAGAACTGCTTCAACAGCTTCCTGTACTCCGAAAACACATTCGCACGGCTCATGAACCCTATGTATTTCCCATCCTTGATTACAGGAATGTTAAACCTGTCGTTCCTCTGGAAAAGCGACATGATCTTTTCCATGTCGTCATCCGGGGAAATATAAAACTCAGGCATGTACATCAGGTCGGAAACAGACCTGGTATTGTATAACTCCCTGTCGAACATAATACCACGGATATGATCCAGGGTCACCACGCCGTAAAAAGTATTTTCAGCATCAATTACCGGGAAAATGTTGCGGGAAGATTCGGCAACCACTTTCACAAGGTCGCCCAGGCTTTGGTCAGGGCCTATCGAAAGAAAATTCTTTTCGATAAGGCTGGCGGGGTTCATAAACGTGAGGATGGCATTATCCTTATGGTGGGTGATAAGTTCCTTTCGGGTTGCCAGTTGCCTGGCATAAATTGAATGGGGTTCGAAATAATAAACAGTAAGATACGAAACTGTTGAACTGATGATCAGCGGTGTCAGCAGCTCATAGCCCCCTGTGATCTCGGCTATCAGGAAGATGGCTGTAAGCGGTGCATGCATCACCCCGGTCATGATCCCGGCCATGCCCACCAGGGCGAAGTTGCTTTCGGGAAGATGGGATCCTATGCTGAGATTCATACCCCTCGAAAGGAAAAGCCCGCTGATCACACCAACAAACAGGGCAGGGGCGAATGTGCCGCCTATGCCCCCGCTTCCCTGGGTCACGCTCATGGCCACAACCTTGGCGACTACCAGCCCCAGAATGATCCAGAGAAAGAGGAAAGGACTGTTTTTCATCCAGCCGAAAAATTCAGGATTGCCTATGGTTTCTGCTTTCCCGTTCAGCACCGACTTAAGTATGGTATACCCTTCACCGAATAATGACGGATAAACAAAAATTAAAAGGGCCAGGAGAATACCTGAAAGGGAGATCCTGGTAGCAACGGGTATCCTCCCCAGCTGGCGCTCAATCCAGACGCTTCCCCTGATGAAATAAACTGAAACAAGCCCGGTGAAAATCCCCAGGAGTATATAATACCCTGTTTCGTGAAAATGAAAAGGTGACAGCAGGACAAATGAAAAAGCAACTTCCTTGCCCATCAGAAGCGTTGATACCAGTGAACCCGTCACGGCTGAGATCAGGAGTGGAATGATGTTGGTCATGGTCATATCCATCAAAAGCACCTCGATCACAAACACCACCCCGGCAATTGGAGCCGAAAACAGGCCCGACAAGGCCCCGGCTGCCCCGCATCCAAGCAACAGCGTGGTATTCTTGTAATCCTGCCTGAAGATCCTCGCCAGGTTAGAACCTATGGCAGAACCGGTGAGCACTCCCGGAGCCTCTGGCCCCACGGAACCCCCAAAACCAAGCGTAAGGGTGCAGGCTATTAGTGAACTCCAGGTGTTGTGCGGCCTGATCTGGCTCTGCCCCCTTGATATTCCGTGCAGCACTTTGCTGATTCCGTGGCTGATGTTGTCCTTGACCACGTACCTCAAGAAAACGTAAGTGAAGATAAGCCCGAACAAGGGGAAGAGGAGATAGAGGAAATAGATCGCTTTGAAGGTAAACCCGTTGGTGAGGAAAAAGTTCGTGTAATACAGGGTGTTCTTGAGCACCACCGCAGCCAGCCCGCTGAGTATACCAACAAAAAAACTCAGAACCAAAACAAATTGCCTTGGCTTTAAGACCTTATACTGATAAAGATACATCCTGTCGATCAGGCTGTGTCGCGACATAATGCTGCAAATGTAATAGTATATTCTTACTTTTGGAACAAACATTAAAACATGAAAAGAGTAATATCATATAACCTGAACGGGATCCGCTCTGCCGTAAGCAAGGGCCTCGACGACTGGCTTAAAGCGGCTGATCCTGATATAGTCTGCTTCCAGGAAACCAAGGCCCAGCCTGATCAGATCCCTGTCGAGCTTTTCGAGGCCCTGGGGTATCATCATTACTGGTTCTCGGCTGTAAAAAAAGGGTACAGCGGGGTGGGCATCCTTTCGAAAATCAAACCCGATCACGTGGACTTCGGCATGAATATCCAGAAGTATGACGACGAGGGAAGAACCATCATGGCACATTACGGCGACTTTACCGTCGTAAGCGTGTACCATCCCTCGGGCACAACAGGGGAGGTGCGCCAGGACTTTAAAATGACCTGGCTTGAAGATTTCATGGTATTTGCCAATGAGTTGCGCAAGACCCGCCCCAACCTTATCATCTGCGGGGATTTCAACATCTGCCATAAACCCATCGATATCCATGACCCCATACGAAATGCCACAAGCAGCGGATTCCTTCCCGAAGAAAGGGAGTGGCTGACAAGATTTTTCGACAGCGGCTTTATCGATACTTTCAGGGTCTTTAACCAGGAACCCCGCAATTATACATGGTGGAGTTTCCGAGCAGGGGCTAGGTCAAAGAACCTCGGATGGAGGATAGATTACCAGGTTGTGACGCCTCCCCTTGAAAAGAAGTTGCTGAGGGCAGCAATCCTGCCCGAAGCCAGGCATTCCGACCATTGCCCTACCTTGCTGGAAATAGATTTCTGATCTTTCAGAAGTTTACAGAATATAAAAACTGGAATCCCCAGCTGTTGTTGGCCGGGAAATACATCGGCCTTACTCCCAGTTCAAAGGGGTATACAAACCTGAGTATATGCAGCTCTGCGGTAAGTTCCGAACCCAGGGTCTGGTATAGGTTCGGAAGTTTCCAATCAATGTTTTCGGCATCGTCGCCCATGGCCTGGTCGTAAAAGATGTTCAGCTTAAAGCGCTTGAAATACAATACTCCGCCTGCACTCCAGTCGGGCCGGAACAGGGGGAATTTATAATTCGCCGAAATACTGAAAAGATGGTTGTCGTAACTGCCGGAATATCCCCTGGGATAAGGTACCTGGTCGGAATAACTGTAGCCGTATACCGTTTTTTCATTCCTTTGCTGGTAGCCGCCGTAAAGCCATATTCCGTGATGCCTGAAAAAACCGGGAAAGTAAAAGTTGGCCTGGGCCGCCCAGATGGACCCCAGGTCGTTAACCCCGAAAGGGCTGTTGGTAAAGCTGAACCTGATATCCTGCCCCCAGCGGTAGTACATGTCCTGGTAATTCGAGCGCTGGTACTGGTAATAACTCAAGCTGTAAGTCATAAGGTTCATCCATCCTTTGGTGAACACATCGGGGGTTGATTTATCATGGATCACATCGGTAAGCGAAATCCCGATTGAAGGTGTAAGCCCCCTGAACCAGGTGCCCCTGGTAAAGTTCAAGGGTACCGATACGGTAAGGCCCGCCTGGAACTCGTTCCAGGTGAACCTCGTTTTTGGCGAAGTCCTGCTGGTAATATAGTATCCCACTTTTTTCCCGTAAGAGGCATTCAGGTCAAACACAGGGAATAGCCCCTGGTAAAGAAAATCCAGGAAAAACTGCCCGGTCTGATCGTTATAATTCCAGTCATACCCCGCGCTGGCAAATGCCGAACTGAGGAGGTTCTGCGACATGGCCATCACACCCGGATGCAGGCTCAGGTTCGATGCACTGAATGAAGCCGGGGCCCAGGAATGAATATTGAACAGGTGGGCTGCCTTTGAATATTTTTTTGATATTGACTGCGGATGATGGAGCGAGGTTGAATCCGGTGTTTCACGGTGGTCAAGCAGCATCCTGGATAAACCTAAGTTGGCAAGAGTGTCCTGGAGGTTCACTCCTTCCTGTTTGGCCAGTATGTCATAGAGTTTAAAAGAATGGTTCTGAACCCTGTCCAGGGGAACCCAGGTTGAGGTATCTGTCCTGGCTTTTGATACCATCAGCCCGTCGCTGCAATATTCTGAGTATAGCAAGCCTGACTTGTCGCTTGTGAATTCGGGATCATAGGCCCCGAATTGAGCAGAGGTGACCTGGAATATCCTCTTCGAAACGGTATCAACGGCATACAGGTTCTCAATGCCTGAATAATCGGATGAGAAAATGATGTAATTGCCCATCATATGCGAAGGCCCGTCAATTCCTGTATAGGTAAAAGGGATGTAATACCTGCTGGTGTTCTTTACAGGGTCCCAGCCGGCAATGGTCTTCCCTTTTTCATTCATATAAAGGTAGATGAGCTGGCGGTCGTCATCGGTAAAGTCGGGCGACTGGAATGTGGAACTGCCCTCGGCTTTTTTTGAAAACAACACCTTCCCGTCGGCCGTGCTCAGGACCTCCAGGAAAGATTCCCCGTTTGGGGTGACTCTCACTGCCACGATCTTTTTAGCATCATGGGAAAGGTTGGGTGAAAAATACCTGGACTTCCTTGTAAGGTGGCTTACCTTTTTGGTCTTCATGTCGTATAGCTTGATGCATGAATAGTCCCTGTTGGCCCACCTGATGTCGGGTTCATATTCAGCCCAGGCGATCAGGTACCGCGAAACCGAGTTGCTGCCGTCAAGGTAGGCGCCCACCCTCACAAGCTTCTGTTCACTGCCGTCGGGCATTATCTTCACAAACCTGTCAACATCTTCATTGCTTGAGCGTTCGGCAATAATAAGGCTGTCGGTAAGGTATAAAGGATGGGTAAAGATGGTATAATCTTTAGGGTTACGCCTGCTGGCCATCGCCGACAATGTCCTGGGTGTTTTAAGGTCCTGTTCCTTCCAAATGCTGTCGAGTTCGGCAAGGGATTTTTTATACCATTTTACCTTAGAAAGCCCGCTTGTTCGTTTGATGCCATCGGCAAAAGGAACAACCATAAACGGGTATTTTGCCACATGGTCAAGGCTGTAATCCCATATCCCGGGCCCATAATCCTTTCGCCCCATTCCAACGAGGTAATAACCAAGTTCATAGGCGTTTGGGATATAAGTGTTATAAGAACCCAGTGTGGCCTTATTGAAATTGTAGCTCCCTTTTTCAAGTAGCTGTGCCCTTAAAACTTCCTCCAGCCTGCCGGTACGCCCCCTTCCTGTTTTGGTGAGGGCGGTTTCGGTAACCGTTGCATCCCCTTCGAGGAACCAGGTGGGGACAAATGCTCCCAGGATACCGCCTGTGGCCTGTTCACCGAAAATATAGTACAAAGCCCTGGTGAAACCCCTGTTCATTTTATTGATCTGAAGCGAATGCCGGTATTCGTGGATGGAAAGCTGTTCAAGCCACTCTTCGGCGTATGCATCCGGGTCGGTGGTGGGAAAAAATTCTATCCGTTTCGGGGCCCAGACCGTGACGCCGTTCGACTGGCTTGATTCGGTGTGAATAATTATCGGGATCCTGGGCGGTTTTGCTTTCAGGGTAGCAGTCTCATATTTCCACACCTTATCCATGATGCGGGCAACGTATTGCGCATGGGCTTCATAGGTTGAGGGGTAGATGATTTTATATTGATCCGTCTTTATCTGGCTCCAGTGCAGGGAGGCAGGATCCTGCCCGGTCGAATAATACTGGGCCTGTATGCCTGGAGTAATACAGGAGACGATGACTGCAATTAGGATGGCAGATTTAAGCAGACTGTAAGCCTGGTTTATCATCTCAGTAATATCTTGTTGACTGCAGGTAGGCCTGGACGTATTCAGTGACACCCTCCTCGAGGCTGCGGAAGGGTTTGGTATAGCCGGCCTGAATTAATTTGTCCATTTTTGCTTCAGTAAAATACTGGTATTTGTCGCGGATGTCGGCAGGCGTATCAATAAATTCAATGGCCGGGACAATATCCTGTGCGTAAAAGACAGAATTCACCAGGTCGAGAAATGTGCGTGCCTTCCCGGTTCCCAGGTTATAAATACCCGGATTGCATCTGTGTTCGTAAAGAAAATACAGCACATCCACCACATCTTTTACATAGATGAAGTCCCTGAGCTGCTTCCCGTCCTGGTAGTCAGGTCGGTGGGAACGGAACAGCTTCACCCTGCCATTCGTTTTTACCTGGTTAAACGCATGAAATACCACGGATGCCATCCGCCCTTTATGATACTCGTTAGGACCGAAAACATTGAAAAATTTAAGCCCGTACCAGGCCGGGGGAGTGCAAGTTTGCTGCAATACCCACTTGTCAAATTCGTTTTTCGAGATCCCGTAAGGATTCAGAGGCTGAAGACTGGCCACGAGTTCATGCCTGTCGTCGTACCCGAGGGAGCCGTCGCCGTATGTTGCAGCTGAAGATGCGTACGCCAGGGGGATGCCGTGTTCGGTGCAGAAGTTCCAGATTTTTTTACTGTAGTCGATGTTGAGCTCTTCGAATACCGACATGTTAAATTCGGTTGTATCGGTGCGAGCCCCGATATGAAAAACGAATTCAATATCTTTTGCATGGGTAGGCATCCAGCTGAAAAGATCCTTGCGCTCAACTTTTTCGAGGTAGACTTTATGAGTAAAATTATTACTCTTATCGGCTCTGGAGAAATCATCTGCAATAACAATATCCCTGATGCCTTTGTTATTCAGTTTGCCGGCAAGGCAACTCCCGATAAAACCCGCAGCTCCCGTAACTATAATCATAAATTATTTAATTACAAATTTGTAATTTGTAAATTATACATGGTACATTGCTTCACGTCCAGAATTTTAAAATATCGGCCATTCCTTCTCTCTCTTTAAGAAGCACGAAGGTCTCGCCATCGTTGTAATAACCGATGATCCTCGGGGCAAACCTGCTGTTGTACCTCGACCACATCGAAAATGTGTAACCCCCGGTATCATGGATAACGATATTGTCTCCTTCCTGTACCTCGGGTAAAGGTACGCCTTTTGCCAGGATGTCGCCCGAGAAGCACAAAGGGCCGGCGAGGTTCCAGGGGTTTTCCGAAACCCCTTCCTTAATGTTACCTGCCCTGTCAAGCAAGGTGTATTCGTGAAGCCAGTCCCTCGGGTTCAGGCATTCCCTTACGAATAAATCAGCACCCACATGGATCATCGCGGTATTTACCCCCGGATCCTGTTTCACATATTCAACCCTGCTCACCGTCCAGCCTGCATTGGTGTATGTCCACCGGCCGAACTCAGTGATCAGGCGCAGGCCCGCCTGCGGGGCGGAGGATGCAGGCTGAGGGAACTTATTCACAAAAAGCAAGGGAGCCCTTTGTTTGAGGGCATCAGCATAGTCTTCCATCAATGCCGGGCGCTTGTCGCGGAAATAGGATACGGGTAACCCTCCCCCTATATCAAAAGTGCTGATCTGCTCAAAGCCTTTTTTTACCATCGTAAGGCTGTTGATCTCGAGCATCAGGTCGTAGAGTTTACCGCAACCTTCGGTAAGCATTTCCAGAGAACATCCCTGTGAGCCTACATGCAGATGCATCCCGGTAAGAAAATCATTCTCAAGGAACGCATGGATGAGTTCCTGCCTTTTATAGTTCAGTGGTACTCCGAACTTGGAGTATTCGCCTGCAACACTGGATTCGCTGATGCTGCCTTCACCAATCTGGGGATTGATGCGGATGCCCACTGTACTTTTAATTTCGCCATTTCGCCATTTCGCTATTTGTTCTTTTACCCGTTCCAGTTCCGAAAAATTATCAAGGTTAAGGTGCACCCCTTCAGCAAGAGCAAATTCCAGTTCTTCGGCTGTTTTGACCGGTGAATCATATACCACCATACCCGGGCTGAAACCCAGGTGCAGGGCAAGCATGACTTCTCCCAGGGAGGCGGCTTCAACTCCGCAGCCAAGTTCCCTGCTGAGTTTCATGATTCCTGCCAGGGGACAGGCTTTGATGGCAAGCCCGTGCAAGGCGGAAGCCGGGAAGCAGGATTTTAGCTGGGCAAGCCTTTCGCCCAGGAAGCTGAGGTCATAAAAGATCAGGGCGCTGTCTTCATTGCGCATAAGGCCGGCCGATACAGCTTTTCTGAAGGCCAGCGATATTTTACCGGGTGTAAGGTTTTCCATAATCACTTGGGTCTACATTATCAGATTCTTCTCCCGGGCAATATCCAGCAGCCTTGAAACAGCCGTGGAACCTTCTTTGCCCAACTGAAGCGTGAAATCGTTTACATACAGCCCTATATGTTTCATCATGACCTCTTCGCTCATTTCACTGGCATTGGCGATCACAAAAGGCATGGCATCGGGTCCGTTGAGCATGGCATGTTCCACGCTGCGGTGCATGATACGGTTCAGCTTGTTGATGACTTCATAACCCAGGCTCCTCCTGGCGATGATCCCCCCCAAAGGAATAGGGCTATGGGTAAGACTTTCCCAAAATTTACCCAGGTCGAGGATCTTAACAAGTCCTTTATCCTGGTATGTGAACCTGTTTTCATGGATGATCACCCCTGCATCCACCTTATCCTGCAATATGGCATCCTCGATACGGCTGAAGACCATGAAGCGTTTCAGTCCTGCCCCCGGGAAAGCAATCCTGAAAAGCAGGTGGGCTGTAGTATATTCACCGGGTATCCCTATTGAAAGAAAAGGGATCTCATCTGCAGGAAAATCTTTCCTGGCAATAAGCAGGGGCCCGTTGCCCTTGCCCAGAGCGCTCCCGCTTTGCAACAAAACAAAGGATTGCTGCAGGTACAGGTAAGCATGATAGCTGACCTTGATCATATCGGCTTCTCCGTTTAAAGCGAGATGGTTCAGGGTTTCAACATCCTCCATCCTGAATTCGAACTCCAGTCCTTCAAGGTCAATCTTCCCGTGAACAAGGGCATCGAAGATGAAGGTGTCGTTCGGACAGGGTGAAAATGCAAGGCGTATCATTGCAGACTGGTTTTTACCTGTGAAAGATCTTTCAGGAGGTGGTCAAGGGTTTTATCCAGGTTCTGGATTGCAAGGGGGACGTTCCACTGCGATTTATCGCGCTCTGCAACATAATTGGATACAGAGCGGATCTCGATGAAAGGAACTCCTTCGGCCAGGCAGGCATAGAAAAAGGCCGCTCCTTCCATGCTTTCAAGCTCGGCCTTATACATCTGTTTCAGGATTTCAATCGTGTCGCTATGGGTATATATAAGATTAACCGTTACCCCCCTGGCGGAGGGTAATTCCCGGAGAACTGACGAAACCGGTGGTTTTTTGTTAAGCAGCCATCTGCCTTCATAAGGAAAAGCATCAGGATCCTGCAGCCCAAGATCGAAAAGTGAAAGGTAGTTCTCTTCGTCTTCCACCCCCAGCAGTCCAAAGACTTCGGCAGAGACCTGGTAAACGCTTCCGATACGTATCTTGTTCGAATACGCGCCGGCAATTCCCACATTCATCACCAGGTCGTAAGCCTGCCTGTTTAGCTGCCTGCCCAGGTGGTAGGCGGTATGGGTCATTCCCACACCGGTTACAAGCAGGTCGATGGAGTGTTTCAAAAATTCGAAATGCTGAAGGGATTCTCCTTCTGACCCGATGAATGTCAGCCTCTGGAGCAGGGGGCGTATTTCGGCAACGGTGGCAGAAACAATAAGTATTTTCATAACAGGCTTAAGGTTTACCGGTTCCTGCCAGATCAGCAGGTATGTTTATTCAGGTCTTTTGTTGAAGTTCGTCCCATATTCCAGCCCGAATTTGTTAGGACCTGTTTCATTCCTTTTCAGGAGAAATGCGAACAGCAGGCCGAAAAATCCAAGTGCGCTGAAGATCCACATACCCATATGGTATCCCTGGGGATGTTCAACACTGGCTTTGGATACATCATTGGCCCAGCCAATGACGATATTGAACCCGAATAAACCGATGTTCTGTATCATGGTCATGAGCCCATAGGCCGTGCCCAGTTTCGAGGCCGGCGTGACCAGGGAGACCGAAGGCCACATCACGGCGGGAACCAGCGAGAAAGCAATCCCCATGACGCTCATGGGGATCAGGAGATTGATACTGGTATAACCCATCATCAGGTAAACGGGGATGATCAGCAGTGAGCCGAACATCATCAGCACGGATCTTTTCCCGATGAAATCGGAAAGCAGACCGAAAAGTGGGGTGAAGATCATGGCCGAGAGGGTTAGGATGCTGGAGAGGAATCCCGCATATTCGGGGGTTACTCCATGGGCTTCCTGGAAAAATTTTATCGCAAAGGTCTGGAAAGGAAACATGGCCGAGTAGAAGGTGATACAGAGCATCACAATGAACCAGTAGGATTTGCTGAAGGCCCTGAAATTCAGGAAGGAGAAAACAACGATCAGTACATACAATACGATCTGCAGCATCAGTTCGATCTGGGCGTGAAGAATGTAATTTATGGTGACGAACACCCCGGCAAGGGTAAGCGCACAAATGATAAAGCGGTTCTTTAAAAACGAAAAGACATCCGAAATAATCACCTTATCCTGCGCACCCACATGAGCCAGGTTATAGTTCCTGTTCGCATAACTGTCGATGAAATAAAAGATGCCGAGTGTGAGAACGCTTATAACTCCCGCGCCAACAGAGACCCATAGCGGATTTTGCCAATGGGTATACAGGCTGTGGCCCCAGGTCTGTGAATTCAGCGCAAGAAATGAACCCAGCCGGGCAACCGTGAGGTTTAGCCCGAATGCAAATGAAAGCTGTTTTCCCTTAAACCACTGGGCAACCACAGTTGTAATTGCCACGATCATGCTTTCGGCTCCGAGTCCGAAAATGAGCCTGCCTGCTGCCATCAGGTAAATATCACCTTTCAGGACCGTTATAAACGCTCCGATAAACACCAGCAAAGAAAAGATCAGGGCTGCTTTCTTTGTACCTATGCGATCGATGATAAGGCCGCCGATAAGGACCATGATGATATTGGGAAAACTATAGATCCCCTGGAGCAGGCCCAGGTCGCTGTCGGTGAATTTGAGCTGGGTTTTAAGTGCTACAGCAAGCGGGCTGATGCTGTCGTAGATGTAATAGTTGCCGAACATCGCCAGGCTGATAAAAATAAGCACCAGCCAGCGCAATGCTGCGGGCGGTTCCCTTTTGATCGTTAGTGTTTGTGTCATCGTTTGAATTATTTGTTTTTCTTGTTCATACAGCCGGCCGCTCAAGCCCGGTTCAGCAGGGAAAACTCCCGGCATCCAAAAGTAATACAATTCAGGATATATTCTGAAACCAGGCCCGGGCAGCTGAATAATTATTCCGGCAAAAATTTAAAGAAATTCAAGGCTTTTCAAACTCCCGCTGAATCCATCCGGAGGGAAAAGGCGATAAAAAAATCCTTACCTTTGTGTTGGCTAAAAAAAGCCCTTATGAAAAATATTTCTTCAGCAATCATCATAGCATTCATATTGATGTTTTCTGCACAGGCCATGGCGGGAAGGAATATTTCAGAGTTTATTGATGCTTCGGAATCGGAACGTTTTTGCATGCTTGCCGATACAATAAAGATGGATTTCGAATCTGTTCCTGATTTCTCGCTTACCCAGCCACCCTGGCAGGACGCTGATCTCGACCACCATTCAACCTACGGCATCAACGATCACAGTTTTCCCAACGATACGGTCTCCAAAGCCTTTATTTGTTTTAATCCGGCTTCCGTTACACCTCCCATGGCTGATTCAGCCATAAAACCACATTCAGGGGCGAAATTCGCAGCCTGCTTTTCGGCAATCCCTTCGCCAAACAACGACTGGCTGATCTCCCCGAAAGTTCACCTTGACTCAAACGGAATTTTTTCGTTATGGGTAAAATCGTATACCGATATTTATAACGGGCTGGAAGAGTATAATGTACTGATTTCGCTTACCGATTCAGTCCCTTCCAGTTTTACATCCATCTCGGGATCACAACCCCTGAGGGCGCCTCTTGCCTGGACCCTGGAAACGTTTGACCTCAAGGCGTATAAAAACAAGGATGTTTACCTCGCGGTTCAATGCGTCTCCAACGATCATTTTATTTTCATGGTGGACGACATAGAGGTAATCACAAGCACTTCCGGCGAGGTGAAAGCCGGTTTTACCTCCGATAAAACACAGATAAATATTGGGGAAAAGGTGAACTTCCAGGATTTATCCACAGGATTTCCAACGTCCTGGCAATGGACTTTCACCGGTGGCAATCCCACAAACTCCACGGCCCGAAACCCACAGGGCATTACATACAACAACCCGGGAAATTATGATGTTACCCTGTTAGTGAAAAATGCTTCTTCAACTGACAGCCATACTCTGGCAGGGTATGTTCGTGTGGGCGGATATCCTTCTTCGGCTTCGCTTGACTTTGAAAACCTGGCCGATTTCACACTGGATTTTGCACCCTGGACCACCCTGGATACCAAAGGAGGAGATACCTATACCATGGTCGACAATATCACAGGCCAGCCTATAGTTTTTCCTCACAGCGGCCTTCCTATGGCGTATATATGTTTTAATCCGGCCTCCACAACTCCTGCAGAGCGTTATATGAAGCCTCATTCGGGGAGACGCCTGGGTTGCTGCTTCTCGACCATGCCTCCCCTTGACCCCAACGATAAATGGCTTATATCTCCCCGCCTCTCCCTGGGAATCAATTCTCAACTCAGCATGTGGGTGATGTCATATAATATCAGTTACGGCCTCGAACGTTATAACGTGGCCGTTTCCACAACCGATAACAACCCTTTGAGTTTTGTGCCGCTTGCACAAAACTATGAAACGGCCCCCGGAGCCTGGACCCAGCGTATATATGACCTTAAGGATTATAATAACAGGACGGTTTATGTAGCCATCCAATGTGTCTCCGATACGGCATTCATATTCATGATCGACGATATCAGCATAACTTCCCTTGCAGGGATAGACGATAAACGCGATGGAATCCGTGTATCGGTTTATCCGAACCCGGCCCATGAGAAATTCAATATCCTTTGCGACCTGCCTGCAGGAACAAAAATTAATGCCAGGCTGGTTGACATACTGGGGAATATCCTGAGGTCGGTGCAATATGACAATGGGAAGGAACCCCTGAAAGTGGATATACAGGATCTTAGTCCGGGCATATATTCAGTGATCATTCAATCGCCCGGGGCACAGGCAGTTCAAAAAATAATTATTCAGTAAATGCAATTTTCATGAAAAATACTTCCTTCAGATTAAGGCTACTCCTTACCTTTATTTTAGCAGCATCGATTATCCCGCTGTTTGTATCGGCCCAGCACCAGTCAGGCGGGGTTCCCCTGAGCTTCGGCAGAGCCTTGAAAGCCGAAAACGTGATTAATTCCGAGATCACCCCGCCATCTCCCGAAACAATACTGCAGATCGAAAAAGCTCCTGCACTTCCATACCGGTTTGCAATCAGGATTCCCGTGGATTTTTCCCTTTCAACTTCAGGGACAACCGAAATCCTTAATGACGGGCAAATGGTGTGGAGGCTTTCGTTCCATTCTTCGGCCGCAAAGGCCCTGATGCTGTATTTCGACCGTTTCAGCATTCCCGCCGGAGGCAGGCTGTTTGTTTATAATACTTCAAGGACGCAGATGTACGGTGCATATACATCGGCAAATAATAATTCCTTCGGAACTTTTGCATGCCCCCTGATTACAGGGGAATCACTGGTTTTGGAATATAATGCCCCTGCTTCTCTTGCCCTGCCCGATATCCATATTTCGGATGTGGCATATGCTTTCAGGGGTATAGTGACAGATGAAGATGAGAAAGCCGGTTATTCGGCAGGAAAATGCGAGGTGAACGTTAATTGCTCCGAAGGACTTAACTGGCAAAAGCAAAAGAGGGGAGTGGTGAAGCTGGTGGTCAAAGACAGCAACAGCGTACTGATGTGGTGTTCAGGTTCCATGATCAACAATACAAGCAATGACGGCACCCCATACCTCCTCACCGCCAACCATTGCGGGAAGGCTGCCCGTGCTGTTGATCTCAGCCAGTGGCTGTTTTATTTCAATTATGAGATGCCTGGATGTGAAAATACCACCGCTGCCGGGAGCAGCCTGCTGGGCGCCATGTTCAAAGCCCATGGGCTTACCGAGGATGCAGGCTCGGATTTTTTCCTGGTGAAGCTGAGCGAAAGCATACCCGATTCGTTAAACGTTTACTTTAACGGGTGGAACCGTACTGAAGCAATAAGTAATACGGGAACAGGAATTCACCACCCCGGGGGTGATGTCAAGAAAATTTCCACTTATAATTTCCCGCTGTCGACAGGATACTGGACAGGAAACCCAAACCCCTGCTTCTGGCTGGTTTACTGGACCTATACAACCCATGGCCATGGAGTGACCGAAGGAGGATCCTCGGGTTCGCCCATTTTTAATGCGGCCGGGCAGATTGTCGGAACCCTTACTGGCGGCGATTCCAACTGCGATACAAACTCACTTAACCTGCCCGATTACTATGGTAAATTTTCATGGCACTGGGATAAAAATGGTACTGATTCGGCTCATATTCTAAAGTGCTGGCTTGATCCAAACAATACCAATGTTACCGATATGGGGGGATGGGCGCTTGGAATAAAAGACCAGAATGCTGAGCCGGGCATCAGGCTTTATCCCAATCCTGCCCGGGAAACTTCAAACATAAGCCTGGATGGTGAAAGTTTAAGCAAGGGCGGTTTAAGTATTTCGGTACTGGATATTTTAGGAAATCCTTGCCCTGCATCAACTGTAAAGGAAACGGATGCCGGCATGTACAGCCTTGACCTGCAATCGCTTTCGCCCGGTGTTTATCTTGTTGTGATCTCAGGGCAGAATTTCCGAAAAAGCATGAAACTTCTAAAAATGTGATGCCATTGCCTGAGCGTAACGATACTATTGATATTTTCCTGAAATCCTTATCCCCCGAATTAAGCGCAATCACCCGGAACGTTATTTCGGAACAGGCGCTGAGCCCTGCCGAAGGCCTTTTTTTATTTGAAAAAGCCGAACTGGGCTTCCTGGGGGTTCTTGCCGATGTGGTGAGAAAAAGGTATAATGGCGATAAGGCCTGGTTTATCAGGAACTTTCATATTGAACCAACCAACATCTGTGTCAACCATTGCAGCTTTTGTTCCTTTTCGCATCATTTCAGTCCTTCAAAATGGGAACTTTCGGTGGATGACATCCTCGCAAAAGTCGACGAACAGGAGGAAACTGTAAGGGAGATCCACATTACCGGTGCGGTCCATCCCAAGAGAGACATAGTGTATTACGGGGAGCTTCTTAAAAAGATCAAAGCCATGAGGCCTGGCCTGCACGTCAAGGCATATTCAGCCGTGGAACTGGATTATATGATCAAAAAAGCCGGTATGGATTTTACATCCGGTCTTAAATACCTCAGATCCTGCGGGCTGGATTCGGTTCCGGGGGGAGGGGCTGAGATCTTTGACGAGGCTATCCGCACCCGGATATGCGGTATGAAGACGGGTTCAGAAGACTGGCTTGAAATCCACCGAAAGGCACATGAACTTGGCCTGCCATCCAATGCAACCATGCTTTATGGCCATGTAGAAACCTTTGCACACCGTATTGACCACCTGGAAAGGCTGAGACAGCTTCAGAACGAGACCAGGGGTTTCAACGCATTCATCCCCCTAAAGTTTCACCGTTCGAACAACGAGATGAAAGACATACCCGAGGTTTCGGTGAACGAGGATATGAAGATGTATGCCATATCGCGCATATACCTTGATAACTTCCCGCATATAAAAGCATACTGGCCTGCACTGGGCCGTAAAATGGCCCAGGTTTCACTGTCGTTCGGGGTGGACGACATGGACGGGACCATCAACGATTCAACCCGCATATACTCGCTTGCAGGAGCCGAAGAACAAAGCCCCGTAATGACGGTTACGGGAATGAAACAGATTATTGAAGAGGCAGGCCGGATACCTGTGGAGAGGGATTCACTTTACAGGCCCGTCATTTAGCTCCCCGAGCATCAGATCACGCAACATGGCGGTAACATCCCTGGGTTCCATTCCCTGTATGCTTGAATAAGGTATAGGCTGAAGTACCTTGGCCTGGATATTGTGGTTCTTGTTCACAAGGAACCCTCCCTTCCTGATAGCCATGGAAGTCCCGGTAATGACAATGGGCAGGATTGGTTTACCTGTCTCCAGCGCCAGGTGAAACGCACCTGTTTTAAATTGCTGGAGACGGCCGTCTTTCGACCTGGTTCCTTCAGGAAATATCATCACCGAACTTCCAGACCTAAGCGTTTTGACTGCATCGGCCATCATTTTCTGCATGCTGCTTTTCCTGCCCCTGTCAATAACTATATACCTGTTAAGCCACATATTCCAGCCAATGAACGGGAAGTTGTAAAGCGACTTTTTGGCAACCCATTTATAATTGTTCCATAGCAGGAACAGCACGATAATATCGGCGCCAGACTGGTGGTTGGAAACAATGACATAGGTTTCGCGCTTGTCGATTTTCTCCCTTCCCACCACCCTGATCCTCCACATGAAATTGGCTTTTAGGACTATAAATGACCAGGCGCAGGTAAACTGGTGAAGTATGATAAGCTTTTTATCAAACAGGAAAGTGAACAGGAAGATCACAAATGAAAACGGAAAGAGCAGGGCCGAAATGAAAAACAACTCAAACCAGAAATAACATGAGACAAGGAATCGTAAAATTTTTTTCATGGTTCAAACGCTTATTCGTCCTTGTTTGCGTGCAGGCTGTATCCCCTCCATTTTTCTATGACTACCGCCAGGTCGGCAGGATATTCCGATTCAAAATACATTTCCCTCCCATCCGAAGGGTGGACAAATCCAAGTGATTTTGCATGCAGGGCCTGCCTTGGCATCAGTTTAAAGCAATTCTGAACAAACTGCTTGTATTTTGTAAAGGTAGTGCCTTTAAGGATTTCGTTCCCCCCGTAGCTTTCGTCGTTGAAAAGCGGGTGGCCGATATGTTTGAAATGAACCCTGATCTGGTGAGTCCTCCCCGTTTCCAAACGGCATTCAACCAGGCTCACATACCCGAAACGTTCGACAACCTTGTAATGGGTGATGGCTTCACGCCCCTTATCTTCATCAGCATACACCGACATAATCAATCGGTTTCTCACATCCCTGCCTATATTCCCGGTGATAGTGCCTTCATCTTCTTTCAGGCTTCCCCACACCAGGGCGTGGTATGTGCGCCTGATGGTGTGATAAAAAAACTGCCTTGCCAGCTTGCTCTGGGCCAGTTCGTTTTTGGCGACAAGCAGGATTCCCGAGGTGTCTTTATCAATCCTGTGGACCAGGAAAGGTCTGGTCTCGCCCGAAGGGTCTGATTTCTGAAGATGGAAAAGGAGGGCGTTTTGCAGGGTGCCGTTGAAATTCCCATGCCCCGGATGCACCACCATCCCCGCATCCTTGTTCACGACAAGGATATCCTGGTCTTCATATACGATATTGATAGGAATATCTTCGGGATAAATTTCCACATCCCTGGGAGGATGGGCCAGTACGATTGTAATTACGTCAAGGGGTTTTACTTTGTAATTGGGTTTGACGGCTGATCCGTTAACGAGGATGTTCCCGGCATTGGCCGAATTCTGAACCCTGCTTCTCGAGATGTTCTCCATTTTGGCAAACAGGTACTTGTCGATCCTCAGCTGAGCCTGCCCTTTGTCAACCACGAACCGGAAATGTTCGTAAAGTTCGGTCGAGTCTTCGGCAAGTTCAGGCTTTTCATTCATACAGCAGCATTTTGTAATCAGGGAGCAATGATGATCTTTCGCACGCTTGTTTTAGTTCCATGACTGTTTGTGAGATGGAGAATGTAGATTCCCTGGCTGAGCATGCTCAGGTCGAGGCGGTTTGAATATTTTGCTGTGAGCATGGTCTGCCCGAGGATGTTTGTAATAATTATTTTGCAGCCTTCGGCGGATGAGGTTTCACTGTTGCCCAAACCGAGGTAAAAAATACCGTCCCTTGACGGATTTGGATAAACCTCCAGCGGAGAATCCTTGGTGAGCGATTCTTCAACTCCAAGCGGGATAGGCTTGCCTACTACCGGCCTGATCATCAGTGAACCGGAATACGCGCTTGGGTACCATTTCCCCGAAGTGTTGTAAAAGATCTGGTCGGAATGGTCATTGTAAGTATCAAACCCCAGGCCCAGGTTGTCAGCCGTCGTTTGTATCCATCCTAAATAAATGGTTCCGCTAACAGGTAGGGCCCCTGTATGGTAGGTATAGTATTTATTCAGCTTTTGGGAATACATTGGGATGGTGAGCTTGCTGTAAATTGTATCACCCGGGGTTCCCACATCATCATTCCATACGCAGAGATAGAAATACTCGGTTGTTGCTGTATCAAACCTCTGGTTAAAATAAATCTGTATGGCCCTGAGGGTATCCGCTTTATTGAGATTGAAACGGTATGCCAGCATGGAACCGGCAGGCGATAATCCGTAGGAGGCTTCGGGAGTGCCGTCGTCATAAGCGAAGTAATTGAAAAAATTCTGTTTACGGCTGATGGTATCTCCGTATAAAGAGCCAGAAGCATTGTCTTTAATGATATGCCGGATCTGGAAAATGGCGCTGTCGGCCGATGTGACTGGATAGAACCAGGGAACCGGAGGATGAAGGATAACCGGCCCGGTGGCATATACCGGTTGCACATTGAAATTCGGGCTGTTATACGTTTTATTGAAGGAGCCTGATTCATTGCTGGCTTTATAGGAATATTGGCAGTTATGAATGCTTACATCACGATTTCCGAAGATGACCGAAACCGAATCGGCCATCTCCACATCAGGGGCAGCGGTATACTGGGGGAAAGGCATTGATTCATAGTTCCGGAGCATGCTGGGGGCCCTGTCCATGAACCGGATTTCCGGGCGAACGGTATCATACCGGTTCCTCCCGGTGTTCAGGTAAACATTGTCGATGTTCCACTGGTCACAGTTGCTTTGCCATGAAACCTCGGGAGGGGCGGCGAAATTCACATAATTGTAGAACTGGAAACGGAAGGTCTTCTTGAAAAATGAAAGGGTATCCGTTATCGGGATCATCACCTGGACAAAATACTGTTCATGGTTGTAATATCTGAATGTATCCAGCGACATGCCAATGCTCGACCAGACTTTCATCCAGTGGTCGGGCAGCGGTATAACACTGTCGGTTGGAGTCACGCTGTCGTGGGCAGGTTGAACGAGAAAACGGAGTACAAGCGAATCCTGCTTAAGTGGAAAGTTCCTTGAGCGGCCCTGTGGCTGGTAAAAGAAACTGAGGTAGACCGAATCGGCTGCCGTTAGTTTTCGCGGTACTGGTGAGAAAACTGAATCAAGCCTTATATAACGAGATGTAAGGTGATCGGCAATAAATGGTGTAGGCCCTGCCTGGGCGGTATCGTACATCAGCCCGTTCTCATCAATGGCGTCAAATGTGACGGCTCCTATGTTGGGGGGATAGACTGGGATATCGGTATTGACAAAGGTATAATTGTCGATCCAGAGCCGGCTTGTGGGATAAACACTGTCGTAAGAGAAATCATCGAACAAAGGCAGTCCTATGGGCACGGTATCAATGCCGGTATTTACACGGCCCTGCATCTTCCTTTCCAGGTATTTTTCCCTTACTCTTGGATTGGTTTGCATGCCGGTAAGAATTTCCTGCGCCCATCCGCCGAAGCTGATAAAAAGGAAAAATAGTATAAGCAGTTTCTTCATTTTCTTTATTTATTCGCAACAATTGCGTATTCCATTTGCGTGCTCATTTTGGTTTCGCTGAACGCTTTTCGCTTTTTCGCTATTTACTTCAGCAGGCTGTCAAGCTTCAATGAATCTTTCTTCAGTTCACTGGCTCTGGCCCCCATTCCCACCTGCAGGTCGATGACTGAACCTTTGTCGATTTTTGTCCCCGGGGCGATCACTTTTCGTTCAAACAGCTGGTTCTGTACTGCATCTTCATCAAATGATTTTATAAAAAGCAATTTCCCCAGTTTCAGCCCTGAGCTTTCAAGCATCGACTGGGCCTGCCTCAGCGTAAGATCTTTAAGGTCGGGCATGGAAGTCTTTTCAGGAATAAGTGAAACAATCGTAAGATATACCATACGGTTGTGTTTAACCCTCGACCCGGGATAGGGATCCTGCGAAAGTATGGATCCTTTGGGTTTATCAGGATCAAAAATACTATCGTTGATGGCGAACTGAAAATCGGCGAACCTGTCAGCCTTCATGATATCCGAAATATTCTGTCCCCTGAAATCAGGAACCACGATATAATCACTGTGTTTGGTGTACCATGACAGGGAATAGAAGGTGATCCACAGGAGAATAGCTGTGATCCCGATAGAAATAAGAAAATGTTTCAGAAATTTTTTAGAAAACAAAAAACGGAAAAATTCCATGCCAGTATTTACCTTATTAACCTGAATCAGATGATTTTATTGTGCCTGTAAAGCCATTACAAACTTACGAAAAAATGGCATTGCCACAAAACAGGATGATTTTATGCTATTTTTGTCCCTTAAACAAAGGAATATGTACAATATTGCTATAGTTGCAGGAGGTAATTCGGGAGAGTACGAAATATCCATGAAAAGCGGGATGCAGGTGGAGCTGAACATGGACCTGGACAGGTTTCGCCCGTTTCTTATCGAGATCAGGGGAACGAAGTGGAATTATACACTGGAAAAAAAATCCTTTCCCATAGATAAAAATGATTTCTCGCTTACGATTGGAAAACGAAAAATCAGATTTGACGCTGTATTTAATGCTATCCACGGCACGCCGGGAGAGGATGGGAAGCTGCAGGGTTATTTTGACATGCTAGGTATACCTTACACTTCTTCAGGTGTGACATGTTCATCGTTGTCGTTCAATAAAAGCTTTTGCAAAGATGTAGTTGCAGGTTACGGAATTGATGTTTCAAGCTCGGTTCACCTGTACAAGTGTGAGAAAGGAGCTCAGGACAGGGTGTTAAAGCAACTCAAACTGCCTGTTTTTGTCAAGCCGAACAACGGGGGCTCAAGTGTGGGAATGTCGAAGGTGAACCATAAAAAGGAATTAAAAGCAGCCCTGGCAAGGGCTTTTCATGAGGATGAGGAAATTCTGGTTGAGGAGTTTATCAAGGGGCGGGAGTTGACTTGCGGAGTGATAAAATCGAAGGGAAAGATCATTGCATTCCCTGTGACCGAGATCATTTCAAAAAAGGAGTTTTTTGATTTCGAAGCCAAATACCAGCCGGGTATGGCCGATGAGGTTGTGCCGGCCGAAATATCCGCGAAGGTTGCCGATAAGTGCAGGGAGATCTCTGTGAATCTTTTCAGGAAACTGAATTGTAAAGGGATTGTGCGCTTTGATTACATTCTGAAGGGAAAGAAATTTTATTTCCTGGAAGTCAACACAGTGCCGGGGATAACCTCGGCAAGCATCGTACCGAAAATGGCCAGGGCTTATGGCTGGACATATACTGAACTGATCACAAATTTACTCGAAGAAATAATCTGATTTAATCAACTCTAATGATTTCAATTGTCTTTGCCACAAATAATCAGCACAAACTCAGGGAGCTTAGAGAGATAGCGGGGAATGCACTTATCATCAAAAGTTTAAAAGACGTAGGTCTTGATACGGATATTCCTGAAACCCAGGAAACGATTGAGGGCAATGCAAGGCAAAAAGCCCGTTTCGTTTATGAGAAAACGGGACTGGATTGTTTTGCAGATGATACGGGGCTTGAAATAGCCGCACTTTATGGCAGGCCGGGAGTCTATTCAGCACGTTATGCAGGAGAAGGATGCAACTTTGACGATAATATAAAAAAGGTAATGGAGGAAATGCAGGGAGTCGAAGACCGCCGGGCATGTTTTCGTTGTTCAATTTGCATGATCTACAGGCAGAATGAATATATGTTTGAAGGCCGCATCGATGGAGAGATAACACAGGGCCCGTCAGGTTCCGACGGTTTCGGGTATGACCCTGTTTTCAGGCCCGATAAGCAATCCCAGACTTTTGCCGAAATGCCTCCTTATCTGAAAAACGGTTTGAGCCACAGGGGGAGGGCTGTTCAGAAAATGCTGCAGTACCTTGCAAGGCTTTGAAAAAAAAAGGCATCCTACCGGACGCCCTTTTTTCAGAATGTGTTTTTCGGGTTTACGGGAAAACCACACCTTTGTATTTGGTGATGTCAACGTAAGGGATCTTGCTTCCGAAACGCTGATTAATCGCGCTGATAAAGGCGTTTGCCGATACCGCATTTCCCCTTGGTGTGAGGTGAATGCCATCAAGTGAAAAAGCTCCACCTGTTACAAATGTGGCGTCCAGGTGAACTCCGTCCCAAACAATGCCCGACTCGGAACTCAGTTGCTTCAGAGTTGAATTGATATCAACAAGGCCAACATGGTGGTTGGTTGCCAGGGTATCTATGATGGTATTGAAAACGGTGGTTGCAGCTTTGATCTGTGCGATCTCGGCGAGTGTGAGCACATATTGGTTCGGAATAGGATAAGGAAGCTGGGTAGCACGATTGATGATACCCATACCCATGCATTTCATTGAATCCTGGGGCACGGTCAGCAGGATCAGTTCACCCGGTTGCATCTGCCTTACCTTAAAGTAAGGATGAGGTGAACTTGGATCGTTGATCAGGAAAGGATTAGCACCGGCGACATAATGGAAAGGAAGCCCGTAAAATCCCATCGCCATGTTGATTGAATCGGCAAGGCTCTGCCTGGCTATCACAAGTCCGTCGTAAGGAACTGTTGTAAAGAACGGTATGTTGGTAATATCAGGTATGTTGGCCATGACCCCGGATGCTCCGGTTGCAAGCAATGATCCAAGCACGGTTTTCATTGCAAAATAAAACAAGGCCGGGTTTGTTATGGAATCACGCGAACCTCCCGCAAGCGCATAAGCAAGAACGTCATTGTCACCTAGTTGCAGAGTGAAAAAAGTCGGATGAAGGTTGATAAATTCACTGACCACGGGTCCGCCCAGGCCTCTTGCAAACCTTGCATAATAAGGGTTCATGGTGTCATAGCCCGGAATGATAAGATGGAAAGACTTTGCACCGGGGATGCCGAAATTATTTACAGCATATCCAACCGGGGCAAGGGGATCCATTGCACCCTGGGCCGGGACTGGTGAAAGTCCTACATTTCCCTGGCAGTCGGCTGCATAGCCAAGAACCAGCCTGGGCGACACTCCGGGATAAATTGCAACACCAACATTGCTGTTGACCATTGGCTGCACAAATGCCCCGCCACCTGCAAGCTGAAGCTGGCCTGCGATAAGATTCGGGCAGGAATAAATCTGGCCGTCATGGTATAATGCACCGTCGGCATACCCGGCAACAAGTGAATTGCCGACAGAGATGTATGTAGTGAAGTTTGCGCTCCCTTTATCAGCGGCATATTCGCTGATCTTACGTTCACATGAGGTGAACAGGGCAAGGGATAATATAATGAATAATATTTTTTTCATTTCGATCAGTTTTGAAGTTTAGAAACTATATGTTAAACCGATGGCCGGGATGTAAAATGCCGAATAGTAGGTGCCTGCAAAATTTTCAGGGCTGTATGTCCCATCGCGCTTGGTCCCCATCAGGTAAAGAAATGCAGCATCAATGCTGAAGCCCTTTACCGGGAATACTGATAAACCTGCAGTCAGACCGATTTCATTGGAACTCGGTGTTTGAGGATTCAGGTAATCGGATTGTACGGGGGAGGGATCGTAATATCCTCCAACCCTTACTGTAACAATCTGATTGATTTTATACTGCAAACCGATTCTCGGGATAAGCCTGTTCTGGTATAAGGCCGGTGTGGCTGTCCTGTCAAGGGCCGATGTTTTTGTCCTGAAATTGAAAACCAGCGAGTCGTATTGTTTCCAGAAAACATAACAAAGGTTGATCCCGATCATAAACTTTTTATTGATGTTGTAAGAAGCCCCGAAATCAAGGTTTGCCGGTAGCGGCAAAGAAACTTCAACTTTACTGTCCGGAAATTCGCTGCGTACAGCTGCAGGAACCGTGAAGGTTGCACTGGCAGAACGTACATCCATATTTATCTTCGAACGGAAATCAATACCGATACTCAGGGCCTCTATAGGATGAACCATCACCCCGGCATTAAAACCAAAGCCAATGGTGCTGCCTTTGATGTTCAGCTGGCCTTCGCCACCCGAATAATCAAGCGGCAATGCTTTGTTCAGATTGACTGTGCCATATGACCAAACCAGTCCAAATCCAATTCCAATAATTTTATTGAATTTGTAGGAGATGGTTGGCTGCACGGTGATAGCATTAAAACTCAGATTCTGGATAAGGTAACGGCCCTGCCATGTATCTCCCCATGAAAGCCTGTTCCCGTAAGGTGTGTTAACTGCCAGCCCGAGACTAAGTTTGTCGGTTGCTTTGTAGGCTGCATAAAAATAAAACGGGGTATTCAACAGATGCTCAAGATGTGCCTGGTAATTCACGTCTTTTGCCTGGAAGGTCACTCTGGCCATGATCAGACTGAGACCGCCAGAGAAACTCCATTTTTCGTTCAGGAAAGATGTGCCGCCGGGATTATAAAATATGGTGCTCGCATCGTATGAAAGCGAAGTACCGATCAAACCCATACCGGTATTCCGCGTACTATGCAAACCAACCTGGTAACCTCCTCCAAAAGAGGTCATTGCTGCAAAACAAAATAGCAGCAGAAGGAAAGTAATTCTCCTCATAATACATTGTTTTTGGTTAATACTGCGCGCAAGTTACTAAAAAAATAACATATGAGTAAAAAGATATATCATATTCCCTTGGAATTGTTAGGTGAAACATTATATCTTTGCATAAGCAACTCCCAATAATTAAAGACCATGAAAAAGATTTCCTATTTATTGTTTTTCCTAACAATTGCATCCGCCGGCCTGTTTGCACAGTCAATGCAACTTCAAACAACCTCAGGGCAGATTATTTCCAACGGGGGGACCCTTGGAGTGATGAGGTCATTGTTCGATACAACAACAGATATTGCTGTAGAGATAGATATGAAAAACATCTCCACCACTGCACAATCTTATAAAGTTAAACGAACGGTTAAAATTCTTGTATCCCCCCAGAAATCAAATTTCTGTTTTGCAGGAGGCTGTTTCCCCGATACAACGAACTATTCACCCACGACCCTGGCACTGAACCCCGGAGTGCTTGATAACAATTTCAGCTCGCATATCAGCCCAAACTCCATTACAGGTTCCTCCCTTGTATATTATAAGTTCTATAACCTTAAAGATGCAAATGACACTATCGGGATTTTTGTTCAGACCGAAGTATGGCATCTCGGGGTAAGCGACATTTCAAACGCACAGGCAGAAATTGGTTATGCATATCCCAATCCTGCCAGCGTTCAGTTTACTGTTGATTATTCTATTACAGCCCATGAGCCTGCCCTGCTTTTATTGCGGAACATACTTGGGACAGTAGTTCGTGAAGAATCTGTTTCGGGCGGTAACGGAAAGATCCATATAGATATCTCCGATCTCCCCGAAGGAATGTATTTCTATTCACTTTTGCTGGATGGTAAAAGTATTTCAAGCAGGAAACTGGTGATAAGGCATTGATCTTTCACACAAAACCTAAATAAAAAAGCCCCGCGAAGGGCTTTTTTTATTTTAATCGCTTCTGGTAAATTCCCCGCAGTTCGCAGCGGAATCCTGGGCCGGGGCTTGCAGGGCTTAATAACTTTGATAGGAAGGCATCCTATTCAATCTCCCAGCTTTTAAAAGGGATTAATGCAAGTTGTGAATTGTAATACCTCGGGTCGTCAGTGACTTCCCTGCCAGCCCAGGAAGGTTTGGCGAAAGGTTCATCTTCACGGCCAAGCTCAATTTCAGCAAGGACCAGGCCTGCATTTTCTCCTGCGAACACATCTACTTCCCAGGTTTTTTGATTGAACAATATCCTGTATCTGATTTTTTCAACCTCAGGCGGAGAAAACAAGCTGAGGATATCAGCAGCTTCAGAGGCAGGGATTTCATACTCAAATTCATGCCTCACAGTTTTAACAACAGGCCCTTTTACAGTAAGGTATCCCTTGTCGCCGGCAACCCTGACCCGAATTGTTTTAAATGGGTCATCATTAAGATATCCCTGACGGTATAATTTTCCGGCTGGTTTGGGTAGTTCAGCCCATTTATCATGGTCAACCAGGAATTTACGTTCGATTTCGAGAGCCATAATTATTTAAGCCCGAATTCCTTTTTGATTTTGCCGGCATAATCCAGCTTTTCCCAGGCAAAGAATTCGACTTTCTTCAAATATACTTCTTTGCCATTGCCGTTAACCCGTTTGGGTTTTGAGCCTTTGACCGGGTAATATACTTCAACTTCTTTGGAATAATGGTCACGTCCGAAATGCCCGTATGATGCTGTGGGAACAAATACAGGATTCTTGAGACCGAAGCGTTCAACAATGGCATAAGGCCTCATATCGAACAATTTATTGATCTTCTCAGCTATGGCTCCGTCGTGCAGAACCTTTCCCTTCTTGTCCTTTACCTTTGCAGTACCGTATGTATTTACATAAAGGCCTACAGGCTGGGCTACACCAATGGCATAGGCCACCTGGATAAGAACCTGGTCGGCAACACCGGCTGCAACCATGTTTTTGGCTATATGCCTGGCAGCGTAAGCTGCCGAGCGGTCCACCTTTGAAGGGTCTTTACCGGAAAACGCACCGCCTCCGTGTGCGCCGTGGCCGCCGTATGTGTCGACGATGATCTTACGGCCAGTAAGACCGGTGTCACCGTGAGGGCCCCCGATTACGAATTTGCCTGTTGGGTTTACGAATAATTTGAAATCCTTTC
Source organism: uncultured Bacteroidales bacterium (assembly GCA_903877385.1). Lineage (GTDB taxonomy): Bacteria > Bacteroidota > Bacteroidia > Bacteroidales > FEN-979 > CAIRDP01. The sequence goes on from CAIRDP010000067.1 coordinate 110,963, forward strand.
CGAAAAGTTTCTGAATTCTTGCCGGGAGGGTCTTTTTAACCCTTGGGATCAGGATATTTAAAACATCTTCCCGGATCTTGTCCTGCATTGCTTTCTCGGCAGCTTTCTCGGCTTTTCCCGATTTATCCCTGGGTTTAACAAAATCATCATGCTGTGTGCTTACTACGATAGCATCTATGCGCAAAGGCTGGCCATTATCGTCATATTCAACAGTCACCTGTGATTTGCTGTCGGGACGCAGGTATTTCATTTGCTTGCCTTCATGGCGTATATCGGCCAGTTCCTGAAGGAGGATATGTGCCAGCTCGCTCGACAGGGGCATGAAGTTGTCCATCTCCCGGCAGGCATAACCAAACATCATACCCTGGTCACCTGCTCCCTGGTCTTCTTTCTTCTCACGTACCACGCCCTGGTTAATGTCGGCAGACTGCTCATGAATAGTGGAAACCACACCGCAGGAGTCACAGTCAAAGCGGTATTCAGCCTTGGTGTATCCTATATTACGGATAATATTTCTGGCTGTTTCCTGAACATCTACCCAGCCGTTGGTTTTAACCTCGCCACCGCAGACAACAAGGCCTGTAGTGACGAAAGTTTCGCAGGCAACTTTGGATTCAGGATCCCAGCGCATGAATTCATCAAGTAATGCATCCGATATCTGATCGGCAACTTTATCCGGATGTCCTTCTGAGACGGACTCCGATGTAAATAAATATCCCATGTTTTGATTTTTTAATTTTAAACTTATGTTCGGGCGACTTGAAGATTGAGGAGAGAAGCTACTGCTTTAGCATTTTTTCCAGTGGTTGCAATCAATCAAATCTTTCCACTCCAGCCGGCAAATTTATAAATTTTTTATTCTCCACTATTAATTTTTCGTGAGCTCCTGGAAAACTTCTTCGAGTTTCTGTTCCTCCTTTTGCATGGAAAGCACCGTCAATCCTTTATCCACTGCGAATTTGAACACTTCGGCACGGATATCCAGCCCCGGTTCGGATTCAAGCAGCCAGACTGAGGATGAAGGGTTCTTACTTTTCTCCTGTCCCGCCTGTTGCTTTTGCGGCATCATTTCCTTCACACCCGGGATTAACTGTACGACCTGTTCCCCGACTTCCGACGAAAATTCAACCCTGATCATTGTTTTTGAAACAGTGATCTTCTGGAGATTCTCAGTGGCGTCATCTGCGACTATCTTTCCTTTATGTATGATGATGGCCCTTCCGCAAATTGCTTCCACTTCCTGCATGATATGCGTAGATAACATTACGGTCTTTTCTTTTCCTATCTCCTTGATCAGGTGCCTTATCTCGGCAAGCTGGTTCGGGTCAAGGCCCGAGGTTGGCTCATCCAGGATCAGCACTTCAGGATCATGGATCAGGGCCTGGGCCAGTCCGACCCTTTGCCTGTAACCTTTTGACAGCGCACCTATCTTTTTATGCTGTTCAAGCTGAAGCCCCGTCAGCGTTATAATTTCTTCCACCCTTGATTTTATGGAACCTTTCAGCTGGTGAGTGCCTGCCACAAACGCCAGGAATTCCTTGACATAAAGATCCAGGTAAAGGGGATTGTTCTCGGGAAGGTATCCGACTTTTTTCCTTACATCAATGGATTGTTCGAGAACGTCAAAGTCACAAACAGAGGCCTCGCCTGAAGTGGGAGGGATAAAACAGCTGAGGATTTTCATCAGTGTGCTTTTACCGGCACCGTTAGGGCCCAGCAAACCTACAATCTCACCGGGATGTATGTTGATTGAAACTGAATCCAGGGCTTTCTGGGTTCCGTATATCTTGGTGATGTTATTGACAGCTATCGACATAATATACTATGTACAATTTACGATGTACGAATTACGAATTCGCTATTTCGCTATTTCGCTAATTCGCTAATTCGCTAATTCGCTAATTCGCTATTTAATCTGCAAAAGTACAAAAAACCCGGAACCGGGTTTCCTTTCATTCAAATGACCTGGTTTTTTTGAGAGCCTAGTCGGTCTTGTATAACTTCCATACAGCAAGCAGGATCGAAAGGGAGGCAACGGCAAAGATGATGCTAAGTATAAACTCAGGAATAGCGAGGCTCCATAGTTTGCATGCATCATAAACCATATACAAGAGGAAAGTCAGAAAAATAAATGCGCCATATGATTTTTTCTTCTGGAGCCAGATGAGCAAACCCAGAATTGACACTGCCAGTTCAAGAAGAATAGAAATGTTCTGAAGTGCGTTCATTCAATTAATTTTTGATAAATATAATACAAAAGGTACAGGGAATGCAAATTTCAGGGCAAAATTAATCAGCTGTTTACATACTTGATAAAGCCTTTGAGGTGTTCAGGGATGCGGCAAGCCAGGAAATAGGGCAAAGAGAGAAGGTAATACGGTTTGCCCCTGAGCGTCTCGGCTTTGCGGATGTTCACATTGCCTGCATACAGGCGGATGGCAAATGGATGCGGAGCTTCGTCTATGAACTGGTGAAGCGACCTTAGCCTGCCGGGTTCTCCCGATTTCACGACAACGGGGATCACCATGCCTTCATACCTGATCACATAATCAATTTCGGCCGAGGATTGGGCTTTATCCCTTACCCAGTAATCGGGTTTGGCCGGTTCATCATAGGAGTTGCTGATTAATTCCTGCCCCACAACATGCCTTAATACCTGACCTTCGAACAGGGCATTAAGATCCATCGCCAGTATCATCTGTTTCTGGATACCCGAAAAATAGGTCACCAGGCCGGTATCCAGCATTTGAAGCCTCGGGTATTTATTAAGGTCGGGGCTCAGGGGAGGTTCTGTCCTGACCAAAGGATAATTTAAACTGAGAAGCATGGATTTCTCAAGATACCGCAAAGTACCGGCCATCTCCCTGCTTCCGTAAGGAACATTTCCGAATGCATTGAATTTCACCCTTGTCCCCGCATACATGAAGGCGTTCTGCAGGGTAATGGTGAGCAGGTCTTTTTTATTCTGCCTGAGGGAGGTGTCGTCAATATCCGCGAAAAATTCTTTCATTATGCCTTCATAGACAGGTTTCAGTGAAGACATGCTTCTTGACTGAACAAATTTTTTGACGACCGACGGCATCCCTCCCACGAGGGTATACTGGTGAAACAATCCAAGAAGTTTATGAAAGCCGCCGACAGGAAAGGGAACTTCGCTGAATGCAAAAATAGCTTCCTGGTTTCCGTTTGCATCGAGGAACTCGGTGAAGGAAAGCGGATGGAGAAAAAGACTGCTGAACCCCCGGGGCACCTGGTGCAAAGAAATGGCCGAGGATATGATGATTTTAATCCGGGGCCGCCTGCTTATTATGTCTTCGGCGAGATTTACTACCTGGGGGTCGCGGCAGGTATTGTCAAAAAATATCAAAGTGTTTTCCTCGGCCTTATCCTTCTCTTTCATAAAGAAAAGGTTGTCGAGGAAGTCATCGCTTGATCCCGATTTCCTGAATATCCCGACGTCTGCCAGGTCTTTCAGGTCAAGACGGATAAACTGTCTGAATTTTTCTGATAACCTGGCAACCAGCGAGGTCTTCCCGGTTTGCCTTGCCCCGTATAATATCAGGCCGGGCATGGAGATGTCGGCGGCCCATTTATCCAGCCACGCAGCTATAAACCTGTTGAAATAGATATCTGCCATAAAATAGGGCATAAAATTACAATAAAATGTCATAGAATAAAGGATAAAGGTATTTTATTTAAAAATTATGTCAGATAGTTTGCCGGATGAGAAGAATTACGATACCTTTGCACCCCTTTTTGAAAAGAAATCAATTAATACTATGGATACTTTAAGTTACAAAACGATTAGCGCCAACAAGGAAACCGTTACCAAGGAGTGGATCCTGGTTGATGCTGAAGGCCAGATACTTGGCCGTTTAGCTGCTAAAGTCGCAAAATTGATCCGGGGTAAGATGAAAACAAATTACACCCCTCATGTCGATTGTGGCGACAACGTAATCATCATCAATGCTGAAAAAGTGTTGTTAACCGGGAAAAAGATGGATGACAAAGAATACGTTCGTCATACCGGATATCCCGGAGGACAGAGGATCAGGAATCCAAGGGAACTCTTGGTGAAGAAACCTACAGAAGTTGTAGCGAAAGCCGTTAAAGGCATGCTTCCGAAGAATCGCCTGGGTGCCGCCCTCTTCCGTAATCTATACGTATACGCGGGTACCGAACATCCTCATCAGGCCCAGCAACCTAAACAGATTCAATTAACCTCAATAAAGTAATATGGAAATTATAAACGCACTCGGCCGGAGGAAGACTGCTGTTGCAAGAATCTACCTACAGGAAGGCCAGGGAAAAATCACCGTCAACGACAGGGATTATAAGGAATACTTCCCAACACCTATATTGCAGTTCAAGGTTGTTGAACCGTTTGAAGTCACCAGTACCATGGGACAATATGACATTAAAGTCAATCTTGATGGTGGTGGAGTCAGAGGACAGGCAGAAGCACTTGCACATGCACTTTCCAGGGCATTGGTAAAGATTAACGCAGAATACAAACCCCTGCTCAAGGCCAAGGGCTTTATGACCCGCGACCCGAGAATGGTTGAACGTAAGAAATTCGGCCAGAAGAAAGCCCGTAAAAGATTCCAGTTCAGTAAACGTTAATATTTTAAGAACACTCATTCATATAATATGTCCAGAACAAGTTTTGATACATTATTGGAAGCCGGTGTCCATTTCGGTCACTTAAGAAGGAAGTGGAATCCTGCAATGGCTCCTTACATTTTCATGGAAAGGAACGGCATTCATATCATCGACCTGTATAAAACCATCGCAAAGATCGATGAGGCTGCTGCGGCCCTCAAACAAATTTCCAAATCAGGCAAACGTATTCTCTTTGTCGCCACCAAAAAACAGGCTAAGGAAATCGTAGCCGAACAGGTGAAAAGGGTTAACATGCCTTATGTTACTGAGCGTTGGCCCGGTGGCATGCTTACAAACTTCGCTACCATCAGGAAAGCCGTCCGCAAAATGGTTTCCATTGATAAACTGATGACCAGCCCTTCTTACAATAACCTTTCGAAGAAGGAACGCCTTACGATAACCCGCGAGCGTGCAAAACTGGAAAAGAACCTCGGCTCAATCGCAGACCTCAACCGTTTGCCTGCCGCAATCTTTATCGTGGACATCCTGAAAGAACATATCTCACTGGCCGAAGCCAAGAAACTGAATATTCCCACCTTCGCCATCGTGGATACCAATTCAGACCCGCGCAAGGTTGATTTCCCTATCCCGGCCAATGATGATGCTTCAAAATCAATCAGCATCATTATTGAAACCATGGTCAACGCCATTGAAGAAGGCCTCGTTGAACGTAAGCTCGACCGCGACAAGAAAGCTGCCGATGAAGACAAGGGGGAAACAGATGAGGATTTCGATGACAGGATGAGAGAGGATGAAATCGAAGAAGAGGTCGCAGGTATCAAACTCGCAATCAAGGATCATCCCGATGCAAAGCTGACAAAAATGAAGCCCGGTGTTGTTGGCGAATCCGAAGAGAAAAAATCTCAGAGGAAAAGGATCAACAAACCTGTCGGAAGAACCAAAAAATAATCGTTAATACAAAAATCGAATTGATATTATGAATATTACAGCAGCGGAAGTTAATAAACTTCGCCAGATGACCGGTGCAGGTATGATGGATTGCAAAAAAGCTCTCCAGGAATCTGAAGGCGATTTTGAGAAAGCAATTGACAACCTGAGGAAAAAGGGACAGAAAATTGCGGGCAAACGCGCCGACCGTGATGCCAATGAAGGATTTGTAGTTGCAAAAACTACCGATGACAAGACCTTTGCAGCAGTGGTAATGGTGAACTGTGAAACTGATTTCGTTGGAAAAACTGATGAATTCAAGCAATTTGCAAAGGATGTTCTGGATGCAGGTGTTAAAAATAAAGTGCATACAGTTGCAGAACTTATGCCCTTGCTGATAGGTGCATCCACCGTTGAATCAAAGTTGAACGACATGCTTGGAAAAACCGGTGAAAAAATGCAGATCGCTCACTTTGAAGTGGTCGAAGCCCCTCTTACCGTGGCTTATAATCACCATGGCAACCGTCTTGCTACAATCCTTGGGATCAGCCCCAGGGACGGGAAAAACGCAGAGGAAGTGGCATACGAACTTTCAAAACAGGTCGCAGCCATGAATCCGGTTGCAATTGACAGGGACGATGTTCCGCAGAGTGTGATTGAGCATGAGATCGAAATTGGTAAGGAACAGGCCCGGCAGGAAGGCAAGCCCGAAGAAATGCTTGAAAAGATTGCTACCGGGAAACTCAATAAATTTTATAAAGACAGCACCCTGCTGAACCAGGAATATATCAAGGACAGCAAGAAAACCTGTGCCCAGTTTATCGCCGAAAACGATAAGAACCTGAAAGTCACTGGATTTAAAAGGCTTCAGCTTGGCGCATAAATAAATCATTTCTATTAAATCCGGGATTATCTTTGTTGTTGGATAATCCCGTTTTTTTTCCATGCCAGAGAAAGAATCAGTAAAAGCGATGTTCGATGAAATTTCAGGTAAATATGATTTCCTGAATCATTTCCTTTCATTCGGCATTGACAGGCTTTGGCGAAAACGGTTGGTAAGGGAAATGCTGAAATCAAAGCCCGTCCATGTGCTCGATCTGGCCACGGGTACTGCCGACCTGGCTATGGAATTGCACCGGCAGGGCAGGATCCGCATTACAGGGGCGGATATCTCGGAAAAAATGCTCGCTATCGGCCGGGAAAAGATTACACAAGCAGGTTTCTCCGATGCAATTGAACTTGTTTACGGCGATGCTGAGGACCTTAAATTCCCCGATGAAAGATTTGATGCAGCCATGATCGCTTTCGGCGTCAGGAACTTTGAAAACCTCGAAACCGGGATTTCAGAAATGAAACGGGTGTTGAAGAAGGGGGGCAAAGTCATGATCCTGGAATTTTCCCATCCCCCTTCATTCCCCCTGAAACAATTCTACAGCTTTTATTCACGTTTTATCATCCCCGCAATGGGCCGCCTGATTTCGTCCCATCCTTCAGCATACCGGTATCTGCCGGAGACCGTTGCACTTTTCCCTTCAGGCAAAGCATTTCTGAACATAATGCTGAAAACAGGCTTTGAAGATTGCCGGGTGATAAGCCTCTCGGGTGGAATAGCTTCCATTTATTCAGGAACCAGGCCTGTCTGAACTCCGGAATATCACAGCAAGTCTGGCTTTCAGCGCAAAATAATCCGGCAAAAACAACGTTATTTAATGTTTAAGGCTTGTTCCATTTGAAAGTTAAAAAATTTCTCACGCTTGCCTGTATTGCTTTTATGCTTTTTTCTGGTCTGCCTGCGAAAAGCCAGAGAAGCATTGTGATTAACATGCCAAGGTATGACGACGATCTCTTTCATTTCGGATTTGTCCTTGGTTTTAACATGAGTTACCTAACCGTGAGGCCTGTTGCCGATATGCAGCACATTGTATGGGATTCAACCTACATACCAGATATACTGCCAATGCCAAACGGGGCCAGGGTACTAAGCATTGAATCCCGTCCCACACCGGGTTTTGTGATCAGTATAGTAAGCGACCTGAGGCTTGGCAACCTGTTTAACCTCAGGTTTATACCCTCCCTGAGTTTTGGCGACAGGGACCTCATATACTCTGTTTTGGTTTACAATAAAACGGATACAACCCTGATGAGTTTTACGAAGAAGGTACCCTCGACCTACATTAATTTGCCGATAGAGCTAAAGTATAAAGCATTACGGTATAATAATTTCAGGCCCTACCTCCTGGCCGGTGTGCAGTATACCCTCGATCTGGCATCCCAGGCCAAAAAAAGGGAGCAACGCAGCGCTGACCAGAAGATCGTAAAGTTCAACCAGAATGATGTCTATCTTGAGGCCGGCGTCGGGTTCGATCTTTATAATGAATGGTTTAAGCTTGGAATCGAACTGAAAATGATGTATGGGCTGATGGACGTCCTCAAACGTGAACATAATATTTATACGGATCCGATTGCCAAGCTGAATTCTAAAATTTTCCAGCTTAGTTTTACCTTTGAATAAGCCTTTCTGAGGTTTTCTTATCTTTGCATTCAAATCAAGTGATCATGGATCGAATAGCGGTATTCCCGGGCTCATTTGACCCGGTCACTAAAGGGCATGAATCCATTATCCGGCGTTCGGTGGGCCTTTTTGACAAGCTGATTATTGCCCTGGGTGAAAACACCCAGAAACAATCGTATTTCACACTGGAACAAAGGCTTGGCTGGCTTCATGAATTGTTTGACCGGGACAGGAAAATTGAAATCACCCATTACTGCGGGCTAACTGTAGACTTCTGCAAGGCAACGGGTGCAAAGTATATTTTAAGGGGACTGAGAACAAGTGCGGATTTTGAGTTTGAACGCGGGATCGGACAGATGAATAAACTGATGGTTCCGCATCTTGAAACGGTTTTCCTGCTTTGTGAACCGGAATATGCCTCTCTGAGTTCCTCCATTGTAAGAGATATCTTGAGGCATGGGGGAGATGCCGGCAGGTTTATACCTGATGGGATAAGAATTAACCAGGCAAAGGCGAAGTCAGGAAAAAGTATAGACGAAACCGGCCATTTCCGGGAATGACCCTGAAAAATCTATTCCCTCATTTGTTGTGAACAGAATTAAAGACTAACATTAACAATCAATTATGAAACAGGTTTTTTGCATTACATTATTTCTGATTATCGGGCTGACAGCATCCTCCCAGAATGTAACCATAAAAGGTACTGCGCCGGGCGCCGGCGGGAGGTTCGTTACATTGACGGTTACTTCGGATTTTCTTACCGAAACAGAGCAAACCCTGGCCAGGGCAAGTATTGACTCAACAGGTTCTTTTACCATGACTGTGCCTGTTGACAGGACCATTCTGGGCAAGGTGTCGATAGATTTTCATACTGCCGACTTTTTTATTGAACCGGGGAAAGACTACCAGATCAGGATAGCCCCTTACAAGTATGATGATGTGAAAGAGCTCAATCCCTTTATTAATTCCACCAATCTCCAGATGGAACTTTTGCATTTGCCCAGCAATGATATCAATTTCATTTTGGGTGAGTTCGACGGAGTCTATAATGCATTCCTGGTTGAACATTTCAATGAACTTTACCGCGACCATAACCGAACGCTGATCGACTCCCTCAGGGCAAAAATCACGTTTTCGGTCGGGGATCAAACCGATCCGTACATAAAAACGTACATGGAGTATAAACAGGCTAACGTGATCCAGCTGGTACAGTTTATAAGCAAACCCATGATAGCTTACACCTATTTCACTTCCAGACCCGTACTTTATGATAACATTCAGTACATGGACTTTTTTAATTCCTTCTTTTCAAAGTACATGACCGCAACTTCCATGATCCTTAAAAAGAATGATTACCATGCCTTGCTTTCGGCCCAGGATCCTTATTCGGCCCTGATGAAAGCATTGACGGCCGACACTCTTCTGAGGCCTGTGAAGCTTAGGGAACTTGTCCTGTTAAAAGGCCTTATGGAAATGTACAATACCGCAACCGACGATCAGAGAAAAATCATTTCGGTTCTGAATACAATTGAGCAGAAAGGGCAGGAGCCCCAGGCCCGCCTCATCGCAACCAATATAATAAAAAACCTTACCAGGCTTCAACCCGGAACTCCCGCACCCCTTTTCAATTTAAGGAACAGGGTTAACAACGGGTCCGTGAAGCTTGATTCACTCAGGGGTAAGCCAGTTGTTGTTAACTTCTGGACATCTTACTGTGAGGGTTGTACAAATGAAATGGATCTTCTCAAACCTATTGCAGACAAGTACAAGGATAAAGTACTTTTTATCAGCATCTCATCCGAATCGTCAAGGCTGAGAATGAGGTATTATGTTGATTTGAAAAAGAACTGGGACTGGACTTTCCTTCATATAGGAGACCAGATAGATATTCTGAAAGACTATGATGTGCGCTCCCTTCCATTGTTTGTTATCATCGACAAAGACGGTAATATTTATAAATACTCCGCCGATTTCCCAAGTAACGGGCTGGAGAATTCAATTGAACAATTATTACAATCATCGAAATAAGATTGCCGTGAAATACCGGCAACAAAAAACATATGCTTGATATTTTTAAGAAATTACTGGGAAGTAAGTCTGTAAGGGATATTAAAATAATCAATCCCCAGGTTGATGCCGCCCTTTCCTTCGGAGATGCTTTCCGTGAACTCAGCCATGATGAACTCAGGGCTAAAACCCTTGAATTCAAAAAACGGATTCAGGACAGGATCGTAGGGAAACAGCAGGAGATCGCAGAACTTCGTGAGAAGCTGAATTCTGAAGAGATCGCCATTGATGCCAAAGAAGATCTTTATAAAGATCTCGATAAACTTGAAGACGAAGAGTACGACCTCATTCAGGAAGAACTGAAGGCCATTCTCCCCGAAGCTTTTGCCCTGGTCAAGGAAACAGCCCGCAGGTTCGTCGAACTGGAATGGGTAGAGGTTACTGCAACCGATATGGACCGTGAGCTTGCAACCCGCCGCAACAGTGTTGTAATTGCCGGTGAAAAAGCCAGGTACAGCAGTTCCTGGGTGGCAGGTGGAAATACGATCCGCTGGGATATGGTGCATTATGACTGCCAGTTGATAGGCGGTGTCGTGCTTCACGAAGGTAAGATCGCCGAAATGGCTACAGGTGAAGGAAAAACCCTGGTGGCAACTTTGCCAATATATCTGAATGCCTTGCCGGGACGGGGGGTTCACATTGTTACTGTGAACGACTACCTGGCAAAGCGCGACTCGGAATGGATGGGAACCCTGTTTGAGTTCCATGGCCTGAGCATAGACTGCATCGACAGGCATGAGCCCAACTCCAATGCCAGGAGAAGTGCGTATAATGCTGATATAACATACGGCACCAATAACGAATTCGGGTTTGACTACCTCCGTGATAATATGACGGGAAACCCCGAAGAAATGGTACAGCGTCCGCATAATTATGCCATTGTTGATGAAGTTGACTCGGTTCTTATTGATGATGCCCGTACTCCCCTCATCATCTCCGGCCCTACGCCCAAGGGGGATAACCAGCTGTTCGAAGAGCTAAAACCACAGGTTGTTAAATTGTACAATGCCCAGAGAAACCTGGTGACAAAGCTGCTTTCCGAAGCAAAACAGTTAAGTTCAGATCCGAACAATTCTGAAAATATGAAAAAGGCCGGGGAGCAGATACTGCGTTCTCATCACGGTCTTCCAAAGAACAAAGCGCTGATAAAGTTCCTCAGTGAGCAGGGGATGAGAGCCCTGATGCAGAAGACCGAAAACTTCTATATGCAGGAACAGTCAAAGAACATGCATGTCATCGACGATGAACTTTACTTCATCATCGATGAAAAAAACAATACCATAGAGCTTACCGAAATGGGCATCGACCTTCTCACGGAATCATACGAGGATGCTTCATTTTATATCCTGCCGGATATGGGAGCCGTGATCGCCGACCTGGAACGCTCCGGATTGTCGGAAATTGAGAAACTCGAGAAGAAAGATGCCCTGATGCTCGATTACTCCATCAAATCTGAGAGGGTCCATACTGTGAACCAGCTGATCAAAGCCTATGCCCTTTTTGAGAAAGATGTGGAATACGTGGTGATGGATAATAAGGTCAAAATCGTGGACGAGCAGACAGGCCGTATCCTTGAAGGACGCCGGTATTCTGAAGGCCTGCACCAGGCAATAGAAGCCAAGGAAACCGTCAAGATTGAAGCCGCCACCCAGACCTATGCAACCATCACCCTGCAGAACTACTTCAGGATGTACAGGAAGCTCGCGGGTATGACGGGTACTGCCGAAACGGAAGCAGGAGAGCTTTGGGATATCTACAAACTGGATGTGGTGGTAATTCCCACTAACCGCAAGGTGGTGCGCGACGACAGGGAAGACCTGGTATACAAGACAAAGCGCGAAAAATTCAATGCGGTTATCGTTGAGATCCAGGACCTCACCCAAAAGGGGAGGCCGGTTCTGGTGGGTACGACTTCGGTTGAAACCTCCGAATTGCTCAGCAGGATGCTCAAGAGAGTGAATATCCCGCATAATGTTCTGAATGCAAAATTGCATGCCAAGGAAGCCGATATTGTGGCTGAAGCAGGTAAGGCCGGAACTGTGACAATTGCTACGAATATGGCTGGCCGTGGAACCGATATAAAACTGGGCCCCGGGGTCAAGGAAGCAGGTGGCCTGGCTATCATTGGCACCGAACGCCATGAATCACGACGTGTCGACAGGCAGTTGAGAGGCCGTTCAGGCCGGCAGGGAGACCCGGGAAGTTCACAGTTTTTTGTTTCGCTTGAGGATGACCTGATGCGTATGTTCGGCTCAGAGCGTATTGCGAAAATCATGGACAGCCTGGGAATTAAAGAGGGAGAAGTGATCCAGCATTCAATGATCACCAGGTCCATCGAACGCGCCCAGAAGAAAGTCGAGGAAAACAACTTTGGCATCCGCAAACGCCTCCTGGAATATGACGACGTAATGAATATCCAGCGTGAAGCAATCTACAAGAAAAGGCACCATGCCCTGTTCGGAGATCGTCTCGCCGTTGACATAGCAAACATGATGTACGATGTTTGCGAAACAATTGTATTAGACCACCATGACGGACGCGATTATGAAGGATTTAAATTTGACCTGATCAAGGAATTTGCCGCCGAACCGCCCTTGAAGGAGGATGAATTTCAGCAGCATAATGCAGCAGAGGTGTCTGAAACCCTCTTCGACCATATCTACAAGCGATATAAACGCAAAGGAGAAAGCATTGCAATAAAAACCTTCCCGGTCATCAAGGATGTGATTGAAAATGAGCCCCGTTATGAGAATATTGCAATCCCGGTAACCGACGGCATTAAAACCATGCAGGTAGTCACCAACTTGCGTAAAGCATTTGAAGACAAAGGGAAGGAAGTCGTGCTTTCCATCGAAAAAGGCATAGTCCTTTCAATGATCGACAATGCCTGGAAAGAGCATCTCCGCGAAATGGACGACCTGAAACAATCGGTTCAGAATGCTGCCTACGAGCAGAAAGACCCATTGCTGATCTACAAATTCGAATCCTTCGAACTGTTTAAAACCATGGTTCAAAGGACGAACAAGGAGATCCTTTCATTCCTGATCAAAGCCGACGTCCCCATCCAGGTCGAAAATGTAAAAGAAGCCCAGTTGCCAAAGAAAACCGACCGTGGCCGTTATAAGGAAGAACGCTCCGACCTGCTGTCACAGGCCAATACAGATACCCAGGAAAAGTCACGCCCCCAGCCGGTCAAGGTTGAAAAAAAGGTTGGCAGAAATGACCCCTGTCCCTGCGGAAGCGGTAAGAAATATAAGAATTGTCATGGGGTGGGATAAAATCTGTTGGCTGGAAATGAAATACCGGGAATCCACATTAGGTATATCGAAATCGGGCCACCCCGTTGCTCAAAACTTTTCAAAAGACTGAATTATGAAACTGAAACGTATCTTACTGAAACTCTCAGGCGAGGCGCTCGAAGGGAATCAGGGTTATGGAATCGATCCCGGGCGGCTGCTCGATTATGCTTCGGAAATAAAATCGGTTGCGGGCAAAGGACTGCAGATTGCAATCGTAATCGGCGGCGGTAATATTTTCAGGGGATTGCAGGGAACTGATTTTGGGGTTGACCGTGTCCAAGGTGATTATATGGGGATGCTGGCAACCGTGATCAACAGCATGGCCATACAGGATGCACTCGAAAAGGCAGGGCTTAAGGTGAAACACCTTGGAGGAATTGCCATTGACCCCATTTGTGAACGGATGAGCCGTGAAAAAGCTATCGCTTACCTTGAGGATGGTTATGTAGTGATGATCAGCGGAGGAACGGGAAACCCTTACTTCACCACCGATACCGCATCAGCCCTTAGAGCTGTTGAGATCAAAGCCGATGCCATCCTGAAAGGAACCAGGGTGGATGGAGTTTACACTGCCGATCCCGAAAAAGACAAAAAAGCAAAGAAATATGAAACTCTGAGTTTCGATGAGGCGTATAAAAAGAATCTGAAGATAATGGACCTTACAGCTTTCACACTTTGCAGCGAAAATAACCTGCCGATCATTGTCTTCAATATGAACCGGAAAGGCAACTTGCTGAAACTGGTACAGGGGAAAAAGATCGGCACCATTGTTCAAAAGTGATAATTTCGACCCAAACCAAAGTTCCGAACTATGCACGAAGAATTAGAGTTTACACTGGAAGAAGCTACAGAAGGCATGCAGAATGCCTTGCACCATCTTGAAAAAGAAATACAGAAACTCCGTGCAGGCAAAGCCAATCCCCAGATGCTTGAAGGAGTGAAAATCGATTATTATGGGGTGATGACTCCAATAGACCAGACTGCGAATATTAGTTCCCCGGATGCAAGGCAGATCATCGTTCAGCCCTGGGATAAAAGTGTTCTTGGACTGATCGAAAAAGCGATACTGGCTGCCAACCTTGGATTCAACCCCAAAAATGAAGGTGAGATCCTCAGGATACAGGTACCGCCACTCACCGAGGAACGCCGCCGCGACCTGGTTAAAAAAGCCAAGGCTGAAGCGGAAAACGCGAAGATCAGCATACGAAACATCCGCCGTAATGCCAATGAAACAGCTAAAAAATTGAAGAAGGACGGTGTGCCTGAAGATGAGGTTGATAAAGCTGAAACCGATATTCAAAAGGTTACAGACGAGTATATCGAAAAAGTCGATAAAATCTTTGAAATCAAGGAAAAGGACATCATGACGGTATGAAAACATCAGCTCTCAGCCGCTCTCCCGTTCAATACTATGAACCCCAATAGCCCCGGCCCGATTCCGCGACATTTGCGGGAATTTACCGGGACAGTTTAAAGCAATTTTTTATTTGGAGCTTCGAAAACCAGGTGCTGCCTGATTTAAAGGATGCGTTAGGTTATTACCATTACAATATTTCTTAATTTCGCATTCCAATTCCCCTTACTGATGAAACCTGTCGTTGCTCACCCTTCACTCATCGCATACTGTGGCCTATACTGCGGGGCCTGCAGCAAGTACCTTAAAGGCAAATGCCCCGGCTGCCATGAAAATAATAAAGCCGGATGGTGCTCCGTGAGAACCTGCAATATCCAGAATAATACCCAGAGTTGCGCCGACTGCCTGGAGTTCTCAAACCCTATGAATTGCAAAAAATTCAATAATTTTTTCTCAAAACTCTTTGCCCTTGTCCTGAAATCCGACAGGGCTGCCTGCATTGACAGAATTAAAAAAGACGGTTACAGGGGGTATTCGGTGTTTATGGCCGAAAATAAACTGCAGTCTGTAAAACGCAAATGATCATTAACCGTGCTTGCTGATCTTCTGTAGCCGCTCGGGATCATTGAGAGTAATTTTCTTCCCCTCAACGGTAATCACTCCCTCATTATGGAATTTTCGCAGGGTATGGATTACATTTTCCTTTGAACATCCGGCAAATTCAGCAAATTCCTGCCTGGAAAGTGAAAGCACGAAAGCATTATTTGCATAGATGTTCTGGGAAAGGAAGATCAGGATATCGGCAATCCTGCCGTTAACCTGCTTATGCGCAAGACTGATAAAATTAAAAATTGAACTGCGGAAGACATCCGTGATGAACTGCAGCATCTTGAACAGGTACAAGGTGTTTCCGAGGGCGATTCGTGTCAGCATCGAAACATCGATTGTACAACCTTCACAATCCTCGATGGCACATATGGAAAAGAGGTTGAACTCGGCGTTCACGAGGTTTGCACCCCCGATGAGGGCAGGTGCTTTATTAATGGAAAGAATGAGGTTTTTACCGTTCTCATCCTCATAATTAAACTTGATGATGCCCTTTCTTAAAAAAAGGAAATGGGTTGATTTGGCGCCCTGTTTTAAAATTACTTCCCCTTTCTTATACCTCAGCTGAACTGATTTTGCCCTGAGTTTCTCAAACTCATCCTTCTGTATGTACTGGCAGCTGATTGTTTTGAAAAGACAATCGTCGCAGTTGTAATAGCGCTGGTGATCGAGAGTGCTCATAGGATATTTTCAACAAAAGTACTTGATTTTCATATATTAAAAGGTGAAATAATGCAGTTTTTATTATGTAACACATCAGTTAAAAGGACACTTTCTTTCAGTGCCATATATAATATTGGCAATCAACATGCTCGTATTTTTACTGCAGAAAATTCATCCGAATTCTTATAAAAATTATTTTCATGGATATACAAAGCATTTGCGTTATGGGGGGCTACGGTAAAACCGGTGAACCCGAAAAAGTTGAACGATTTGAGCTGAATATGGGAGATATCATCAGCATCGTGGGACCCACAGGCTGCGGTAAAACCACCCTGATCAACGATATTGAACTGTTTGCTAACCGGAATACGCCTTCCAACCGCCTGGTTATGATCAACGGGGAAACGATTAACGAAGATTTTACGTTCGATCCCCGCAAACACCCTATCGCTCTGATATCCCAGCATACCAACTTTCTTTCCGATCTTCCTGTAGGCGAATTTCTGAAGATCCATGCAAAGGTAAGGGGAGGCGACAATCCTGAAAAGATGATAGCCGAAACCCTGGAGTTTGCCAACCAGCTGACCGGTGAAGCCATCATCGTACATACCGGGATGACCGAACTTTCGGGCGGACAAACCCGTTCATTGCTGATTGCCGATGCTGTGATCATAGGCAATTCCCCCATCATCCTCCTTGATGAAATCGAAAATGCCGGGATTCACAGGACCAAGGCCCTGGAGCTTCTTAAACAGTTCAGGAAGATCTTTGTCTTTGTGACTCACGATCCCCACATTGCGCTTTTATCCGACTACAGGATCATCATGAAAAACGGCTCGATGGAGAAACTGATCTGCACTAATCCGGCCGAAAGAAGAGTGGCCGGTGAACTTGGTAAAATAGACAACCTCATGCTGAATTTCCGTTCGTTCATCCGCAGCGGGCAGGAGATCTCAGAACAGATGATGGTGGAACAAATGGAAACCCTGAAAATAACAAATTGATATATGAAGCTGATAATATTTGCCGGCCCCCCAACCTGCGGGAAAACCACGGTTATAAGACAGGTCATAAGAAGAATGCTTAAAAAAGGGCATAAACCGGCATACCTTAAAATAGATGTTTTGTATGCCGATGAAGACAGGATCATTAGCGAAGAGTTTAATATCCCCTCGAGGAAACTGTATTCCGGTGAATTATGCCCCGATCATTGCAATGTTGTGGTGATGGATGAGGCTGTTGAATGGGCCGAGAAGTCGGGAAGCGATTTTCTGTTTGTTGAAACAGCCGGCTTATGCCTTCGCTGTTCGCCGTATATAGAAAATTCCCTGGGTGTTGTTGTTCTTGAAGCAACCAGCGGTATGAACCTGCCCTATAAGATCGGCCCTATGCTTACCCTTGCCGATATAGCAGTTATCACCAAGATTGACCTGATCTCACAGGCCGAAAGAGAAGTTTTCCGCTACAGGGTCATCGAAGCCGCAAAGGAGATCACTGTTGTGGAAAGCAATGCGCTCTATGGAATCGGTATAGATCCCATTGTAAGGCATATTGAAAGGTCCGGTGAGATTAAACAGCCCATGTTCTTAAGAGGCAATCCTCCGGTAGGGACCTGTACGATCTGCGTAGGCAAGAAAGAGATAGGGGCGAAGAACCATTTCGGAGTTCTGCGTACCATGGAGCATGACCTGTTTTATATTGGGGAATGATGCCGTTGCAAGCAGATCACAAACATATCGTGTATCTTGACAATGCAGCAACAACCTGCATAGACCCGGTTGTTGCCGGGCTCATCCGCGAGGCGGGAGATGAATTCTACGGTAACGCCTCCAGCCTGCATTCCATGGGAACAATGGCCCATGAGGTACTGGAACAATCGAGGATAAAGCTTGCCTCACTCCTGGGTGCAAATCCTTCGGAGATCATATTCACGGGAAGCGGAACCGAATCCAATAACCTTGCCTTGAAAGGGGTGGCATTTGCCAATGCCTATAAAGGGAGGCATATCGTTGTTTCGGCAATCGAACACGATTGCATTTTACGAGCTGCCCGCTGGCTTGAAACCCAGGGTTTCTTCGTAACCTTTCTGCCGGTTGACCAGGAGGGTTTTATTGATGTTTCGGCACTGGAGAAAGTTATTAACAGCAAAACCATTCTGGTCTCGGTAATGCATGCCAATAACGAAATAGGAACCATTCAACCAGTTGAGGAGATCGGGAGGATTTGCCGGGAGCGGAATATTTATTTCCATTCCGATGCCTGCCAGTCGTTTGGCAAGATCCCGGTGAATGTACACACTTTATTCACCGACCTGCTGACTGTGAATTCTCATAAGCTTCATGGCCCTAAAGGGGTGGGAGCTTTGTATCTCAGGAACGGTGTTGCTATAGAACCCTTGCTTCACGGGGGGGGGCAGGAAAGAGGGATACGTTCATCCACCGAGAACATCCCCGGCATTATCGGGTTTGTAAAAGCTGCCGAAATAGCCTGCAGGGAAATGGAAGCTGAAATGCACAGGCTTACAGGTCTGCAGGAGAGGATAATTAGCACACTCAGCCACAATATTGAGGGGGTTTATTTCAATGGTTCGCTAAGCAGCCGTTTGCCAAACAATATCAATTTCTGTATTGAAGGAATGGAAGGAGAAGGGATGAGGCTGCAGTTGATGCTGGATGAGGCAGGCGTTTGCGTCTCCACAGGATCCGCCTGTTCTTCGAACGACGGGGGAAATCCCTCGCATGTTCTCCAGGCGATCGGTCTCAACCCCTTCCAGGCAAGGGGAGGTATAAGGCTCAGCCTGGGCCGTTTCTCAACACAAAAAGACACGGATATCTTTCTGAAAATAATTATTGAAACAGTAAAGCAGCTAAAACCTATCTTCTGAGCACAGCGATAATGGGTGGAAGAGAGAAAATAATAACCATTGCCGGCAAAGCCGAACTGACGGCAGGAGATATTCATTACCTGCTGTCGCTTGCTGCCCCTGAAGAAATTAAATTGCTTGGGGAACTGGCTTATGCAGTTAAAAAGGAGCATGTAAGCAACAGGGTTTATTTCAGGGGCCTGATCGAATTTTCGAACATCTGCTCAAAGGATTGTCTTTATTGCGGGATCAGGAAGAGCAACTACAGCCCTGAGAGGTTTCTAATGAGCAGGATGGAGATTCTTGACGCGGCTATGTTTGCCCAAGCCAACCGCTATGGATCTGTTGTGCTGCAGTCGGGCGAGAGGACCGACCAGGCTTTTATCGATTTTGTTTGTGATATCGTAAGCAGTATTAAAACTGCGACTCAGGGGAAACTGGGTATTACACTCTCATGCGGGGAGCAAAGCGAAGAGACTTACCGCAGGTTTTTTGAAGCAGGCGCTCACCGATATCTTCTCAGGATTGAATCTTCGGACCGGGAGCTTTACGGGATGCTGCATCCACAGGACCGGCATCACGACTTCGATGCCCGCCTTAACTGCCTCAGGCTGCTTAAGAAAACAGGTTTCCAGCTGGGGACAGGGGTGATGGTAGGACTTCCTTTTCAGGCTATAGAACACCTGGTGGGCGATCTTTTTTTCCTTAAAAAGATTGATGCGGATATGGTTGGTCTTGGACCCTATATCGAGCATTCGCAGACTCCTTTGTACCTTTTCCGCGATCAGTTGTGGCCATCGCAGGAAAGGCTGGTAATGACCCTGAAAATGATCGCTGTCCTCAGGATCATGATGAAAGATATCAATATTGCTTCGGCCACAGCTTTGCAGGCCATCGATGGCTTTGGACGTGAAAGGGCCTTGAAACTCGGCGCCAATATTATCATGCCAAATCTCAGCCCGAAAAAACACCGCAAAGACTACCTCTTGTATGAAGACAAGCCTTGTATTGAAGAAGAGAGGGAGGAATGCAGAGATTGCCTGGAGATCCGGGTCAAACTTACAGGAGATGAAATAGGATATGATGCCTGGGGGGACTCAAGGCATTTTATTAATAGAAACCATAAACCCCAACCCTATGTTTAAAGAAAACAATGTTCTTACCGAAGTTGTACCTGCCCTTCCCGGCCTGGATTGCGGCGCATGCGGATTCCGCACATGTACGCTTTTTGGTGATCACCTGCTGAAAACCCCGGCTGACCTTAAACTTTGCATCCATATCGAAAGCCGTAAACCACAGCTTACCGACCCTGTGGCATGCCTGAGCTGTCACCATGCCGGATTGGGTGAGAAACTCGGGTGGAAGGACAACCTTCAGCGTGAATTTGATTTCATACTGGATTCATTTGATAATGAACCCGGACCCCGGGAAACCATTCTTCCGTATAACCCGGCCCTGGTGAAAGACCTGGGCGTGAAGAAGGATGACATTATGATTGGCCGTCCCATGGGCATGTCGTGTGGCTGTCCCGTGACGCATTGCGGAATAGTCACTTGGGTTGATGCACGCAACGGAGTTATCAACTGGTGCGTGACGGGCCCCCTGAAACCCCGTTTACAGGGCTTTATTGATATAGGCTATTATGTAGCCCAGGGGTACGAGGGACTTATAAAGGAAACCAACAAGGAAATCAAGCTCGGCATGCGCTATTGGTTCCTTCCCCGCCGTTGCATGCTTCAATGGAGGCATAGCGGCCTTGTAAATGCCGTAACCAAGCTCAAAGATGGCGGATACAAAGTTAGGATAGAGGGTTTGTTCATCGGCTAAAGCCGCTGGTTCAGGCCAGCCGGGGGAATTTACTGCAATTGTCCAAAAATTCCTTGATCCTTCATGCGTTTATTTCATACTGATTATTTACTTTTGCAGCATGCCAGTGGTACTTTCACCGATATCCTTCGGTGAAGTTGAAAAGGGAACCCGGTTGGAAACCGGGGCTGTGCCCGCAGCTGTAAGTTCAAAAGCGGCTTCCGTATTCTCCTCGTCACTGTTCCGTTTCAGGAATGGGAAGACTTCGGAAACCAGAACAAGCCAGAAGACCTGCCCCAGGCTGAAAAAATTAACTTTCGGGTCAAAGGTTAATGAATAAGTCAGTAACTAATATCCGTTTAATCCATGAAATCGAAAAATTCATTATTAACTGCTGTCATTTGCTCATTGCTGATTTTCACTATTAACTGTAACGCCCAGCTAAACGCCTACGTAAGGCAGGTGATAACCTCCAATTCGGGAAGGTTTGAATACGCACCCCCGTACGCTGATTATGTTACATTACAATCGTACAACCCTCTGAGTAAGAAAGTAAATACTTTTGGTACGATATATACTCAGTCTTCCCAATCCATTGTGATAAGCGGGAATTACGGTTTTTTTGCTGCCCAGGATTCCATTGTCAAGTATGATCTGAACAACTTTAAGCGCATGGCTGCCATTGCCGATTCAGGCCTGAACCGGATGATAGTTTATAAGGGCAAACTGCTTGTTTCAAAACAATACCCTGTGAACAGTGATTATCTTGAAGTCCTGGATACGGCAAATCTCTCCCTTATTGCCGAAGTTAAGGGGATATCGGGCGATTGCGGCGGCATAAGCAGTTTAAACGATACCGTTTATGTTGCGGTGAACCGCGGCTACCTGGGAACCGAGGGAAAACTTGCTGTGATTGATCCTTCATCATGGACCCTGAAAGCAGAAGTTAATTTTGGCCATAAAGCGGTAGGCATCATGGAGATGTATATGTACAACAACCAGATCTTCTCAGTGAATAAAACCCCTTACGGGGTCATTGATACCGGCAGCGTTACCGTATACACGCCAGCGAACCGCAGCTTCACCAATGTCTTCCTTCCGTTTACTGTGGGTGCGGGTTCCGGGATCAAAGACAGCCTTCTGTACCTCGGGCTGAATTATGGCATAGGTTCATTCAATATGAATACTCTTGCAATTGCAGATACTACTATCATAAAAGACCCGGGTTCATTGGTTTACACTTACATTATTTCGTCGGCCGTAGATACCCTTGAGGGAAGGATTTATACCAACATTGGAGATTATCAGAATGCAGGGTACTGCCTGGTGACTTCAATAAAGGGGGACTCCATCGACACTTACCCGACAGGGATTTCTTCAGATGCTGTGGCCGTGGATACCCGTTTTTACGGTACCGGGGTACAAAACAATACAGCAAAGGAACTTGACATCAAACTATACCCCAATCCAGTCCAGGACCGGCTGAAGATCAGCTTTGAAAATAATACCAGACTTACTTCACTGAATGTAACGGATATCAGCGGGCGGGAAATACTGGAATTCAAACCGGGAAACCAGCAGGGTACTTATTTTGAATTACCCGTTAATTCCCTCGCTCCGGGTGTATACTACCTTATGATCAGCACAACGGAAGGCCGCATGTTCAGAACATTTGCGGTCGCTGCCCATTAATATACCACGATTTCATCCGCAAAAATCCAGCTGGGTTGCCCGGCGCCTTCATGCCAGGCGGGGCAAACCCCGTAATTCTTTGCCGTCACCTTCAGGTACCTTGCAGGTGTGGAGGGGAAAGGCTGGGTGAAATGCTGGATGAACACCATCTCTTCTTCGGGCGAAGCAGTGTTCAGGACCTGGTTCACCGAATGCCATTTCTTTCCATCCGATGAAAGAGCATATTCAACGTATTTTGGCATGAATATCCAGGATTTCTGGTTCTGCAACATGGTCATCATGACCGAGGTAATGATAGTTTCTTTTCCGAAGTCAATAATAAGGTCCAGGTCATTGCCAAGATAGCCTTGCCACAAACCGTCGTGATGATCCTTGCTCCCTCTTAAGCCATCTATAAGGGCTGTTTCACCTCCGGCAGGGTATCTCACCGACCATGTGGATTTATATATTACTTTTTTACCGACAGCAAGATGGAAAATAAAGTTGCGTTCGCTGATCTTCTCTTTAAGTTTCCCGTCGGCAAACAAGCCTGCTTTGATCGGAGTGCTTCCGCTGATTTCAAATGGTTCGGTATACAATAAGGATTTCAAATTAGGGTCTTTCCCGTTAAGCGTATAATAAATAGGAATATCCAGCTGTTCCGAGGATAACACCACTTTTACCTTACCTGACTTTTTCTCGAACAGGGTATTGATATCGGCCCTGAAAGAGCCGGCTGAATAGTTTACCTGCATGTAATCGAGTTTTTTAAGATGAGGTGTGAGCCTGGTCCTGAATTCTTTGAAATTACGAACCGCCTTAGGGGACCAATCCACTTCGGCCAGGGCTATCATTCGTGGCAGGGCCATGTACTCAACCTGTTTCACTGTGGGGATGAATTCCGTCCATATGTTCCCCTGTGCCCCAAGGATGTGTTTTTGTTCCTCTGCATTGAGCTCTTCGGGGATTGGTTCATAGGAATATACTTTTTTAAGCGTTAGAAAACCACCGATTGCTTTGGGTTCGGTTGAAGGTTCAGCCTGGTAACGGTCGAAGTAGCAGTAATCGCCAGGGGTCATAATTGCATCATGTCCCTGCCTGGCAGCAGCAATACCGCCTTCGAGGCCCCGCCACGACATCACCGTGGCCTCAGGTGCGATACCCCCGTCAAGGATTTCATCCCATCCGATAAGTCTCCTGTTTTTTGAAAGTATGAATTTTTCTATCCTTTTTATAAAATAACTTTGCAGTTCATTCTCATCTTTCAGTCCTTCGGCTTTGATCCTTGCCTGGCATTTTGGGCAGGTTTTCCAGTTAGTTTTATCAGCTTCATCACCTCCTATATGGATATACTTTGATGGGAAAAGCTCAATGACTTCTGTAAGCACATCCTGAATAAAAGTGAATACCGAATCATTCCCTGCACATAAAATATCGGTATTGGGCCAATAGGTTCCCGGGGGTACGGTGAACGGGCCTCCTGTACATGAAAGACGGGGATAAGCTGCCAGAACTTCAACTGAATGAGCGGGCATTTCGATCTCGGGGATTATAGTGACATGCCTCTGGGCTGCGTATTGCACAATTTCACGGATGTCGTTCTGGGTGTAAAAACCGCCATAGGTTGCTTTTTCACCGGGTTTCTGTGATTCACGCTTGTTCCATGGATCGTTTTCGTGGTCAACCCTCCACGCGCCTATACTGGTCAGCCTGGGGTATTTTTTAATTTCTATGCGCCAGCCGTTGTCGTCGGTAAGATGCCAGTGAAACACATTCATCTTGTACATGGCAATGAGGTCAATATACTGCCTGATAAATTCCTTAGGAAAGAAATGCCTGGAAACATCAAGGTGCATTCCCCTGTACTGGAAACGGGGATGATCCTTAATCTCGAGGCAGGGAAGCTGGAACTGCAGGTCCCGGGCATCATTCCTTGATGAATAGATCTCGGGCGGCAGCAACTGGATCAGGCTTTGCAGCCCGTAAAACAAACCTGCCCCGTCGGTCGCCTCAATAATTATGCTTTGGGATGAGATTGTCAGAGAATAACCTTCGGGAGGCATCTTACCCTTTTTTGAGAACTCGAAAAAAATCCCGTTCTGCATTGTCCTGGTCCCGGCCGGGGCTTCAAGCACTTTCATCCCTTTTAAACCGGCCTTATCCATCAACTGTGCAAACAAAGCTGCAGTTAAAGCCGATTCCGAGTCCACATTCTGAACATAAAGCACAGTCTTAGTATTCAGTTCGAAACTGCCCGTTTTCAATTTTACTGAAAATGGTTTCGGTATTATGTTCACAGCCTGGGCCTTAATCTGGTTTAAGGACAACAGGGATACAAGGATTACAAGGAGGAAGGATTTTTTCATCATAAAAGGGTTCAAGAATTTGATTTGCAAAGATCAGAAATAATCCTTTCCATAGAAGAAGCATTTTGCTCCATACTTTGAACCAGCCTGAACTGGGCCCTGGCTCTTTGGATGTTATGCCCCGGGAAATGGATTTTATAGTATGTATCGCCGGCCAGGAAATCGGTGAGGAACCTAAGGCCTATAATAAAGGTCATGAACCTGGCCGAGAAAGCAAGATGGCTCTTCTCTTCCAGGGTGAGCGATCGGCCGGCCGACTCAAGGAAACCCCTGCAGTAGGCTTCGAAAAGCTCCATGTTGATATTCACTTTCTCCAGGTCGGCTTCGTCCTCGGCCCCGGTGTTTGCACCTGTGCGGATAGCATCGCCAAAATCATAAAGAACATATCCCGGCATCACCGTGTCGAGGTCCACAATGCAGATTGCCTTATCATTTTCATCAAAAAGAATGTTGTTGAACTTGGTGTCGTTATGGGTGACCCTCAGCGGTATCCGGCCCGAAAGCCCGAGTTTCAGTATCTTATGCATCCCGGCTGAGCGTTCTTCAATGAACAGGATCTCGTTTTTTGCTTCTTCGGCCCTTTTGTATGGATCCTCTTCACATGTTTTTTTGAAAGCTGCCAGGCGGGTCTTTATATTATGAAAATCCTTGATGGTTTCCGAAAGGCTGTCTGCATCCAGGTCGGCCGTCAGCCTCAGGAATAAGCCGAAAGCCTTGCCGCCTTCATATGCCAGCCCGGCATTCGGGACCTGGTCAAAGCTCCTGCTCCCTCCGATAAAGTTGAACATCCTCCAGTAATTTCCTTCATCATCCCTGTAAAAAAAATGCCCGTCCCTTGCCGGGACAAGACTGAGCCCGACACACTGGATGCAGGGTCCGGCCAGACGGATCTTCTCCGAAATATGCTTTGTGACTTTCAGGATGTTATCAGTAAGCAGGGGAATATCTTTAAATATCTGGTGATTGATCCTTTGAAGGAAATATCCGGGTAAGCCGGCCGGGGATATTGCAATACGATACGAGTCATTGATATGTCCCGATCCCACCCGCTCGAATGCTGAGGCTGTACCGTCGATTCTGAACTCTTTGACAATCTGAAGGATATCATTCATGTTATTCTGCCGCTCAGGATTTATTATCCAGTATTTCCATGGCCTTCCTGATCCGTTCAGCATCCACTTCATCATGATCATACTCCGAAAGATCAGGTTTCCCCATCTTCACATCATTCCTGAAAAAAGTCATGGGAGATGAAACCTTACGAACCAGGTACATATGAAATTCAGAAGCCCCGGTGGCATCAGCAACTTCCTCCAGGTTATTCTCCTTTATTCCATGGCCGGGCATGATGATAATGCGAGAGCCGGCATGATTAATGAGCTTTCTTATCAGGGGAGCACCCAGCAGCGCGCTGTCGCTTTGCCCCGATGTAAGCACCCTGTCAATACCGAGGGAAACCAGGTCATCGAGGGCCCTGAACGGATCGACAGTCATGTCAAAAGCCCGGTGGCAGGTTACCTGCATTGGCCTGGCAAGACCAGCAAGATGGCCCATACGTTCCCTATCAATGCTGCCGTCGGGTTTAAGTATCCCGAAAACAACCCCCTCGGCACCCAGTTCTTTTGCCGAGAGGATGTCATTTTTCATGATCTCAAATTCATCCTCCGAATACAGGAAATCTGAACCCCTCGGACGGATCATCACCATGATCGGTATATGAAGACGCTGCCTTGCAAACCTGATGGTTCCGGAGCTGGGTGTACAGCCGCCTTCGGGCATGTTTTCGCAAAGTTCGATACGGCCGGCTCCTCCTTTTTGAGCTTCAACCGCCGAAATTGCTGAATTGACGCAAGCTTCAAGTATCCTCTTCATGAAATTGGAAAATGATTATTATTTGGCCAAACCGGCATGCAAATATAGGATTTAGGGACCAACCTATAACCAACGGCTTAAGCCTGTTCCTTCGGTACAGTTACTGCAGATTTCCACCGTTTCCCTTTTCTTCAATAACATCCTCCTGAAATCATTGTACTCCCTGCCGTTCCATATTTCCCTGAAAATTAAGTTTTTAATGTTCCCCAGCAGGTGGCGGGCATCTTTATCAAAACAACAGGGCACTATATTCCCATCCCAGCATATAACGGCGGAAGTCCACATTCTGAAACAATGATTTGGTAAAGTGTTCTTTATCGTCCATACTGCATCCTGCATACTGTACCTGGAATATTTTTCTGCGGATGGCATGAGGGGGTTGCCCTGGCTGAAATCGTTGAACTGAGCTGTCTTGATTTCGACACGATCACCACCCCATTCAATTCCTTTTTGGCGGATGTCATTGAGCTGTTGCTGGTTGGTTTTAAGAACAAGAAACTGTATGATGATCTTCGGGCTGTTGCTCCCTGATTTCTTTTTTGCTTCGGCCAGGGTTCTGATCCCTTCAACCACCTTTTCAAGCGAGCCCCCGGCCCGGTATGACTCATAGGTCTCCTGGTCGGTTCCGTCAACCGAAATGATGAGGCGGTTCAAACCTGATTTTACCGTGGCTTCGGCATTTATTTTGTCCAGGAAATGCCCGTTGGTTGAGGAGCTCACATAAATGCCTTTGGAGTGGGCATGGGCGATGAAATCGATGAAGAGAGGGTTCATATACGGCTCCCCCTGGAAATACAGGGTAAGCCATGATAATTCGGGAGAAAGCTGTTCAATCAGCGAGTGGAACATGGCAAGGTCCATGAAGCCTGAAGCCCTGCTGAGTTCCTTCATGCCGCTTGGGCATTCGGGACAATGCAGGTTGCAGCGGTTGGTGGGTTCTATGGACACTGCCCAGGGCATGCCAAAATGAACCGGATGACGGATAATCCGGGATAAAAGATATCCGCAGACTAGTTTTAAGAAATTGATGATCCGTGGAAAAGTGATGAGTCTCAATGCCGGGAAAAGTTTACTCAGCCTGCTTTTCAGTTAAGGGATCATGCTGTGGATGCAGGCCATGCTTTTCTTTCTTTTTCTTTTTACGTTTGGCCAGGAAATCCTTCCCAAACGTAAAAAGCTTTCCAACGACCGTTGTGGTTGTACTTACATCGTCAATAAGAGTCCCCATAAGATTACGGAACGACAGCAGGCGAACCAGGTTCTGGTAGTTGTATTTGATCCCTTCTTCCCTGCGGGTAATTTCTGTTTGCAATCTTTCCTTCTCACGCTCCAGGTCCGACAGGGAGTTGATATGATTTACCCTGACCTTGTATGGTTCACTAGTTCTCATCTTCCTCCTCCATTATAATTTTAGCCAGCTTTTTTACCATGGGATTGACAAACAGCTTGTTACGCATGCCGTAAATAGTCAGCCCCGTAACGATATAAAATCCCACAATGATCAGGGCGCCCACGAAAGTCGGCCCGATTTCTTCTCCGTACCAGAATACAAAGGCAAAGGAGATGAACAGTAACAGGAACATTCCCAGTATGAAGAAGATCACTGAGAGCAGGAAAAAAGAAGCCATGCGGGCGATCTTTTCGGTAAGCAGCAGTTTGATGTAATCTATTCTCAGGTTGACGTAATCCTTCACGTTTTCGGTCATAGATGAGACATTATCCGATATGCGGTTTGATTCCATTGTAAATCCTTTTAAATGTTACCTAAGTAATGATGAAAAAGTTCATGCTGAGGGAGATGCTTCCTGTTCCGGCTTTTGGGCATCCCCGGCTTTTTTTTCGGAAGTCAGTACCGATTTAAGTTCTTCAAAACTGGTGGGAAAACCCTCCTCAAGTTTATCGGCAATGTCAAGTATTTTATCCTTTATTCTTTTTCTTGTTTTGGTCCCTTTTTCAGGTGCGATAAGCATGCCAAGGCCGATGCCAATGGCAAGCCCGGCTACTGCTGCGATCAGGATGTTTGACTTACCAGCCATAATTGTACTTTTTATAACGTTTTAATGTTTCATTTCTTTAATAAGGCGAAAATTGCTCAGGAATTCCGTGGCAACAATTTTAAGGAAGCCGTATGCGGGTACGGCAACGACCATTGCAGGTATTCCTCCCATCCCGGCAGCGGCGATCACGACCAGGAATATCTCAACAGGGTGGGCTTTTACACTCTTGCCCTGTATGAAGGGCTGGAAAACGTTGTTGTCGATCAACTGGACCACCAGCATGGCAACAGCAATTTTTATAGCCATTGGCCAGATCTGATCATAATTGCCTGCGCTTATCACCCCGGTAAGCCCAAGCAATACGCCGGTGATAACCGCAATTATCCCACCAATGTAAGGAATAATAATAATGATGCCGGCGAAGAAGGCAATAACCAGGGCTCCCTCCACTCCAACAATAACCAGGGCAACGGAATAAGTCAGAATATTGGCCAGTATCTGGATGATCATACCGATAAAATATCTGGATAACAGCTTTTTGCTCTTCAGCATAATACTTCTGGTCTGATCCTCGTATTTTTCGGGAACGATCAGCAGCAAAAGCCTGGGCATCATAGAATGGTCGTAAAGAAAGAAAAACGAGAGAAAAAGAATGGAAAAGACATTGAAAAAGAATGAGCCGGTGATGGAAATAACCGATGACAGGACGTTGGAGAATAAGTCGAAATCAAGCAGCTTGATGACCATGGTTTTAAGGGATGTTTCGAGAGTTGCCCCTTTGGGAATGATCCCGTACTGTCGCAGGCTTGTCTGTACCCAGCTGATCTGAGATTGAAAATGTTCAATGAATTTTTGTGTGTCGATCTGTGAAATCATGGTGGCTTCACGGATCACAAGGGGAATGAAAAATGAAAAGAGCCCGAATACCACAATGATCATTAATACGAGCGTGATTGCCACACTGAGGCCACGGGGAAATTTTATTTTTCCGATCCTTAGTTTACAAAAAAGTTCAACCAGGGGAGTTCCAACAATGGATATCACCATGGCGACAATGATGAAAATAACGATCTGTGAAAAATACCAGACCAGGAAGCCAACTATCCCAATGAACGCGAGGATGAAAAAAAGCTTATAACGCTCGTATAAGTCCGACATTACACTTATTTTCTACAAACCTACTGGTTTTTTACCGGAAAGTCAAGAGAAAAGTACGCCGCAACTTCGTCCTTGTAGGTGCGGTTGGCATGATGCCGCTCCTGGCTCAGAATGTAATTTTTCGCGCCCTGAAGGTTCCCTTCGCTGACCGATGCGGCATAATATTCCTTGTCCCAGCAAAAACGCTTCACCGTAAGCGATTTTGAGTTTATCCATTTGCCCGCTTCGGTTCGCAGTTGTTTTACAACCTGTTCGAGGCTTTGTTCGCTTTTAAGGCGAACAAGGCAGTGGATGTGGTCGACCCAGCAGTTGATTATCCCGAGTTCAATATCGTTTTTAACCGCCACTGCCTGAAGGTGATCAAGAAATTCCTGCCTGGAACCGTTAGAAAACAGGGTGTACCGCCCCCTAGTCCCCCAAACGGCATGTACCCATATCTTTGTCTTTGTCATAATGGCTTTTTCTGCTTAATCCGCCATCCCCGAAAAAGTGATATGAAAAAATGAAGAAATTACATCTTTTCGATAATCAGCAGAGCAAATACGATGAAAATGTAAAGGTTACCGATGATGAAAATAGGTCTGAAACTGATTTTGGGGGAGAGAAAAAGCTGGCAGGCAATAAACAAAATAACAAGGAGGTTAACGCTTGCAAGAACGTATCTCAGCCCGGGAAACCTGGTAATGCCGAACCATGAAAAATAAATGGTGATTGCCGAGGCTGCAATGAGCCAGGCCATGATGCTGAGTTTCATCATCAGGGGTGAGAAGGTATCTGTAAGAACCGGGAAACCGGCTTGTTTATAGTCGGGGCTGTATTTTATCATGATCAGCCAAAAATGAGGCATCTGCCAGATAAAAATAAAAACTGCTAGGAATACCGCAACGGGATCGCCCGGCCTGCCCCCTCCGGCAATCCATCCCATCAGAATGGGGATTGCCCCGGTGATTGCCCCGGGGATCACGGCAAATGCAGTTTTCCTTTTCAGAATAGTATATACCCCGTTATACCAAAGAACGTTCAGCACACCCAGCCCGAACAGCATGAGGTTCCCGTTGTAAATAAGGACGATAAAACCCGAGATAATAAAGATATTGGCGATTCTAAGCCCGTCGGAAATGGTGAGCTGCCTTGAAGGAATAGGCCTTGATTTTGTCCTTTCCATTTTTTCGTCAAACTCCCATTCCTGGTATTGATTCAGAGCCGAAGCTCCTGCCGCCAACAGGAAAATGCCGCTTATCGGTAAGAAAAGCGAAAGGGCCAGCCCTCCTGAACAGATCACGGCCGAGGCAAGTGCCGAAGCAGTGACGGCTATGGTCACCCAGGGGCGGATAAGCTGAAGATAGGAGCGTATTGCCAAGGGCCGGAGATTATTTTATGGATTTGAAATATTCGATGACCCTGGCAACATCATTATCAGATAGAATGCCTTTGTACGATTTCATCACGCCTTTGGGAAGGCCTTTTACCACGTCCCTGTCGGGCTCGTAAATACTGGTTTTAATATAGGCGTCATCTACTGTTACGGAATGCTCTTTTCCATCGGTGACCACAAGGCTTTCTTTCCCGTAAATACCTTTGAACGAAGTGCTTACCAGTTTGGATCCGTCAAGGGAATGACAACCCGTACACCCATTCTTTTTAATGATTGTAAGGCCTTCAGGCTCGAGTCCCTTTTTGGGGAGGGCATTGATCCAGGCGTCATATTCAGACTGGGGGACAACTTTAACCTTCGCCTCCATATAGGAATGGTTCATCCCGCAATACTCTGCGCAAAGGACCCAGTATTCCCCGGCCATTTTAGGAATGAACCACATCCGGTTGGTTTTTCCCGGTACACAATCCTCTTTTTGCCTGAAAGCAGGGACATAGAAACTATGAATGACGTCAAGGGAAGTTAAATTCAGCACCACGGCTTTATTGACTGGAAGCACCAGCATATCGGATTCCTTGTCCCCGGGGTAGACGAACGACCAGACCCACATTTTACTGACCACCGTCACATTCATCGCATCAGCCGGGAAAGCTCTCTGTGAACGGAATGCAGCATACCCGTAATAAAACATCAGCATGGCGAGCGCCAGGGGAATCAAGGTCCATGTGATTTCCAGAGCGGTGCTGTCTTTAACCTGGACTGCTTTCGGATGCTTCGAACTGCGGTACCTGATCACAAAGTAAATCATCACCGTTGTTATTCCTACCAGAAAGAAAATACTAATCCCGATAATGACTTTAAAGGCAAGATCAACATCCCCTGAAAAATTTGTAGCTTCTGTAAACATATCCGTGTTTTAGAAATTGTAAACGTTTTAGCGCATCAGGTAATCAAAAAAAGTAAGACCTATTACCAGAACATAGATACTCAGCACCATGACCACGAAAACAGTGAACATCCTCGACTCAAATTTCAGGTGCATGAAGTAGCGAAGCACAATGAATGATTTGATCGAAGCGATGATCAAAGCAACCATGACGGTAAAAGCCGAAAGATCGATCCAGGTGACTGTAATTGTTATGGTGGTGAAAATAAGCAACGCCAGCAGCACCCATAAGTATACCCTGTAATCAGTGATATGCGTTTCTGTTTGTGTCATGAAATTGGTTTTTTAATTCATTCATTTGTCAATAAAAACGTAGTGAAGCAGCGAGGTGGCGAAGTAGCGAAATTATTTTTCTTTTTTCGTCATCTCGCTACTTCGCTATTTCACTATTTAAGTAATAAGGTACAGCAAGGGAAATAAAAATATCCAGATCAGGTCCACCAGATGCCAGTAAAGCCCGCCATTTTCAAGCAGGGTATACTTGCCCGGGTTGATACTGCCGATCAGTATTTTCACCATGATAATGGTAAGGATGATGCTCCCGATTACCAGGTGGAGCATATGCAGCCCGGTCATGAAGAAATAAAGGCTGAAAAACAGAATATAGCCGTGCTTCAGCCCAACCATCATTTCGGAACCGGGATACAGCCCGATGGAAATCTTATGCCCCCATTCCAGGTATTTGTTGAACAAGAATATCCCGGCGCAAACCAGTGTGATAAAAATGAACAAAACCCCTTTGCGCTTTTCGCCTTTCTGAACTGCGGTAATTGACATGGCTACCGTTGCTGAACTGAAAAGCAAAACTACCGTGTTCACTGTACCGATAAAGGCATTGAGCTGATGGGCCGCCTGGTGAAATTCATCGGAATAACGGTGGCGCATAACTGCATATACCAGGAATAAGCCCCCGAACAGGAGGATCTCGGTGAAGATAAATATCCACATTCCCAGTCTCGCGCCCAAATCGTCTCTGTGCATTTCCATAGATAGTGAAATTATACTGTAAATAATCTAATCATAGTTGTACGGCTGTTCCGTGACTTGCGGTATCGTGTCAAAATTTTCCTGCGAAGGGGGAGAAGGAATTGTCCATTCAAGGGTCTTGCCTCCCCAAGGATTATCAGGCGCTTTGGCGCCTTTTTTACTGAACAGGTTGACCAGCATGATGATGATCCCGATCAGGAGCAGCCATCCGCCAACGGCCGAAATCTGCTGCCCGGTTGTAAACTGGGGGAGGTAGTCAAAATAACGCCGGGGCATTCCCATAAGGCCAAGAATAAACTGGGGGAAATACAGAAGGTTAAACCCGACAAACATGAAACCAAAAGCGATGTTGGCCCTTTTGAAATTGTACATCCTGCCGAACATCTTAGGATACCAGTAATGCAGGGCCGCGAAGAATGCAAACCCCACTCCGCCGAACACTATATAATGAAAGTGAGCTACCACAAATGCCGTATCATGAACATGGATGTCGGTCGCCAGGGATCCCTGCACCAGTCCTGTAAGCCCGCCTATCATGAACAGGAAAATAAACCCCAGGGCGAAGATGAAGGGCGGCTTTAAAGAAATGGACCCTTTGTACATTGTGCTTACCCAGTTGAACACTTTTATCGCGCTGGGGATGGCAACAACAAATGTAAGCAGTGAAAAGATCCAGCGTTCGGTCGTGCTGATGCCCGAAGTAAACATATGGTGAGCCCATACAAAATATCCTACTCCGGCGATTGCCAGGCTTGAGAGGGCGATGGCCCTGTACCCGTATATCCTTTTCTGTGAAAAGGTGGGAATGATCTCGGTGATCACCCCCATGGCGGGAAGTATCATGATGTACACCGCAGGATGGGAATAGATCCAGAACAAATGCTGGTATAAGATCGGGTCACCGCCCAGGGAAGGATCGAAAAAGCCAATCCTGAACCAGCGTTCGGCTATAATCATCAGCAAGGTGATGCCTACGATGGGAGTGGCAAGCACCTGTATCCAGGCTGTTGCATATATGGACCAGGGAAAGAGCGGCATTTTGAAAAAAGTCATCCCCGGAGCCCTTAATCGATGAATGGTAACTATAAAGTTCAAGCCTGTAAGGATGGATGAAAACCCCAGTACAAAAGCGCCGAACACGGCAGCAACCACGTTGGTATGCGTTTGCGTACTGTAAGGTGCATAAAACGTCCACCCTGTATCCGGGGGGCCGTTTCCCATAAACTGCGATGTAAGAGCTATAGCGGCGCCAGCAATGAACAGGTACCACGACAAAAGGTTCAGCCTCGGAAAGGCAACGTCATGGGCCCCGATCAGCAATGGCATTGAGAAATTGCCAAAGACCGCAGCAAGCCCGGGGATCACAACCGTGAAAATCATAATGATCCCGTGAATCGTGAATATCCCGTTATAGGTCTGGGCATTGAAAAACTGCTGGCCGGGCCTGAACAACTCAAGCCTCATGATTTCACCGAGTATTACACCAACTAGGAAAAATACCATCATCGCATACATGTACATAAGCCCGATGCGTTTATGGTCGGTGGTCGTTAGCCAGGAAAGCAAACCTTTGTACTTACCCGTATTTTCCAGATAAGAATGTGTAATTGTATCTGTCATATTATCAGGTTCTTATACTTTATTTGTTTTTCTTTTTTGATCGTACAACCAGCCCGATGAAAAGCACGAGGGCCAGGAAGATGATGATGGTTGCACTGATCTTGGTCACTGCCAGGGTATACCTTCTCCCTTCAGGGTCGTAACTGAAGCAGAACTGAAGAAGGCGGTTAATGGTGGGCCTTGACTGCTCTTTGCCGGCTTCGATGATAGCCATTTTAACATCGAAGGGAAGGAAATTTACACCGTAAAGATACCTGGTTATTTTTCCCTTTGGGCTTACAATAGTAATCACTGCGGGATGGACCCAGTCATTGCCCTGCTTCTTGGATTTAAACCCCACCGCATTAACCAGGTTGAAAATGTTGGTACTGTCACCTGTAAGGTAGAACCAGTCTTTTGCATGAGCCCTGCTATGCCTTTTCAGAAATGTGTTTTTCTTCTGGACTGCCTTTTCGGGGGTGTCCTTGTAATTGAAACTAACCGTTATGATCTGGTAGTCCTTGCCGAGTTCCATTCCCATTTTTTCCACCACCTCCGAAACACCGTCGAGCAGCGGGCTACAGAGCCCGGGACAATCAAAGTACACCAGGGTGAGAATGGTGGGTTTGTTGAAGAGATCGCCCAACCTGACCTGCTTATTCTGTTCATTCGTGAACGTCAGGTTCTGAGGTATGATGCTGTCGAGATGTTCTACCACCCCAACTTCAGGACTTATAACCGATTGGGACTGCCCCTGCATACCCGGCAGCAGGCAAACGGCTATAAGTATACCCGAAAAAAACAATCTTGTTTTCATAAATTTAATTCTTTAATTTTCCTGATATCAAGAACCGAAAGTATGATGTAAATAATGAAATACCACACAACGATAACTGCGAGAGTATAAGTAAGGATGACCCAGACGGGTGATTTGTCCCTGGTCGACCACATAGCCCTCGTATCGGTGAGCGCAGGCTTGTCGGTGGGAACGCCAATGGAAAGTGTATCCCTTACCACGGCTTCCTGCATGCTGCCCGTAGGGTCGCTGACCTTCGCACTCAGGATCACCCTGCCTGCCTTGTCGCCGGGCAGGTCCTGGGGCCATTCAAAACCTGCGTAGCCGCTTTCGGAAGTTGTTTTAGGGTCGGCCATCTGCATATTCCCGAAATACCTTTGCACAAACAGAACGATCACAGCGCCTTGTGCGGGCCGGGGTCCCTCTTTTGTAAGCTCGACGGCTTTCACCATGATCTTTCTCTTTGCGGTATCGTAAACCATGCTGAGCTTGATCCTTCTCCCTGCCGAAGCAGCAAGTTTTTCAGGATCCGGCTGAACATAGCCTTTATGGAATGAACGGAGAAATGAGATCACTGTCCACCTTTCGTCTTCGGTAAGTATATTCCTGAACTCAGGCATGGGAGCCTTGCCGGTGGTTATCCTGTAAAACAGTTCACCGTCTTTCTGATTGCCCACGATTGGTTCAGAAAGGTCACCGGGAGAAGGAACAATGGCTGCAAAATTCTTTTTTGTAGGGATGCCGTGGCAGCTCTGGCAATTCTTCATATAGATCACCTCTCCCTGTTTGGCCATATCGGGAGTAAACTTTAACAGGCTGATCTTGCCTTTCTGGTCATCAGGCACAATCCAGGCCGGATTCTGTGCCTCAGCCTGCAACACTGTTGAGATTATCAGCAGGAGTATGTAAAACGGTCTTTTCATGATTCAATTCTTTTCAATGGATCCAAACCTTTGTCCCTGGCAGTTTCAACCACGGGGATTACCGGGAAGAATTTAGAGATCAGGGTGATGATGATCAAAACAAGGATGAAGCTAAACAATGTGATTGCAATTTCAATAAGAGTCGGAGTGTAAACCCTGAAATTTTCGGGAACATGCTGAATGGGTAAAAAGGGGTGCGACATGGTAGGGACCACGATAAGATAACGTTTGAACCATGCCCCGATAAATACGGCTATTGATATGAGGGTGAGAGGCAGGGGCCTGCGCATACTGCGGAACAGCAAAAGGATTATGGGAATAAGCAATCCGCCCAGCTGAACAATCCAGAACATGAGGGCAAAGTGGCCCGTCATGAGCTCGCTGAGATGAACGGCATCGGCTCTTTTCAGTTTGTAACCGGGGACGAGGTACTCGTTGATGTTAAAATAGAGGTAAACGAAAGCAACCAGCACCAAAACCTTACCCATATTATTAAAATGAAGATCGGTGAGATAATCCTGGAGTTTATAACTCTTCCTGAAGACGAACATGGCGATGATCACTGCTGCGGAGCCTGCAACGAAAGCGCCCGAAACGAAGTAAGGCCCGAAAATCGTGCTGTCCCATCCCGGTCTTACCGTGAGGGCAAACAGCCAGGAAGTCACGGTATGGATCGACAGGGCGGCAGGGATGATGAGTATAAGGAGAATGTATACCGAACGGTGAATGATACGGTTCTGTTCGGGATGGTCGGTCCAGTTCAGCGAAAGGGTTTTATAAACCGGTTTAAGCCATGAGGGGAGGCTGCCAAAACGCTTGTGCAATACGGCCATGTCGGGGATCATGGGAATGAAGAGCAGCAGCAGGCTGATCACGAAGTAGGTGGTTATCACCGTAACGTCCCAAAGGATTGGTGACTGGAACCTTGCATAAATGAAAACATTAGCCAGCCTTTCGGGGCGGCCCATGTCCATTACGATCACAAGTCCGGCTACAGCGGCAAATGCGACGGCTATCGTTTCGGCTATCCTGGTTATGGGATGTACCCATTTCAGGCCAATCAGGCCGAGGACTGCACTGATGAGCATCCCCACAAGGCTTGATGCCACAAAGAATACGAAGTTGGAAATGTAAAGGCCCCAGGAAATGTAATCCCTCAGCCCGGCAACCCCCAATCCATACCTGAGCTGCAGGATGTAGGCGTATGTGCAGGCGAGTAAGGCCAGTACCAGGAATCCCATCCAGAGAAAGAACCCCTTGTTTAACCTGATGTGATGTGACAGGTCGCTGATGATCTTATCCATATTCTTTTCCATGTTAATCAGTAGATGGTTCAAAAGGGAAAAGCCTGTTCTTGGGAGGCAGGTAATAAACCCTGGGTTTGGTGCCCAATTCAGGCATCAGCTGGTAAGCCCCGTTATCCCTGAGAAGCTTGCTCAGGCGAACAGTCTCCTTGCTGGTCCCGTTGGTGACTGCATCCTCATTCTCATCCCCGAAATAATACACCCCGTTGGGGCAGGCCGAAACGCAATAGGGCAATTTGCCCTCACGGCAACGGTCGGCGCTGAAAAGGCATTTCGAAATGGTGCCAAGCTTCTGGGGTACGTTAAGTTCTACATTATAAGCCTCTCCGTTATGCTTATCGGCATCCTTAGGAGTAGTCCACTGGAATATCCTGGCCGAATAAGGGCAGGCAGCCATGCAAAAACGGCAGCCTATACAGCGGATGTTGTCGATGAGCACAATCCCGTCGCCCCTCTTATATGTTGCATCCACAGGGCAAACTGCCACGCAGGGGGGATTATCGCAATGCTGACAGTTTTTTGGCATCTGGTAAGGTGCAGTGCCTGGGGAATCCTGCATCTGGAGCGTATTCATATGGTATTGTTCAGGCTTCAGCTGGTGGGCGTCCTGGCAGGCTGCAATACAACGCCTTGCATTGCGGCATTTCGAGAGGTCTATCACCATCACCCAGCGCTTGCCAGGTATGCCTTCCCTCCCTTTCTCAAGCATCAGTTTCGTGGGATTCTTGGCCAGGACTCTCATTTCCAGTGAATCGACTTCCACCAGTTTGTTGTCCTGGGTGAGCAATACCTTTGATTCACCCGTGGCAGCCTTTTTCTTTTCAAAAATATCCCCCGAATATAATGCTCCTGCACCTGCAGCCACCCCGGCTCCAAGCAGGCCTATGTTCTTCAGGAAATT
Organism: uncultured Bacteroidales bacterium; assembly: GCA_903877385.1. Lineage (GTDB taxonomy): Bacteria > Bacteroidota > Bacteroidia > Bacteroidales > FEN-979 > CAIRDP01. The sequence goes on from CAIRDP010000067.1 coordinate 149,578, forward strand.
CCGCCTGGAGGGTTTTGAAGGCTCCTGCTCATCCCTGTTATTGACCGTATTTTCGTCCATATAATGGAATTATCTGTTTGCAAACGACATCCAAGCAAAAATATAAATAAATTTTCCTGTTTAACCCTAACATTAAAATTTATACTCAGTCTAAATTCGACATTTAGGTATTAAAATGGGAAAATGATGGATATCTTATAGGCGAAATTGTCCCCGGCATTGTTAAATCCATAGGGACCCCAGCGGTAATAAGCGCCGGCTCCTATAGTGTATAATTTGAAATTGACAATATTATTGATGAGCAGGCCGCTTTCGTAATAACCCAGGTTCATCTCCTTAGGATCCTGCATCTGATAGGCATACTGGTCTTTATGGTCAAGCCAGCCGAACCCTATATTCTGGGAGATAGCAAGCTCGGGATGGAACCATTTACGGGCTTTTATCAGCAGGTGCCCGAAATCATGGTAAATGAAAAGGCTGACGTAAGTGTTGGAGAGGAATTCGTTCATTCGCATGGTCCCGAACGTGGCGGGAGCATAAAGTGCAAACATGCGGTAGCTTGCGTTTCCATAATAAAGGTTACAGGCCGGGATGGGCTGGTCGACATACCCGGCATTGAACTGTAAGGTGAGTTTCCCGAGGAACTTAATATTAAAGGTTTTTTTAAGCTTCAGGTCGAGCTTGTTATAGTCGTATTGCCCGTTTATGAACCCTTTGATACCCCTTGTATATTCCAGCCACAGAAGGGGATAGTTGGTACCGAGGTTGATCCTGTTGTTAACGGTCTGGATATACTGTTCCTTATAGGCCCATTTGAACCCTGCCCTGAATTCGGTAAAGACGAACTGGTCCTTTAAAACCACGGCATTCCCTTCGGGCACCGCCAGGTCGAAAGTGGTGGATTTTTTAAAATCGTTTGAGAGCCCGACGTTGAACAGGAACCATTTGAAGCCCCTGAAGCCCAGGTTCATCCCGAAATGCTGGGTCCTGTCGAGTTTCAGGGTATAAAGGGAACCGAAATTTCCCGACAGTATCGACTCATAATCCAGGGGCAGGGAGGCATAGCCCGAGGGAACGAGGTTGTAGTAATAATCCCCGTTCAGGGTGATATCATGCCTTTTGTTTATAAAGAAGCTTGCGTCTCCACCGTATTTGCTGGTCGAAATCGCGAAGGAGTACTGGTAAAAACCTCCAACCGTAAACCAGCTGGCCACCTTGTCGTTGGTATGAAGCCCGGCTCCCAGTATGAGTCCTTCGTAAGAATTGTAATTAATAATGCGGTTGATATCGATGTCGACCGGGCCCCATGGCCATTTCCCGGTGAGAATGGTCTGAAGGGATTTGGCATACTTGTCGAGGTTGGCCGCTTTCCCTACACTGTCAAGTACCCTGTAAGTATGGAGGTCCTTTGACGAGAGCGTGTCAACCCTGTACTGGTTCCAGAATTCTTCGGTTCGGGCCCCGGCCGATTTGTCAACCTCCACATCAAGGTATGAGAATTCCCGTTTAACAAGTTCTGGATTAAGCACGATATCCTTGATGTAGGACCTGCCTTTGGCTATCAGGAAATGCCTCCCGGCCTGAAGGTTGTAAAACGTGACGTCGGTATTAAGCTGAACCGGGAACCAGTGTTCGCCCTCGGCCAGTTCGTACATCTGCTGTATTTTAATATGCATCCCGCTTAATTTCGCAGGTTCGGCGCTCACATTCTGTATGGCCCATTTATTGCTCGAAATGGAGATTACCCCTTTGAGCCCGTCGAAGTTCGTTCCTTTATGAGGCCTGAATGAGATGATGAAAGTTGTATCCCTGCCCGAATACGTGGTGTCCTCTATCTTGAAAAAATATTTACCGATGGAACCGCTTCCTATGGGATTCACGTAAGAACTCTGGAAGATGGTGATGAAGGGCTTGTAAAACGAAAACGACTGGATCTGGGTTGTGAGGAACACAAAGATTGGGTCTTTGAAGCCCGACATCCGCGCAGCGATAACTTTGTTGTAATTTTTATCGGGGTGGAGAAATTTCCGTTTGGTTACATTCTCCATCAGGAAAAGGTACTGGTATTTAAAGAATTTCTGGGTGTTGGCTTCGGAGGTATCGGCCATTCGTTTCCTGACCGAATCGGCAAGGGCTGTGGTATCGCCCCTCATCATGAACCTTTTCATCATGGATGAGTCAATGACGGCTTTCCCTGCCGTGGTGTCGGTGTCGATGGTGAAAAAGGTTTTATCATAAGAAGTATATGAAAACGAAAGCAGTTTTTCAGGATCATTGAGATCCTTGTTTTCAATGGCGTTCCTGATGATGCGGTGCGCCGGATTAATGCCCGGTAAAACCTCCACTTCCCTGAGGTCGATCTGTTTTGCCGTCATCTGTATCTGCAGGTTCTGAAGGTTCCCTTTAAGCGGGTAGTTCAGGGGCTCATAACCCACGTACGACAGTGCCAGGAATTGAGGCCTTTTAGCCCAGCGAAAACGGAACTTCCCGTCAATATCGGTGGTCCCTCCAAAACCGTCTTCCTGGATGATATTGACGAATGCCAGGGGCTGCCTGGTATTTTTATCGGTGACTTGGCCGCTGACAACAAAAAACTCCTGAGAACGGGCCTGAAATGCAATAAAACAAAGAAAGCCAAGCAGGAAGATTAAGCGGTATTTCATCAGGATGTTTTTTTTGAACGGGTAAATATACTAACAATGATTTTCGGATAAAAAAAATCCGTAATTTTCTCATTCCAAAAATTAACCCTATGGCAAGAAAATTTACACTCCTACTTCTTTTGGGAATTGTTACCCTTCAGGCTTTTCCGCAGGACGACCATTACTGGACCCAGCAGTTCGGGGCGATCAGCACCGTGATGGGTGGGGCTGTAATTGCCGGTGTGAGGGATAATACGGCCATCTATTATAATCCCGGAGCCCTGGGTTTTATCCAGCAACCTTCACTTTCGGTCGATGCAAACGTGTATAAAATCGATAAAATATTTATTGATGACGGATTAGGGAATGGGGTCAACCTGAATTCGGCCCAGCTCAGCATCTATCCCCAGATCATTTCGGGCCTTGTAAACCTCACAAAGAATGACCACTGGAAGTTTTCCTACGCTCTTCTTACAAGGCAGTACGCCAATGTGCTGATGAATACCAGGTATACAAATTCTGATTTTGCAAGCGGCCAGATCAGCCCCAATGAAAAGTTCATAGGTGCCCTGGATTACAACAACCAGCTCAATGAGCAATGGCTGGGACTGGGTGTGGGCTACAGGATCAACGACCATTGGAGTGTTGGGGGGACACTCTTTATAAGCTATAGAGCCCAGAGTTACCAGATGTCGAACTATCTTAGGGTGGTATTAAAAGATGACACTACCAATCTTTTCGGCAGTGTCAATAATGACAGGTCTTTAAAGTATAAAACCTTTTCGGGCCTGTTTAAATTTGGAGTCGCATACCAGACAGGGAGGTGGAAACTGGGCCTCACCCTGACCACTCCTTCAATCCAGGTATACGGCAAAGGTGATATCCAGAGGGAGGAATCACTGATCGTACTTGATACGGCTGGCGCGGGCGATGGTTATGTTATCATGGGAAGAAAAACCTCGATTAAGGCGATATACAAGAGGCCTGTATCGATTGGATTCGGACTTGAGTATGCTACTGAAAAAACCAGGATTACCTTCAGCTGTGAGTATTTTACTAAAATTAAAACTTACCATTTATTTGAACCCCAGTCGGATCCCTTCGTTTACCCGCAATCAGCCGATACAGGAGCTTACCATAATGAACTGGAGAGCTTTCTTCATGTGCAGAATGCAGCCCAACCGGTCTTCAATTTCGGAATAGGATTCAGCCAGGAACTGGGCAGCAGGTTCACGCTTATGCTGGGCGCAAGAACTGATTTCAGTTCCTACACCAGCCCTGAGGAAGGTGACAGGTTCCTTCACGACAATGCCGGATGGGATTTATATCATTTTTCGGCAGGTCTTTCATACCACCAGAAACGTAATACCGTTACGTTGGGATTTACATACAGCTTCAGCCCCGCCAAACCGATCGACCAGATGGATGTCGTGATCCCTTTCACTTATGAAGGCAACCCGGTTGTTTATGCAACATCCTTCGGCCTGGTCATCGGTTATACTTACTTTTTCCCAAAATAATCCATGATGCCCGAAAATGCTACATCTTTATTTATTGCTAAAACCATAAGCGGTCTGGAACCGGCTCTCAAAGCCGAACTTGACGGGATTGGGGCTCTCAATACCGAACTGATGAACCGTTCGGTAAGCTTTGAAGGCGACAAAGCCTGCCTTTACCGGGCAAACTACCTTTGCCCCTCTGCCCTCCGCGTTATCTTCCCGGTTCATGTTTTTGAAATCAATGCCCAGGAGGACCTCTACCGCGAGATCAGGGAGTTCCCCTGGGAAGACCACCTGGATGCTGATTCAACACTGGCTGTGGATGCGGTGATCTCCTATACGGTTTTTACCAATTCCCAGTTTGTAGCACAGAAAACCAAGGATGCAATTGTTGACAGGTTCAGGGAAAAGACAGGTAAACGGCCTTCGGTCGACCTTGATAATCCTGGCCTGAGGATTAACGTTCACCTGTTTAAGAATACCTGTACGGTATCCCTGGATTCATCAGGAAATTCGCTGCACAAACGGGGTTACCGCAGGCAAACCGGAATCGCCCCACTGAACGAGGTACTGGCTGCAGGGCTTATAAAACTTTCGGGCTGGGATATGAAAAAGCCCCTGCTTGACCCTATGTGCGGCTCAGGCACCATCCTTATTGAAGCAGCCATGCTTGCTGCAAAGATACCTTCGGGGTATTTCAGGGAAGATTATGGTTTCATGAAATGGAAGGATTTTGATTCCCGGCTGTGGGAACAGGTAAAATCAGAAGCCAGGGGAAACATAAAACACCCTGAGGGCCTGAGGATCGTCGGGTTCGATAAATCGGTGATGATCCTGAAAAAGGCTGTTGAGAATGTAAGCTTTGCCGGGCTGGACCAGCAGATATACCTCAAACGGGTCGCTTTTGAGGATTCCGTTCCGCCATCCGCCGAAGGCGTTATTATCATGAACCCTCCCTACGACGAGAGGATACAACTTGACGACTCGGTGGAATTTTACAAGATGATAGGCAATGTTCTTAAACGCAAATACAGCGGGTACAAGGCCTGGGTGATATCCTCAGACCTGGAAGCCATTAAATTCGTCGGGCTCAGGCCCTCGCGGAAGTTTAAAGTTTTCAACGGGCCGCTTGAATGCAGGTTCATGGGGTTTGACCTTTACGAGGGAAAAAAAACGTTTACTTTTACAGAATAAATTCAAAAATGTTTTCTATGCCAAGAGTTACAAGAATAGGGGTGTTTACATCGGGGGGTGACTCCCCCGGGATGAATGCGGCGATACGTGCGGTCGTGCGCACCGCCATCAACGAGGGAATGGATGTATTCGGAATTTACAGGGGTTATGAGGGTATGATCGACGGGCAGATCGAACAGATGGAACGCCATTCGGTTTCCAACATAATCCAGAGAGGCGGGACCATACTGAAATCGGCCAGGAGCAAGCGTTTTATGACATACGAGGGCCGTTTGCAGGCCTACCAGAGCCTTGAAAAATTTAAAATCAACGGCCTTGTGGCCATAGGGGGAAACGGGACCTTTACGGGAGCCCAGCAGTTTGAAAAGGAATTTAACATCCCTGTAGTCGGGCTGCCGGGAACTATTGATAACGATCTTTACGGCACTGATTTCACGATCGGGTTTGATACGGCCAGCAATACCGTGGTCCAGGCGGCCGACAAGATCAGGGATACGGCAACATCGCATGACCGCCTGTTTTTCATTGAAGTGATGGGAAGGGATGCCGGTTACCTGGCGCTCTGGAGCGGTGTGGCAGCAGGGGCCGAGTTTATTCTTGTGCCTGAAACCAAAACCTATATTGACAATATCACCAGGCTGCTCAAACATGACATGCGCAAGAACAAAACCTCGGGCATTGTGATCGTTGCCGAGGGTGACGATATGGGCGGGGCTTATGACATTGCAAGGCAGGTCAAGGAAAGGCTTCCCGAGATCGATGCCAGGGTGACCGTTCTGGGCCATGTGCAGAGGGGGGGATCGCCCACCGTACAGGACCGCATACTGGCAAGCTGGACCGGTTTCGAAGCCGTTCATGCCCTTATCGAAGGCAAAAGCAGCGTCATGGTGGGGATTGAAGATAAAAAGATCACATTTACTTCCTTCGAAGATGCCATCAACAAAAAGAAAAACTTCAATTTCGGAGGGCTGGAACTGGCGAGGATACTTGCGTTATAAATACCGATTATTATGTATGCTGATGTCCTCCTCCCGCTTCCCCTGCAGGGTTTATTCACGTATTCCATTCCCGCCGGGCTACAGGATAAACTTGGCATAGGATACCGGGTGGTTGTGCAATTCGGCAACCGTAAGATTTATACGGCCCTGGTCAGGAAAATCCATACCGGGGCTGAGCAGTCGAGGAATTTCAAGGAGATCCTTTCGGTTCTTGACAACGAACCCCTGGTCAGGGAATGGCAGTTCCGTTTCTGGGACTGGATGGCTTCGTATTATATGTGTACCGCGGGAGAAGTGATGAATGCAGCCCTGCCTTCGGCTTTCAAACTTGCAAGTGAGACCAGGGTGGCCATTAACCCTGATTATATCATTGACTCTGTTACTCTTAATGAAAAGGAATTCAGCCTGGCCGAAACCCTGTACAACGGGAAGAAAAGCATCGAGATATCAAGGATATCAAAGATCCTCGAGCAGCAAAAGGTAATCCCGATTGTTAAAACATTGATAGAAAAAGGAGTTATCATCCTTGAGGAAGAGGTGAAGGAGAGATATCGTCCGAAGAAGGAAACCTTTATAAAACTGCATGATCATTACCAGGGAGATGAAACTGCGGTGAAGGAGCTTTTCGACAGCCTTGAACGCAGGGCTAAAAAGCAGCTTGAAGTACTGATGACGTTCATTCAGATGTCGGGGCAGGGGTTCGGTGATGTCCAGGAAGTGAGTAAGGATGCAGCTCTCAGGAAATCGGGCTGTTCCCCGGCTGTGTTTGACAGCATGGTAAAGAAGGGCATTTTTGAGACTTATGATAAACTGGCGGTAAAGCAAAGTCTGGGTGCCCCTGAATCAGACCCGGGTTCCATCACGCTTACCGGGCAGCAGGGCAGGGCCATAGCCGAAATCCGTGATGCCTGGACGGCCAGGGACGTAGTGCTTCTGCACGGTGTTACCTCATCAGGCAAAACTGAAATTTATATCAGACTGATCAGTGAAGCCCTTGAACAGGGCAAACAGGTGCTGTACCTTCTCCCCGAAATAGCGCTGACCACCCAGATCATCAACCGGCTGAGAAAATATTTCGGCGACAGGGTAGGCGTTTACCATTCCCGCTTCAACGAAGGGGAGAGGGCCGGGGTATGGAAGCAGGCTTACGCTAAAAGGGAAAACCCGGCTGCCGGAGGTTCCTGCGATATCGTACTCGGCGCCCGCTCTGCGGTTTTTCTCCCGTTCTCCAATCTCGGGCTTGTCATCGTGGATGAAGAGCATGATTCTTCGTTTAAACAGATGGACCCGGCTCCCCGTTATAACGGGCGCGACGCTGCATTGTTCCTTGCCCATCTTCATTCAGCCAAAGCCCTGCTGGGTTCAGCCACCCCGGCCATTGAAAGTTATTATAATACGAAACAGGGCAAGTATGCACTGGTCGAACTTGCCGAACGTTTCGGTGAAATGGAGCTGCCTTTGATAAAGCTTGTGAATATCAGGGACGAACTCAGGAAGGGGAGGATGAAAACCCATTTTTCGACCAGCCTGCTGGATCAGCTGGCCGAAGCCCTGAAAAACAACGAACAGGCGATTTTATTCCAGAACCGCAGGGGGTTCTCGCTGAGGCTTGAATGCGAAGCCTGCAACTGGATGCCAACGTGTAAAAACTGTGATGTTACCCTGGTATATCATAAAAAAAGCAACCAGCTGCGCTGCCATTACTGCGGATATGTTGCCCCGGTGCCTTCGCTTTGCCCCGAATGCCACAGCCCGGGAATTAAAATGAAGGGTTTCGGCACCGAAAAGGTGGAAGAGGAACTGGGTATTTTCCTTCCCGGGGCCAGGATCTCCAGGATGGATCTTGACACTACAAGAAGCAAGCATTCCCACCAAAATATAATCACAAGCTTTGAGGAACGGAAAATAGATATTCTCGTCGGGACCCAGATGGTGACCAAGGGGCTGGATTTTGACCATGTGAGTACGGTTTGTATTTTGAATGCGGATAACATGCTCAGTTTCCCCGATTTTCGTTCCGAAGAGCGCAGTTTCCAGCTCATGGCCCAGGTTAGCGGGCGCTCGGGACGTAAAAAGAAAAGGGGAACGGTGCTCATACAAACCTATAACCCTGCCCATCCGGTCATCCAGGCGGTTGTGAAAAATGATTATGCAGGTATGTACAGCTACCAGGTAAACGAACGGAGGAAATTCAAATACCCCCCGTTTTACAGGCTCATCCTGCTCAAAGTCAAACATAGGGATGCCGGGCTGGTCAATAAAGCCGCGGCTGAACTGGCGAAAAAACTTACAAATGATTTCGGCAACCGTATACTTGGCCCTGAATATCCTCCCGTGTCGAGGATCATGAACCAGTACCTGAAGCATATTATGATCAAGGTGGAAATAGAGTCTTCGGTGGTGTTGGCAAAATCAAAACTGACCGAAATCCTTGGAAAATTTTATCAGAAACAGGAATTTCACCCGGTAAGGGTTATTATTGACGTGGATCCCCAGTAGCCTGCCTGCGGCCGGCAAAGGGAAGGATCTTATTTCTCCCTGCCCGAGGAGGTATCGACAACCAGGTAAAGATCCTCGTTGTCTTTTTTCATAAGGTATTTTTCCCTTGCAAAACGCTCCAGTTCAGTGGAATCGGTAAGCAGTTTATGAGTCAGGGCCGAATCCTGCCTGATCTCATCTAGGTAAAAATGTTTTTCCTCCTGAAGATCATCAAGCTTGTCGCGAAGCTTGGCACGGGTAAATACGTTGTTGCTGTCGAAAAATACCATCCAAGCAATAAAAGCTACCGTTAGAAGGAAGTACTTATTGATAAAGATCTTCAGTATTTTTTTCAGGGTCTCCACAAGAATTCAATATAAACGGAATCCGGCTTCAAATATACAGGTCTTATTCCAGCTTTGCTTTGAGGTAATGATAAAATTCAATCTGTGACCGCAGCCTGGGAGTGCCTCCGTTCTTATACCTGTTGGCTTCCCGGCCTGCTATGATCCTTGCCTTTGAATTATCGGCCAGCTCAATATCCAGCATATCCTGCAGCTCTTTCCTTAGCTCTTTATCCTCAACCGGGCAGGCGACTTCCACCCGGTTGTCGAAGTTCCTCACCATCCAGTCGGCAGAAGTAATATAATACAGGGGTTTCCCCCCGTTGGCAAAAACGAGTACCCTTGCATGTTCCAGAAAACGGTCTACGATACTGATGCCTTCAATGTTTTTGCTCAGGTCTTCAACTCCGGGCATAAGCACGCAAATCCCGCGGATGATCAGCTTGATTTTGACCCCTGCTTTACTTGCCCTGTATAATTTCCTGACGATGGTTTCATCCACCAGGCTGTTGAGCTTTACAATAACCCATGCTTCCCTGCCGGCCCTGGCATTCTTGATCTCCTTATTCAGCAGTTTGATAAAGAAATTCCGCATCGAGAAAGGCGAAAGTATAAGCTTCTCGAACTTATACGGCTTCAGGCTTGCCTCCATCATGTGAAAGGCATTCACCACATCCTGGCAGATATCCTGTTTGGCGGTGAGAAGGCTGAGGTCGGCATACACCTTTGCGGTATCTTCGTTAAAGTTCCCGGTACCGATAAGTGAATAAAAGAAATCTTTATTGCTTTCTTTCCTGCGGATGAGGATGAGTTTGCTGTGAACCTTGAATCCCGGTATGCCGTGGATAACTTTAACCCCTTCATCCCTCAGCCTTTCGGTCCAGTAAATATTGGCTTCTTCGTCAAACCTTGCCTGGAGTTCCATGAAAACGGTCACGTATTTCCCGTTCCTGGCGGCATTGATCAGGGCATTGACCACGCCCGAATTCTTGGCCGCCCGGTAAATAGTCATCTTGATGGAACGAACTTTGGGGTCTATGGAAGCTTCCCTGAGCAGGTCGATGATGTACTGGAAACTCTGGTACGGGAAATTCAGCATGATATCCTTTTCCCTTACGATAGAAAGCACCGAGCGATTCTCGAAGAGGTCCTTATGTTTGAGCGGAGGCATCGGCAAATACTGTAACTCCTTATGCCCCAGGCTGGGGAAGCCCATGAAATCCTTGAAATTATGATACCTCCCGCCTCCCCTGGTAGGATCGTTCTTACCTATATCCAGCTTTTTCTGGAGCAGCTTCAACAGGTCTTCGGGAATTGCCTTGTCAAAAACAAACCTTACAGGCACACCGCGTTTCCTTTGTTTCAGGCTGTCGCTGACCACTTCGAGGAAGCTTTTTGAAACGTCGGAATCGAAATCGAGTTCGGCATCCCTGGTGATCTTTATGGTATAAGCCGAAAACGTATCGTAACCGAAGATCGAGAACACCTCCGAAAGGCAATACCGGATCACGTCATCCAGAAGTATAACATAATGATTTTCATCATTTGACGGCAGGATGAGGAAACGCGAAACCGTACGTGTGGGCAATTCAATAAGGGCATAATCGTCCTTGATCTTCCTGTCGCTGCGGCCCAGCTTTACTGCCAGGTAAATGGATTTGTCAACCAGGGAGGAGATCTCCCTGAGGCTGCTGATCATAATAGGGAAGAGGCCAACCCGCACCTGTTCCTGGAAATATTTCTTTACAAAACGGCCCTGTTCCTCGTTGAGCTGGGTCTCGTCGACGATCAAAATACCGTGTGCTTTAAGCTCCCCTACAATTTCTTCGTAAACGCTCATGAACTCCTTTTCCTGGACCTGTACGATCTCGAAAATCTCTTTAAGGACTTTCTTCGGGTTGATAAACGTATCGTAAGGCAGGCTTTTAACTTTGAGCATGCGGTTCAGGGTGGCCACCCGAACCCTGAAGAACTCATCCCTGTTATTGGAAAATATGCCAAGGAATTTCAGCCGTTCGAGCAGTGGATTGCTTTTATCAGCTGCTTCCTGCAGAACACGGCCATTGAAATGAAGCCAGCTGATCTCCCGGTTCAGTATAGGTAATTTAGGTTTTATTGCCATTTATTCGGATCCAGTTCCTGATGTTTTAAGCTGTTTCGGAGTAATGAAGAATTTCATTTCTGATTTCGATGTGGGGATATCTTCCCACCTCGATGCATTAAAAGTAATACAAACTACAGCTGAAGTTGGCATATCCTCTATACCCGGGTGGAGGAATAGGTTTGAGAGCTGGGTGATCAGCGGGTTATGCCCAAATATCATCAGCGAATTAACATCATTTGCCGTCCCGTAGATGAGGTCGAGCAACCTGTCGTACGGACCGTCATAAATCTTACGGTCTTTAAGGATTTGTTTAATGGGATAACCCAGGCAGTCAGCCATGATCTTTGCTGTTTCATAAGCTCTGACGGCCTGGCTGGAGATCATCAGGTCAGTTTTCACGCCCTCCCTGATGAGGTAGCCGGCAACCAGCCTGGTCTTGGCAATTCCTTTCGGGAGCAAAGTACGCTGGTCATCCTGGAGGCCCGGGGCATCCCAGGATGATTTGGCATGGCGGACCAGGTAGAGGGTTTTCATAATCTGCAGGTAGGGGATCAGTATGCGAACAGGGGGAAATCGGCCATCATTTCATTAACTCTTTTCCTGACTTTAAGGATAAGTTCCTGGTTCTCGATATCGCTTATCACCTCGTCAATCATATCCACGATGAGCGGCATATGTTTTTCCTTCATGCCCCTGGTTGTGATGGCCGGTGTGCCCACCCTCAGACCCGAAGTCTGGAACGGTGAACGACTGTCGAAAGGAACCATGTTTTTATTTACAGTGATATCGGCCAGGACCAGGGTGTTTTCGACCTGCTTCCCGCTGATGGCGGGGAATTTCTTCCTGAGGTCGATCAGCATCAGGTGATTATCGGTGCCGCCCGAAATAACATGATACCCCTTGTCAACAAAGGCTTTTGCCATAACCGTGGCATTTTTCTTCACCTGGATCACGTAATCCATATACTCATCCGAAAGGGCTTCGAAAAACGATACAGCTTTTGAAGCGATCACATGTTCAAGCGGGCCGCCCTGGATTCCCGGGAATACTGCCGAGTCAAGAAGCTGGGAGAACATTTTCACTTCACCTTTGGGCGTGGTAAGCCCCCATGGGTTCGGGAAATCTTTGCCCATGAGTATCATGCCGCCCCTGGGGCCTCTCAATGTCTTATGCGTTGTGGTGGTAACCACATGGCAGTATGGCATAGGGTCGTTAAGCAGTCCCCTGGCGATAAGGCCTGCGGGATGTGCGATGTCGGCCATAAGGATAGCCCCTATTTTATCGGCTATCTCACGCATCCTCTTATAGTTCCAGTCACGGGAATATGCCGAGGCGCCTGCAATGATCATCTTTGGCCTGACCTGCAGGGCCTGGGCTTCCATTTTATTGTAATCGATCACGCCTGTGCTTTGCTCGACCTGGTACCCGACAGCCTTGTAAAAAATACCTGATGAGTTTACGGGAGAACCGTGTGAAAGGTGGCCTCCGTGGGCCAGATCAAGTCCCATAAAAGTGTCTCCGGGTTTTAAAACCGTCATAAGGACAGCCATATTGGCCTGGGCTCCTGAATGCGGCTGTACATTAGCCCAGGCAGCATTGAAAAGAGTCTTCGCCCGGTCGATGGCAAGCTGTTCCGATTCGTCAACGTTTTGGCAGCCACCGTAATACCTTTTACCGGGATAACCTTCGGCGTATTTGTTGGTCAAACATGAACCCATAGCCTTTAATACCTGGTCACTGACGAAATTTTCGGATGCGATCAGTTCAATCCCGCTGCTCTGGCGGTGGAGCTCCTTTTTAATGATGTTAAAAAGTGCAGTATCTTTTTTCATAGTTAAAAAATTTTATAATACCGGAAACGTTATGAATTAGCAATGAATTACAAAAGTATTAATTTTTACGGTAAATTGTTGATCTTTGCAACTAACATCTTGCATCCTGCATCTTGCATCAGTTTTAATCTCAACAGCTCTGCCCGAATGGGAAAACTGAAATTAATATTTATTTTGCTTCTTTTTCCCCTCTGGGCTTTTTCCCAGCTCAGCGCAGGTGTTGACGATACGATCAACCCGGGAGTCCCTGTCACGCTCACAGCCACATACGGTATGGTTGGCATCGGGATCAATACTACGGATGACGGGGTGGAAGGGCCATTCCCGATAGGTTTTTCGTTTTCTTTCTTCGGGAACCGGTTTACCCAGTTTTATATCGGGGCCAACGGCTGGATCAGTTTCAGCCCCAATACGAACGCCAAAGGAATGCGACAGCCCTTCGCCGTACCAAGCAGCGCCGATTACAACCCGAAAAACTGCATACTGGGTCCTTTTTCCGACTTGTTCCCTATGCCTGCCGGGAGCCCATATATTTTTTACCAGACAATAGGAAAAGAACCCGGCCGCAGCCTGATCGTAATGTGGTGCGATTGTCCCGTTTATAACTGCCTCGACTCAGCTGCAACCTTCCAGATCATCCTGAATGAAGGCAGCAATACCATTGAGAACCATATCATGAAAAAACCTTTCTGCAGCTGGCTTGGAAATGCCGCGACTCTTGGGGTACAGAACGGCAACGGGTATGTAGGTTTTGCCGTACCAGGCCATAATGCCACTTCATGGACGGCAAACAAGGTTGCATGGGAGTATACTCCCGCCACTGCCGACAGCTTCCAGATTGCACCGATTATGTATGATATGAAGCCTCTTACACCGGGAAACAAAGTAAGCTACCGCTGGTACCAGGCTGGAACTGAAATTTCGGAAGACCAGAGCGTGGTTGTCTCCCCGGGCGAAACAACCACCTATGTGGCTTATGCCAGGATCTGTGCCGGGGATGAATTTTATGATACGGTTACCGTTTATGTGCATCCGAACATCCCCAATGCGTTCACGCCCAACAACGACGGTGTTAACGACAGGTTCAGGATACTGGGGCTTCCGGCTGAAAACATTACAGAGTTTAACTTGCAGATTTTCGACCGCTGGGGGCAGGTTGTTTTTGAGACAAACGATATAAATGCCGCCTGGGACGGAACATACAAAGGTAAACCCTGCCCCCCGGAAGTTTATAACTGGATAATCTATTACAGCACAACCGGCAAAACAAAGCTTTCAAACAAAGGACAGGTGACACTCATCCGTTAACGGAGCCCTGGAATACCTGCTGCAGCTGTTTGCTAAGCTGTTCCTTGCTGAATGGTTTGGGCAGGTAATGGTTGGCACCCTTTTTTAGGATAGCTTCCTTTTCCTGCTGCAGGGTGTAACCGGTGACGGCGATGATAGGAGTGGTAAGGTAATCCCGGTGTTTCCGTATGCGTTCGATGGCTTCACCCCCGTCCATTCCGGGCCCCAGGTTGATATCCATCAAAATGCAATCGTAGCTGTTTTTATTCGTCATTTCAATGGCGCTAAGCCCGTCTTTGGCAATATCAAGCCGGTAGTCTTTTTTCAGGAACAATTTCACAAGATCTATATTGGCATCATTGTCCTCAACCAGCAGCAGCAGGGGAGATTCAGCCCGGGACCCGGAATTTGCCCTGGGGCTGGCCATTTTGATCTCTGTTTTTTCATCTCCCTTATGCAGCCCGGGCTTTACAGGGATCATCAGTGTGAAAGCGGTGCCTTTTCCAACTTCGCTTTCAACACTGAGCCTGCCATTGAGAAAGTGCATGCACTTTCTTGTGATGGCAAGGCCGAGCCCGCTACCTTCATAGGGCCTGTTATACCCTTCGCTGGCCTGCCTGAATTCCTCGAAGATCATCTCCTGCTTTTCGGCAGGGATGCCAATGCCCGTATCACTGATGCGTATTATAATGTCTTCTGATGGCGCCGTCCCTTTCATCAGCCTGGCATCGATTGAGCCTTCGTTGGTGAATTTAACCGCGTTGTCAAGAATATTTACTATGGATGTCTGTAAAAGATGCTCGTCCGACTCGATAAATATACCCGGCGAAATCCGGCAGTTTATGGCAAGTTGTTTCTGCCTTGCCATTTCCCTTACACTTTCAACTGATTCTTCCAGGAGGGCTGTGAGGTTAACGTTAACCAGTTTCAGGTGGTAGCCCGAATCAAGTTGAGCAAAGGTCATGATCGAATTAAGGGTTCTCATAAGCCTCTTTGCAGAGGTGAGGATGTGGTTCGCCATTCCTTTCTGGGATTCATCGGTGATCGTGGTACTCAGGATCTCAGTAAATCCAAGTATGCCGTTCATGGGTGTGCGGAATTCATGGCTCATATTGGCAAGAAGCGAGGATTTAACCCTGCTCGATTCTTCGGCTGCAAGTTTGGCAATGATGAGCTCCTGCTGGGCCTGCTTTTTCTCAACCCTTACCTGCATCTCTTCCAGTTCCCGTTTAACTGCAGGGCCCAGCCTGTTCAGGGCACTTTTCATCATATAATCATCAGCCCCGCCTTTCATAATATCCACGGCAAGGTCTTCACCTACTGTTCCTGAAACAAGGATAAAAGGGATATCGAGATTTCTTGATTTGAAAATCCTGAGGGCTTCCTGCCCGCTGAACCCAGGCATGGCATAATCGGAGATCACTACATCCCATCCTCCATTGTCCAGCTCAGCTTCCATATCGGGCCTGGTTTTAACCCTTACATGATCAACCTCAAACCCATCCTTTTTCAGCTGCCTGATCACAAGCAGCGCATCGGTTTCATCATCCTCAACAAGCAATAGCTTAATTTTTATCATTTAGCCGGGATTATTTAAAACGAGCTTGAATCTAAAGTGAAATAGAATTTCGTACCCTCCCCGGGAGCACTTTCAGCCCAGATGAGCCCCCCATGCTTCAGGAGTATTCGTTTTACAGTGGCAAGCCCGATGCCGGTTCCCGTGAACTGGTCATCGCTGTGCAGCCTCTGGAAAGGAGTAAACAGTTTATCATAATAGGTCATGTCAAACCCCACACCATTGTCCCTTATCATGTATACCGTTTTCCCATCCTTTTTGGTCCGGCTGAATTCGATGACGGCTTCCTTTTCCTTGGAGGAATATTTCCATGCATTGTCAAAAAGATTCTGGAAAACTATGCGCATAAGTTTTGGGTCGCAATAGTCCAGCAGTCCTTCCTGTATCATCAGGTGAACTTTGCGGCCGGGATTCAGTTTCCTGATCTCCTGATTGATCTCAAGGACTATTTTGCTGAGGTTTACCTGCATTTTATCGATATCATGCCTTACAATCCTCGAAAGCTTTAGCAATTCATCAATAAGTACGTTCATCGAACCAGCCGATTCGGTGATCTTCTTCAAAAAGTCCTTCTCGGTTTCATCCAGGGTTGAAAAATAATCTTCGATAAAAGCCCTGGTTATGCTGTCGATCCTGCGAACGGGTCCCTTAAGGTCATGTGAAACGGAATATGAAAATGCTTCGAGTTCCTTGTTGGAAGCTTCAAGCTGGGCCGTCCTGTCCAGTACTTTCTGTTCAAGCTGTTCATTCAGCTTTTTAATTTCCTCTGTGCGGGCTTCGACCAGGGCTTCCAGCTTTTTCTCCCTGACAGACCTGATACGGTATTCCACGATCAGGATGACCACCGCAAGCCCGGCTAAAATACAAAGCAGAATAAACCACCAGGTCTGGTAAAAGAATGGAAGCACCTGAATTTTTATACTTGCAGTCGCAGGGGATAATTCACCAAGGTTATTAAAAACCTGTACCTCGAAAGTGTAATTTCCCGGGGGCACATTGGTATAATAGGCAGTGCGCCTTGCTCCCGCAGTATCCCAATCCCTGTCAAATCCTTTAAGCCGGTAGCGGAATGAAAGCCCCTCGGGGGAGATGAATGAAGGTGCGGTATAATGGATTTCAAAGCGCATCAGGCCTGCGTCTACCGTGTACACCTCCTGGTTGACCAGTGACCTGTTGTTGATCAGCAGGGAGTCGATCAGGGGTACCGGCCTGCTGTTCCAGCTCCATGCATTCTCAGGATCAATAAGCTCGATCCCTGCCGGGCTTGGATACCAGAACTGACCGTTTTTAAGTTTGCATGCTCCCGGAAATACTCCCATTAGCAAACCTGTATCCATGGTAAACGTTTGCAATAACAAGGGCATCTTTTTATCCTTGAGTACACCCAGCAGGTTGCTGAATTTTACCGATATAAGTTCTCCGTTTTCGGCAAACCAGATATGCCCCGACTTGTCCTGGAAAATATACCCGATAAGGGATGAAAGTTTGGCCGTGGGGACCGGGATAAAGGTTTCCGTTTCAGGATTCAGGCTCACCAGGCCCTCATGGGCAGTGCCAATCCAGATGTTGTTAAGCGAATCCAGGTGTAAGCAAAGTATGCTGTTATCGGGCAGACCCTGTTTAGCCCCATAGGATTTGATCTTACCGTCTTTAATCCTGGCAAGCCCGCCATTCTCTGTGCCTACCCATATAAATCCCTTACGGTCTTCAAGAAAGCAGCGGATTTTATTACTCGGCAAGCCTTCCCTGGTGGTCATTACCGAAGCTACCTTGCCATCCTTAAATATAAATATGCCCTCGGGGGTCCCTATCCAGAGTCTCCCGTCCTTAGCCAGTAAAAGTGACCAGAATTTAGAACAAATCAGACCCTGTTTTTCATTAAAATGTTCAGTGGTTTTCCCGTCAAATTTTATCAGTGAAGTCTGGCTGCCGATCCAGATATTGTTTTTATTATCCGTAGCTAAAGTATAGATGGGTTTATTGCCGAGACCTAATTTTGAGCCCATCTTTTCAATCCTGTTATCCCTGATCCTGTCAAGTCCGCCAGTTGAATTCCCGACCCATATACTACCGTCGGCCGACTGGATAATGGATGTGATGAAGTTGCCCGACAGCCCGTTGGAACTGTTCAAAAGGTGTATGGGACTGATCCTTATCCTTGAAAGCCCTGACGCTATCGTTCCGGCCCAAAGGTTTTCCTCCCTGTCCTTAAAAAGACAGTAAACCAGGTTGGAAGAAAGATGTTTCGAGTCGCAAAGCTGTTCCGACTTGCTTGTTTTTGTATTCAGCATGATAATACCCTGCCCTTCAGTAGCTATTGCAAGGGTGTTTTTACCAAACCCAGTGATTTGTTTTATGCAGCTTTTAATTTTACCCTGTTTGTCGTCCCAGGACTGTATCCTGCCGTTTGTCATGTAATACAAATGACCATCGGCACTGCCGATCCACATCGTATTTTCCTCGTCTATCCACAAGCCGTTAATGTTGGGATGAGACAATCCTTCCTTAATGCCGTAATTATTTAATCCATCTTTCCCTATCAAACAGAGCCCGTTATCTGTGCCAATCCACACATCGTCTCCTTTACCTGGGAGGATTAAATTAATCCCGTTATTGCACAGTCCTTCACTGACAGAAAAAATTTTGCTGGTCTTCCTGTTATAACACATGACTCCATTGCCAGCAAGACCAATCCAGAGATTATGTTGGCTGTCCTCGGCAATTGCTGTTATGTCTTTTTCAAGGAACACGGTCTTTGAATCCAGCATGCTCCATTTGTGGTTCTTGTATGTCAGTATCAATCCCTTGGTAAACCCAGCTATAAGTGTGCTGTCGTGGGTGAGAAAAAGGGCATTGCAATCCTGATTTTTGAAAAGACCTGAAGAATTTGAACTAAGATTGGTGAAATACATTCCATCGAACCTCCAAAGCCCGAACTCGTTTCCAAGCCATAAGTAACCGTCGGGTGTTTGCGCAATACAATAAATGCTTGCAGGCGCATTGGAATTCGGAAGCCAGTTTCTTATATGAAATGAGTAAGCTGGTTTTTCACTCAAATCATTCTGAGCATTGGCGGCAGGTATTTGAAAAACAGCAACAAATACCAACAATAACATAGCATAATTTCGGCGCCACATGGAATTGTCTGTTAATTCATTTAAGGATCAAAGATATAAAAAATAAAATCTTTAACGAAAAACATTGCTTTTTATCAAATGTTACTTATTTTAGTGGTGTTAAAATTAACCTTTAAATTCTATTCTCATGGCAAGTCTTACAATTAACATCTATGCATTAGGTTCGGTTTTCAGGTTTTCGGTACCTCTTAATAATGTCAACCTGGTAACCTACCATCCAAGCGACATTATTCAGATCATTTACCAGGGAAACAATAAACCTTCTACCGGCGGAACCATATGGAAGATGGGCAGATGCGTAACCGGAAATGGCGGCGTTCAGTTGCCTGATAACACCTGGCTTAATGAATCTCAGCCCCTGGCAGGTGGCACAAACCTGGTCGTTGATACTCAGAATCTGGCTCTTGTTGAGTTTAAACTGTAGGAATTCGAACAGAATTTCTTTCAATGTTTAAAATTTCCAGCTAAAGGTTCGGATTTTCACCTGCACTCAACCTCATCAACAAAAAGCCAGCATTTTTGCCCTGCGGCAAAATGCCAGGGAGGGTTTGTGTTCTGATTCTTTGCAATAATCTTTACATATCTTGCCTTGCGGCTGATGTTACCGGCTGTTACAGATATTATTGAGGCCATTGCATGGACCGACGAGGAATCGGGGGGCCGGGGTTTGAAATTGCCGGCTTTGTCGAACTTGGTTCCGTTAAGGCTTGTATAGATCTCAACCAACACAGGGGGGAATATAAATGAAGCCGTATTTACAAGGAAATTGAGCTTTACCGAATTTATCAGTTTTTCCTGCCCCAGGTCGATCACAGCCTGGAGGTCTGCCGATTGAAATCCCAGCCAGCGCCCGTCGCGGAAGTTTTCACTGCCATTGATCCCATCGGTGAGCGTGTATTCATTCCCCCTGTATTTATCGGAAGGCTGATCAACGAAAGCGACTTTACATCCCAGCGCTTCATGTTTAACAAGGTTTACCGAGGCTGTGGATTGTGCAGGAACATCATGAAGCATGGCCATTGCGTTCAGATGGCATGCGGCATCAATTTTCAAAGTGTCGGTATAAACGGCTGAGGTAAGCCCTGGCAGGCTCCCGTTGGTAGTATAATGAATTGCAGCAGTAGGGTCGGAACAGTTCAACCTGACTTTCCAGTTTTTTAAAACCGGATTGAAGGCTGCCGAAACATTAACCTCCCTGTAGTTTATCCTGAGGCTGTCGGTTCTGAAAGAGCCGGCCGGCAAACCCCAGTTGTCAAAAACCGAAGCAGTATCAGTGTTTCTGAATGCATACCTTATGTATTCAGGATCGGGCACCTCCTTGTTGCTCAGCATCACGGAGTTGCCCATGATCACTGCGTGGGCCGGTTTGAAAATCAGATCCCTGCCTGCAATCCTGAACCCGGTAAGATGATCGTTGTTCCCGTACAGGATCTCACTGTTCTTAAAATACACCTGGATCCCGTCGCCCTCTTTTCTTGAAAACCAGTACGCAGGACTTAAAATGGATTTGTCGGAGGACAGGGTATATGTTTTGGCCAGGGCCATTGAAGCCAGGCGGCGGCCCACTTCCTGCTTTTTCTTCGGATGGATGTCGCTGAGGTTCCCGATATCAAGCGTTACAGCCATTCCCGTATTTTCCAGCTTAAGAGCTTTTTCCTGGGCTTCCCTCAGATAACCGCTTGCTTCATCGTAATCATGATAATCGAAAGGTGCGATCTGCACAAAATAAAAAGGCAGCTCATACTGCCCCCAGTATTTGCGCCAGGACTTTATCATGGTTGTAAAAAGAGAAGCATACAGGTCACAGTCGTAACGGTTCGATTCTCCCTGGTACCAGATGAATCCCCTTATGCTGTAATTGCGAAGCGGATAAATCATTCCGTTGAATAAAACCGAAGGGGCAGAGGCTTCCCATTCGGGATTATTCGGGTGGTTAAGGTAAAACGGCAGGCCGGGAGTATACCTTAGCCATTCATCAGGGGTCCAGGCTTCGGCAGGGGTCCCGCCCCAGCTTGAAACGATGAGCCCCACGGGGACTTTGAATTTCCTGTAAATCTCCAGGCCGAAATAAAAAGCGGTTGAGCTGAAGTCCAGCACCGAGGAAGAGTCGGCGATCTTCCATTCAGTCTGGCAGGAATCGGAAGGTTTAAGTGAGACCTGCTTGCCGATGGTGCAAAGCCTCATCTTATATAAATTGGCCGTGTCGAAACTCTTTTTAAGTTCAGGAAAATATTTCCATCCTCCCAGATTCTTAAAGGTAAACTCCATATTGGACTGGCCGCTGCAGATCCAGACCTCTCCAACCATGACATCTTTAAGTTCCAGCTTGTTTTTCCCGGTAAAACTTATGGAATAGGGTCCGCCCGGCCCGCCCGAAAAAAACTTAAGCTTCCATTGACCTGCCTTGTCGGCCTGAACCGAATAGGATTTCTTATCCCAGCTGGTAACAATCGAGATCCCCTCCCCGGGATCGGCCCGCCCCCAAAGATTTACCCAGCTGAATTGCTGCAATACCAAATGATTTGAAAAAACCGAAGGTAGGATGACCGCCCCGCTCAATGTTTTCAGCAAAAGAATAAAAAGTAATGAACAAAGCAGTCTTTTGATCCACATGATGTTAGTTTCCAATGGTCAGATTTTATAATTTTATCGCCTCGATTATATTGAATTCAACAAACAAATATAACAATGAAAAGATCATTAATTCTGATTCTCCTGTCTTTTTGTTTTCTCGTGAAACTTGCCGCCCAGAAAGAAACTTTGGGGGGGCACGATGAACGCATGCAATGGTGGCGCGATGCCCGCTTTGGAATGTTTATTCACTGGGGACTTTATGCTGTGCCTGCCGGTACCTGGAACGGCCAGACGGATTATGGCGAATGGATCAGGACCTCGGCCCGGATACCCCTGGATACCTATGATCAGTTCGTTTCGCGGTTCAACCCTGTGAATTTTAATGCCGATGAATGGGTGAAAGCTGCCAGGGATGCCGGAATGAAATACATCGTTATCACTTCCAAGCATCATGACGGCTTTTGCATGTTCGACACAAAGCAAACTGATTTCTGCATCATGAAAACGCCTTTTCACAGGGATCCTTTAAAGGAACTTGCCGATGCCTGCAGGAAATACGGTCTGAAATTCTGCTTATACTACTCAATTATGGACTGGCACCATCCCGATTACCTGCCCCGCAGGGAATGGGAAAAAGACAGGGCCATTGACGATGCCGAGTATGATAAATATGTTGCCTATATGAAAGCCGAACTCAAAGAACTGCTTACAAGGTACGGGGAGATCGGTGTCCTTTGGTTTGACGGTGAGTGGGAGCCGACATGGAACCAGGCCCGGGGCCTTGATCTTTATAATTACGTGAGAAGCCTTCAGCCCTCAATTATAATCAACAACAGGGTAGGGGCAGGAAGGCTCGATATGGAAGGCCTCACCAAAAAAGGGATGTTTGGGGGTGATTTCGGTACTCCCGAGCAGCAGATCCCCGCTACCGGCCTCCCGGGAACGGATTGGGAAACCTGCATGACCATGAACGACCACTGGGGTTATAACAGCCAGGACAAAAATTTTAAAAGTCTGAAAGAGATTATCAGGATGCTCAGCGACATAGCTTCAAAAGGCGGTAATTACCTTTTGAATGTGGGACCCACAGCCGAAGGCATATTCCCGAAGGAAAGCACCGAAAGGCTGAGGGGTATAGGCAGGTGGATGGAACTTAATTCCGAGGCTGTTTACGGCACCAAGGCCAGCCCCATCAGTTCGACACCCTGGGGCCGGTGTACTATGAAAACCACGAAAAACGGGTTCAGGCTTTACCTGCATGTGTTTGACTGGCCGGCAAACGGTAAACTGACAATCGACGGCTGCCTTAACAAAGTCAGCAAGGCTTTCGTGTTGTCCGATATAAAGCACCCATCGCTCAACACAACAAGAAAGAATGACGCAATCTCCATTGCACTTCCCAAAACCGCGCCCGACACGGTCAATTCAGTCATTGTGCTTGAATTTAAAGGGGAACCTGATTTTACGGATCCCCCCGAGATCCTCTCCGATTTCTCAAGCCTGGTTGATTCGGTGACCGTGACCCTGGCTTCATCCCGACCGAATGTCGAGATAAGGTTCCAGGTCAGCGATTCCATAAAGCCCGTCGATAGCGGAATTATTTACAAGGGACCGCTTAACATCTACCGTGAATGTACTGTGAATGCAAGGTGTTTCAGGGACGGCAAACCTGTGAGCGGAACCAGCAGCAGGCACTATGCCGCGAAAATTCCCTTTTTTGCAAGAGCTGTTTCTGGTCTCAAGCCCGGGCTTTCATACCGTTATTTTGAAGGAGAATGGGATAAGATGCCGAACTTTAAAAAATTGCAGCAATGGTATTTCGGGGTAGTGGATACCATCACCCTGGCCCCGAAAAAGCGCAACGAGAACTTCGCAATGTATTTTTTCGGTTACATCAAAGTCCCCAAACGGGAATTGTACAAGTTCACTCTTGCTTCCGACGACGGAAGCAAGCTGTTTTTGGATGATATGCAGGTTATTGATAACGACGGATTGCATTCCTTGCAGGAAAAAAGCTTTGAAAGGGGCCTCAACGAGGGATATCACCCGATCAGGGTGGAATACCTGCAGAGGACAGGCAGCGCTGAGCTGCAGTTGTATATCGAGAGCCCCGGGATGCCAAAAACCCTGGTGAACAAACAAATGCTGTTCCATGAGTAAGACATCCTTGTACCTCATACAGGCCCTGCTCCTGGCTTCACAAGGCCTGTTTGCTGCAAAACAAACAAGCCCGGGCCCTCCTGCCTTGTTTATGGGCTGGGAACACTCTCTAAGGGGAGGCGGTTTCGGGTATCATTCCCCCGACCCGGAGGTGAGGACTTCACTGCTACTGCGCTCCCAGGATTCGACCCGTTATATTGAATGGGAAACCGAGAAAGTCCCTCCGGTCCTTTCTTCCGATGAGGTCCAGTTCGTGTGGATATTCGGAATAGATGCTAATCCCGACTCCCATTCTTACAAGTTGTTCCTTAACGGCAGGTACTGCCTTGAGTTTTCCAACCCTGTAGTTTCGGAAAAAAAAACCTGGACGGTCAATGGAGCGGGAGGTGTTTCCCTCACATTCAGAACCACCATGCTTGATAAATATGATGATCCCATGGGCTATGCCTTTCTTACAATGCCATCGGCATTGATAAAAAAAGGAGAAAGGCAAAACCTCAGGCTTGTCGGGGAATCGGCTGGCAGTTCAAGCTGGTACATGACTTTCGAAGCCGGTGTTGCAGAAAAAATATCGCTGTTTCAGCAGGAGGCTGTCATCCGCGGAGCCCAGAAAATAAATTACTTTTCTGTTATTGCCGGTTTTGTACATCTTGGCGACCCCCTAAAAACCACCATTGAACAGTCCGACGGAATGACCACCTCCTTCACGGTCCAGCCGGGGTATTCTGCCGTGAGGCTGCTGTTCCCGGTGACCAAAGCGCCGGGCAGGGAGCTCGTGAAAATAAAGATGGAAGGTTCGGCCACCGTGGAAAAAGAGGTCAGCTGTTCTCCGGTGAGGCCGTGGAAGATCTATTTTGTTGAACATGCCCATACCGATATAGGGTATACCAGGCCGCAAACGGAGATTCTACCCGAGCACCTCCGGTATATCGACTATGCGCTGGATTACTGCGACCAGACTGATTCACTGCCCGATGCGGCCAGGTTCAGGTGGACCTGCGAGACCTCCTGGGCGTTGAACGAATACATCAAAACTAGGCCTGCAGCCCAGCTTGAGAGGCTGAAGCGCAGGGCGGCCGAAGGCAGGATAGAACTTACAGGGCTTTACCTGAACTCATCAGACCTTGGGGATGAGCCTACCATTGCCGCTTCCCTTCAGCCCGTGAATTTATTCCGCAGCATGGGTTTCAAAGTAAGAACTGCCATGCAGGATGATATTAATGGTGTGCCCTGGTGCCTTGCCGATTACCTGAGCGGGGCAGGGATCTCCTACCTGAATATGGGGCAGAACACCGACAGGGCCCGGAAGCCTTTCGACAGGCCCACTACCTTCTGGTGGGAAAGTCCCTCGGGCAAAAGGATCATGGTGAACCGCCCCGAGCATTACATGTGGGGCAATACCCTGGGCATCATCAGCAGCACCGAAGCCCTGGAGAAGAACCTGTTCAACCACCTTGCCGACATCAGTGCGAAAGGCTACCCTTTTAATGAGTACGCCATACAGTTCAGCGGGTATTTTACCGATAATTCACCTCCGTCGACCACAGCCTGCAATATCGTTAAAGAATGGAACGAGACCTACGTATGGCCGGAACTCAGGCTGGCGACCATTTCGGAATTCCTGGAACAGGTCAAAGCCAAACATGCTTTGGAACTGCCTGTGATCCACGGGGCCTGGCCCGACTGGTGGATTGACGGCTTCGGTTCATCGGCCCTCACGACCTCCTATACCCGCCTGGCCCATCCCGACTTTATTGCCAATAACGGCTTGATGTCCATGGCAGCGATCATGGGCGCAGAGCTCAGCCCTCACCTGGCTGAACTGCAGCAGCAGATATCGGAAGACCTGGCCTTTTACGACGAACATACCTTTGGCGCAGCCGAAAGCATCAGCGACCCTTTGTGCGAAAATAGCGTGGTCCAGCTTGGCGAAAAACTTTCATATACCTGGGAAGCAGTAAAGAAGAACAGGATACTCAGGGAAGAAGTCATGGGCTGTGTGCAGGATTATTTGCCCGCTTACAAGGGGGAAGCTTCGGTTGCGGTGATCAATACCCTGAACTGGAGCAGGAGCACTAATGTGAACCTTTACATTGACCACCAGGTGCTCCCCAACGACAGGCAGTTTAAAATTCTTGATGCCATGAATAGAGAAGTCAAGACCCAGGCCTGGAGCGACAGGCCCGAAGGCAGTTACTGGACCCTTTATGCCGATGAGGTGCCCCCTATGGGATACAGTTCTTACCGTATCGTGGCCTCGGTCGAACCGTTGAAACGCCCGGGTACCGTGAAGTTTAACGGCAGCCTTGAAAACCAGTGGTATTCCCTTAAGATTGATCCGGCAACGGGTAAGATAAACTCTCTTTTCGACAAGGATGCACATCGTGATCTTGTTGACAGATCGGCTAAATACGGCTTCGGGGAGTTTATATACGAAACTCTTGGAACTAACCGGGAACAGATATCCAACGGGCATCTCGACGAATACAAACGGGTGAGCTGGGACAGCATCAAAGTCTCGGGGGTAACCGAAGGGCCTGTATGGACCAGCCTTACACTTACAGGGCAGCTTAAGGCCTGTGCAAATGAAGGAGGAATACAATGCGAGCTGAGGCTGTACAAAACCGAGAAGAAGATCGAGTTCAGGTATTCCATGAAAAAACTGGCTGTTACCAATCCCGAAGGAGTTTATATCTCCTTCCCTTTCAATATGAAGAAAGAAAACAAGGTATACTTCGAAGTCGCCGGGGCCACGGTGGAAGCGGGAAAAGACCAGATCAACGGATCGGCCACCGACTGGCAGGGGATACAGAATTATGTCTCACTTACCGACGACAGCTGCCATATAGTTTTTGTTTCGCCTGAGATCCCGGTGGTTGAGCTTGGGGATATCAACCTCGGTAAATTTTCGGCCGTCGTGAGCAAACCGGCCCCCGTGGTGTATTCCTGGGTCCTTAACAATTACTGGACCACGAATTTCCTCGCGAGCCAGGAAGGGGAACTGAAATGGACTTACCTGCTAACCTCAGGACCCACAGCAGGCTCAAACGATGAAGCCGCCCGTTTTGCATGGAGTAACAGGATCCCCTTGCTGAGCCGGGTCCTGCCCGCCCGGGAAAAAGAAAACAACAAAGCGGCCCGTATGGCGTTTATGGATGAGATCCCCCGGAACCTGCTTCTTGTAAACGCTTTACCTGCCGACGACCACAAGGGAGTGGTATATCAGTTGCGCGAAACATCAGGCCATGCCTGTACTTTCAACCCCCTGGCCCTGCTGAAACTCCAGGGCACCGGCACAGCAGCCCGCATGCTTAAAAAGGCGACCCAGCTGAACGTTTTGGGCGAAGAGATCAAACCGGTTAGCGAAGACTTCAGCATCGCTGCCTTTGAAACAGTATTTATTAAACTGGCATGGAATGAACAATAAAAATTACCTGATCCTGGACGACGGTACCAGGCTTGAAGGGAAGCAATTCGGCGCCGACCGCTCCGTCGCAGGGGAAGTGGTGTTCAACACCGCCATGACCGGCTACCCCGAAAGCCTCACCGATCCGTCGTACAAGGGCCAGATCCTGGTCCTTACCTTCCCGCTGATAGGGAATTACGGTGTGCCCCGCGACAGGTTCGAAAATGGAATCTCAAGGTTCTTTGAATCTGACCATGTACACATCACAGGCCTTGTAATCTCAGATTATTCGGTTGACTACAGCCACTGGAATGCCATGAAAAGCCTTTCTGACTGGCTGCGCGAATACGATATCCCGGGACTTTACGGCATCGATACCCGAGCACTCACAAAGCACCTCCGCGAAAAAGGGACCATGCTGGGCATGCTGGTCTCGCCTGCCGAAGGCGACATCGGCTTTTATGATCCGAACCTTGACAACCTGGTATCCATGGTGAGCATTCCAAAACCTTTAATTTACAAGGGGAGCGATCAAACAGTCATTCTTGTCGACTGCGGTGTTAAGAACAATATTCTGCGCTGCCTGATCGACCTCGGGCTCACCGTAAAAAGGGTTCCCTGGGATTATGATTTCACAAAGGAGGATTACGGCGGATTGGTACTGTCGAACGGCCCGGGCGATCCCCAAATGTGCGAGGCAACCATCAGCCATGTTGCAAAAGCACTTCAAAGGGACACTCCGGTATTCGGCATCTGCCTCGGGAACCAGCTGCTGTCGATTGCCGGGGGCGCAAAAACCTATAAGCTTAAGTACGGGCACCGCGGTTACAACCAGCCGGTGCTTCAGAACGGAACCGACCGTGCTTTCATTACCAGCCAGAACCATGGCTTTGCCGTGGACAACCTGAGCCTGGGACCCGATTGGGAACCTTATTTCATAAACCTGAACGACAATACCAACGAAGGGATAAAGCATAAAACAAAACCCTTCTTTTCAACCCAGTTTCACCCCGAAGCCTCGGGAGGCCCCAACGATACAAGGTTCCTGTTTGAAGAATTTTACAGACTGATGCAGAAAGGCGCTTCGAAATGACGAAAAACACTATAAAAGAAAGCATCCGCAAAGTGATCATCCTCGGCTCAGGCGCCCTTAAAATAGGGGAAGCCGGCGAGTTCGACTATTCGGGATCCCAGGCCCTGAAAGCCCTGAAAGAGGAAGGCATTACCACTGTACTGGTCAACCCGAACATTGCCACCATACAAACCTCGGAAGAGATCGCTGATAAGGTGTATTTCCTGCCCGTCACCCCCGAATTCGTAGAAAGGGTGATCGAAAAGGAGAAACCCGACGGCATACTCCTGGCATTTGGAGGTCAAACCGCACTGAACTGCGGGGTGAAGCTCTTCCAGGCCGGTGTGCTCGAAAAACATAAGGTCACTGTGCTCGGGACCCCGGTCCAGACCATCATCGACACCGAAGACCGCGAAAGGTTCGTGGGCCGGCTCATGGAGATCGGTGTTAAAACACCGGCCAGCTTTGCCGTGGATTCAAGCGGGGCGGCCCTTGAGGCGGCAGCCAAAATAGGCTTCCCCATAATAATCCGGGCAGCCTTTACCCTGGGCGGACAGGGCAGCGGTTTCTGTGGGAATGAAGAGGAACTGCAGATCGCAGCAGAGAAAGCTTTCTCTTACTCCCCACAGATCCTCGTCGAAGAATCCCTCAAGGGCTGGAAGGAAATTGAATACGAAGTCGTTCGCGATCGTCATGATAACTGCATCACAGTTTGCAATATGGAAAACTTCGACCCCCTGGGAATCCATACGGGCGAAAGCATAGTGGTGGCTCCCTCGCAAACCCTCACCAACGCCGAATACTACAAGCTAAGGGATCTTTCGATAAAAGTGATAAGGCATCTCGGCATCATAGGCGAATGCAATATACAGTATGCCCTCAACCCTGATTCGGAGGAATACCGGGTGATAGAGGTTAATGCCCGCTTGTCGAGGTCATCGGCCCTGGCATCCAAGGCAACAGGCTATCCCCTGGCATTCATAGCAGCAAAACTGGCACTCGGTTACGGACTTCACGAACTGAAAAACTCGGTGACCAAAGTCACTTCGGCTTTTTTTGAACCGGCCCTGGATTATATCGTTGTGAAGATCCCCCGCTGGGACCTTGGCAAGTTCAGCGGGGTGTCGAAACAGATAGGCTCAAGCATGAAAAGCGTGGGCGAGATCATGGCGATAGGCCGCACGTTTGAAGAAGCTATTCAGAAAGGACTGCGGATGATAGGGCAGGGGATGCACGGGTTTGTCGGCAACAAGGACCTCGAAGTCGAGGCCATAGAAACCGAACTCACCGAACCTACCGACATGAGGATCTTCGTGATAGCCCAGGCCCTGGAAGCGGGGTTCACAGTAGACCGCATATGGGAACTTACCCGGATCGACCGGTGGTTCCTGTACAAGCTTCAGAATATATTCCGCCTCAGCCACAGCCTTTCACAGGTCCAAAGCCTGGGGGAACTGCAGGATGAACTGCTGAAAGAAGCAAAGAGGATGGGATTTTCAGATTTCCAGATCGCCAGGCTGATCCTCAAACACGATAAGACCGAGGTCGGCAGGGATATGCTCACGGTGAGGGAACACCGCATCGGCCGCGGTATCCTGCCCGTGGTGAAACAAATCGATACGCTTGCCGCCGAATATCCCGCTGTGACCAATTACCTGTACATGACCTACGGAGGAACCGAAAACGACATTGATTATGCGGCCGACGCTTCTTCATTGCAGAGGGCCGTCATCGTATTGGGTTCAGGGGCATACCGCATTGGCAGCTCGGTCGAGTTCGACTGGTGCAGCGTGAATGCCCTCAGCACAGTTCAAAAGGCCGGCTACCGGTCGGTGATGATCAATTATAATCCCGAAACGGTAAGCACCGATTATGACCTTTGCGACAGGCTGTATTTTGACGAGCTTTCGTTTGAAAGGGTTATGGATATCATTGCCCTTGAAAACCCGGCCGGGGTGATCATTTCGATGGGAGGGCAGATCCCCAACAACCTTGCCCTGAGGCTGCATGCCCAGGGTGTGCCGGTGCTGGGGACCTCACCCATAGATATCGACAGGGCCGAGGACAGGCATAAATTCTCCTCGCTTCTCGATACCCTGGATATCGACCAGCCCCGCTGGCAGGAACTTACCAGCCTGGAAGATATTTATGAATTTGCCGAAAAAGTAGATTTCCCAGTCCTGGTGCGGCCTTCGTACGTGCTTTCGGGTGCTGCCATGAACGTGGTTTCGAACATCAACGAGCTTGAATATTTCCTTAAACTGGCGGCCAAAGTCTCGAAGGAGCATCCCGTGGTGGTTTCGGAGTTCATACAGGAAGCCAAGGAAATCGAGATCGACGCTGTGGCCCGCAAAGGGGAGATCATAGTATACGCCATCTCGGAACATGTGGAATTCGCAGGCGTTCATTCGGGGGATGCTACCATAGTGTTCCCTCCCCAGAAACTGTATATCGAAACCGTAAGAAGGATAAAGAGGATCAGCCGCGATATTGCAGGATCCCTTAATATCACCGGTCCGTTCAATATACAGTTCCTGGCCAAGAACAACGACATCAAGGTCATAGAATGCAATCTGCGAGCATCAAGGTCATTTCCCTTCGTGTCGAAGGTCCTGAAAACAAACCTTATCGAGATAGGCACCCAGGTGATGCTCGGGCTCCCTTTTGAAAAACCCGATAAATCGCTGTTCGACCTGGATTACATCGGGGTAAAGGCTCCCCAGTTCTCGTTTTCAAGATTAAGCAAGGCCGATCCCGTGCTTGGAGTCGACATGGCTTCCACAGGCGAGGTGGGCTGCATAGGCGATACCTTTTATGAAGCCATATTAAAAGCCATGCTAAGCGTGGGCTACAGGATCCCGGGTAAAAACATCATGCTGTCAACCGGGCCTGCAAAAGCAAAGACCACCCTGCTGGAAGGCTGCCGCAAACTGGCCGAGCTTGGTTATAACCTGTATGCCACCCCGGGCACCGCCGAGTTCCTGAAATCCTTCGACATCTCGTCCACTGTACTTCACTGGCCCGACGAAGACCTGAAACCTAACATCGTGGATTACCTCAGGGAAAGAAAGATAGACCTGGTAATCAACATACCCAAGAATCTTTCACGCAGCGAGCTCAACAACGATTACCTCATCCGCCGTACTTCGATAGATTTCAATATTCCCCTCATCACCAATGCCAACCTGGCCAATGCGTTTATCATGGCCTTCTGCCTTCTGAAGCCAGGTGATATCGAGATCAAAAGCTGGGACGAATATTAAGAATGTACCATGTACCATGTACCATGTACAAATTACGGGTCTAGTTGTGAATGAAATTCCACTCGTGCCGGGCCGTGGGGATCCTCTTTTTGGCATACTCTTTCATCTTCTCGATGATCTCGGGATGCTGCCCGGCCACATTGAACTTCTCGCCAGGATCGAGCGAAAGATCATACAGTTCGGGCGATCTCATGGGGTCGGTGATCACATCTTTCCTGACTTCTTTCCACTTCCCCGCCCTGATCGCCTGGTTGCCGCCCGAGCTTGAAAACTCCCAGTAGAGGAATTCATGTACCTGCGGATTTTTTGCAGCGTTCAGCACCGGGGCAAAGGAGATGCCGTCGGTGTTCTGAGGTCCTTCAATATGCGCGAGCTGGGCAAGAGTAGGCATGATATCCCAGAAAGCATAGGGGGTTGAACAAAGCTGCCCTCCCCTGATCTTCCCCGGCCACCAGGCTATGAAAGGAACCCTTATGCCTCCTTCGTACAGGCTCCCCTTGCCGCCTCTGAGCGGGCCGTTGCTTTTAAAAAAGGCAGGATCGGCTCCCCCCAGGCTGAAGGTCGCCCCGTTATCGCTGGTAAAGATCACGCAGGTATTCGAATCGAGGTGGTTCTCTTCAAGTGCCTTCAGTATCTTCCCTGTCGCCTCATCCAGTGCACTGATCATGGCAGCGTAGGTGGCATGAGGGTACTGCGACGGAAGGTATCCCATCTGGCCCGTATAGGGCTTATCATCCATGAGGTTGCGGTATCCATAAAGGTAGCTGTCGGGAACCTGCAAAGCCAGGTGGGGCAGGGTGTAAGTCAGCAGTAAAAAAAATGCCGAATCCCTATGGGATTTGATATAATTCAGGGCTTCATCGGTGAACAGTTCATCGGCATAAGACGTGCCCTTGTATTCTTTATAACTGCCCGGGTTTTTGGGATCCCCGCTTAATTTCTGGTGAGGGCTGAATTCGGGGTTCCCTGTCAGCATCTTTTCATTGTTGTACCAGAGATAGGAGGGATAATGGTTATGGGCCTGACGCTGGCAGAGGTAGCCGAAGAAGAAATCAAAACCCTGTTTACCGGGAACTCCTGTGGACCCCGGGCCTCCCAATCCCCATTTGCCGATACAGGCCGTTTTATAACCGCCTTGCCTGAGCATCAGTCCGAGGGTCAAGGTGTTAGGTTCAAGAGGGGCCTGACCCAAATACTCGTCCCATTGCCCGATCTCGAGGTTGTCGCGGATCTGTGAATGCCCGGTATGCAAACCTGTCATCAGGCAGCAGCGCGATGGGGCGCAAACCGTGCTGCCTGCATAAAAATCGGTGAACCTCATGCCCTGTTCAGCCATTTTATCAATATTGGGTGTGCGGATGAGCTTTTGCCCGTAACATCCCGTTTCACCATAACCAAGGTCATCGGCCAGGATGATGATGAAATTAGGCTTACTGTTTTCTTTCTTATGGGCCTGGCCGATGGCGTTCATACTTAAAGCCAGGCTAAGCAGGAATGAGGCAAGACCGGTCACTGAAGTTCGCATGGATTGGCCTGGGGTTTTGGGATTGCTAAAATACCTAATTTTGCAGAATGAAGATAAACCCGTTTGTTAAACTATCCCTCCCGGTTTTCCTGCTCCTTGCAGCCTCGTCCTGTGAAGTTTCAAAGCAAACCAAAACCGCCATAAACCTTGCCAGCTGCGAGTTTCGCCTGCTTTCGGCCGAAAATATCATGATTGCGGGGATCTCCGTCGATTCATATACCTCGGTGAAGGACCTGGGAGTGGCCGATTTCGCTATATTCATGGGAGCGCTTGCACAACCCGAACTTCCCTTATCCCTTCTGCTGAAGATAGAGGTGAAGAATCCAAATGCCGCTCCTGCAGGCATCAACAGCCTGGAATATATCGTTTACATCGACGATATCCAGATGATACAGGGAGCCTATATGAAACCTATTACCGTGCCCCCTTCTTCATCTGTCATTATTCCCGTTCAGCTGGATATGGACCTGAAACAATCGCTGAAAGGGAAATCAATGGATGCCGTGCTTAATTTCGGCTTCAACCTTGCCGGGGTGAGCCACAGTCCTACGCGTTTCAAGCTGAAACTCAAGCCGGGGATACTGGTGAATGGTACAAGCCTGTCTTACCCGGGCTATATTACCGTGAAGACTGAATTTTCGAACGGAAGCATTTCGCAATAGTTCCTCTAAAATCACACATCATGGCTAATGACAGGGTCTCTGAAAAGAAAATCTTTTTTTTACTCTTCATTTTCATCTGGGTTTATCTATGGCTGAGAGCAATTTGCATCCCGTTTGCCCATGATGAGGTGGCTACATTTTTTTATTACGTCCAGCCAGGCAGATTCCTGCCCTTTAAAGCCCACATGGACGTCAATAATCATTTTCTCAATTCGGCCCTGAGCTGGGTCTCATACCGCATCTTCGGGTCCTCCCCGCTTTCGTTGCGCCTGCCCAACCTGCTGTTCGTACCCGTATTATTTTACTTCGTTTTTAAGACAGGCCAGGAGATCAGCAATAAGTTCCTGAGATGGGCTTTCATGCTGACGATATGCCTCTGCCAGAGTTTTATTGAATTTTTCGGGATTTCAAGAGGGTACGGGATTTCGATGGCCCTCTTGCTTGGAGGTTCATGGCAGCTGCTTGCCTATGCAAGGACATTTCGCCTTCATAATGCGGCATCGGCGCTTCTATTGATCAACCTGGCCACCTTCGCGAACCTGCCTCTCATCAATACCTCGGTAATTTTCATTGCAATTCTTTTCTTTTTACTTCTTACCCGGCGAAACCAGGCAAAGTTCACCCGGCTTAAGCTTTCGACCATCATTCTTTTCATTGGGATAATCCCCCTCATCTTTTTCACTTTCATCCTGCTTGAACTCCGCAAGAACGGCACCCTGTATGCTGGATCCCTCAAAGGCTTCTGGGAAGTCACCGTGAGCACGGTGATCAACCTGCTTGCCCCTTCATACCAGCATTTGCTCGCAATACTGGTAGTACTAATGGCTGTATTCTGCGTCCTGGTTTTCTTTTACCATCTTTTTAAAAACCCGACAGCAGCCTTCCTGGGTGAAAAAAGCAATATCTTCTTTTATCTTGTTGCGGGGAACATTCTCTGCTCGGTGGTCCTTGCCAGGTTTTTCAAGGTAAATTACCCCGAAGACCGCATCGGTTTGTATTTTCTTCCTTTCCTTAGCGGGGCCTTCCTATTCCTGGCCGACAAATTCCTTGGCGGCCGGAATAAATATTTCGGTTTGGTACTTTCACTGCCGTTTCTCTTTTTTCCCTTGCAGTTTATACAGAGGTTCAACCTCGGCTATTTTACCTACTATGTTTCGGATAATATCCCCCAGCGGTTTTATGATAAGGTGTATGCCCATTACATACCGGGAAAGCTCCCCCCGACTGTAGGAGGCGAGAAAGGCAGGCATTTTTGCTGGACCTACCTGGATTTCAGGAATGGAGGAAGGCTCACCCAGGTATTCTCTTCCGATTATCCCGGCTACCTCAGCGATTTTATCATTGCCGGTTTGAATTCAAACCCCGGCTGGAGAAATGTTTATGATTCCATCGATCATGATGAATACTCGGGCAGAGATCTCCTCATAAGAAAAAGACCGGTTAAGATGGTTCAGCTGTATGAGAAATCCGGTATTTCAAGCGGGGGCATCACCGGGGGGGATTTCTTCACTTTATACGAGACTAAGACCGACTCACTCATCAATTCTCCCCTTTGCCTCAGCCTGGACCTGCAGATCGAAAGCAAATCAAAACCTTTCACAACCTGGATAGCCGCGGTGGTTACCGGAAACAATGGTGAAAACATATATTATGAAAAGATTCCCCTCGATTGGGTGCGTGAGAAGTGGAGCGGGGACAGTGGCCACCTGCTAAGCCTTATGCTCATCGGCAGGATCCCCCAAAATGCGGTCAAGCTTTCGGTCTATGTGTGGAACATGAATAAAGCTCCCTACAGCATTGAAAATGGAAAGCTTCGCTTGTCGCGCATCATCCCCGACTGGTAGTGGATTTCGGGGCTTTCATTGAGTTCCCCGGTTTAGTTTATAGGTACAGGCGTTTGGTTATCCCTGGGAAATGCTTACAGATAAACGAATTGGTTCAATTTGAATAAACGGCTTGACCGACAAGCAGGGAAACGACAATAAAATAGATAACCAGGAATGAACCAAATGCGATGAGGTCCGCTTTGCGGCTGTAAACAAAAGTTTTGCTGGTACTGCTATGAGTTTCTTTAAAGAAAATCGCTGAAAGCATTATGGCCAGAAAGATCATAAAGAAAGTAAGGATGTGTATGCTGTCGATAAGATCGAAAGTGGTCCGGTCGGGCACCCTCGAATCAAGTGTGAACTTGCTGGCAACCGCCGCCCAGAGTGCTCCGACTGCGATGGCGAACCGCGGACTGGTCTGCCTCACGTCGATCAGGAAACAGCACATCCCGACCAAAAAAGCAATGATCACCCCTGAAAACATTTTGAAGAACAGCATCCATTGATGAGTCCTTTGGATGGTAATATCTATCTGGATGGCTGAATAGGAACTGCCTCTTGTTAATGTCGGATCACCAAATGTGGTAGAATAATCATTAATGTGTGAAGATATTTCGAAATTTGTCATTCTCCATTCATTATTGTAAAAAGCGGGATCCATTGCGGAATTTTTCTTGTCGGGTAAGAAAATCAGCTTTCCGGTGTCCAAATTCGCTGATTCAAGGTGCATTGTGAGCAATTGCTTATCGAATGGAAAATTCCTGATATCCCAATCTTTCATGACTATATTTCTCCATTTTTGCGTGTTCCAGTTAAGTCCATTCTTTTTTTCCAAAGTAAATTGCAACAATTCTGTTTTTTGTGTCGACCTGAACTCTATGTCATCCTTAAAATTCAACGTACTGTCTTTATAAAGCAACCAAATCCAGAAATTTGAAGTGAAGCATTTTTCGCCAATATTTATATCATAGATCGAGTTGACAAACATCCCGATTTTACATGTGTCTGGCTGAGCGAAAGAGGCGATCGAGGCTATTAAAAGCAAGGCCGATAAAAATAATTTAAGTGCTTTCATCTTTTGTTATTGGTCGTTATTGAGTATCATTTGGTTGTAAAAAGTTCCACCTTTTCGGCATAGAGATCATTACTGCCTGAATAGAATACCCTTAATTCAATTCTCTCAGCCTGCTAATTTACTTCTATGCCTATTAGTTTATTCATACAATGACTTTTTTATCATCATGTCGAGGTAATCTTCTATTCCCTGGCCGAATCCTGTAAGTGAAAAAACGATTTTTCCCCCGGCATCCAGTAAACAGATCATCGGGTAACCCGAAACATGATATGCTTTAGGAATATTCTCATCTGAAAGCAGAATTTTATAAGCCACCCCCTTTTTAGCCAGGAAAGCCCTGAGTTCATCTTTCTTTTTATCCACAGGGTCTATCCCTATGACTACAAGTCCTTCATCTCTATATTTCTCATACAGTGCCTGTAATTTCGGCAAGGCTAACATACAGGGGTAACATGATTTATAGAAGAAATCAAGCAGTACAGGTTTCCCTTTAAGGTCGCTTAGTTTGACAGTGTCATTGTTCAGCGAAACAAGGGTCCATAAGGGTGCAAGAGTTCCCTTTGATAGCGGAGGAGGTGCTTTAACCTCCTCAAAGGTCTTAAGTTTATAGTATGTTGGAATGGAATTCAGTGACAACTCCCTCTCGTTTTTTTGATTGTTGATATCCACATGATTAAGTTGGAACCTGAAAAATTGCTCGGTGGTGTCATTATTTATAAGGGCAATGGACAGGTCGGTATACTGAAGGGGGAGAAATGTATGTTTATCTATCCAGTACTCATAATCCTGCCTGAGGGGGATGAAAAAAGCAGTGTTAAAGGTCCCGGGCTTTTGCCGGGCTATAATACGGTAACATTCAATGCCATTAAGCATGGCATCCCCGGCTTTTTGCACATCAAACTCATCCTTTATCAGCCCCTTCTCATTCATAAATGGGAAGCAGGTCTTGATGTAAAAAGGTTGATACAGGTTAAAACTATGGTTTTGTTTTATCGATTCAAGGTACTTACCCGATTTTGAAACACTGATGATTTCGGCAGTGCTGTCGGCAGGATTAGTGCTTATAAGGTCCTCGCCTGAATACATCACCTCGCCGAAATCTGTTTTTCCCCTCATCCTCTGATAGTGAAATGCCCAGCCGTAAATAGTGTCGGCAGGCATCTTTCTGAAATAGCATCTTTCTGAAATTACCATGGTATCGGTTTGCCCGATAAATTTCAGGTACTGGGTAAGCTCATAATTGCCGTTCCGGATCTTAAGGCATTCGGCCCTGGATTTTTGCAGGATTTCCAAGGCTACGGGAGTTTGAGCATACACACCGGGGCCCAGGACCAGGCAGAGCAGAAAGATTATAAGCTTATTCATACTCATATAATTTGAATTTCTAATCTAAGAATTAATGAAAAGATTCTGCAAAGCTCCTTAAATTATGCAGAAGGTGTAAATTCATTTCAGGGCCTTTTAATAAGTTTTCCAACCTCCACCGATTTTTCGGAGGTTAGCCTCACAATATAGATCCCATCGGGCAGGGAGCTGATATCGGCTTGCACGGAATTCCCGCTGAATGCCATGTTTATGACTTCCTTCCCACTCATGGTAAGTATCGAAAGCTGCGCCCTTGTGACCGGTTCAGGCATCACAATAACAAACTTCCCGGGAGCAGGATTGGGGTAAACTTTAAGCGGCTCCGGCCCGGCTGTATTATGACTGATCCCTGTCGGAAAATCCCCTTTCGTCGTGGTCTTTAATATGCTGCCACCTATTCCGGATACGTAAGCTGTTGCAGTATCGGTGATACAAGCCGACCACAGGTCATTATAGGTGCCTGAATTCTGGACCGACCATGTCAGGCCTGCATCATCAGTCCTGGCAATTACCCCGAATTCCCCCCCGGCAAATCCTGTGTTTGCATTTATAAAGGAAGCAAAGTAAAAGCAATGGTTAATTCCAGGATCTATGACCGACCAGGTCGATCCTGCGTCGGTGGTTTTCACGATAGTGGCATTATATCCCTGGTTACCTCCGGCAGCATAACCTGTAAAAGCATCTGTAAAAAATATGGAATACAGCCTGTCGGGAGTACCGCTTGGAAGATCGGTCCAGGTGTTGCCGCCGTCGGTCGTTTTTATAATCCCCCCGAAATCGCAGGCCGCATATCCCGTGAGCTCATCCACGAAATACAATGAAAACAGCCATCTTCCCGGATCGGTGTATATTATATTCCAGGTATTCCCGGCATCCGTAGTTTTAAAAATAACGCCTGGGGGTATTGCAATGCCGGCGCCGCAGGCATAAGCCGTATGCTTATCGGTAAAAACAACTGATGTTATATACCAGCCCCCCACCGGGCTTACGTCGGCCCATGTATTACCTCCGTCGGTCGTTTTTAATACCAGGGTCCATTCAGGAAGATATACTGCGTTCAATGTTGCGCCTGCCACAATGCCAGTATCCTTACTCAGAAACGCTGAAGAATATAAATAAAAATGGTTTCCCGAATACTTATTGGTCCATGAGGCACCTCCGTTGGTAGTTTTCAATACCGTTCCAAGCTCCCCTATGGCATACCCGTTCAAACTGTCTGGAAAACTGATTGAGGTCAGCTGGGCATTGGTCGCAGGCATGAACTTGTTCCAGGTGGTCCCCCCGTCAGTTGTTTTGTAAATGATCCCGTATTGACCCACTGCATAACCCGTATTAGCATCGGTGAATCTAATCGAGCTGAAAAATGAATTGGGATCCTGCATATGACTGGTCCAGGTGGCCCCTCCATCGGTGGTACAGTATAAAAACCCCTGCCAGCCGCAGAGCCAGCCCACATTCGCACTTGTAAACCAGATGGATGTCAGATTGCTTGTACCTCCCAGACTCTGATCAGTCCATGTAATCCCGCCATCGCTGGTTTTCATAACTGAAGTATAATCTCCCACCGCATGCCCATGGTTAGAATCAGTAAAGTATATGGAAGTTATCGCGTGGTAACAGTTTGCGTTCTGTGCTATCCAGCTGTTGCCGCCGTTATTGGTCCTCAGCATTGTACTGTTTGCGCCCACCACAAAGCCTGTATCCGCATCCAGGAAAAACGCCGAATTAAGATCTTCAGTAGTCCCGCAATTCATCGAAACCCAAT
This sequence comes from uncultured Bacteroidales bacterium, assembly GCA_903877385.1. Classification (GTDB taxonomy): domain Bacteria; phylum Bacteroidota; class Bacteroidia; order Bacteroidales; family FEN-979; genus CAIRDP01. Next base: position 189,362 of record CAIRDP010000067.1, read on the forward strand.
GGTCCCCTCCATCGGTGGTCTTCAGAAAGGCACCATGCATACCTGTAATATATCCTGTATTCACATCTGGAAAGCTAACCGAAGTTAAGTGATAAAAGGTTCCCGAAGACTCCCTTGTCCAGTTGATCCCTCGGTCGGAGGTCTTAATGATAGTCCCCGAATCACCCACGGCATAACCTGTCACAAGGTCGGTAAAACAGCAGGACCGCAGGTTTTGAATAGTCCCGGTAATATGAATATTCCAGCTGCCCCCTGCATCATCGGTGAAGACAAAGGTGCCATGATCACCAACGGAGTAACCGACGGTTGGGCTTGCAAAGCAGACCGATTGCAGGTTATTCCCTGTTGGAAGCGGACGAATCCAATGCCAGCCCTGAGCTTCTGACAGGTTAAAGGCTGCTGCTGCGACCATTAATAAAAATAATTTTTTCATGTTTTATTCAGAGTGAATGTCAGTTGCTTTAACCTTTGATCACCGATTTTTATAAGCTAAATTGAATTATGATTATAAGAAAAGCTTGAACTATGATCGTAGCTGGTATTGTCTTTAAGGATGTTAAAATAATTACATCCAACTTTCATGCCTAATTGATTCTGGCATAAAGAGTACTGAATAATGAGGAAAAGGCCGATTGTCAGAATTACCCGTTTCATAATATTACGATTAAAAACTTCATACATTATTCCCTGGCAGTAAAATCAGATTCCTTTTGGTGTTCAGCCAGATTATGCAATTCAGTCGCAGTTCTCCAATTTCTCGTAGTCGCACTTACCTTCAATTTGTCTTCGATGAATGAATTTGTCAATTTGGTTCGGCCATATCCATTCGGACAATAAAGATAAACAGCTTTTTCTATTAATACAATTTCCTCGCTCAAGGTCCTCTTTTGCGTTAGAAGGTCTATATTTTTTACGACAGGTTTGGCCGATAAAAATGTAACATATTGATGGGATATGGACTTTGTGCCGTCTTGAGTGAAGGGATTCCTGCCTATAATTACTTTTAATTCAATAGGATTCAGCAGGATCACCCGGATATCAAATCCGAATTTATTCAATAATTGATCAGAAATCTTTTTCCCTAAATACTCTTGATCTGAGCTTTGATATTGAAAAATTACATTCCCGCTTTGGATGTACGTTTGAATATTGATAAAATTCAATTCTTCATACAGGCTTCTAAGGGCCTCCATTTTAACAATCTTCTGGCCGCTTACATTAATTCCTCTTAAAATTGATATATATGTCCTCATTTCACAGTTTCAAATGATACAATTACCCCCTCCCCAAGGGTGGGTTGTATGCTGCATGAATTGAACGATATTCTTGTATGAAATTATGAATTATTTAAAATCAATAACATTGTTCTTTAATCCGGATGAGCTTTATTGTTTCACCATCCTGAACACCCTTTCCCCCTTTTCCCCTGATATTTTTATGATATAGACTGCCTTTGGGAGTGAACTGATGGCTATGCTTGTCATTCCACCTTGCAGTTTGTACCGGAGCACCTCATCCGCATACAAATTCATAATTGAGACACTTGCCCTTTGCCAATCTGCAGGTATATCCAGTATTATCTGATCTGTGGCCGGATTCGGATAAATATAGATCTTCTGCATTTTCGCCTGATTAGCTCCGACCAAAACGGAGTCGTATTTCATGGCCATGACGTTTTCAACGTTCAATGAATTTTGGAAAGTTATATAAGGCACTCCTGCCGGGCTGAATGCCAGGCTGGTATACTTGCCTTCATCATAAATGCATGTACTCCCAACTTGTACCCAACCGGATCCATTGTATTTCATTAACGAGGGACACCAATAGTCCATATCCGAAAAACTAACATAGAGGTCTCCCAAAGGACTGAATCGAAGGGTTGTATAATAAGAATCAGAATGTGAAAACCATCTCGAACCAACATAGTTCCAGGAGGTTCCATCAAATGTCTGTACACTCAATTTACCATCGTATTTGTCTATCTCGTCATCATATGCGACGTATGGTTGTCCGGCAGGGGGAAAGGTAAGGGAGAGGTAATACGCCCAGCCCGGTGAAATCATAGTGTCACCTACGCTGGACCATCCCAAGTCGGGGATGAATCTCATCACCGCTGCCCTTAGTGAATCTCCGAGGCTAAACGCAACATAGGGTATTCCTGTTACATCAAATGCAATACTGGTGAAATATACCGGTAAGGGTGAGAAACCCGGGTTTCCTACCATTACCCAACTACTGCCATCGAATTTCATTACAGACGCTTTCCCCGAATGCGATTCATCTCGAAAACACACATAAGGTTTACCGTCTACCGGATTAAATTCAAAGCTAAGATAGCCAGCTTCCCCGGGTGTAAAATCTTCTGATCCTACCACACTCCAACCCGAACCATTATATTTCAGTACAGTCACCTGGGGCCATACATCTGTAAAAGCCATATACGGAAGGTTGTCCACCGGGCTGAATCTCAGGATGTTGTAAGCATTAATAAAAGGTGGGCCCGAAACAAGATTGATCCAATGATTTCCATCAAATTTTGACAAAGCAGCATTACCGCGAGCGTCAGAACAAAAACCTACATATGCAAGGCTGTCTGGGCCGAATGCAATACTTGGATATTCCGCACCGGATAGCACTTCTCCATTATTCCCGACAAGCTTCCAGGAATAGTTTAAAGGAGATAAGGGACTCATATCATGCTGCGAAAACGCAAGCATCGGGATAATGATAATCATGATGAGGGCAAGGTGTTTCATGGAAGGGCGAAAATTAAAGACAAATTCCGTTCTGCTTGTTTTTAAGAACCTTCTTAATAATGTGTCCTAACATGCGTTTAGCGATTGTTTAGCGATTTGGGTGTGGTGTTAAATTAAATAATGTTGGATCGTTTCTTTTGATTTAAATGGTTCTAACGAAACTGATTTAAAAAGTTCAATAATTCTTAATTCAATTAACTTAAAATCCTTCTGACTTACCATGTGTCGCAAAAAATTTATAGTGCATAACGTGCCGCTAAACGCAGCAAAGGCAGAGCCTTTGATAAGCAACTTTGCGCCAGCGTTGTTGCGATTAGCGGCTTGTTTGGCCACGTGGTTTTTTAATTATCATAATGAAACCGACAACTGTAGATTAAAAGTTCTTCACCTCTTATTTGATAGACTAGTCGATGCTCTCGATCAATTCTTCTGGACCATAATCCTGTTAAATCATATTTTAAGGGTTCAGGTTTTCCAATTCCTTCATAAGGCGTTCTTTGGATATCCTTTATTAGCTCATTAATTTTTTTTAGGATTTTTCTATCCTCCTTTTGCCAGGAAATATAATCTTCCCATGAATTTTTCGAGAATACAATTTTCATTTCTCTTCAATTAATTCTTTATGAACTGTTTTACCTGTTTTTATCTGATTAATAGATTCATAAAGTCTATCAGCATTTTTCTTTGAACTCAGTAAATGAACAGTTTCAAGAATGGAATTGAATTCATCTAAGGATAAAAGAACTGCTCCATGACCGGAACCTCTTTTAATTATAAGGGTTTCATTGTTTTTTTCAACTTCGTCAAGGTATTGTTTGAGTTTGGTTCTAAATTCGGTGAAATTTGCAGCTTTCATTTTATTACTGTTTAAGTTACTAATAAGGTACAAATATAAGTACTTTTATAATAACTTTTCTATTCTGGTAGAATTTTTTTGCCATGTGGCCTAACGTTTCGCCGCTAACAGCAGCAAAGGCAGCGCCTTTGCTAAGCGACATTGCATTAGCTTTGTTGCGATTAGCGATTTGTTGTACTAAATCCCGTCCCAGGCAGAACCTGGGAACGGGATAGACATTTTCCGATAAATATAGTATAAATGATAATAATTACAAAATCGTTATACTATGGAAAATGTGAAATCTAAATTACAAAAAAGAACGTTCACCA